>NZ_CP054918.1:7277329-7894562 GCF_013364195.1 Streptomyces sp. NA04227 | reverse complement strand
TTCCCGAAGGGCACCGACCTGTCCCGGCACAGCCGTGAGCGCCTGGACGCCGTCGCCACCGAACTCAACGGCCGTCCACGCAAAACGCTCGGCTGGGAAACCCCAGCCGAGCGCCTCGCTAAGCTCCTCACAACAGCCGCATGACCAGCGGTGTTGCCACGACACCTTGAATTCGCCGTTTTCCAGCGGGGCCTCTACGGGCGTTTGACGGCAACGGTGACGGCAACGTCAGCGGACGACGGGTGGGAAGTCGGGGCCGTCGCTGCCAGGGCTGAGAGCTTCGCCGAGGCTGCCGATGGCTTGGCGGTGGAGGCGGAGTCGGACGTGGGCGTAGACGCTGGCCGTCACGCCGATGTGGGCGTGGCCGAGCAACTCCTTGATCACGACGAGGTCGATGCCCTGCTCCAGGAGGAGGGTGGCGGTCGAGTGCCGGAGGTCATGGAAGCGGATCACTCGAAGGCCGGCGCGTTCGAGGAGGTGGCGGAAGCGGCGTGTGAGGTTGGTGGGATCGAAGGGCCTGCCGACCGGGGTGGTGAAGACGAGACCGTTGTCCGCCCATCGTGATCCCGCAGCCTGACGATCTTCCTGCTGCCTCTCCTGGTGGATCTTGAGAGAGTTGATGCATTCGGTGGGCAGTGCGATACGGCGTTCAGAGGCGCGGGTCTTGGTGTGCAGGATGGTCAGGCCGCCGGTGTGAGTGCGCTGGAGGGAGCGGTGGATGGCGGCGGTTCCCGCGTCGAGGTCGAGGTCTTCCCAGTGCAGGCCGAGGAGTTCGCCCTTGCGGAGGCCGGTGCGCAGGGCGAGTTCGTACAGCGCGTGAAGCCGGTCGCCGCTGGCGGCCTGGAGGAACTGCCGGGCCTCGCTCGCGGTGAAGGGCTTGAAGCGCCGGGGGCGGGGCGCGGGGGTCCTGACGTTTCGGGCGACGTTGCGGGGCAGGTCGTCTTCGCGGACGGCGTGCTCAAGTGCGGACTTGAGGACCGAGTGGACGTAGGTCACGGTCAGTGGCGAGAGCCTCTTGTCGCAGCATTGGCCGATGGCGCAGCAGGAGTGCCGGGCGGTGTCCCGTCCATGTACGCAGCACTGGCAGGCGACGCGGAGGTGGTCGAGGAAGGTGCGGACGTCGCGGGCGGTGAGCCGGGCGAGCTTCTTCGCGCCGAGGCCGGGGATGAGGTGGAGACGGATGCAGGCGGCGTAGCGGGTGTGGGTGATCTCCCGGACCTGGTGGACGGCGATGCTGTTCAGCCAGTACGTCAGGTAGTCGCTCACGGTGCAGTCGGATACTGCGACGGGCAGCCCGAGGTTGCTCGCGGCGATCTTCTTGGTGAGCCTGCCCAGGGCTTCCTTCCGGCTTGTGCCGTAGACGCGGACGCGCTTGCGAGTGTTGCCGGGGGCGAGGACGTATCCGGCGGCTTCCCAGCGGCCGTCCTTGCGCTGGTAGATGGTGCCGTCTCCGTTGGCGCGGGAGCGGGTGCGGGTGCGGTGGGAGGCGGCGGGGCGCGGCGTGGTCATAAGGGGTCATCTCATTTGGTGGCTATCTGTGAGGTAACCGCGACAAGGTGAGCCATCTCGCGCAGGCGGTGCCAGTACTCAGGGCCGTCCTCTTCGCTGAGTACAGGTATGACCTGGTCCAGGCGGGCGATGCAGCGAAGCAGACCGCTCCGACCTCGCGTTTCGAGCTCGCCGCCGTTCTTGATCCAGATAAAAATCCAGGCTGCGGTGTCGGAGTCCAGCATCACCAGGTCGAAGCCGGCCCGGTCCGCTCCAGCCAGCCTGGGAGGGAAGGGCAATCCCATGAATTCCTGGTACAGGCGTGCTACCGCCTCAAGCGCAGTCTCTTTGCTCACGCCGGCCATCATGGCGCAGCTTTCACAACGCATGGAGTTGTCTTGAGTCTGCGGTAGCAGATGAGGGTGCAGGCAAGGCTGGTGAAGGCAAGGAAGTGCTCGGCCTTGCGTTCGTAGCGGCGGTGGAGTCGGCGGCAGCTGGCGAGCCAGGACATGGTGCGCTCGATGGTCCAGCGGTGGCGGCCGAGCCGCTGCGAGGTCTCGATCCCCTTGCGGGCAATGCGGTGCTTGATGCCGCGGCCTCGTAGCCATCGCCGCAGGTGAAGGTAGTCGTATCCCTTGTCTGCGTGAAGCTTGTCCGGCCTGCGTCGCCGTCGCCCGCGGCGGGAGCGGATCGGTGGTATGCCCTTCACCAGGTGTCGGCGTACACGTGAACGTCCTCACCCGCGTACGGATGAACGCGGCCAGTTCCTGATGTGCTGAGTCGGGCTGCTGGGCACTCTGCTGCGTAGTCAGTGTGCGGCGGCAGGGGGTGGTCGGTTGTGGTTCTGGATGCGCGCGGTCTGCTCCGCAGACACGACGCGCCGCCGCTACGCGGCGGTCCAGATCGCTCCGCGATCTGTCGGCCACTCCGTGGCCGAGTGCTCCACTCCGTGGAGCACGTGATCGGTCGGTGGTGAGTCGATAGCTCCGCGATCGACTCACCACCTTCGCTGCATTGTTATCTGCAACTTTGCTTGTGGCTAAGGGAGTTGGAAGCTGCCCGCTCCGCGGTCACCTTCAGGCTGGCAGCAGCCAGCGGGGCACTCGGCTGTTCCTCGATTCTGGAGATCGGTATCCCCTCCTCGACAAGTACGGGAAATATCAACCCAGTTCGTGCCGAGATTCTTCTTACATCAAATAGCTTTATTCTTCAGGGAGTTGACGTTTCGTCCATTTCTCTTTCTGGATATTCTCGGCCGCGGTTCCCGCTCCTATTTCCCTTTCCGGGGCGGGTGTTACGTGTTGCGGTAAGCCACTTGGTGCGCAAGGGACTTGAGTTGGCTTCGCCATACGGGGTGGATGGGGGCGTCGGTGATGGCTTTGCAGCCTCTTTCCACGAGGTTGGCGATGTGCTTTTCGATGTCCTTGGGTACGCCTGTTTCGACGAGGCGGTCACGTATTTCTTCGGTGGTGTGGCCGGGTTGGGTGATGAGGGTGTGGATGTGTTCGTCTCGTTGCATTGCCCAGCCGAGTAGGAGTGTCATTTTATGTTGGCTGAGGTCGAGGCCGGCTGGTTTGCCGGTGTCTGCGGTGTCTCCGACGGCGTCGAGGAGGTCGTCGCGGAGTTGGAAGGCTTCGCCTATTGCTTCGCCGTATTCTTCGAAGGCGGGGGCGAGGTCGGCTCGGTTTGCGGCGCTGGCTCCTATGACGAGAGGGCGGTGGATGGTGTAGCGGCCGGATTTGATGAGGGCTATCCAGCGGGAGAGTTGGGGGTCTGCTGAGAATTCGGCGGCTGCGGCGACGTCCATGTACTGGCCGATCATGAGTTCTGATCGGAGTGTGTTCCATTCTGGTGTGACGGTGGTGGGTGCGTCGGCCATGAGTTGTTCGGAGTAGACGAGTGCGAGGTTTCCGGTGAGGAGGGCGACGCCTTCGCCGAATCGGCGGGGTTCGCCTTGCCAGGCTTGTTGTTCGTGCAGTGCGGTGTGTTGTGTGTGGATGGTTGGTTGTCCGCGTCGTTGGTGTGAGTTGTCGAGGACGTCGTCGTGGATGAGGGCGGAGGCGTGCAGCATTTCCAGGGCTGCAGCTGCTGCTGTGGCGCCGGCGGGGTTGTCGGGGTCGCCGCCCGCTGCGAGGTAGCCGGTGAGGCAGTAGGTGGGGCGGATGCGTTTGCCGCCGGAGTTGATCATGTGGGCCAGGGCGTCGATGGTGACGACTGCTCGGGGGTTCACCTGGGTCCATCGTTCGCGTTCGGTGGTGAGGAGGGTGCGTAGCCGGAGTTCGACGTGTTGGAGCAGGGTTTGGCTGGTGTGGTGTGCGGAGGGGGTGGGGTTGTCGCTGGTGTGGTGGGTGGTGGCTCCTGTGGTCATGTTTGTCTCCTTGGGCGGAGGTGTGGGTGTGGTGTTGGTGGGTTGGGCTTTCGTTCTTTTTGTGCTTGCTGGGTGGTGTGTGGGTGTCGGGTGGCTTGTGGTTTTGCCGGAGTCTTGGGCGCAGGGAACTGGAGTTTCTCTGTAGGGGCGATTGACTGGGTATTTGTGTTGCTGATTTATCGGTGCTGCTCTGGCAGGATGTGCGTCGTCGCTTTCTTGGGGCTTGTTTGTATGTCTGGGTGTCCGGGGGTGGGGGTGGGGGCTGTGCGGGGTTTTTGATTGTGTGTGGTGTGGTGTATTTGGGGTTGGGTTTTGGTCCGGTCTTTCGGGGTGTTTCTGGTCTGGTGGTGGGGCCGGGTTTTTGTTGGGTTTTTTGTTGCGGGTGTTTGTGTTTGCCAGTGACGGTTGCTCAGGATCATTCGATGAGGGAGTTTCGATGGGTTTTGAGGTGTGCTCGAGGTGTCGTGTGCGGGGGTTTGGGGCGGCTGTTGGTGCGGTGTTGTGTGGTGTGTGTATCGGGGAGGTGGAGCGTGGTTTGCGTGGTCTTCCTGGTCTTCATGAGGAGTGTTTGCATCAGGTGGCGCCGGTGTCGCGGCGGGTGGGGCAGACGTGGGTGTCGGGGAGTCGTAGTCGGGATCATTTGAATGTGTCTGTTTTGGATGCGCGGTTTAATATTGTTGCTGTTTTGGAGTGTTGGGCTGAGTTTGTTGCGGAGGAGTTGGGGGTGGGGGTGCCTGAGCGTTCTGTTTCTTCTTTGGCGGGGTTTTTGTTGGGTCATCTTGGGTGGCTTGTTGCTCAGCCTCCGGCTGGTGATTTTGCGGATGAGGTGGAGGGTTTGCGGGGGGATTTGTTGAGTGCGATTGATCCGGAGCGTGATGGTGTTGGTGGGTTTTCGAGGGGGTGTGTGGTGGAGGGTTGTTCGGGGGTGATTAGTGGGTTGCCGCGGGGTGTGGGGGGTTCGGGTGGGAGCAGTATTGGGTGTTCGTTGGGGCATTCGTGGGAGTTGCGTGAGTGGATTTTGTTGCGGCCGCTTGTGGGGCGGGGTTGTGGGGTGGTGGGGGCGTGAGTAGGCCGCCGCGTCACAGGTTGGTGCCGACGAGTGTGGCTGCGCTTGCTGCGGGGGTTTCTCCGGCGACGATTCGTAAGTGGGTGAGTCGGGGGAAGATTACGCGTTATGGGACGCCGGGGCGTTCGGAGTTCGATATTGAGGAGTTGGTGGAGATTGCGTTGCGGCGGCGGGGTTGAGTTTGTGGTGGGTGTGTTACCACTCGAGGAGTGCGAAGCCTGCTGACATGCCTCCGCCGAAGCCTGCGAGGAGGATGAGGTCGCCGGGTTTGAAGGCGTTTTCGCGGGTGGCTTTGTCGAGGGTGATGGGGATGGAGGCGGCGCCGGTGTTGCCGTAGTGGGTGAGTGTTTGGTGCATGGTGGCGTGGGTGAGGGCGAGGTGGGTGAAGACGGTTTCGAGCATGATGCCGTTTGCTTGGTGGGGGATGAAGTGGTGGATGTCGTCGGGGGTGACGCCTGCTTCGTGGAGGAATTGTTTGGTGAGTTGTGGGAGTTTTTCTTCGACGAATTGGCGTACTTGGCGGCCGTTCATGGTGAAGTATTGGCTGCCTGTTTGGAGGGTGTGGTTGTTGGTGGGGAGGCGGCTGCCGCCGGCGGGGACTTCTATGAGGTGGGCGAGTTCGCCGAAGGTGTGGAGTGCGAGGTGGCGGAGGTGTGCGTGGGGGGTGTTGTGGCTGATGATCATGGCGCCTGCGCCGTCGCCGAAGAGGCAGATGGTTTTGGGGTCGGTGGGGTTGAGGATGCGTGAGTAGAGGTCTGCGCCGATGAGGAGTGCGTGTCCGCCGCGGTGGGTGAGGGCGCCGTGGATGGTGGAGAGGGCGAATATTTCTCCGGAGCAGACGGCGTTGATGTCGAAGGCTGCTGCGTTGGTTGCGCGGAGTTGGTGTTGGACGTAGGCGGCTGTGGGGGGTTGGGGGCGGTCGGGGGTGGAGGTGGCGACGACGATGGTGGTGAGTTGGTCGGGGGTGATGTGGGCGTTGGTGAGTGCGGTGTGTGCTGCGTGGGTGGCGAGGTCTGAGGTTGCTTGGTGGGGTTCGGCCCAGCGGCGTTGTCGGATGGCGGTTTTGCGGGTGATCCATTCGTCGTCGATTCCGGCGTTGGCGCCGGCTTCGTTGTTGGTGACGATGCGGGGTGGTACGTAGGTGCCGAGTCCGAGGATTCCGGTGTCGGGCATGTGGGTGTCTTTCTTGTCGGTGTGGTGGTGGCCGGGTGGTTCGGGTTTGCTGGGTCAGTGTTGAACTGCTGGGCTGGGTTGGTTAGTTGAAGGATTCGGGGCCGAAGCGGCCCCAGACGATGAAGAGGGTGGCGGCCAGGTAGAGGGCTTCGGCTGCGATGAGGGCGTATTCGTGGCGGCGGATGCGCAGGGTGATGGCGCCGGTCATGACGAGTGCGAGGCCGAGGGCGGCCAGGGGGACGAGTATGGGGGCGGTGTCGAGGGCGGCGGGCAGGATGAGGCCGAGGGCGCCGAGGAGTTCGAGGGTTCCGATGGTTTTGAGGGCGGTGGGGGGAAAGTCTGCGGCCCATTGGGTGGCGGTGGCCATGGTGGCCATTTTTTCTTGGGGTACGAGGAGTTTGCTGATGCCTGCTCCCAGGAAGAGGGCGGCCAGGAATCCGGTGGTGATCCAGAGTGCGAGGTTCATTTCTGCTCCTTGTTTGGGGGTGGGGGTTCAGACGGTTTCGTTGGCTGGTTGGGGGTTGTTGTGGTGGGGGGTGTGGGGGGTGGGTTTTTTGGTGGGGTGGCTCCAGCGGCGCATGACGGGTTGTTCGATGAGGCGGTGGAGTAGCCAGGCGGCGAGGAGGTTTGCGAGGAGGAGGAGGGTGAACATGGCGAGGGCTGTGGGGGTGTTGTAGGTGTGGGCGCCCAGGAGTTCGGGTCGGCCGTAGAAGATGACGACGCCTTGGACGAGGTAGAAGGCGAAGGAGATGTTGCCGAGCCAGATCATGGGGCGGGTGGCGAGCCAGCTGGTTTGGCCGTGGAGGTCTCGTGTGGCGGCGGCGCACAGGATCATGCCGATGGGGATGACGGTGGTGAGGCTGAAGTTGTAGGGGGCGGGGACGGCGAGGGCGAGGGCGTAGCCGGCGGTGAACAGGAGGGTGGAGGGCCACAGGCCGATGGGTGGCCAGAGGTTTTCGGCGACGATGCGGGCGAGGAGCATGCCGAGGATGAATTCGAAGAGGCGTGGGGGTGGGAAGGCGTATCCGAACCATTCTTGATTGGCCGTGAGGTTTGAGAAGGGGCTGGGGAGGCCGCCGGTGACGAGGTGTTTGGTTGCTGTTGCCATGGTGGCGATGCCGGTGATCATGGCGGCTGTCCACCACCACAGTCGGTGTGGGTTGATGCGGCGTACGGCGAGGAGGAAGAGGGGGAAGAGTGCGTAGAAGAGGACTTCTGAACAGAGGGACCAGGAGGGGGAGTTGATGCTTGCGGCGATGTCGGGGCGGTTGCTGAAGGTGTGGACCAGGAGGAGGTTCGACAGCCATGCCTCGGTGGGTGCGGTGGAGGCGTAGAGCCACATGGCGAGGGTCCACATGACGATGTGGTTGGGGTAGATCTTCAGTGCGCGGCGGCGCCAGAAGGTGGTGAGTTTGCTGCCGGGGGTGGCGGACCATGCGAGGACGAAGCCGCTGAGTACGAAGAAGAAGGAGACGCCGATGCGTCCGGCGGGTTGGAAGAAGTCGGCGACGGGTTGGGCGATGTCGGGGTCGTTGAAGAAGTTGATGGGGGCGGTGGGGCGGAGTGGTCCGGCGAGGTAGGAGGCGTGGTAGAGGAAGACGATGAGGGCTGCGAGGAATCTGAGGCCGGTGAGTGAGGGGAGTTGGGTGGGGCGTTGCGGTGAACCGTTGGGGTCCGGTGCCGCGGTTTGGTCTTTCATGTGTGTGCTGCCTTTCGGTTCGGGTGCGGCCCGGTTGGGTTTGTTGGGTGGGTTGTGCTGCTGGTTTTGTGGTGGGTGGGTGGCTCTTTTCTTTTGTGGTGTGGTGTCAATTCGCTTTGGTGGCATTGGAGTTCGGGGGGCGGGGGGGTTTTGGTGAGGGTGGGTGTGGGTGGCCTGCCTGTGTTTGGGTGCTTGGCGGCTGTTGGTCGGGGCGTGGTGGTGTAACGCGCCGCGCCCGTCCTTGGCAGGGTGGGCCTGCGGGGGACGGGCGCGGGTGAGGGTGTTTCAGTTGGTGCCGGGGTGGGGGTGGTTGGGGGTCAGGGTTTGGCGGCGATTGCTGGTGCGTCGGTTTCGGGGCCGGGGTCGGTGGGGTCGTCGGCGGTGGCTTCGGCGGCTGCGTCGCGGGGTTTGGCGTCGACCTTTTCCATGAGGAGGGCGAGTGCGGCTGCGACGACGAGGATGCCTGCGGCTACGCGTAGGGCGAGGGCGTAGCCGTCGGTTTGGGCGATCTGCGGGAGGGTGCCGTCTTCGACGTGGTCGTTGACGTAGCGCAGGGCCAGGGGGACGAGGGTGGCAAGTCCCAGGGAGGCGCCGACTTGTTGCATGGCGGTTTGGACGCCGGAGGCCAGGCCTGCGTCTTGGCCGGTGACTTGGTGGAGTGCGCCGTTGGTGAGGGCGGGGTAGGCGACGGCGTTGAAGAAGCCGTAGACGAGCAGGCCGGGCATGATGCCGCTGAGGAAGGTGGCGTCGGTGGCGAGGCCGGCGGCGGCGAGGGCCAGGCCTGCGGCGCTGCCGAGGAAGCCGGTGATGAGGGTGGCTTTGACGCCGATGCGGGGCATGAGGGCGGTGGATACGCCCATGCCGATGCCGATGGCGAGGGTGAAGGGGACGTAGGTGAGGCCGGTTTTGAGGGGGGAGTAGTCGAGGACTTGCTGGAGGTAGAGGGTGAGGAGGAAGGCGTAGGTGTAGAAGGCGGCGAGGGAGAGGATGCTGACGCCGTTGGAGGTCAGGCGGGTGCGGTTGGTGAAGAACCGCAGGGGGATCATGGGGTCGGGGACGCGGGATTCCCAGATGGCGGTGAGGATGAGCAGGGCGAGGCCGCCGAGGAGGGGCAGCAGGACGTCGGTGGAGCCCCAGGGGTCGTCGGCGGCTTGGAGCAGGCCGTAGACGATGGCGACGAGGCCGCCGGTTGCGCTGAGGGCGCCGATGATGTCGATGCGGTGGCCTTCGCGGGCCATTTTGCTCTCGGGGATGACGCGGGGGACCATGATGAGGGCGAAGAGGGCGACGGGGATGTTGATGTAGAAGATCCATCGCCAGTCGACGAGGTCGGTGAGTGATCCGCCGACGACGGAGCCGACCGCGCTGCCCAGGGCTGCCATGCCGCCCCAGATGCCGAGGGCTTTGGTGCGTTCTTTGGGGTCGCGGAAGAGTACGGGGATCAGTCCGAGGGCGGCGGGGCCGGCGAGGGCTTCGCCGAATCCCTGGACGAATCGGCCGGTGACGAGCATTCCGGAGTTGACGGCGACGCCGCATACGACCGAGGAGATGCCGAAGACCAGGACGCCTGCGATGAAGGTGAGGCGTCGGCCGTACATGTCGGCCAGTCGTCCGCCCAGGAGCAGGAATCCGCCGGCGGTCAGGACGTAGGCGTTGACGACCCATGCCAGGTCTCCGACGGAGAAGTCGAGGTCGTCTTCGATGCGGGGTAGGGCGATGTTCACGACGGTGATGTCCATCATGAGCATGAACTGCATCGCTGTCAGGACGGCGAGGGCTTGCCATCGCCGTGGGTCGGCAGCGGCAAGGTGGGCCGTTTCGGCCGGGGCTTTGTCGTCTGCGCTACTCATGTCTAACCAGTTCCTCCGAAGGTTCCGCGGGCGGCACTGCTCCGTCCGCGCGGGCAAGGAAGGCGGGGCCGGGGTGTTGTTGGTCGGTTCCCGGGGGGCCTTGTTGTCGGCCCCGCCTGCTCGCGGGATGGTGTGGGTCTTGGAGTAGTGACGTATGTGCCCTGGCGGATGTGACAGGGTGCGCGGTCCTGTTTTCACCGGCCGGCGTTTGGGTGCCGGCCGGTGAAGGGTTGGGGTGTTTTGGGGTGCTTCGGAGGGCTGGGGGCCTGGTAGTCCGGGGGTCCCGGCGGCCCGGCGGCCCGGTGGTCCCGGCCGGTCCGGGTACGGGCTGCGGGTTGCGGGTTGCGTCTGGGGTTAGAGGTAGCGGCGGATGGTGGGGATGAGCAGGTCGATGAGTTCTTCGGCGGGGGCCGAGGCGATGGGTTCCAGCTTGACGACGTAGCGCAGCAGGACGACGCCCCATACCTGGCCGGCGGCGGCGTTGATGTTGATCACGGGGACCTTGATGGTTTCCGCTGCCTGGTAGATGTCCATGCCGTCGATGCCGATCGCCTTGCCCACCTGGGCGAAGAGCTGGTTGGCGAGGAACTGGCGCATCTTCTCGGCGCCTTCCTCGCTGTTGACCGCGGCGTGCAGCAGTCCCAGGAGGTTGGGGCGTATGGCCGGGTTCTCCCACACTTCGAAGGCGGCGCGCAGAAGCTTCTCGGCCAGCTGGGCGCGCTGTCCGGCCAGCGCGGCCGCGCCGGCCTCGCCGAGAACGTCGCCGAGCGAGTCCAAGGCGGCGGCGTGTTCGGCGGCCTCAACAGATTCGGACACTGGTCTTCCTCTCCCCTACGGGCAGTTACGGATACGGGTGCGGGTGCGGGTGTGGTGCTGTGATGTGGTGTGGTGCCGTGGCCGTGACGGGGTGTCAGGCGGTGTTCTGCTGGTCGGCGACGAGCTTTTCGAACGTGGCGGCCAGCGGGAGGTTGTTCCAGAACGCGGGCGGCCTGCGGAAGTAGACGCCGAGCTTGTGGTACTCCTCGCCGCGGGCGACCGTCGCCCCGTAGACGAGGACCCGCGCACCCTCGTACTCGTGCGGGGCGTTGTGCGCGAAGTGGGCGATCTCCGGGTGGAGCGTGGTGGGGTACGCGGCCTGGTCGGGGCTGACCACCGAGAAGCAGATCCGGTGGACCTGCGCGGAGTCCCAGCCGAAAGTGGGATACACCGAGAACGACTTCTGGATGAATTCCAGCAGGGGCGCGCCGGGTACGGGAAGGTCGGTGTCGGCGAGCATCGACAGGGCGGTCTTTTCTTCCAGGGACCCGGCCATGAAGTAGATGTTGACGGTGCGGCTGATGTAGTCGATGCCGACGATGGACACGCGGTTGTCCAGGCCCGCGGCGGCGAAGGTGCGGGCGTGTTCGGCGACGCTCGGGGGCATCGACGGCAGCGCGGCGAGGGTGGAGAGCTTGCCGAGGTTGTCCAGCGGGAAGAACACGTAGGTCTTCTTGAAGCCGCCGACGACTCCGCTTTCCACTCCGTAGAAGGTGACCGGGCTGCTTTCCACGATCTCGGGCAGGACGCGGGAGACGGGGTGGTCGGTGGCCTCGATCCAGCCGTTCGCCACCGCGATGTCATACGGGTCGCCGACTTCGGTGGGGACGGTGAAGTTGTAGTCGATGTCGCCGCTGTGGCGTTCGCCGCCGGCCATGGCCAGGACGACCACGGACTCCTGGGAGACCCCGCCGCCGAACGCGGACAGTACCGACAGGACCTTCTGGCGCGAGCAGGGGATGTCCAGCAGCCCGGCCGCTTCCTCGATGGCCGTGTAGACGGCTTCCGCCTTCGTTGCTTTCGACATGCGTCCTCCAAGATCGGCCTTGCTCGGAACGGAAGGGATAAGGAAAGGAGAAGAACGGAAAGGGAAAAGGGCGTGCGGGGGGGGGCGGGCGCGCCGGAGATACGCGGGCGCAGGCGCGGGCGCGGGGCTGGTGTGCCGGAACGCCGGGCACGCGGGCGGGCACGCGGCGGGTACGCGGATTCGCGGCGGGTATGCGGGTGCGCCTAAGGGGCGCGCGCCAGGCGAAGGGGCACGAGGTGACGTTGCGTCAAGTCGATGTCCTGTTACGCCTGTTGAGGTGCCGGGGTTGTGGTGCGGGTGGCAGGCGCAGGGGCCTGTGGGAGTGCTCCGCCTTGTGAGCGGGAGTGCTCCGCCCTCTGAAGTGACGGGCCGTCAGCTCTTGTGGTCGCCGTCGGTGTCAGGCGGTTTTCGTCGCGGACAGGAGGGCTTCGACGGTCAGGGCGTGCGGGGGCAGGTTCGCGGGGTCGTCGGTCAGTGCCTTGGTGAGGGTGAATCCGCATTCCTCGATCCAGCTCTGCCAGGTGGAGAGTTTCTGCGGTCCGCCCTGGCCCATGGTGCAGCCGACGAAGAAGCTGGGGTAGAAGTCGGCGGTGTAGTTGTCGGGGTCGGTGAGGTCTTCGGGCAGGAGAGGGACCAGGACGTGGATCTGTCCGCCGTCGTTCAGTGCGCCGTGGGCGGCTTGGAGGATCCGCAGGACGTCGTCCTTGTCGAACATGGGCAGGAAGTGTTTGACGAGGATGACGTCGAAGCCGCTGGGCAGGCCTTCGAAGACGTCACCGCCGATGAACGAGCAGTGGTCTTCGACGTGGTGGGCGCGGAAGTTGGCCAGGCATTCCTGTTCCTTTTCCGGCAGGTCGAAGGTGGTGACGGTCAGTCCGGGTGAGTTCTTCAGCCGGTAGGTGTGCAGGGCGCCGAGTCCGGTGTTGCCCGCCAGGTCCAGTACCCGGGATCCGGCGGGGATGTCGATATTGGCGAAGAACCACGGGTCCACGTGGGCGGTGACGGTGTCCATCAGCCGTGCCCAGGGCTCGCGTAGTTCGGGGTAGACGCCCAGCGCGTCGTAGAGGTTTCCCTCGAAGCCGTAGAGCTCCTTGAGGGCGACGACGCGGCCCGCGCGCACGCTTGGGGTGAGGTAGTACAGCTGGCGCAGGGTGACGGCTTTGATCATGTCGAGGTCGGCGCGTGCCTGGGTCAGGTCTTTCTCGGCGACGTCGGCCAGGGCGTCGAGGCGGTAGCGGCCGGTGGTCTCCTCGCGGGTGACGAAGCCTTCCTTGACGAGGAGGAACAGCAGTTGTTCCACGGCGGCCGGGCGGGCGCCCGCGGCGGCGGCGAGTTCGGCGGCGCTCAGTGCGGGGCGCCGGCGCAGCGTGTCGATCAGGCCCAGCTCGAAACAGGACAGCAGGGTCATGAACCGGGAGGGGCCCACCATGTATTCACGGAGCCGGGCGAGCGTGGCGTGGGGTGTCATGTCACGGACCTCTCTCATCGAAGCGGCCGGCACCCTTCTTTTTGAGGCGCGCGGCCTGTGTGTGATGCGGCGGTGCGGGCCGGGCCGGCCGGATGTGGTTCCCGGTGTGGTTCAGGGCCTGTTGTCCGGCCGGTTCTTGAGACGGTCGGCGAGTTGGAGGCGCTGGACTTTGAGGGTGGCGGTGCGCGGCAGTTCGGCCTGCGGGATCTGCACGGGGCGGGCGAGCTGGGGGAAGTCGGCGGCCGCGGCCCGCCAGCGGCCTTCGTCCAGCGGCTGGTCGTCGCGGGTGCAGATCACCGGGACGGCCTCGCCGGCCGGGCCCTGGACGACGACGAGTTCGCTGAGCTCGGGCAGCCTGCCAAGGACGAGGTCCTCGACCTCCAGAGAGCTGCGCAGGCCGGGGATCATGTCGACCTCGCGGTCGAGCATGTGCAGACAGCCCAGGCGCGTGAAGTAGCCGACGTCGCCGGTGCGCCACCAGGCGCCGCGGCGGTTGGTGTCGTAGCGGTCCGCTTCGGCGAAGTACGCCTTGGCCAGGCCCGGCCAGGCCACCTCGATGAAGCCGGGGTTCTTCGAGGTGGGGCGGTGGCCGTCGCGGCTGACCACGCGTACCCTCGCCGCACCCAGCGGCATGGGCCAGCCCACGCAGCGGCCGTCGGCTTTGTGGGCGCTGCGGCGGAAGTAGGCGCGGCCCACGGCCGGGCCGACCTCGCTTTGCCCGTAGATCTGGAAGAACAGCGCGCCCGGCCGCCCGGAGGCGGCCAGCAGACGGCTCATCGTGGCCGGGTGGATCGCGTCGAAGGTACTGCTGAAGTACTTCACCGAAGCGAACGGGCGCCGCGGGTCGTCGGCCAGGTGCTCCCACTCCATGAGCGAGTTGGGCAGCGCCTCGACGAGCCCGGGCCGGTGCCGCAGGAACAACGTGGCGACCGCCTCGGGCTCGGCGCTGTTCATGAGCAGGACCGGCATCTGTTTCAGCAGGGCCAGGGCCATCGCGGCGACCATCCGCGAGTGCACGAAGGAGATGTGGATCGCCACGTTCTCCCGGCGCCGTATCAGCGACAGCAGCCGCCACTGCGGTTTCAGCCGGATGCCCTGCGTGCGGGCCGTGTGGACGACCAGCTTGGGCAGCCCCGTGGTGCCCGAGGTGTGGGTGATCACCGCGGCCTCGTCCAGGGGCCGCACCACCGGCTTCACGCGCGGCGCCCCGGCCAGCTCCTGAAGCGACAGAGCTCCCGCCCGAACGCCTGCCACCACCATCACCCGGCGCGTCAGCCCGGCGAGCGGCACCGTGGCCAGTACGTCCAGCTTGTGCCCGTCGCTGAGCAGGTTGGGCTGCCCCAGGCGTTCCAGCAGGGCCCCCACCGTCGCCGCGTCCAAACCGGGCGACAGCATCACCGGTATCGCGCCGATCCGGGAGGCGGCGCACGCCAGCACCCACATGTCGGCGTTCGCCTTCTTGTGGATCACGACATGCTCACCGGGCCTGACACCCGCCGCCCACAGACGCCCCGCCAGATCGTCCACGAGATCGGCCAGTTGTGCGGTGGTCAGCTCCCGTCCCGCCGCCGGTGCCACATCCAGATCGTGATCCAGCGTGATCGGCGTCGAAGCGTTGACCTCGGCGGCCAGCGCCGGAAGCAGGCCCAGATGAAGACCGCGCTTTTGTATCGACTGGTAGGCCACAGAGCCCTTCATCGCGGCTGTCTCCTCATTTGTACGGTCGGCATTTGTACGGTCGGCGAAAAACATCCCCGACACCCGCCCCCGCAGTACGCGGGGGTGGGGCGGGGGCGGGTGTCCTCAACAGGCGCCTGTGGCACCGCAGTTCGGCCCCGCCCGCCCGCACATGCGCACGGGCGGGCGGGCGTTGTGGAGGATGTGCGGGTGGGTCAGGCGGAGGCGGCGCGGCCCGCCTTGAGGGCGGCCGCCGTCTCGGCGACGCGGCGGGCCTGGTGACGGGCGGCCTGCAGAACGCTCTCACCGGGACCCGAGGCGGCGCCACCGACACCGGCGACATGCGAGGTGCCGTACGGGTTGCCGGTCTGGAACTGGATCGGGTCGGTGTATCCGGGCGGCACGATGATGCCGCCCCAGTGGTAGAAGGTGTTGCTCAGCGCGAGGATGGTCGATTCCTGACCGCCATGGGCCGTACCGCTGGCGGTGAACGCGGAGACGACCTTGCCCGCCAGGCCGCCCTGCTGCCACAGCCCGCCGGTGGTGTCGATGAAGGCCTTGAGCTGGCCGGCGACATTGCCGAACCGGGTGGGCGTACCGAAGAGGATCGCATCGGCCCAGCTCAGATCGTCCAGGGCGGCCTCCTGGATGTCGGCGGTGTCCTGAACGTGCTGGGCCCAGGCCGGGTTGGAGCCGATCGCCTCCGGCGGGGCCATCTCGCGGACCTTGCGCAGACGTACCGTCGCACCCGCCTTCTCGGCGCCCTCGGCGGCGGCCTGGGCCAGGGCGTGGACGGTGCCGGTGGAGCTGTAGTAGATGATCGCGACATTCACGGGAGCCATAACCGATTCCTTCTTTCCGGCTTTACGAGCAGGGGTCAATGCCGCGCACCCCCGCATGAAGAAAGCGGGGGCGCGCGGGATGTGCAGGGCGTGCGGGGTGTGCGGGGTGTGCGATGAGGCGCACTGCCATGCGGTGCGGTATGTGCGATGCGATGCGCGCAGTGCGATGCGCGCAGTGCAGCGCAATGTGGTGCGCGCAGTGCAGCGCAGTGCGATGTGGTGCGCGCAGTGCAGTGCAGTGCGATGTGGTGCGGTATCCGCGATGTGGTGCGCTCTGCGGGTGGTGCGCTCTGCGGTGCGGTTGCGGTCTGCGGGTGGTGCGCTCTGCGGTGCGGTTGCGGTCTGCGGGTGGTGCGGTGCGGGGGTGGGTCAGCGGGCGATGACGAGGGTGCCGGGCGGGGCGGGGTGGAAGGTGATGTCCTCGAACCCCGCCTGGGTCAGCCACCGGTGGTAGTCGGCGCGCCGCCAGGTGCCGCCGTGCTTGGACTTCAGGAGCATCTCCGCGGCGAACATCAGCGCGAACGCCGGACCTGCGCGGTCGTCGTCCAGGATGTAGTCGTTGACGACCAGGGCGCCGCCGGGCCTGAGCGCCTTACGCAGCCGGGTGAAGACCTCGACATTGCTGTCGGGGCCCTCCTGGTGGGCGATGTGGGAGTACACCGCGACGTCGTACTGGCCACTCCCGAAGTCGGTGGTGTGGAAGTCGCCGTCGACACAGGTGAACCGCTCCCCCACACCCCGCGCCTCAAGCAGGCGGCGGGCGATGGCGTTGATCGGCTGCCAGTCGAGCTGGACCGAGCGGGCCCGCGGATTGGCCTCGAGCCAGATACCCGAATAGACACCCGAACCGCCGCCCACATCCAGGATGCTCACCTCACCGGCAGCGGCCAGGCCCAGCAGGTCCGCGGCCAGCGTGGCCGCCGGATGGGACTGGGCGGCGATCGCGGTCACGATGGCCTCCCAGTGCGGATTGTTGGCCACCTCCACCACCGGGCTCGCCACCGGCTGCCCCAGCCGCACCACCTCACCCAGATCCGCCAGGCTCGCCATGTGCGTCATCTTCAACCGGGCGAAACTGGCCAGCGAAGCAGGCCGGTCCTCGACCAGATAGGCCGACGCCTCCGCCGTATTGCGATAACGGCCCTCACACACGTCCACCAGACCGGTACTGACCAGAGCATCCAGCAGAGTCTGCGCGCCCCGCTCGGAAATCTCCGCACGCCCCGCCACCTCGGCGGCCGTGGCGCAACCCTCCTCAAGATGCGTGAACACCCTGTTGTGGGCGGCAACCCCGAGGATGCCGGTGGCCCAGTAGCCGTTGATCAGCCGCATCACGCCATCCGGAGACGGGCTCGACGCCTTCATGCTGCCCCTCCCAGGGCTCGGGGGGACACCGCCTCGCGCAGCGCACCGCGCAGCGCGAGGGCGACCCGTTCGACCTGATCCGCGGTGAGTTCCGCGTGCATCGGCAACGCCAGATTGCGGCGGAAGAGATCCGCCGAGACCGGGCAGGCACGCGCCGGAGCGAACACCGGCTGCAGATGACTGGCCCACGTGCCGTGACCGCAGCCGATCCCCTGCCCGCGCAGCGCGGCAGCCACCTGCGCACGGTCGACCCGCGCATCCAGCGTCACCATGTAGGACTGCCAGGCATGCGTACGGTCCTCGGGCACCACCGGAAGACTCAACAACTCCTCGCCGGCGAGGAGTTCACCGTACCGGGCGGCCACCGCGCTGCGACGCGCGAGGAGTTCACCGACCCGGCCCAGCTGCACCCGCAAAATCGCCGCGGCGATATCGGACAGCTTGAAGTTGTAGCCGATCTCGGTGAACTCGGGCACCGGCAGACCCACGACCTTGCCCATCTCGAAGATGCTGCCGATCCCGAACGACGAACGCAGCCGCGCATCAGCGGCGATCTTCACATCCGCCGCCAGCAGCGCCCCGCCCTCCCCGCTCGTCGCGCCCTTACGGCCATGGAAGGACAGACAGCCCACCTGCGCCAAAGCGCCCGCCATCCGGCCCCGGTAGGTCGCACCGACCGCGCACGCCGCGTCCTCCACCACGAACAGCCCGTGCCGGTCGGCCAGTTGCTGCAACGGCTCGTAATCGGCGGGCAGCCCCACCGTGTCCACCGCGATCACTCCCACCGTCCGCGAAGTGATCAGATCGGCCACCGCGCCGACATCGACCGTGCCCGTATCGGCACGGACATCGGCGAACACCGGCGTCGCACCGACATAGCGCACCGCCTGGGCCGGCGCGGGAAACGTGTAGTCGGCGACAATCACCTCGTCCCCGGCCTGCACACCCAACGCGAGCAGCGCCAGATGCAGCGCCGCACCACAGTTGCTGACAGCGACCGCGTCCCCCACCCCGTACATCCGGGTGAGCTCCTCCTCCAGCGCCTTGCCCCTGGGCCCCTGCCCCGCAGGCCAGCCCGAAGCGAACACCTCGGCGACCGCGGCCAGTTCACGCTCCCCCAGACTCGCATGCACCAACGGAATCTCCGCCGGAGCCCGCGCCGGAGTGTGCGCAGGAGTCTGCGGTGCGGCGATGGGCGGTGCGGCTGCTGAGGGAATCTCTGACGGTGTACTCACTGCCCGCCCTCCTTCACATGCCCCGCCCCGCTGCCCGCCACGGCGACGCCCGTAACCGAAGCAGCGCCCGTAGCCGAAACGGCAGGCGATGCCGAAATGGCGGACGCTGCCGCGGTGGCGGGGGGCTCGTAGCGCAGGGGGGTGATCTGGCTGACGTCGTAGCGCGCGCGCATCTCCTCGACCGCGGCCGAGTCCACCGTCGTGCCCCGCGACCAGATCTCGGCTATCTCCTCGAAATAGTCCTCGTGATCAGGCGAGGGATAGCTCTGGAACAGCATCCGCACCGGCTTGTCCGTCGGATTGCGAAACGCGTGCGGTATCCCGGAGGGCACGAACATGCACCCGCCCTCCGCCGCCCGCACCACCCGCTGCCCGGACACCGAACGCCACCGGTGCCAGCTGTCGGCCGTCCGCTCGGCGGGCTCGAAGGCCAGCAGGTCCAGCTCGCCCTCCAGCACATAGAAGAACTCCTGGGAACGGCCGTGCACATGCGCCCCGACATCGAACCCGGGCGGCACAACCACCTCGAAGATCGACACCGCCGACCCCATCGCCTTCGTCGCCTTGAACGTCACCTCCTGCGCCGGAGTGATGAGCTTGCGCCCCGCACCCGCCGGAAGAATCAGGTCGGTCATCTACTCCCGCCTCCCCTCAATGTCCTCGAAGTCCTCAATCGCCTCGACCAAGTCCCCGGTCGCCTCGACCAAGTCCCCGGTCGCCTCGATCGAGTCCTCGGTGTCCTCGGTGTCCTCGAGTCCTGGGTGTCCTCGAGTCCTGGGTGTCCTCGGGTCCTCGTGCCCGCCACCGGGCAGGCATCAGGCCACCGACCGCGGACGGTCCACCGCCCACGTCCCCAGCGCCATCTCCGCGGTGATCCCCGGACCGAACCCCGCGATCACCCCCGTCGCCCCCGCCACCGGCGGATCCTCCTCGAACAGCCGGCGCGCGGCCTCCAGCACGACAGCGCTGGCGATATTCCCGTAACTGCTCAACGTCGCCCAGCTGTGCCGAAACACCTCACGGTCGACCTCCAAAAACTTCGCGAGGTCATCCAGAATCCGCGGACCACCGGCATGAATCAGATAGAAGTCGAGCTTGCCGACCTCCCAGCTGTGATCCTTCGCCAGCTCCCGCAACACCGGCGCGAGCGGCTCCATCGTCCCCGGCACCCGCCGATCCAGCTGGAAATGGAACCCGCTGTCCTTGACCGCGTAGGAAATCCACTCCTCCGTATCCGGAATCAGATACGAGGCATTCCGCTCCAACTCGATCCCCGTACCCCCGATCCCCCGCACGACAGCCGCGGCGACCGCGTCCCCGAACAGCCCGTCCGACAACAACGAACCGATATCGTCATCGCTGGGCTGATAACACAGCGAACACAACTCACACGCCACGATCAGCACATTGCTGCCCGGATGAGCCAGCGTGAAATCGTGCGCCCGGTTGATCGCCGCCCCACCCGCCGCACAACCCAACTGCGCGATCGGGATCTGCCGCGTATCACTGCGCAGCCCCATCGTGTTGATCAGCCACGCCGTCAACGACGGCATCATGAACCCCGTACACGACACGTAGATCAACGCGTCGATATCCCGCGCCGTCACCTCCGCGTTCGCCAACGCCTGCTCGATGACCTGCGGGCAGCGCCGCTTCGACTCCCGCTCATAGATCCGGTTACGCTCCTCGAAACCCGGATGCCGCAGCGTCTGCTCAATCGGCTGCACCATGTGCCGCTTCTTCACACCCGTGTTCCTGATCAGCCGAAGCGCCAACGGCAACTGCGGCTTCCCCGCATGCGCCTTCTCGGCGAATTCCAGGGTCTCTTCCACAGTGATGACATGTTCCGGCACGCTCATCGACGGCTTGCATAACCTCGACATAGACACAATCCACTTCTGCGAGAGGAAACGAGGAAACGCTGAGCTGACAGCACACAACCCCACCGCAAACCAGGCACAGAAAGCCAAGACAGCCAGACAGCCAGGGCAACCGGACAGTCAGGGCAGCCAGGCAAGTTCACGGCATACGGCATGCGGCATGCGGCATGCGGCATGCGGCATTGAGGAATTCACGGCGCCCACGACCACACGAACACCCCGAGCCCTCGCCGGAAACCACCCCGGCAACAAGGCCGGGAAAGCCCGCGAAAGACACAGGACACCAAAGGCCAGAAAACCCGGACAACCGGAAAACAAGGGGGAAATGCGGCCAGCGGCAGGCGAGTTGCAGCCACACGCGACAACAACAGCGGCGGCCCCGCCCGGACGAACCGGCGAACACACCCTCCCCCACAGCCCCGTCAGTACTTCAGGGCAGGGGAGGTGTGCAGGAATCGTGACACGCACACCCCGCGCCGCCAAGACCCAGAACAATGTGACCTGGGTCACTCTGCGGGGTGAGGGTGGCAGGGGGAAGCAACGGCGGGGTGAGGGGTGGCAGGAGGAGGCAACGGCGGGGTGGCGAAGGGCAGTTGCGTGCGGCCGGGACACGAGTCAGGGCGGGGCAACCGGCCGCAGGGCGGGGCAACGGGCCGCAGAGCGGGGCAACGGCAGGGCGTGGCGACAGCGACAGCGACAGCGACCACGGAACCGATGCGGAACCGATGCGGAACCGATGCGGAACGGGTGCGGAACGGGTGCGGATGCGGCCTACGGCTGTTCGCGCCCGGGCCCCACCGCAGAGGCGCACGGCAAGAGCGCAGGGCGAAGTACCAAGGGCGCGGCCGCAGTTGAGCCGCGCGGGCGGTCGCGGGGACGGAGGCGACTGCGGGGCGCAGGGGCGGCTGCGTGCGGGAGAAGGCGTGCGTCTGCGTCAGGGGATGCGTCAACGGCCCGGCGCAGTGCGGGTGTTGAGAGGTGCTGGGCGCGGGGCGGGGCCCGGGCCGGGGAGATGGGGGTGGCGTGATGCCCTCTCCGGCACGCGGGCTCCCGGACGGGCCCCGGGGTGTCGCCACGTACGCGTACTACAAGGTGCTCGCATCGCAAGGTCATGCCGTATGCAGGATGATGCCGTGCGCGGGGTGGTGCCGTACGCGGGGTGGTGCCGTACGCGGGGTGGTGCCGTACGCGGGCGCGGCCGGGTGGATGCGCGGGCGCGGGCGGCGCCGTCAGGTGGTGCGGGCCGCCAGGCGGGTGGTGAGGATCGAGTGCTGCAGGCGGCGCAGGGCGGCGGAGGGCTCCAGGCCGAGCTCGGAGACCAGGGTGGTGCGCAGCCGCTGGTAGACGTCCAGGGCCTCACCGCGGCGGCCCGAGCGGTGCAGGGCCAGCATGAACTGCCCGTGCAGGCTCTCGTGCATGCGGTACTGGTTGACCAGTACCGTCAGTTCCGGCAGGAGCTCGCGGTGACGGCCCAGCCCCAGGTCGGCGACGATGCGCTGGTCCAGCGCGCACAACCGCGCCTCCTCCAGACGCCGCGCCTCCATCGCGATACGGGAACCGACCTGGATGTCGGCGAGCGCGGGACCGTTCCACAGCGACAGCGCATCGGCCAGACGACGCGCCGCGCCCGCGAAGTCCTCGGCGTCCATCGCCCGGTAACCGGCACCGGCACGCCGCTCGAACTCCCGGAAGTCCACCGTGCCGCCCCGCGTCTGCAGACGGTAACCACCCGGAACGGTGGCCAGAACATCCTTGGGAGTGGTGCACCGCTGATCCTCACCACGCGCCAGCGCCAGAGCGATCAGCTCCCGCAGATGCATCACATAGGTCTGCAACGTGGTCCGCGCACTGCGCGGCGGCTTGGCCTCCCACAACTCCTCGACCAAAGCGGCCACCGGAACCACCTGGTCGGCACTGAGGGCCAGCAGAGCCAGGACCTGCCGCGGCTTGGGCGCCGTCGGCACGACCGACACCCCGTTCTCACGCACTGATAACGGGCCCAGCACTTCAATGTCCATACGTTCCCCCATGAGTTCAGGCAAAGACCGCAGCCCGGCGCTTGACCTGCGAGAGTTGACGCTCGGCCGTGTAACAGGACCCCCAGATAAAAAGACAGCGCAGTCGGTCGGTCAATACTGGACGGGTATCGCGCCGCTCAACCGGCGATGTTCAGCCAATTGAGCCTCACACGAGCGTTCGACACACCGCCATCCCGCCAGGGACATCACGGACTGAACCTCAAAGTCCGCTTCCGCACCGCACAGACCAGCGAAAACATGCCGCCACCAGAAGTCCGGAACACCCCCGCCCCCACACCCCTGCGTAACGGCCGCACAACACCCCGGAACAAGACACAGCACACCGCACAACACCCCGGAACAGGACAAGACATCCCCACCCCCGCCCCTACACCCCTCAGCGCACACGCCCCACGCCCATAAACACCCGGGGCCACAAGCACCCATGGCCCCGCGACCACGAGGACCGCGGGCCGCCGGGCCCCCGCGACCACGAGGGACCGCGGCCCCGCAGCGGCTCACAGGTCCAGGGCGGCCACAGGTCCAGGGCGGCTCACAGGTCCAGGGCGGCTCACAGGGCGTCCGGCAGACGCAGGAGGCCGCGCCGAGGAGGCGCACGACCACGCCGCAGCAGACCTACAGCACTTTCACGCCATACGGGCCGGACAACCCCGCCCCGCCCGCGCAGGCAACGCCTTCCGCAACGTCATGGCCTGATCCACCCTTGCAACCCACCCACCGCACACACTATTTGCGGCAGGCAAGTGCTCCGGCAGGCGACCGCGCACCACACCCACACAGCAGCGCGAACACCCGCAACTCCCATGCGGAGCACGGCAGTCACCGGGTACGGCGCCTTCGGGATACGCCGCACACAGCACGGCACCGCGCGGCGCAGCGCGGCGTACGGCGCAACGGTGCGGCGCGGCCGACGTACGGGGCGGGGCATACGGGCGGGGGCGTACGGGCGGGGCGTACGACGTGGGGGCACGGGCGCCGGGGCGTACGGGCGGCGCGGCACACGGCGCGGGAGGTGCCGGGGGTGCGGTGGCGGGGTCGGCCGGTGGGGCGGGGGCCGCGGATTTCGGGTTGCCTGCGGGGCGGGGCGGGCTGAGGCCTGCGCTGGTGCGGGGGCTAGCGCCACTGGTGCGGGGAGCGGTACATGCCGGGCAGCCACTGCGGGCGCCACGGCGCCTGGGGCCGCCGGCGCTCGGCCGCGCCCTCGTCTCGGGTGGCCAGCAGCATCAACACCACGGTCACCGCGGCCAGTTCGGCTTGCGTGACCTCACCCCGCTCGATCCGGAACACCGCCCGGCCCCCACCCGCACAACCCCCGACCCCAACCCCGGCCACGGCTCCAGCCACGGCTCCGGCTCCGCTTTCGCTTTCGTCTGCCGCACCGCACACACCTGCCACCGGCTCCCCCAGCATCTCGGAGTCGTCCGAGTCCCCCGTACGCGCTCCTTGCCCGTGCGCGTACGGTCTGGGCCTCGCTCTCGTCGTGACCGTCGGGCATAGCGCTCAAGATTCGCTGGTGGTGTCGAGGCCGAGCAGGGTGGCGATGTCGGCGAGGAGGTTGTAGCGGTCGGCGTCGACCAGGTTGCGGGCGCCGATCTCGGTGCCCATGTACCAGCCGTTGAACGGGGCGAGCGGGTAGTTGACGCCGCCGATGCGCAGGCGCATGTGGGAGATGGCGGGGACGGCGTGCCAGCGTAGGCCGAGATCGGTTATCCGCTGGTGGTGCGGGTGGACGATCGGAACCTCCAGGATCACGTCCGGGTCCCGGGGCAGGTCGAAGAGCTGCAGTTTGTCGTCGGGGGTGTCGATCACCACCGGCAGGATGTCGTGCGGGCCTTGGGGTGCCTGCCAGCCCAGAAGGCGTACCTGTTCGGTGAACCGTACGTACGCGGGGTCGCCGAGTACGGTGCCGTCGTCGTTGCGATAGCCCGCGTAGCGGATGAGCTGGTCGTTCCACAGGCGCGGGCCGCGTCGCGCGGGGGTGTCGGGGGCGAACACGGAGATGACCGGGCGGATGCGACCGGCGTTGGTGGCCTGCCGCAGGTGGTCGACGAGGTGTTCGTAGATCTGTGTGGGTGCTTGGGCCTTACGACGGTCCAGGACGCGCAGGCTGTTCCAGTAGAGGCGCCCGATGCAGCGGCTGGCGTTGCGCCACGCGACGCGCGCACCGAAGGTGAGCTCCTCGGTGGTGTGGACGTAGGTGCCGGTGGTGTCGATGTCGGCACGCATACCGCGCAGGCGCGCGTCGAGCGGAACGCTCTGCCGCGGATTCTCGGCATGGAACTGGCGCAGGAACTCCTCGGCCTCGTACGGGTCGGCGATGCCGTCGTCACCGCTGCCGGACGCCAGGTCGGCACCGCTGCCGGGAACGGTGCGAGGCGCGCAGTGTGCGGAGGCCGGGTGCGCGGAGGTGGTGTGGGGCCGAATGCTTTCGGATGTCACGGTCATCCTCGCGGAGGGGGTGTGCCGGACCGCACCGTCCACCGAGCCGGAGGGATACGGGGAGGCCCGCTGCGGCGGTCGGTGCGGCCCGGGCGGATGGCCTGGGCCTGGCGCGCGGTGCCTGGGGGCGGGTGAAGGGGGCGCGGTCCCGTCTCGGGGACCGGCGAGGGCACTTGGGCGCCTTGATGCTGGGATTGCTTGGCGTGCGCGCGACGACGTGTCCGGCCGAGACGGGCGGGAAGCGGCGAACGCGCTTCACCCGGGCCCGTCTCGGCGGGACCCACAGACTTCGGAACCTCGTCGGAGGAGCGACGGCCGGCGGCCGTCGAGCGTCAGCCGACGGCCAGCGGCAGCGAGCTCAGGGAGCGGAACTCCAGGTTCGTGTTCCACTCGGGCTCGCCGGCGAGACGGATGCTCGGGAAGCGGGCGAACAGGGCGACGAAGAACCACTTCACTTCGAGGCTGGCGATCTGCCGTCCGAGGCAGGAGTGCAGTCCGAGGCCGAAGGACAGGTGCTTGCCGCTGTTGGTCCGGCCCAGGTCGAAGGTGTCCGGGTCGGTGAAGACGCGCGGGTCGCGGTTCGCGGCGCCCAGGAACAGCGCGAGGTTCTGGCCCTTCTTGATCGGTACGCCGCCGATCTCCAGGTCGGTGGCGGCGGCGCGCCAGGTGAACTGGTTCGACGCGTTGTACCGCACGACCTCGTTGGCGGTGTTGTCCACGCACGCCTCGTCGGCCAGGAACCGCCGGATCTGCTCGGGGTTCTTCGCGAAGGTGAGCATGCCGCTGCTCACCGAGCCGGGCGTGGTGGGCGCGAAGAGGGCGATGAGCAGCAGTACGAGCTGGTGCACCGTCTGGCGCAGCTCGGTCTCGGTGGGGTTCTGCTGGGCGGCGGCGAGACGGGCGATGACGGTGTCCGGCAGGACCTTGCCGCGCTTGCCCTCGAGGAGTTCGAGCGAGTAGACGTGCAGATCGGTGAGCTGTTCCAGCAGGGTGTCGAGGTCGACGGGCTGGTCCTGGGGGCCCGACCAGAACGTCATGATGGTGTCCACGCGCGGCACCACGAACTCAAGGTCGCTCTCCGGTACGCCGAAGGCGCGGACCGCGGCGTTCACCGGAAGCTTGGCCGCGAGGGCGGCGACGGCGTCGATCTCCCGTACACCTTCGGGGAGTTCGGCGACCAGGTCCTCGGCGACCTCCTTGATGACCTCGCTGTAGTGCTCGTGCGCGGAGCGGGTGAAACCGGCGTGGGTGGCCCGGCGCAGTTCGTCGTGGAGCGGCGGGTCGGTGTACATCATCACGTTCTTGGTGAACCGGTGGTAGATGCTGTCCGGCGGCAGTGCCCGGCCGTCGAACTTCGCGCCGAGGACCTCCTCCATGCGCTCGGCCTTCAGCCGCGAGTCCTTGAGGGCCGCGGTGCAGTCGGCGTGCCGGAGGACGGCCCAGGCGTTCAGGCCCTCGCACCAGTGCACCGGTTCACGCTCGGAGAGTTCGGCGTAGACGGGGAAGGGGTTGGGCACGATGGCGGGGTCGGACAGCGGGGATAAACCCGGCATGGCAAGCTCCTTTGACGTCGGCACCGGGAATCCGGTGCCGCGGGGTGCACGGGAGGGCGGGTCGGGCGGTGGTGCGCCGGTCGCACGGCAAGCCGGTTCCGCGGTGCGGTGATGCGGGCGGCGGGGCCGTTCGCACGCGGAGGTGGTTCACACGTCAAAACCGTTTGTACGAAGGGTTGTTCACTTCGTGCCGGGGGTGGCCTCGTCGGGCTCGGCGGGCGGAATTCCGGGCGGGCCGAGCAGTTCGATACCGAACTTGGCGGCGGTCGCGGCGAGTTCTTCGAGATCGGGCAGCGTGACCGAGGTCGGAACTTCCAGCGAGCTCGCGGCGGTGCCCATCGCGCGGGTGAATCCGTCGAATCCGCCGGGTTCGGTCACATGCAGGAATCGTGCTTCGTCGGAGCTGACCTGGAAGGTGTGCGGGACTTCCCGCGGGCCGAAGACATAGGAACCGGCGGGGGCTTCGATGATTTTTCCGGCCACCCAGAAGGTCATCTCGCCGTCGAGGACGTACCACCATTCGTCTTCCTGGCGGTGTACGTGCAGCGGCGAGCCGGAGCCGCGTCGGCCGACGTGCTCGATGACGGAGGCCGAGCCATTGGTCGTGTCCGCCGAGCCCTTGATGATGGCGAGGAAATCGAGGAACCAGATGGCCTCGCCCTCGTCGCGGCGCAGTGCGATGGGCGGAGTCTTTTCCGTGCCCGGCATAGTCGGTCAGTCCTTCCACGAATTCTCTGCTGGTGCTGGGGCGGTTCGGTAACAGGGTTTCCCGGTGCGGATTATGGCGGCTACCGGGCGATGAGACTGACCGGCACGGTCGACGGGACCACACTGATCGTGGAGTGGAACTCGACCTTCACGTTGTCGTCGTGGGCGATGTCGAAATTCCTGAGGATCTCGGTCAGCAGGACCGCGCACTGCCGCTCGGCGAGCCGGTTTCCCACGCAGTGCCGGGGCCCGGCGCCGAAAGGCAGAAAACTGTTGAGGGTGTCGCGGTCCACGCCCTGCGCGGAGAAGCGGTCGGGGCGGAATCCGTCCGGGTCCTCGAAGGTTTCCTTGTTGCGCCCGACGACGTTCTTCATCCACATGATGACCGTGCCCGGCGGAATGCTCAGACCCCGTTCCTCCACCGGTCGGTCCGGTGAGAACTTCGCGCTGTAGGGGACGGGCGGGTACAGCCGCAGCGTCTCGTAGACGACGTCCAGGATGTACGGGTCGGGTGCCTCGTTGCGCGTTCCGGTCACCGGGCACGCTCCGCCGGTTCCGACCGCGACCGCCGCCGGGCGTCCGGCGGCTTCCTGCGCCTTCTGCTGCACCTCGGGGTGCTTTGCCAGTAGGACGAGGGCCTGCGAGATCACGTACGACATGGGGTCCGCGCCGCCGAGGATCAGCGACATCAGCTCCTCGACACGGTCCTTCTCGGTCCAGGACGCCGCCTCGCTGCCCGGCGCCGGCCGGACCAGCTGGTCGAGCAGGTCCTGCGGCCGCTCGTGCGCGGGGCAGGAGTCCGGGACGCTCCGCTCGCGGTGCCGCATCACCGACTCCATGACACCGGCCACGTTCCGGTAGGCGGCGTTCACCCGCGCGCGCCGGGAGGGGAAGATCCAGCGGACGAAGAAGGGGTGGAAGGCCCGGAAGCTCACTTCCTCCTCGATGGCGGCGAGTTCGCCGTAGTACCACTTCATGTCGACGTCCTGGGCGTGCCAGTCGTCGCCGAACAGGAAGGCGCTGAGGCAGCCGACGCTCCAGTCGCGCAGGTCGGACTGCAGCCCGTCGTGGACGCCGTCGATGTGCTTCCACTTCTCCACGTAGAGAGCGGCCATCTCCCGCAGCACATAGGTGCGTTCGCCGACGCTGCGCTTGGTCAGGTGCGGAGTGATGGTCTGCCGGTGGCTGCGGTGCAGCTCGCCGCCGGGGACGCCCATCAGGCTGCGGGAGAGCACCGTCCCGTCGGCGCGCCGGTGCGAGTCGAGACCTTTGCGGCCCAGATTGCCCGAGGCGTACGAGAGCGACACCAGCGGGGCGCTTCCCCAGGCCAGGTGCAGCCGGACGACGGGTCCGTGCCGCTCGTGCAGCGCTTCGAGGGCGCGGTCGCGGCCGCCGTGTCCGTGCGCCAGCAGGTCCGCCATGTTCCCCAGGAAGAAGGCGGGCTTCGGGCCGGGCACATGACGCAGCGAACGGAATTCGGCGGCGCGTTTACCGACCCCGTAGAGCAGGGCGGCGGCGAGTACCGCGGCCACCGGCCAGGCCACCAGGCCGGGGCCGCCGCCGAGCGCCCATCCGGCCGCGGCAACCGCTGCCAACGCCGCGACGGACACTCCCGCCGCGTATATCGCTCGGTAAAGCGTCAGCAGACTGCCGACGTCGCGTGTTGTGCTCATGTCTGACATCCCCCGGAAGTCGGGTCGAAGGCCGAAAGAGAGCCGAAGAGAACTGTGCACGCAACACCGTCGAGGCAGCGCCGGGAGCCTTTCCGTCCCTCTCGCTTCCTCGATGGTCTCAATTCAAATCCGCGCTGGTACGCAACCATGGGCGTTGCTCGCCCAACTCCTGTACCCGATTGGGGCGTTACCAGTCGGAGCGGACCAAACGCCGCTCGAAACGAGGACTGAGACAAGGAGATCTCCGGGCCCGAAGCCGAGCGCCACATGCAGCAACACAGCTGTCTTTCCGCATGACTTCGATGCCCTTTCCATACTGGGGACCCATTCGCCGAGCGA
This sequence comes from Streptomyces sp. NA04227, assembly GCF_013364195.1. Taxonomy (NCBI): domain Bacteria; kingdom Bacillati; phylum Actinomycetota; class Actinomycetes; order Kitasatosporales; family Streptomycetaceae; genus Streptomyces; species Streptomyces sp. NA04227. Next base: position 7,865,857 of record NZ_CP054918.1, on the reverse strand, counting down.
CGACTCGACCGAAGGACGAACCAGGTGCAGGAGCAGAGGAGAGCAGGAAGAACAAGAAGAACGGGCCAGAACCGGTGGAACCGTACGGAGCAGGTCCGGACGATCGGTCAACTTCACCTGAGGAAAGAGTCGCTCTGTACAGAGACTGCGATAACTCGAATATATGTCAACACACCCAGGTGAATTGGGCGTGCTTGTTTCACCGGGGCGAACGCCTCAATGAGGCTAGGGGTCCCACCTGGCTCCCGTCCAGACGCACCGCCAAGATCCTTGCGCCGAAACCGGCACTTGTCTTCAACGTTTGAGTCAACGGCAGGCAATAGTCATGGATTCAACACCCATGAACGCCCCAACGCCAACCAGGCACTGCATCCGGCAACAAATCCGACAGTAAACCCGCGAAAAACTGGCCGGAAAATTGGCAGCAGTACGTTCAAAAATTGCGGCGCCATGGCCGGGTTCACCGGGTGTGCACACGCCATACATCGGCGCACCCGAGGGGTGAGCCCGTGACGGACAGTTCGAGTTCGCTCCAACGAGACTGCCGCCCAAGGCTGTTGGCACCTACACGCGTGGAGCCCTCACCGTGCGCCATCGCACATGAGCGCCTGGTCACCTGCCGTGGACTGCTGTGCGGCGGGTTCACACAGTGCGCCGAGACGCGGCGCACCGGTCCGGGACTCCGTCCGGATACCGCTCCCCCGCGTTCGCGGTCATCGATGTCAAGGCGCCGTTCTCCGCCTGGGCTGCACTTTCGGCCGTCGCGCGCTCAGCCCTCGGGTGGCACATACTCCGTCGGCATCGAACTGTGGTGCTCCACCGGCCTGTCGGTGCCCATCCGGGCCCACACCCAGAACACACCGGCGCCCACCCCGAGCACGCCGACCGGAACGAGTCCCGCCCACACCCACTGCACCACGCCACTCCCCCTGGTGCCGAATCCCCACCCGACGTACCCACGTTAGGGCGCTGCGCCGACACAGCGGCGGGCCAGTCCACGCTTCGGGCGGCCCTTCCTTCCTTGCGTCCCGTCTCCGCGCCTCAGCCGATCTCGTGCACCATCGCGTCGGGGTCTATCAAGTCGATCACGTCGGTCAGGAAGCGGCCGGGAGAAGCTCCGTCGGTCCGTACGCCCCTTTCCAGGGCGGCCCGTTGGAGCGCGGCCGTCGCACGCCGTACGTCGTCGCACAACTCGTCGACCAGGAAAGCGGCCGAATCCGCGGAGTACTTTCCCATCCCCTGACGCGGCGCGGTGAGCGCCCGGATCAGCGCGCTGCGGCCGGGCAACTGCACATACACCTGCGCACAGTTGGGGTCATCGGCCACGGGGAAAGCGCCGAGGCCGGCGCAGTCGACAGGGTCACCGAGGATCTGACCCTCGCCGGGAGTGCCGCGTTCGCCGAGCAGACCGCGGCGAGTGAGTGGTGGGCACGAGGCGGCTACGACGATGTCGCTACGGTCGGACACAACCGGACTCCTGAACAGTGCAGAACAGCAGCCCGGCGGCACCACGGTGCGCGGAAGAGGACGCGCACCCCAGCGACAACGCCACGCAGCCGAGGCGGGGGTGGGCCCATCCTTACCCACCAACACCTCGCCCGACCAAGGGATTCGAGACGACGGCGTGGCGCGGGTCTCTGCCCTTGGGCGGAGGTTCGGGTGGATGTACGCCGGCAGCGGCTCGGGGCCGTACCCGTCGCACCGGCACCCGGCCCGTCCCCGTACCGGTCGAAGTCGAATACGTGCCCGTTCGCCTACGCCTAGACGTCCGACGCGGTCAATCTCCGCAGCCGCCACACGAGTTGCCGCAGCCCCCGCACCCTCCGCCCGTGGAGCCCGTCCGCTCTCGTTCGGCGCGCTTCTCGCGTTCCGCGGCCTGACTCGCCCGGACGTCCAGGCGGTGTGAGCCCACGGCGGGGTGCCAAGGGCGCGCTTGGGGCGGGCGGTTGGGCAGCAGTCCGGCCACGACGTAGTCGGAGACGATGCGGTTGCCCGCTTGGTTGTAGACGGCGGACCGCAGCAGGATCTCCGCTCCCTCGTATGCCTCGCCGTACAGGAGCGCCTCGTACGGCTCCCGGCGAGCGTCGACATCGCGGTGGGCCTTGCGCAGGCTCTCCTCCGCGCCACCGACGAGCGGTTGCCTGCCCCAGGTTCTGCCGGTACTCCAGCGGGAACGCGCGGCCAGCGGCCCGGCAGTGGTGGTGACCGCGTTCGGGTACAGCCAGTGGAAGCCCACCTCCGAGACGCGCACACCGATCACCAGGACGGGCCGGCTGCCCGAGGCGAGCCGCCGCAGCGCCCACCACACACCAACTCCCCTCCCCAGCAACGGTGTTCCGGCCATGAGGCACACGAGTGCATATCCCTGCTCGTTGAACGCGTTGTACGGGGAGTCGGTGCCGTGGGCGGCCAGGTCACGGTTGAGGCCGTACAGGAGCAGCGCGGCGGCGATCAGGCAGAGCCCGCCTCCGGACAGTGCCCACCACATGGCGTATCGGCGGCGACCGGCGAGGGCGGACTGCGCGGGCAGCGGGTGGGTGGCGGCACCCGCTGCGGACCGGAAGAGGGTCCGTTGACGGCGACGGGCACGCAGTCGGGTCCAGGCTCCGGTGAACGCGTAGACGGCCACTGCCAGTTCGAGCAGATGCCGCACCCGGTCCTCGGCCGTGGTGTCGTAAGTGATGAGGAAGAGAAGGGAGTTGACGGGGAGCACGGCAGCGGCGAGTGCGGCGGCACCGGGCAAGTACCGGTACCACAAAGGCAACAGGCCGAGCAGGACGACCTCGCCGTACACGCTCCACACCGTCGACGACGGCAACGCCGTCACGTCGTGCCACGTCATCACCCAGAACACCCCGGTCGCCGCGGCCAGCGTCCAGGCCCCCGGCCCCGGCGCGAGAACCCCTCGCGGCACGGCATCCCGCCACTGCTCGGCCGCCGTCACGGGCCAGGAGCGGACCTCCGCGGGGGCGACGCCCGCCGGCAAACGCTTGACGTGGTCAGACATGAGGACAGTGTCGCCAGGCAGGCCAACGGCCACCTCGCATCGCGGCAACAGGATCGCCACAACCTGCGAATCGCCTTCTCAGCGGACTCGACTTGCCAGTCCTCCCCGGGCCGACTCCGCCGGGCCCGGCCTGTCCCGGCTCGGCAGCGGGTCGGCACCCCTCCGTCGTGCCACGATCACGGACATGAACCCGTACATGAACACGGACAACATCACCCCCAACTCGCCCGAAGTGCACCGCAGATGGCAGGCACGGGAGGCGCCGGGGTACGACTGCGTGCTGTTCGCGGACGGGTCGCTGGCCGTGATGGAGCTGGTGCGTCTCGGTCCGCCCGGAGGGGCCGAGGACCCGCGCGACGAGCGGTGGCAGTGGCACGAGTGCCTGCGCGCCACCTCCTGGACGACCCGGGACTGGGTGGACGTCGACTCCGTGCTCGCCTCCGACGTACGGGACGGGCACCGTGCTCTGGCCGGTGAGTCCGCCGCGCACGGGAGCTTCGGGTGGGTGGCGCTGACCCGGGACGACGCGGTGCGGACGCTGTGCTGGATCGCGGTCTGCGCCTGGTCCGACCCGTTCGGCCAGGTGGTGTTGGACGAGACAGCGGTGACGGCGGTCAGCACGTCGGGCCGGACCTGGGCCTTTCCGCGCAGCGCTCCTCAGGACGTACGGATCGGGTGCTGACCGCTGCCTCGCTCCTGACGCTGACCGTGCCAGAGACGTCGAGGCTCGGGTCTCGGGGAGCGATCGACAGTCGGAGTGACAGTCGGAGTGAAGGTCAAGTTCACCTTTAGGGTTGAGAGTTCGGCATCCCCGTCCGCGCGACCAGCAACGCCACATCGTCGTGACCGCTGGGATGACGCATGGTGTGCAGCAGCCGGTCGCAGGTCTCCTCGGGGGGCCGGGTGGGATCGTCGAGGGCGTCGAGCAGGGCCGCGAGGCGGACGTCGATGGGCTGGTCGCGGGTTTCGACGAGGCCGTCGGTGTAGAGGATGAGCTGTTCGCCGGGGTGGATGTCGAGGCGGGTGGTGTGGAAGTCGACGCCGCAGCCGCCGAGGGGGGCGCCGGTGGGCAGGTCGAGCAGTTCGCGGGTGCCGTCGCGGTGGTGCAGGAGTGGCGGGAGATGGCCTGCGACGGAGATGTCGCACTGTGCGGTGTGCGGGTCGTACACGCCGTAGACGCAGGTGGCGATGGCCTCGCCCAGACCGTCGGTGATGCGGTCGAGGTGATGCAGGATCTCCTCGGGAGGCAGGTCGAGATCGGCCAGCGTGCGGGTGGCGGTGCGCAGTTGGCCCATGGTGGCCGCGGCGGCGACACCGCTGCCCATGACGTCGCCGATCACAAGGGCGGTCTTGTCGTCGCTGAGCGGGATGACGTCGTACCAGTCGCCACCGATCTCCACGGTGGCCTGTGCGGGGCGGTAGCGGACCGCGATGTCGAGGCCGGGGCGGCGCGGGGTGGGCCGGGGCAACAGGCCTCGTTGGAGGGCGATGGCGGTGCGTCGCTGCTCCTCGGCGGCGCGATGCCGGTCGGTGACGTCCACGCTCAGGGTGGCCACGCCCAGCACCTTCCCGCTCGGCGCCTCGAGCCGGTAGAAGGAGACCGACCAGGCGTGGTCGTGGTCCGGGTCGGCTTGGGTGCGGCCCACCGTGTACTGGTCGATCACGGAGACCCCGGTGTCCAGTACTTTCCGCATCGCCGACTCGAAGGACGCGTCGACCTGGGGCATGATCTCGTGCGCGTGCCGCCCGACGTGTTCGGCGGCGGGCACGCCGTTCATGCGTTCCTCCGCGGGGTTGACCGAGATGTAGCGGAGGTCGGTGTCCAGGACGGCGAGTCCGATCGGCGACTGCGACACCAGTCGGGTGGACAGGGCGAGGTCGCGCTCCACGCGCCGCAGAGTGGCCTGGTCGGTGGCCAGCCCCAGGGCGTAGCCCGCTCCCTCCTGGTCCTCCAGCCGCATGTTGCGGAATTCGACGAGGCGGCTGCTGCCGTCCTTGTGGCGCACCGGGAAGGCGCCCGCCCAGATGCCTCCGCCGGCCATGACGCGGGCGAACAGGTTGAGCACCTGCTCCAGGTGCTCCTCGAAGACGAGCAGCGGGGCAGCGTACTCCCCGAGCGCCTCCTGGGGGGTGTATCCGAAGAGTTCCTCGGCCTGGGGGCTCCACAACCGGATCCGCCCCTCGCCGTCGAGGACAACCGCGGCCACGCCCAGCTCATCGAGCAGGCCTCCGGTCCCGGAGGGCGCGGGGCCCGCTCCGGGATCGGCCCCCAGGGGGTCGGTCGCACCCATGTCCACGGGCTCTCCTTCCGGGCCCCGTCGGGCTGCCGCACCGGACGCGCACCGGGCACCCGGATACGCGGCACCGGCCCCTCCATACTCCCTCGCCACCGTCCTCACCCGCACGCCCAGCCCGGACCTGTTTCGGGCCGTGCTCCCGCTGGGTGCGTCGTCCTTCACTCTGCGCAGCGCTCCCCCGGCGCCGGCGGCGGAGACCTGCCCGGATCGCGGTCCCGCCCGCTCTCCTCGGAGTCGTGGCGGGCAGGCGGCGCGGGCAGACTGGTCGTATGGCACTGAACTGGAAGCTGGTCATCGACAGCAGGGACGCGGCGACCCTCGCGGACTTCTGGGCCGCCGCGCTGGGCTACGAGGTGGAGGACCCGAGCCCGCTCGTCGAGCAGCTGCTCGCGGCCGGGCAGCTGCCCGAGGCCGCGGTGGCGGAGCACCACGGGCGCAAGACCTTCCGGGGCTATGCCGCGGTCCGCCATCCCGAGGACCCGTTCGACCCGACGAGCGGGGTCGGCGGCGGACGACGGCTGCTCTTCCAGGACGTACCGGAGGAGAAGTCCGTCAAGAACCGGCTGCACATCGACATCCACGGCGAGGCGGGGGGCCTCGAAGTGCTGGCGGCCCGACTGGAAGCGCTGGGGGCGACCCGGGTCCGTGAGGTGGACCAGGGCCCTGCCGGACACTGGTGGATCATGCGTGATCCGGAGGGCAACGAGTTCTGCGCCGCGTAGGCCAAATACCGCCAATCAATGGGGAGTTGTGACTTCGGGCGGCAGCGCGTACTCTGCCTGCCGCCCGACAGCCGCCGCTCGCCTGCGAGTCGGGCCTCCTCGGCGTCGACGCATCGCCGCAGGTCCCCGCGGCCCGTTCGGTTTGCCGGAATCGCACAGCCCCGCGACGGTGGCCGCGGACCGGGACGCTAAGTCTCAACGCGGTTACGGATCGAACATTCACGGGCCCGGGTATTAGGTTTGGCTTACCTAAAATGTATGGTGGCGCCGACGGTCCGAGGCGGGGAGGTTACGTGGTGTCCAAGGGCGGCGTTCGTCTGGTGGCGAAGGAGCTCGAGGTCGGGCATGCGGGCCGGACGGTGCTCAAGCAGGTCGACGTGTCGTTGCGTGCCGGTGCCATCACCGTTCTGGTCGGGCCCAACGGCTGTGGCAAGTCGACCCTGTTGCGCACCGTCGCGGGGTTGCTCCCGCCGATCGGCGGCGAGGTGCAGATCGACGGCCGTCCCCTCAACTCGCTTTCCAGGCGGTCCCTTTCGCAGGAACTCGCCTTTCTTCCGCAGGCATCGCTGGTACCCGCCGGGGTGACGGTCCGTGAGCTGGTCAGGCACGGCCGCTACGCCCACCGGGGCGCGTTCGCCCGGCACACCGACGAGGACCTCTCCTCGATCGAGTGGGCGCTGGAGGTCACCGACGCCGGTCCGCTGGCCGACCGCAGGCTCGACGAACTGTCCGGCGGCGAGCGCCAACGCGCCTGGCTGGCAACGGTACTTGCCCAGCGTGCGGGTGTACTTCTGCTCGACGAGCCCACGACGTATCTGGACCTGCGGCACCAGTTCGAGGTGCTCGACGTGGTCCGCAAACTGGCCCGTGAGCACGACATCGCCTGCGGCGTCGTCCTGCACGACCTGATGCAGGCGGCCGCGTACGCCGACGAGGTCGTGGTGGTCTCCGACGGCTCGGTGACGGCCTCCGGGACGCCGGAGGAGATCCTCACCCCGGACACCATCGAGCGTGCCTTCGGGCTGCGGGTCGACGTCGTACGCGACCCCGAGAGCGGCTACCTCGCCTGCTTCCCGCAGCGGTCCGCGCCCGCCGCCGCCTCCTGAACCAACACCCCAACCCCCCAAGTACGACCCGTCCTTCACCATCAGCACAAGGGAGAAACTCCACCATGCACAGAATGCTGCGCGCCCTCGCGACGGGCGGCACCGCCGTCGCGCTCATGCTGGCCGCGGTCGGCTGCGGAGGCGGCACCGCCGGGGACGCCGGTGACGAGTCGGGGGGCGACAAGTCCGGCAAGGGCAAGATCGCGATCGACACCGAGCGCGGTACGGTCCACCTCGACAAGCCCGCGAAGAAGGTCGTGGCCCTGGAGTGGACCTACACCGAGGAGCTCGTGGCGCTCGGCGTCACGCCGGTGGGCAGCGCCGACAACAAGGGCTACGGCACGTGGATCACCGCCAAGGGCGCCGAGCTTCCGAAGCAGGTCACCGACGTCGGTGACCGCAACGAGCCGAGCCTGGAGAAGATCCGGGCGCTGCGTCCCGACCTGATCGTGATCGACGACGACCGCTCGAAGTCGAACCTCAAGCAGCTCAAGAGCATCGCCCCCGTGGCGTCGTTCAAGTACACCACCAAGCCCCAGCTCGAGACGATGAAGCACAACTTCACCGAGCTCGCGAAGGCCGTGGGCAAGGAGGACAAGGCCAAGGAAGTCATCGGACAGATCGACACCAAGGCCGCCGACCTCAAGTCCCGTCTGGCGAAGGCCGACAAGGCGGGCCTGAAGTACGCGCTCGCGCAGGGCTTCACCGCCAACGGCACCGCTTCGATCCGGATGCTCACCGACGACGCCTTCGCCCCGCAGGTGCTCAACCTCGCGGGTCTGAAGAACGGTTGGAAGGGCAAGTCCGACGTCTGGGGCATGACCACCGTCGGTGTGGAGGGCCTGACGAAGGTCGAGAAGGACTCGACGTTCCTGTACGTGGCCAGTGAGGCCGACAACCCCTTCACGGGTGATCTGGCGGGCAACCCGGTCTGGAAGAACCTGAGTTTCGTCAAGCAGGACCGCACCCGCGCTTTGGACCCGGGCACCTGGCTGTTCGGCGGCCCGCTGTCGGCGGTGCAGATCCTCGACGAGACCGGTAAGGCGCTCAAGGTCTGATGACCGCTTCGGTTCCTGTGCTCAGCCGCCGCCCACGAGCTCTGCTCGTGGGCGGCGGGCTGTCCCTCGTCCTGTGCCTGGTGGGCGTCGTCCATCTCGGTCTCGGCGCCTCCGGCGTGGGCATCGGCGACATCGCGCGGGTTCTGGTGGGCAGTGGCGACCAGAACACCGAGGACGTGCTTCTCGGTGCGCGGCTGCCGCGTACGCTCACCGGGCTCGTGGTCGGTGTCGCCCTCGGTGTGTCCGGGGTGCTCATCCAGGGCGCGACCCGCAATCCGCTGGCGGCCCCGGACACCCTGGGCGTCAACGCCGGTGCCTACTTCGCCGTGGTGCTCGTCGCGTTCACCGGCGCGGACCTCGGTCCGATACCCTCCGGCGGCGCGGCCTTCCTCGGCGGGCTGGTCGCGATCGGTCTCGTGTATCTGCTCACCAGCGGTGGCGTTCTGACGCCGGGCCGGGTGCTGCTCGCCGGTGCGACCGTCGCGCTCGCGGGTACGTCGGCCGCCGAGCTGATGCAGATCCTCGACGTGCAGGCCACCCGCGGGCTGTTCTTCTGGGGCAACGGCACGCTGATGCAGTCCGGCCTCGAACGGCCGTTGACGCTCGGCGCGTTGGTGCTCTTCGGCGCTCTGCTCGCCCCGCTCCTCGCCCGGCCGCTCGACCTGATGGGCCTGGGCGACGAGACCGCTCAGGCGATGGGCGTGCGGGTGGAGCGCATCCGTCCGGCGGCCTTCCTGATCGCCGTGCTGCTTTCGGCCTCGGCGGTCTCGCTGGCCGGACCGATCGGCTTCGTCGGCCTCATCGCGCCGGTCATGGTGCGCCAACTCGGCGTTCGCAAGCACGCGTTGCTCATCCCGCTGGCGGCCGTACTGTCCGCCGCCCTGGTGCTCACCGCGGACGCGGCGGCCCAGCTGACCCTGCCCCCGTCGGCCGGGTACGCGGAGATCCCGGTCGGCGTGGTCACCGCGCTGATCGGCGGACCGGTGTTCATGGCGCTGGCGCGCCGGGTGAGCACGGGTGACGCGGACAGTGGTGCGGCGGTGACGGTGGCCGGTCAACGGCACCTGCCCGCCTACACGGTGGCGATCGGCGCCGGTCTTGTCGCGCTGGCGGCCGCGATGGCGATCGGGCTGCGCATCGGTGATGTGCACATCAGCTGGGGCCAGTTGGGCACGGCACTGTTCGGCTCGGGCGACCCGATGACCGAGGCGGTCCTCTCGTACCGGCTGCCGCGCATTTTGGTGGCGGCGCTGGCGGGTGCCTGTCTGGCGGTCGCCGGATCGGCGGTTCAGGCGGTGGTGCGCAACCCGCTGGCCGAGCCGGGCCTGGTGGGCGTGACCGGTGGCGCCTCGGTGGCGGCCATGCTGGTCATCCTCGTCGTTCCCTCGGCTCCCGCGGTCGCTCTGCCGTTCGCGGCGGGGATCGGCGGTGTGCTGATGCTGAGTCTGGTCGTCCTGGTGGCCAGGGGCCCCAAGAGCGGCGGCCGCAGCGGTCTGGACCCGACGCGTGTGGTGCTCGTCGGACTCGGGGCGGGCGCCACCGCGATGGCACTGGTCAACATCATGGTGGTCGGCGCGCAGATGAACATCTCCGCGGCACTGACCTGGCTCAACGGCAGTACGTACGGCCGTGATTACACCGCACTGAACTGGCTGGTGCTGCCCGCGGTGGTCGCCGTGCTCCTGGTGTTCGCCTCACGTCCGGTGAACATGCTGGCGCTTGGCGACGAGCTGCCGCGCGCGCTCGGGCTGCGCCTTGGGCGCGTACGGCTGCTGGTGCTCGGTGCGGGTGCCGTGCTGGCGTCCGGTACGGCTGCGGCGGTGGGCGCGATCGGCTTCGTCGGACTGGTCGCTCCGCACCTGGCGCGCCGCCTCGTCGGCAACAGCGCCGCGCGGATGGTGCCGATGGCAGCCGTGCTCGGTGCGGTGCTCGTGGTCTCCTCGGACGCGCTCGGGCGCTGGCTGATCGCGCCGACCGAGATCCCGGTGGGCATCGTGACCTCGCTGATCGGTGCGCCGTATCTGGTGTGGCTGCTGCGCCGCAATCAGGACGCCTGAGCGGTACCGGTCAGGGAGCGGCCCACGGGCGTGTCCGCGCTCGTGGGCACCGGCCGCAGTGTGCGGGCGGCCAGCATGCCGAGCAGGCACAGGGCCGCCGAGGCGAGACAGACGGCGGTGAAGGCGTCGGTGAACGCCTCCTGGGCAACCGGCCGCAGGCTGGGCTCGATGTCGCCGAACTGCCCTGTCCCGGTGGCCTCTTGGGCGGCCGACGCGCCCTCGGCGGTGCTCAGTCCGGCATCGACGCGCGCGGTGAACAGGGCGCCGAACACGGCCACCCCGGTGGCCGTGCCGAGCGGATAGCAGGCGTTGGTCAGGCCCGAGGCCATGCCTGCCCGGTCGGCGGGTACGGCGCCCACCGCGACGCCCATCAACGGCGGGAAGATGACGGCGCTGCCGCAGCCGAGCAGGACGAGGCCGGTCGCCGTCAGCAGCGGGCCGCCGTCCGCGGCGGCCGCGAGAGCGAGCAGTCCGAGGGCCTGTGCGGCGAAGCCGGCCGCCACCAGTGTCTGTGGCGGGTGGAGCTTCTGCAGCCGGGCCACGAACATCCCGGCGACCAGCACACTGCCGGTCAACGGCAGCAGATGCAGGCCGACTTCGAGCGGTGAGTAGTCGTGCGTGGCCTGGAGCCACAGGGTGACGAAGGCCAGTACGCCGAGGCAGGTCATCCGGGCGAGGAAGCCCAGGACCGCGGCGCCGGACAGGGCGCGGATCCGCAGCAGGGCCATGTCGATGAGTCCGTCCGGGCGGCGCTGGCTGGCCACCAGGGCGGCGGCCAGGGTGAGTCCGGCCGTGGCCGACAGGAACACTCCGGGTGACGTCCAGCCCTTCTCGGGGCCGACGGTCAGGGGGTAGTGCAGCGCGAGCAGGGCGCCGACGGCGAGGAGTGCGCCCAACGGGTCGAGGCGGCGCGGGTGTTCGGGCGCCGCGGACTCGGGCATCCGGGTCAGTGCGCCCGCGACGACCAGTACGCCGATCGGCACGTTGACGAGGAAGATCCACCGCCAGCCCAGGGTCTGCACCAGGATGCCGCCGACCACCGGCCCGAGGGCTCCGGCCGCGGAGGCGATGGCGGCGAAGGAGGCGATCGCCGCCTGGCGACGGGCGCCTTCGTAGGCGGCGGCGATCAGGGCGAGCGCGGGTGCGAACACCATGGATCCGCCGAGCCCTTGGGCCGCGCGGGCGACGATGAGGGTGCCCGCGTCGGGTGCCAGTCCGCAGGCGGCCGAGGCGAGGGTGAACAGGACCATGCCCGCGGTGAACACGGCCCTGCGGCCTATGCGGTCGGAGAGCGCGCCCGCGGTGAGCAGCAGCGCCCCGAAGGCGAGCGAGTACGCCGACACGGTCCACTGCACGCGGTCGAGTCCGGCGTCGAAGTCCCGGGCGATGGCGGCGAGTGCGACGTTGACCACGGTCACATCGAGGGTCATCACGACCCCGCCCGCACTGACCAGGGCGAACGTCCAGCGTGCGGCGTGCGGGCTGGCGGGCATCGCTGATCACCTCGGGGATGGGGAGTGCCAGAAAGGTTTGGTTAGGTTAACCTAATCACAGCGGAGGGGTTCCGGCACCCGCCACGAGGTGCGCATACGGGGCGAGTTGAGCGCTCGTCACACCGGAACCCGTCGAGATGGGCTTGTGAGTTAGGTAAACCTTACCTAAACTCCTCCTCGGCCTGGTCACCGGGCCCAGGAGCCTTGCCTACCGCGACACTTCGGAGCCGCTGATGCCCACCCCGCAGAACCACCCCGTGCCCGACCTGTCGGAGGTGACTCCCGCGGCCTGGCGGGAAGCCAACCAACAGCTCCTTGCGAAGGCCGTCGGAGAGTGGTGCTTCGAGGACATGCTCAAGGCGGTGGACACCGGCGAGGGCGGCTACCGCATCGACCTCGACAGCGGCACCTCCTACGCCTTCAGAGCCACCGTGGGCGCCTTCGGCTGGCTGCGGGTGGACCCGAGGTCCCTGACCCGTACCGCGACCAGCATGTTGGGCAACTCCATAGCCGAACCGGCCTGGGACGCACAGCAGTTCCTGCTTGAAGCGGCCTCGACGCTGGGCACCGACCCCTCGACCGTGGCCACCTACTTCACCGAACTCTCCGCCACGCTGGCCGTCGACGCCGCCCGTATCACCCACGGCGGCGAGACCGTGGCCGAGCTGCTCGACCTCGGCCACAGCGAGCTGGAGTGCCGGATGACCGGCCACAACCTCCTGGTCGCCAACAAGGGCCGGATCGGCTTCTCGGCCACCGACGTCCGCCGCTACGCGCCCGAGTCCGCCCAGCCGCTGACCCTGCAGTGGGTGGCCGTGCACCGCGGTCTCGCCGAGTTCCGCGGTACCTCCGAACTGTCCGAAGAGGCCATCCTCGCCCGCGAGTTGGACGAGTCCACCCGGGCGCGCTTCACCGCGGTACTGGAAGCCGCCGGAGCCGACCCGCAGGGCTATGTGTGGATGCCGGTGCACCCCTGGCAGTGGGACCACGCGGTGCAGATCCTGCACGCCGCGGACATCGCCCAGCAGCGCATCATCCCGCTCGGCGAGAGCCAGGACGCCTATCTTCCGGGTCAGTCGATCCGCACCATGGCCAACGTCGGCACCCCCGACCGGTACGACGTCAAACTCCCGCTGAAGATCCTCAACACCCTTGTGTGGCGCGGGATTCCGCCGCACTGCACGATGGGCGCGCCGGTCGTCACCCAGTGGCTGCGCGGACTCGTCGAGCGCGATCCGTTCCTGACCGACACCTGCCGCACCGTCTTCCTCGGCGAGGTCGCCTCGGTGACGGTGCGCCACCCCTACCTGACCAAACTCCCGGACGCCCCGTACCAGCACCTGGAGACCCTGGGCTGCATCTGGCGCGACTCGGTCACCGCCCGCAAGGACGCCGACGAGCGGGTGCGCACCTTCGCCTCGCTGCTGCACGTCGACCACACCGGCGACGCCTTCGTGGCCGCGCTCGTCCGCTCCTCGGGCCTCGAGCCGCAGGAGTGGCTGCGGCGCCTGTTCGACACCCTCCTGGTACCGATCCTGCACGTGCTCTACCGGTACGGGGTCACCTTCAACCCGCACGGCCAGAACACCCTGCTCGGCTACGACGAGAACAACGTGCCGGTCCGCCTGTACCTGAAGGACTTCGTCGACGACGTCTGTGTGTCCTTCACCGACGTGCCCGAGCGCGGCGCCGAGCCGGACGGGCACGACCACGTACTGCCGCGCAAGCACCCCTCGATCATCAAGCAGCACGTGATGGACCAGGTGTTCGTCGGGCACTTCCGCTACCTCGCGCCGCTGTGCGCCGAGCAGTTGGGCGTCCCGGAGAAGACCTTCTGGTCCCTGGTCCGCCAGACCATCCTCGACTTCCAGAAGCGCAATCCGGAACTGGCCGAGCGCTTCGCCGAGTACGACCTGCTGACCCCCGAGATCCCGCGTTACGGGCTCAACCGCGACCGGATCGTGGTCACGCGCTACGGCGACCGCGCACTGCGCCACGCGCTGTACCCCAACGGCACGCACCCCAATCCGCTCGCAGAAGGCTGAGGAGACCGGCGCGTGATACCGCTGACCGAAGCACCACCCGTTCCCGCCCCGTTCCCCCCGTCCGTGCTCGCCGGGACCCGCGAGGGTCTCGCCGAGGTGCGGGCTGCCCTGACGGAAACGGTCGACACCGCCCTTTCCGCCGCCCGTCCGGCAGGCCCGATCCCCGCGGGCACTCCGGCCGAGGTACTCGCCGCGGCGGCCAAGGCCCTCGGCGACGCCCGGCTCCCCGACGCGGGCATGGGCACCAGAGCGGCGCTGAACCTGATGGCCAATGTGCTGATCGAGCACGGCATCGATCTGTCGCACCCGCGTGCGGCCGCCCATCTGCAGCCGCCGACGCTGTCGGTCGCGGTGGCCGCCGACGTTCTGGCCTCCGCGGGCAACGCCTCGCTCGACACCTACGACTCGGGCCCCTCGGCGATCGCCGTCGAGCGCTGGCTGATCCAGGCGCTGACCCGCCTGGCCGGACTCGGCGACCGCGCCGACGGCGTCCTGACCCCCGGCGGCTCGCTGTCCAACCTCCTCGGCCTGCTGCTCGCCCGGGACGCCGCCGCCCTGCGCCGCGGACTCAACGCCCGCGAGCACGGGGTGGCCGCGCTGCCCGGCCCCGTCGTGTTCTGCTCCGAGCTCGCCCACTTCTCGGTGCACCGCGCCTGCGCGGCACTCGGACTCGGCGAAGCCGCCGTACACCCGATCGCGACCGACGCGCGGCGGCGCATGCGTCCCGAGGCGCTGGCCGCGGCGCTCGACGCGCTCGGCCCGGACCGGACACCGCTCGCGGTGATGGCGACGGCGGGCACCACCGACTTCGGCTCCATCGACCCACTGCCGCAGATCGCCGAGATCGCCTCCGGGCACGGCGTCTGGATGCACGTCGACGCCGCGTACGGATTCGGCGCCCTGCTCTCGGACCGGCTCGCCAAACGACTCGACGGACTCGAACTCGCCGACTCCATCACCCTGGATCTGCACAAGATCGGCTGGCAGCCGGCCGCCACCAGCGTCCTGCTCGTCTCCGACACCACCGCGTTCACCTCGCTGGACCGCGAGGTCGCCTACCTCAATCCGACGGACGACTCGGAGGCGGGCTACGACGGTTTGCTCGGCCGGAGTCTGCAGACCACCCGCCGCCCGGACGCGGTGAAGGCCACCGCCACGATGCTGGCCTACGGCCGCGAGGGCCTGGGCCGGATGGTCGACACCTGCCACGACCTGGCCCGCCACGCCGAGCAGCGCATCCTCGCCGAGCCCCGGCTCGAACTGGTCGCACCGGCCGAACTCACCACGGTGGTCTTCCGCTACCGCACCACGGACTTGTCCCGGGCGGACGAACTCAACGGCGCCCTGCGGCGCCGGCTCCTGGAGACCGGCACCGCGCTCATCGGACGTACCGAGGTCGCCTCGGCCGAGGACCCGGCGACCAAGCAGGTGTGCCTGAAGTTCACCCTGCTCAACCCCACCACCACGACCGAGGACATCGACGATCTCGTGGCCGTCGTACTCGACGCAGGCCGGGCCTGTGCACGTCTCATTGAGGAGAGCGCCGGATGAGCACCCCCGCGACGACTTCGACTCCCGGCGGCGTACCGGCCGACCCGCTGCACACGCTGAACCCGCGGGCCGCGGCCGAACACGCCCATGTCGAGGCGCTGTTGCGCTGCTGGCTGCGGGAGACCGGCTCCCCGGTCGCGCCCGGCCCGCTGCGCGTCGAGCTGCCGACCGCCGGACTGGCGCTGGTCACCGAGGTGACCCACTGCTCCCCCACCGGCTGGCACCGCTTCGCACCGGCACGCCTGGAGGGCCCAGGCGGGCCGCTGGGTGCGGCGGCGGACCCGGTGACCGCCGTCGCCCTGCTCTCCACCGAGGCCGCGGTACGGGGCGGCAGCCGCGCCGGAGGCGTACCCGAGGGCGAGGTGGCCGATCTGGTCGAGCGCACCGCCGAGTCGGTGCGCCGGGTGGCCTCCTTCATCGGTCACCGCCGCGCCAACCCCGAGCCGCCGAAAGGCACCGACGGCTTCCTGGACGCCGAACAGGCCCTGCTTCTGGGGCACTTGAACCACCCCGCGCCCAAGAGCCGCGACGGCATCTCGGACCACGACGCCGCCGCGTTCTCACCGGAGCTTCGCGGCTCCTTCCGGTTGCACTGGTTCGAGGCCGACGCCTCGGTGGTCTCTCACGACGCCGTCGACGGCGCGCCCTCGCTGGCGGGCAAGGACACCGTCCAGCTGCTCGCCGAACTGGCCGGTCAACGCCCCGCCGACGGCCGGGTGTTGGTACCGGCGCACCCGTGGCAGGCCCGTGACCTGCTGCACCGGCCGCGTATCGCGCGCCTGGTCGCCTCCGGCGCGCTGAAGCCGCTCGGCGAGCTCGGCGCCGAGTGGTGGCCGACCTCCAGTGTGCGCACCGTCTACCGGCCCGACGCCGACGTGATGCTGAAGCTCTCGCTCGGCCTGAGGCTCACCAACTCCCGCCGCGAGTCCACCCGTACGGAACTGCGCCGCGGTCTGGAGATCAACCGGCTGCTCGACGCGGGCTACGCCGCGAGCACCTTCGCCGCGCACCCGGGCTTCGCCATCACCCGTGACCCGGCGTGGCTCGCCGTCGACGAACCGGGGCGCGCCCAGGGCCCGGAGATCACCGGGCTCGACGTCGCCGTACGCGAAGTGCCGCCGCACATCGCCGACTTGAAGTGCCTGGTCGGCCTGGTCGCCCCGCAGCCCGGGCTCGGCCGCAGCGCGCTCGGCGAGATCGTCGCCGCGCTCGGCGCGGGCGCCGCCGAGCAGTGGGTGGCCGACTACACCGACCAGGTCCTCGTCCCGATGCTGCACCTGTACGCCGCCACCGGCATCGGCCTGGAGGCCCACCAGCAGAACACGCTGGTACGGCTCGACGAGCGGGGCCGGGTGACCGGCAGCACCTTCCGCGACAACCAGGGCTACTACCTGGCGACGTCCCATCTGCCCGGTCTGCTCAAGCAGTTGGGCGCGGACTCCTCGACGCTCGCGGTGGTCGACGACGCGCTGGTCGACGACCGGCTGTCGTACTACCTGCTGCGCAACCAGGCGCTGTCGGTGATCGGCTGTCTGGCCGTCGACGGTCTGGCAGACGAGCGCGACCTGCTCGCCGTGCTCGCCGCCCGGCTGCGGGCCGCCCTGCCGCAGCTCGCCGAGGCGGGACCCGAGGGCGACCGCCTGGCCCGCCGCTGGCTGGACGCGGACACCCTGCCGTGCAAGGGCAATCTGCTCACCCGCCTGCACGGGATCGACGAGGTGCTGGCCCCGCTGGACGCCCAGTCGGTCTACCTGGACGCGCCCAACCCCCTTCAGGAGGCCTCGGCGTGACCTCGTCACCCGCACGGCAGGACGCGCCCGCCGAGGTTCCCGGTCCGCCGCTGCCCCGGCTCGAAGGGCCCTGGTCGGCCCGGATCGCCCAGGCCGAGGGCGCGGACCTGGACCTCGTACACGGCTGGATGCAGGAACCGCACATCGACGCCTTCTGGCACCAGGCCTGGCCGCGCGAACGGTGGGTGGAGGAGATCTCCGGACACCTCGCGGGCGAGGCGATCCTGCCGGTGGTGATCCGGCACGAGGGAAGCGACCTCGCGTACATCGAGGTCTACCGCGTACAGCGCGACCGGCTCGCCGGGCACTACCCGCACCTGCCGCACGACCTCGGTGTGCACATCGCCATCGGCGAGGCGGGCCGGACCGGCAAGGGGCTCGGCCGGGCGCTGCTGCGCGCCCTCGCCGAGGGCCTGCTGGCCGCCGACCCCCACTGCACCCGGGTGGTCGCCGAGCCGGACGTGACCAACGCCCCCTCGCTCAAGGCCTTCACCGCCGCGGGCTTCCGCCCCGCCGGTGAGGTCGTCTTCCCCGACAAGAAGGCCGCGCTGCTCGTGCATCCGCGCTCGGACAAGGACATGCCCCGATGACCGAACTCACCGCCACCGAACACGATGTGGTGGCCATCGGCTGCGGCCCCTTCAACCTGGGCCTGGCGGCGCTCGCCTCCACCGTCGACGACCTCGATCTCGTGGTCCTGGAGGAAGAGCCCGAGCTGACCTGGCACCGCGGCATGATGTTCGGCGACGCCTCGATGCAGGTGAACTTCCTCGCCGACCTGGTCACCCTGGTCGCCCCCAGCCACCCGCTGTCGTTCCTGGCCTACCTGCACGACATGGACCGGCTCTACACGTTCACCGTGCGCGAGAACTTCTTCCCCTCGCGCCGGGAGTACGAGGACTACCTGCGCTGGGCGGCCTCGAAACTGCCGTCGGTGCGCTTCTCGCACCACGTCGACGAGGTCGAATGGGACGCCGCGGCCGAGCAGTTCACGGTACGGGTCACCCGCGGCGACGGCACCGCGCTGCGGCTGCGCGCCCGCAACCTGGTCCTGGGCATCGGCACCGCGCCGTACCTCCCGGACGCCCTGAAGTCGTTGCCGTCCGAGCGGGTGCTGCACACCTCGGACTATCTGCACCGGGCGGCCGACGTGGCCGCCGCGGGCAAGGTGACCGTGGTCGGCTCCGGCCAGTCCGGGGCCGAGGTGACCATCGACCTGCTGAACCGCAACCTGGACGGCGGGCCGGCGGTCAGCTGGCTCACCCGTACCACGTCGTTCGCGCCGCTGGACTACACCAAGATGAACCTGGAGCTGACCACTCCGGCGTACATGCACTACTTCCACTCGCTGCCGCAGGACACCCGCGACCGGCTGATCGGTGAGCAGTGGCAGTTCTACAAGGGCATCTCCACCGACACCCTGGAGGAGGTCCACGAGCTGCTCTACCGGCGTCAGCTGGAGCACCAACTCGCCGAGGTGGAGCTGCGGTTCGGCATCAGCGTGGAGTCCGCGGGCACGGACGCGGCCGGGCGGACGGTGCTCACCTGCCGCCACCGCGACACCGGGCAGCTCTTCGAGCACACCACCGATCTGGTCGTCGCCGCGACCGGCTACCGCAACCGTCCGCCGTCGTTCCTGAAGCCCGTCGAGGAGCTGCTGCTCCGCGACGAGCAGGGGCGGCATCGCGTACGGCTCGACCACTCGCTCGAACTGGCCGACGGGGTCGCGGGCCGGGTGTTCGTGGCCAACGCCGAGATCCACTCGCACGGTGTGTCCGCGCCGAACCTGGACATCGGCGCGGTGCGCAACGCGGCGATCCTGAACACGATCACCGGGCGCGAGGCCTACCGCCTGCCCAAGCGCAGCGCGTTCACTTCGTTCGAGGCGCCGGGGCGGGCCTAGTAGAGCGGACAGGTGCGGGCCCCGGAGCACTCGCTGCTCCGGGGCCCGCACCCGTTGGGCGCCCAACTCGCCGTACGGCTTTGCCGGTTGCCGGGTCAGCGCGTTGCGGCGTTACCGCGTGGAGCCGGAGGCCGACCGGGCGAGGACGATGTCACGCAGGTCCCCCTGGCGGACCAAGGCGGTCATCTTCTTCAGGTCGGGGGACATCCAGCGGTCGTCCTTGAGGGGCTGGATCGTCTGCCGGATGCGCGCGTGCAGGGCGGCGCTCCCGGCGCCGAGTGAGAGTCCCTTCATGTCCTCCTTGATGAGGTCGATGCCCTGCGCGTCCATCATCAGCAGGACGGCGAGCACCGTTTCGAAGCGGTCCAGGTTCTCGTGCAGGTTGCGCGCGGAGGCCATGGCCATCGTGTTGTGGTCCTCCTGGCCGTCCTTGGCCGGGCGGGACAGCACGCCGGAGGGCGCGGCCCGGGTCTGCATCTCGGGGATGAGGGCGGCGGCGACGGTCTGCACCTGCACCATGCCCGAGTTGAGGCCGACGGGCGGGTAGGCGAGGTTGGCGGGCAGGCCGTAGCTCCACTTCTTGGAGAGCAGCCGGGCGGAGAGTTCGTGCGTGAGTACGGCGACGTCGGTGGCCTCGGCGTTGAGGGTGTCCATGGCATGGCCGATCTGGGCGCCGTCCCAGTTGCCGCCCATGACGAACTCGTAACCGCCGCCGTCCTTGGGGAAGATGAGCGGATTCGAGGTCGAGGCGTTGGCCTCGCGTTCGACGATGGTCCTCGCCTCGTCGAGGGTGTGCACCAAAGTGGCGGCGATGTGCGGAGCCGCACGTACCGACACGGCGTCCTGGACGCGGGGCGAGGTCTCGCCCAGGCGTTTGCGTCCGGCCTCCGTCATCCAGTCGCTGTCCCCGACCAGCCCGCGCAGCCGGGCGGCCACGGCCTCTTCCTCGGGGATCCGCCGCTCTTTGTGGGTGCGCGCATCGAGCGAGCTCTTCTCGGCTCGGGTCGCCTCCATGAACAGGGCGAAGGCGCCCTCGAACTGGGTCTCCAGGGACTTCGCCCGGTCGATGGCGTGCACGTACCGTGCGGTGAGCAGGCCGCTGCCGCTGATGATCGGCAGTGCCTCACCGGCCTGGAGCGGGAACGAGGGTTCCAGGCCCGCCTCGCGGAGAATCTCCTTGGCCGGTGCGGTGCGGCCCCGGTAGCGAGCGGGTGCGTCCTCACCGGTGAGGACGAGGCCCGCGGCGGCCATCGGCTGGAGGTCACCGGTGCCGAGCGAGCCGATCTGCGGGATGACCGGGGTGACACCGGCGTTGACGAGGTCGAGCATGCGCCGCACCAGTTCCGGGCGTACGCCCATGGTGCCGCGGGCCATGGCGTTGGCGCGGAGCACCAGGGCGAGGCGCGCCTCGCCGTCCGGGACCGGCTTGCCGACCCCGGCGGCGTGCGAGCGCAGGATGCGGCGCTGGAACTCCTCCTGCTGATCGGGGGTCAGTGGCTGGTCCTTGAGCGGGCCGAGCGCCTGGTTCCAGCCGTAGACGCGCTGGCCCTCGTCGAGTGCCTTCAGCGCGCCCTCGCGGACCCGCTGCATCGTGCGCGCCGTCCCGTCCTCCAGTTCCAGGGTCACCGGGCGGCCGCGCACGATGTGGACCATGTCGTCCAGCGTGAGCGAATCACCGTCCAGGACCAGGTGTTTCGACGGTGCCGGGCGGGGCTCGGCAGCGGCGGCCTGTGCCGCCGTGTGCGGAGCGATGGCGGGGAGGGCGGTGGCGGGAAGGGCGGTGGCGGGAAGGGCGGTGGCGGGAAGGGCGGACATCAGGGGCGCGGCGGTGAGCGCCGCCAGTACGAAGGGCAGGCATTTCTGTCGAAGATTCACTCGCAGATGGTGTGCATGATCGACAGGGGCGACGGTTCGATGACACGTTCCCCCGGCGTTGTTCCCTCCCATGGCCGCAGGCACTACGGAGTGCGACGGTCGTGGGTCACGAACCGGCCGGGCGGCGTGCGGTCGGCCAGTGCGGGTGCAGGTGGTCGATGACGTAGTGGTGGCTGTGCCGGTTGGAGTCGGTTGTGGGGCGGACCTCGGCGAGGTGGGGATGGCCGGGTGGCAGACCGGGATGCGAGTGGTCGAGATGGGCGGGGTCGGGGGCCGGCCAGAGCAGGGTCGCGGCCAGGGCGCCGGTGAGGGCCAGCGCGCCGAGTGTCCAGGAGGCGGCGGTCGTGCCCGCCGCGACCGAGAGCCAGCCCGCCAGGGGGTAGGTGAGCAGCCAGCAGCCGTGCGAGAGCGAGAACTGGGCGGCGAAGGCGGCGGGCAGGTCGGCGGGGGCGGCCGAGCGGCGGATCAGTCGTCCGGTGGGCGTGAGGGCCGCCGAGCACGCGGCGCCGAAGGCGGCCCAGGCGAGGAGGAGTGCGGGCCAGGACGGGCCCGAGGCGGTGGCGATGCCGTGAGCGGCGAAGACGGCGGGTACGACGCAGCCCGCGGGGAGCATGACGGCGTGGTCGCCGACGCGGTCCAGGAGCGGGGGCAGCAGGAGTGCGGCGGCCATCGAACCGGCTCCGTAGGCGGCGAGCGCCAGGGACACCTCGCCGGGCGAGCGGTGCAGTTGGTCGCGGACCAGGACCACGGTGTTCACCACGACGGTCGCGCCCGCCGCCGCTACGGCGAGGTCGAGGCCGAGGAGGGCGCGCAGCCGGGGCGTCGCCCAGAACAGGCGGATGCCGAAGCCTGCCTTGCGGCCCAGGCCACCGGTTCGTGCCACGGGGGCGCGAGGGGGCAGTACGCAGGACAGGACCAGGAGCGCGGAGGCCAGGAACCCGGCGACGGTTCCGGCGAACAGCCAGTCGTAGGTGACCACGGACAGCAGGGCCGCGGCGAGTGCCGGGCTGAGGAGGGTCTCCAGGTCGTAGGCGAGGCGGGACATCGTCAGGGCGCGGGTGTAGTCGCGTTCGTCCGGCAGTACGACGGGGAGGGTCGCCTGGAAGGTGGGGGTGAACGCGGCGGAGGCGGCTTGCAGGAGAAGGACCAGGACGTAGATCTGCCAGATCTCGGTGACGAAGGGGAGTGCCACGGCGACGGCGGCCCGGGTCAGGTCCATCGCGACCATGAGCGCGCGCTGCGGAATGCGCTCGGCGAGGGCGCTCACCAGCGGGGCGAGGGTGACGAAGGCGACCATTTTGATCGCGAGGGCGGTGCCGAGGACGGCGGAGGCACGCTCCCCCGCGAGGTCGTAGGCCAGCAGGCTGAGTGCCACGGTGGCCAGACCGGTGCCGAGCAGCGCGATGACCTGGGCGGCGAACAGATGACGGTAGGTGCGGTTGCGCAGCACAACAAGCACGGCCGCGTCCTTCGGTCGACGGGGCGAACTCCTCGCACCATAGCGTCATGTGCACACCTGCGCACATGACAACGTCGAATCGGGCCGACCGTACGATGGCCGCATGACCACACGCGAACCGGGCCCAGTTGCAAGTGGTGCGCATGAACGCGCTCCCGGGCGGGAGCAGTTGCGGACGGCGGCGACCGTCTTCGCGCTGCTCGCCGACCCGACCCGGCTGCATCTGCTGTGGCTGCTCGCGCAGGGACCGGCGGACGTCACCGCGCTGACCACGGCGAGCGGGGCCGCGCGTACCGCGGTCAGCCAGCACCTGGCGAAGCTGCGGCTGGCCGGTCTCGTCCACGCCCGCAGGGAGGGCAGGCACGCGGTGTACGCGCTGAGCGACGGGCATCTGCGCCGACTGGTCGTGGAGGCACTGAGCCATGCCGACCACCAGGTCACCGGAGCGCCCTGGCACGCCTGAACCGGCCCTGGTGGCGGGCCGGTTCAGGGTGAGCTGTCGCCATTCGGCCCTGACCACACGCTGCTTCAGAGTCTTGTGCGTGAAGTGCCGGGCGGGTACGCCGAGTTATCGGGCGAGCAGGTCCGAGGGCGGCGGGGGCGTCCAGCGGCCGGTGCGCGGCTTGGGCGACCTGACGCCGTACTCGTCCTTCAGATGCTCGGGGATCGCGTACTGCATGACGCGACCCCGGGTCAGGGAGCTGAGCTCGAAGACCGTGGTCAGTTTGCCCAGGTGGTCCAGGGCCCAGGCACCCAGCGGGGAGGCGTCCTCGATGCTTTCGAGGACGCCGAGCAGTGCGGGCGACAGTTTGACGGCGGCGTCGAAGGACGAGCGGGGCACCTCCAGCCAGTCGGCGGCCGTGTCCCCGATCAGATACCGGATGACGGCCGGGACCACCGGGTCGAAGAGGGTGCCGGGGACGACCTCCTCGTAGAGGTCGATCAACTGCCGTGTGAGCAGGGTGCCTTCGGCGGACGGGCCCATGTGACGGGTCATGTAGAGGTCGGAGAAGTCGCGGGCGGCGGCGAGGTCGGCGGGCCCGGCCTCGATGTCCACGCCGAGCATGGCGCCCACCACGCGCCAGGCGTAGTAGTAGGCGTCGGCGCCCTCCTGGGTCATGTGGATGCCGAGCCGGTGCAGGGCGTCCAGGACCTGGATGGAGAACATCATCTGCCCGCCGATCATGTCCTCCTGGCAGATCGGCACCCCCAGGGCTGCCTCGTCCCACAGGCCCTTCTCCCGCAGGTGGTGGCGGATGGAGGCGTGCAGCAGACGCACCTTCTGCGCGGCGGGCACGAAGCGGCTGCCGGACTCGAAGGCGTCGGGCCGCATCAGGTACACGGTGAACTGGCCGGTCTCCGCCATCCGTTTGGACGGGTACGAAAGGCCGTGCGTGGCGCTGAGCAGCCGGGCCACGTGCGGCAGCATGTAGCAGGCGGGCATGGAGGCGAAGGACAGCGCGGTCGAGATGTGCACGTTGTTGTCGATGAAGAACAGCCTCGCCCGCTCCATCTCGGCCCAGTCCACCCAGGCGGGCGGGTGCGCGGTCGCCTCCAGATACTCGCGCGCGACCTCGGGCAGGCCGTCGGGCAGCGGCTGTCCCGACTGGTTGAACCAGCGCATCAGGGTGTTGAACTTGCCCACTTCGCCCCGCTCGAAGAGGGTGCGCACGGTGGCGTCGGCGAGTTCGTCGCCGCGCAGCCGCAGGGCGTCCATCGACTCCTCGGTGGGCCTGGCGGCCCGGGTGCCCGGCGCGTCGGCGGGCGGTGCCGGTTCTGCGGCAGCGGTCATCTCGGCTCCTCCTGGGGCAGTACGGATGTGGTGGTGATCGGGGCCGTACGGCAGGCGTGGTGACGTACGGGTGCTTCGGGCGCGGTCACGAGGTGCGGGCAACGGTCGCCGTGACGAGATGGCGCAGCGCGGCGGCGGGCTCGTCAGGGATGCGCAGCTGGTCCAGGGTCTTGAGCGCGGTCTCGGCGCGTTCGGTGATGAGTTCCTCCACCGCGCCGCGGGCACCGGAGCGCACCATGATCGCTCTGACCGTTTCGAGTTCCGGCTCGCCGAGGTCGGGGCGGCCGATGAGCCGCCGCAGTTCGACGCGGTCCTCGGCGGCCGCCTGGGACAGCGCGAGTGCGAGCAGTACGGTCGGCTTGGCGCCGGACAGGTCGTCGAGCGCGGACTTGCCCGTCTCGCACGGGTCTCCGAACACGCCGAGCAGGTCGTCCCGGAGCTGGAAGGCCTCACCGAGCGCGAGACCGAACTCGCTGAAGTCGTACAGGAGTTGACGGGGCGCCCCGCCGAGCAGAGCGCCGATGTGCAGGGGGTGTTCGACGGTGTACTTCGCGGTCTTGTAGCGGATGATCTTGAGGCTGCTGTGCTGTTCGGGCACCGCCCGGGTGCGCAGGATCTCCAGGCACTCCCCCGCTATCAGCTCCCGGGCGAGAGTGGCCCACAGTGGCCGGGCGCGGGCCAGGTAGGCGCCCGGCAGTCCGCACTCCGTGAACAGCTGCCCGGCCCAGGACATCAGCAGGTCGCCGACCAGCATCGCCAGGTTCCTGGCACCGGCGGTGCGAGTGGCCTCGTCTGCGAAGAGGGACGCGTCGAGTGCGTCGAGCAGGGCGATGTGTGCGGTCGGGACGCCTCTGCGCACGGCGGACTCGTCCACCAGGTCGTCGTGCACGACCGCTGCGGCGTGCAGGATCTCCATCGCCGCGGCGGCTTTGACCATGGCTTCGCTGTCGGGCTGCCCGGTCGCCCGCCAGCCCCAGTAGCAGAAGGCCGCGCGCATACGCTTGCCTTCGCCAAGTGCGGTGGTCAACTGGACGGCCATCGGCTCCAGTTGGGGATCCACCTCGCACAGCAGTGCCGACTCGCGGTGCGCGAACTCCGCGAGGACCCGGTCGACGCGGGGCGCGATGAGCCCGGTTCCGTGCACCTCAGGCGCCGGAGCCGGAGCGACGGGCGGCGACTTGGCGGGCCAGTGTCTCCATGTGCGACTCGGCCGTGGGGGCGTGCCGTTTCAGCGCGAGTTCGCCGCGTGCGCGCAGGTCCTCGCGCCCGTCGGCGGTGATCACATCCAGGTCGGAGCGTCCGAGGACACCCCTCATACGGCGGATGAGTCCCTCCGCCTGTTCCAGTCCGAGGTCCACGAGCCCGGCGACGATCTGTACCGCCTCCTCCGCCTGCCCACGACGCGGGTCCCCGCTGCCATTCGTCACAGCCGTTCCTCCCCATCTCGCCCCCGGTCACGGCACCGCGCCGCGCACCCGGCCGACGCCGTCAAAGTCGGAAACTGACTTCCCCGGGGTATCCGCGCGAAGCGCCACGAAAGAGTGAACTGCGCGCGCCAGACGGGGAGTTGTGGCATTTCGTCCGGGTGCACGGAACTGCGAACGGCGCGCATACGGGCGGCCGACGGCGCGAAGTCACGCCTGTTGTCCCGCTATTGCGACCGAAGGCGCGAACTCACGCCCCCGCACAGCTACTTGGATGCGCGCGGCACTTCTTCCGCATGCCGTGGTGCTCTCACCCGGTGTGCCGCTTGCGAGCTCTTCACAGTTGCGGCGGAGGCGACTTGAGCAACGAAAGGTTGCCGTTCAGGGACGCCTGCCACGAGCCGTCCTTGATCATGTCCTTGAGCGCGGTCTCGACCTTTCCCTTCAACTCGCTGCCCTTGCGGAGGCCGATTCCGTACCGTTCGTCGCTCAGTTTCAGGCCACCCAGTTTCAGGTCCTGGGGCACCTGGGTGGCATAACCGGCGAGCAGGGCGTCGTCGGCCGTGACGGCGTCCACCTTGCCCGCGACGAGGTCGTCAATACAGCTGTAGTAGGTGTCGCGTTCTACGAGCCGAGCCTGTGCGGCCTGTGTCCGCAGGTTCGTGCCGGAAGAGGAGCCGGCCACCGTGCACACCGACTTGCCGTTCAGATCGGCGGCGGTGGTTACCGCCGGGGCGTCCTCGGGCAGCAGAACGTCCTGGTGGGCTTCGAGATAGGGCCCCACGAAGTCCACCTTCTTCGCGCGCGTGTCGTTCATGGCATAGACGGCGACGAGGAAGTCCACCTCGCCCCGTTGCAGCACACCCTCCCGCTCGATGCCGCGGACCTGCTTCCACACGATGTCGCTCGGGGCGTGGCCGAGCCTCTTGGCGATGTACGTCGCCACGTCCACGTCGAAGCCCAAGGGTTTGCCGTCGGGCCCCATGTAACCCAGGCCGGGCTGGTCGTACTTCACCCCGATGGTGATCTTCTTGCCGCTGGAATCCACGGGCTGCTGCGAACTGCCGCCGGACGTACCGGGCTTGGGCGACGTGCCGCCGTCGGCTTCGGTCTTGTCACCGCCCGAGCCGTCGCCGAGGGGCAGCAGCGCCCACAGAAGCACTCCGGCCAGGGCGACGGCGCCCAGACCCGAGGCGTAGATCCAGGTCCGTTTGCGTCGAACGGGCAGTGCCTGAGCCGGAGTTGGGTGCGGCACCCCGAAGAACGGCTCGGCGTGCGAGGGGGACGCCGAGGGAGGCGGCGTCGGTCCGGCGGGTCCGGGCGGGGACGAGGGCGGCGTCGACGCGGACGACACCGGCGGGGCGGTCGGCATCCAGGGCGGCGCCTCCCGCGTGGACGCGCCGCTTCCCGGCACCGGGGGCTCCGGTGGCGGCTGAGGGGCGGTGGTGCGGGGCGGGGTGAGGGGATACGAGGTCTCGGAGCCGGTCGCGGCCTCGGTGGCCTTGGTGGCCTCGAACCTGGCCGCCGCTTCCGCCTCGGCGAGCAGCCGGTCCAGCGTCGCGGCGTCCGGCCGTGCCGCCGGGTCGCGTACGAGGACGGAGGTCAGCAGCCCGGTCAGCGCCCCGGCACGCCGAGGAGGCGGCACCTCCTCGCCGAGCACGGCCGCCAGGGTGGCGAGGGTGTTCCCGCGGCGCATCGGGTTGTGGCCCTCGACGGCGACGTAGAGCGTCATGGCGAGTGACCACAGGTCGGCGGCCGGGCCGCCGCCCTGGCCCGCGACGCGCTCGGGCGCCATGTAGTCGGGGGTCCCGATCACGGAGCCGGTGGCGGTCAGGGTGGTCGATCCCCGGATGGCGGCGATCCCGAAGTCGGTCAGGACCGCGCGGCCGTCGGGGCGGAGCAGGATGTTGGGCGGCTTGATGTCGCGGTGCTGGATGTCCGCCGCGTGCGCCGCGCGCAGCCCTTCGAGGACGCCCCGGCCCAGTGCCGCGGCTTCGCCGGGGGTGAGCCTGCCGCGGTCGATGCGGTCCTGGAGCGAGCCGCCGGGCACCAGTTCCATGACGAGCCACGGATAGGTGCCCTCCTCGCCGCCGTCGACGATGTGGTGGATCGTCACGACGTTGGGGTGGACGATGCGGGCCAGCGCCCTGGCCTCGCGCAGTACACGTGCGCGCAGCGCCTCGGAGGCCTCGGGGTCGTACTCGGCGAGGTCCGGGTCGGGTGGACGTACCTCCTTGAGCGCCACCTCGCGGTGCAGCGCCAGGTCACGCGCCCGCCACACCAGCCCCATACCGCCACCGCCGAGCCGCGACAGCAGCTCGAAACGGCCGTCGATCACCCGCGCCACTTCGCCCCCTTCACCCCGACGAGGAGCCCGGGACAGGTCGGTTGCGCAGTTCCGCGGGCCCTCGGGCCGAAGCCCCGCCCGACTCTGCCACACCCGTCACCGGCCGGACAGCCGACCTCCGGCTTCCGGCTTCCGGCTTCCGTACCTGCGTACGGTACGCGCGCGGGCACCGTCCCGGTTCCCGGCGGGCACCCCGGAGCGCGGCGGATCGCGCCGCGTGGGCGACGGCACGACGATCCGCGCCCGGAGTCACCGTCCTCACACGCGTGTGCCCGCCCTCCGGTTGCCGGGGAGGACGGGCACACACGTGGTGGGGGGAGCGGGAGGGTCAGTACGGGCCGTTGACGTTGTCGATGGAGCCGTAGTTGTCGGCCGCGTAGTTGCAGGCCGCGGTGATGTTGGCGACCGGGTCGTAGGGGTCGTACGGGGTGCCGGGGACGTGGTAGGCGGCGAAGGTCGGGTCGATGACCTGGAGCAGGCCCTTGGAGGGTGTGCCCTTCGCGGCGTTGGAGTCCCAGTTGTTGATGGCCTGCGGGTTGCCGGAGGACTCTCGCATGATGTTGCGGTGAATGCCGTCGTAGGTGCCCGGGATGTCGTGCTTCGCCATGACGTCGAGGGCTTCCTTGATCCAGCCGTCGAGGTCGTTCGAATACGTCTTGGAGGCCGGGGACTTGGCCTCTTCACGCTTCTCGGACCTGCTGGGCGCGGGCTCCTCGCGCTGCCCCTTTCCGGGGACGGGGATGGTGAGCTTCAGACCCGGGCGAATCAGCGACGGATTGTCTCCGACAGCCTTCTTGTTGCTCTTGTAGAGAGCGCGCCAGCCGCCTTCGAGAGAATGCTTGTCAGCGATCTTGAAAAGGGAATCGCCCGAGACCACGGTGTACTTCTTCTCGGCCGCGTCCCGCTCGGCCTGTGCGGCAGCGGAAACCGCCCCCGAGGCGGCCTTACCGGCCTTGTGCCCGGAGCCGGTTGCGGCGGTTCCGGCCGCGTTGGCGCTGGTCGCGGCGATCACCGGGAGTACGAGTGCGGCACCTCCCGCACCGACGACAGCCACGGAACGCGGGAGTGAACGGGACTTCACACGACGGTGCTTACCCTTATTGGGCATGGCGATTTCCTCTCCTCCGCCTGCGAGGTGAGCTGTCGGGTTCGGGTGGAGTTACCCGGCCGCACTACCGCACGACTTCACCCCGAGCCGTTCCGCTTGGCGAATCGGCGACTTTCCGGGTTCCCCGCTCCTGCCTGGTCCACGTAGGGGGCGCGGATTCCGGGCGGCGGCAGGATTCGGCGTTCCACCCGGGATTGCCGAGACCGTAGGCGAGGAACTCGAGAACAAACAAGGCCTGAATTACGGAACGCAAAGCGAGTGATCCGGAAAAGCGCCCGGCCACCCGGGAAGGCTTCCCGGAAGAGAAATCAACTCGCCCTTCGCTGAAGGGAAATGACCGCCCTCTCCACGGAGGTGGACGCAGGTGAATGTGACGCGACTCACTACGTTTCGGTGGAACCAAAAGCGCCACACCCGTACACCGGAATTCCGCCACTTCCTAGCCAATCGACCCCCAAGGGGGGAATTGGCCAATTCCTCCAAATGGGACAGAAGTGACTCAAAGGGGTGTGGAGGTCGGCAGTCGCGAGGGGACCGCCGGGCAGGGACGGCCAAGCGACCGTGCCAGCGGTGCCAAGGACATCGCGGGACCCGGCGACCCAGAATCGGTCGCACCTTCGGGAGCTTCGCCCGCACACCGGCGCCCACGGCAGTCACCGGCGTGCAAGGCATGGTCCGCATCCACCGGTAGCGAACACCGCACGTTCACAGCAGGAGATCACCATGGCCACGACCACCGCCCCGCCCACCGGCGGCGCCGACGATCCGAGCAGCTCGGGAGAGCCGAGCGACCCAGGGAAGACCCGGGTCGCAGGAGAGCCGGACGGTGCTCCCCTCCCCTACCCCCAGGACCGCTCCTGCCCCTACCGGCCGCCCGCCGATTACCGGCGGCTGCACGACGGCGGCCCGCTCACTCGCGTCTCCTTCTACGACGGCCGCCCGGTCTGGGCGGTCACCCGCCTCGCCACAGCCCGCGCACTGCTGACCGACCCTCGTCTGTCCTCGGACCGCACGCATCCCCAATTCCCGGTCCCCAGCGCGCGGTTCAGCGGTATCGCCAAGACCCGCACCCCGCTGATCGGGGTCGACGGGCCCGAACACGCCGCCGAGCGGCGCTTGTTGATACCGGGCTTCACCTTCAAGCGGATCAATGCGTTACGGCCGGAGATGGAGCGGACCGTCGACGAGGCCCTGGACGACCTCGTCGCCGCGGGGCCGCCCGCCGAACTCGTGAGCTCCTTCGCGCTGCCGGTCTCCTCGCGGGTGATCTGCGCCCTGCTCGGCGTTCCCTACGAGGACCACGACTTCTTCGAGGAGCAGTCGCGGCGGTTGCTGCGCGGGCCCTCGGCGGAGGACTGCGCCGACGCCCACCGCCAACTCCTCGGCTATCTCGGCACACTTGTCGCGCGCAAACAACACGAGCCGGGGCGCGGACTGGTCGACGACCTCGTACACAACCGGCTCGGCGACGGCACGCTCACCACCGAGAGCCTCGCCGACCTCGCCTGGGTACTGCTCGTCGCGGGCCACGAGACCACCGCCAACATGATCGCGCTGGCCGTGTGCACGCTGCTCGAACACCCCGCGCGGCTCGCCGAACTGCGCGCCGATCCCGCGCTTCTCCCCGCGGCCACCGAGGAACTGCTGCGCCATCTGTCCGTGGTGGACGGCATCCTGCGCCTGGCCACCGAGGACATCGAGGTGGACGGGGTGACGATCCGCTCCGGTGACGCCGTCGTTTTCGCCGCCTCGACCGTCAACCGTGACCCCGGCGTCTACCCGCATCCGGACGAGCTCGACTGGCACCGCCCCGTCCGGCACCACATCGCCTTCGGCTTCGGCAGCCATCAGTGCCTCGGACAGAACCTCGCCCGCGCGGAGATCGAGATCGCCCTCGGCCGACTACTGACCCGGCTCCCGGGTCTGCGTCTCGCCCAGCCCGCCGACAGCCTCGTCCTCAAACCCGGCGACACCGTTCAGGGACCTGTCGAACTGCCCGTCACCTGGTGAGCACCGCCGAACGGCCGCGCAGTACGCCCCGACCAGCGAGCAATCCGTAGGGACAACGGCATGACGAACCCCACGAAGAGTCACATGAACAACCCCACGACGAGCCCCATGCAGAGCCCCATGAAAAGCCGGGTGAACATCAGCATCGACACCGGCCGGTGCGTCGGAGCGGGCCAGTGTGCCCGCAACGCACCCGACGTGTTCGTCCAGAACGACCACGGCTTCGGCACACTCCGCACGGGACGCGGCAGCCACCCCGACACGACGGAGCTGCGCGACGCGGTCCACGCCTGTCCGGTGCAGGCCATCTCCCTTGTGCTTGCCACCAGTTGACGCGGTCCGGGGCAAGCGGAGGCCAGGTCCCGCACTGCCCGCCCCGCATCGCGCACAGCGGCACGATGCGGGGCGGGCAGTCACTGCGGAACGGTTCAGCAGCCGTTGAGGACCGAGGTCAGCGCGCTCTTCTCGGCCGAGTCGACGCTCAGACCGTAGTAGTGCTTGACCTGCACCCAGGCGCGGGCGTAGGTGCACTTGTAGGCGGTACGCGACGGCCACCAGGTGCCCGGGTCCTGGTCGCCCTTGGACTGGTTGACGTTGTCGGTCACCGCGAGCAGCTGCGGGCGGGTCAGGTCGTTGGCGAGCTGCTGGCGCTTGGAGGTGCTCCAGTTCCAGGCACCGGAGTCCCAGGCCTCGGCCAGCGGGATCAGGTGGTCGATGTCGACGTCGGAGGCCGCGGACCAGGTGGCACCGTCGTAGGGCGAGTACCAGCTGCCGGACGTCGCGGCACAGGAGGAGTCGGTGACCACACCGGAACCGTCGCGCTTGAGCACGGTCTCGCGGGTGTTGCAGGCGCCGCTGATGGTGATCCAGTGCGGGAACAGGTCACGGCTGTAGCCCGTGCGGGAGTGCTCGCCGGTGGCCGGCATGGAGGCCAGGTAGGAGCGGGCGGTGCTCGCGGATATCGGGGTCGGCAGGGCGGCCTGTGCGGGAGCGGTGGCCGCGAAGGTCAGCGCGGTGGTCGCGGCGGCGGTGACGGCAGCGGCGAGGGCGCGAGCGCGATTGCGCATGGTTTCTCCTGGCGATGGAGGGGGTGAGTGCGGGGGGGGCGGCCATATGGTGCCCCGGCCGGGTCTATGCGGGTAGATGCGAAGAGTGAAATCCCTGTGACAAGAGGCCAACACCTTTGCGCGGACGGCCTGTTGGCGAGTCACACCGGAAGGCCGGAACCCCGGAAGGCACAGGGGACGCAGAGGACACAGGGGACACAGGGCGAGAAGCGGAACTGCCGTACGCCTCACAGCCGTGCGCTATTGAGCAATGCTCAGGAGGTGGCATAGCCTCGGCCCAGTTGCAGTCTGGGAAGGGACAAGCGCATGCGCGCGGTGCAGGTGGTACGGCTCGAAGGCCCTCAGGCAGTGGAACTGGTCACGGCCGAGGCACCGCAGCTCGTCGAGGGGCAGGTACTGATCGACGTGAAGGCGGCCGGGGTCACCTACCCCGACGTGCTGCTCAGCCGCGGTGAGTACCAGATCAAGCCCGAGCCGCCGTTCACGCCCGGCTCGGAGGTCGCGGGCGTCGTCGTCCAGGCGCCCGCCGGTTCCGGGTTCGTGTCCGGCCAGCGCGTGGCCGCCTTCCCCGGGTTCGGCGGCTTCGCCGAACAGGTGGCCACCGATCCGTCCATGGTGTTCGCGCTGCCCGACCGGCTGTCCTTCGCCCAGGGCGCGGGACTGCCGATGAACCTGCTCACCGTCCACTTCGCACTCACCCGCCGCGGCGGCCTGAAGGCGGGCGAGACGGTTCTCGTGCACGGCGCCGCGGGCGGCGTGGGCACCGCCGCCGTCCAGCTCGCCTCCGTCCTGGGCGCCCGCGTCGTGGCCGTGGTCTCCTCGGAGGCGAAGGCCGACGTCGCCCGCGCGGCGGGCGCCGACGAGGTCGTGCTGGCCGAAGGGTTCCTCGGCGCGGTCAAGGAGCTCACCGGCGGCCGCGGTGTGGACATCGTGGTCGACCCTGTCGGCGGCGACCGCTTCACCGACTCCCTGCGCTCCCTCGCCCCGGAGGGCCGTCTGCTGGTCATCGGCTTCACCGGCGGTGAGATCCCCACGGTCAAGGTGAACCGGCTGCTGCTGAACAACATCGACGTACGCGGGGTCGGCTGGGGCGCCTACTGGCTCCCGCGCACCGCCTACCTGCGCGAGCAGTGGACAGAGCTGCTGCCGCACCTGGAGACCGGAAGGCTGGACCCCGTACTCGGCCCCACCTACCCGCTCAAGGACGCCGCCGAAGCCCTGCTCGCCCTCGACGAGCGACGTGCGGCGGGCAAGATCGTCCTCGAACTGGAGTGAGAACAGGGGAAGTTCACCCCCACCTGTTCAACCCAGCGAGCCGTACTGCGGCGCCGGGCGCGAGGCCCGGCGCTGCTCACCGGCCGACAAGAACCGTCCGCCGGGTAGTGCGGCGTTGACAAGAAGCCGCCCCGCCGGACAAGCCCGGCTCGCGATCGGCGAAACCGCTCTTGCCTGCCCGGTTACCCGTGTGTAGCGTCTGGCCATCACCACGGAAAACGCAGGAAACCTCGCACATCGTTCGTGTGGTTCCCATCTCTCGCATTGCTCGCATCGCTCGCCGTAGTCGTATTGCCGGCACTCGCGTGATGCGCGTACCGCTCCGGTTTGCTGCCTTCCCCGTTCGAGCCGCACCGCCGCACCGCCGCTCTCTCGCACAGTCCGCGTCAAGCCGCTCCGTGCCACCCCCCGCAGTACCGCCGCACCACTGCTCCGCACAGTTTCGGTGTGTGCGCTCTCGCGCATGCGCCCGCTGTCCCGGCACCGCCGTATGGTCCGAACTCGCTTGCAGTGAAGCGCGGTTGCTCGTCATCACACGCGGACGGCCGAAGGGCGATGCGTACGAAAGACCGCCTCGCACTCTGGCCGACTCGTTTGCCCTCCCGCACGCCGTGCGCACCTTCCGCGCGCGCCGAAGCCCGGCACAGCCCAACGGAATCCGCATCCCGCGACCCTCAGATCCCTTGGAGCCCCGATGAAGTCCTCAAGAACCGTCCGCCGTACCGCTGTTCGTGCCGCGTTCGCCGTTTCCGCGGCCGCCGCACTGGTGACGGCCACCACGGGTGCCGCCCACGCCGCCCCCGTCCGGCTGAACTACCCGCTCACCGGCAGCACCGTCCTCAAGGGCACCGGCTCGACGGTGAACCTCGGCCCCGGCACGCTCGAAGCGTCGGCCGATCTCTTCGCGGGCACGCTGACCGCGAACACCAAACTGCCGCCCGCGAAGGTCTCGTTCAACATGCTCGGCGTCATCCCCGTCTCCGCGACGACCGAGTTCATCGAGACCGAACCCACCACGGGCACGCTCGATCTGAAGACCGGCGAGACCAAGACGACCACCAAGCTGACGCTCCGGCTGAAGGACATGAAGGTCGCCGGGATCCCGACGCCGGTGGGCGATCACTGCGAGACGAGGACGCCCGCCGTCCTCAACCTGAGCAGCGAGGCCGGGTTCAACCCGCTGCGCGGCGGCAACCTCTCCGGCACGTACACCATTCCGGCGTTCGAGCACTGCCTGCTCTCCACGCCGCTGATCAACCTGATCGTCCCGGGCGACGGCAACACCATCAAGCTCACTCTGGGAGCCGCCACCCAGCCGCCCACCACCTCCTGAGACCGGGCGGTACCGCCAGATCCGACACGGTGCGGGGGACGGTACGCGCCCCCGCACCACCCTTCAGTACTACGCGGACCGGTCCTCGACTCGTTGCCTCCCTCCTGGCGTGGCAGTCAACTCCCTTAGGGGCCATAGGGGTTGTCATCTGGGGTTGAGGGGCGGCAGATCGCGCCGGGGCATACCGAGCCGGAGCCTCCGCTGCCAGCATGTGCGCATGCGTGCTCACCGACTTCTGCCCACGGCCCCCGCTGCCGTGGCCGCACTCGCTCTGCTCGGCCTGGCCACCCCCGCCGTCGCCGTCCCCGCTGCCGTCGACGGCTCCGTCCCGACCGCGGATGTCGCGGGCGCCACGGCCGCAGAAGGCCCGGGGACCGCCCCCTTGCCCGGCACGGCGGATGTCCGCGCCGCTGTCCCCGGTGGGCACATCCCGCTGGAAGGCACCGTCAACACCCGTGACCTCGGGGGCTATTCGACCGTAACGGGACACCAGATCAGGGACGGGGTGCTGTTCCGCTCGGACTCCCTCGGCAAGCTGACCGACAACGGGGTCACCGCCCTTTCGCGGCTCGGTCTGCGGACTGTCATCGACTTCCGCACGCCGTTCGAGATTCAGTACGACAAGCCCGACCGGCTGCCGCCCGGTCTGACCGCGACGGCCAGGCCCGTCAGCGACAACGGCTCCTACCGGCTGCTCCTCGACGCGATCGGTTCCCGCGACCCCCAGGTGCAGCAGGAGATGCTCGGCGACGGCAAGGCCGAGGCCGCCATGCACGAGATCTACCGCACCTTCGTCACCAACGCCGACAGCCGTGCGGCGTTCGGTGCCACGCTGCGCCAGATCGCCGAAGGTCCCGCGAACGCGCCGCTGCTGTTCCACTGCACCTCGGGCAAGGACCGTACCGGCTGGATGAGTTACGCCCTGCTGCGTCTGCTCGGCGTCCCGGCGGCCACCGCACAGCAGGACTTCCTTCACTCCAACACCCTGCGCGCGGAGAGCGACCGCAAGGCCCGCGAGTACCTCAAGGAATCCGGCGCCATGCAGAACCCGGACCTGATCATCCCGCTCCAGGAGGTCCGCACGGCTTACCTGGACACGGCCCTGGCCGAGATCCGGCATACGTACGGCACCTTCACCCGCTATGCGGTCGAGGGCCTGGGCGTGGACCTGCCGACCTTGCAACGTCTGCGGGCACGTCTGCTGCGCTGACCGACCTCGCTCCGCGCCGGTGACCAATCCGCCGGGGACGCGCGCTTGTCGACGCGGCCCCGGAATCCGGCCCCCATGCCCCCTAGCCTCTGCTCCTCCACCCCTGGCACGGCCTGACGCGCTCCCCAGCGGGCCCACATTTGCGTATGAGTGGACCGTCAGACCCGAAGTGCCGGAGGCCACGATGAACAACATCCTCGACGCGATCCTCGCGCACACCGCAACCGAGAACGGCCGGCCTGCGCTCGGGCCGGCGGATTTCGCCGCGTTGCCGTTGCCCGAGTCCTACCGCGCCATCACGGTGCACAAGGACGAGACCGAGATATTCGCCGGACTCGAACCGCACGACAAGGACCCGCGCAAGTCCCTCCACCTCGACGAGGTTCCGGTGCCCCAACTCGGCCCCGGTGAAGCCCTGGTGGCCGTCATGGCCTCCTCGGTCAACTACAACTCCGTGTGGACCTCGATCTTCGAACCGCTCCCCACGTTCGGTTTCCTGGAGCGGTACGGGCGTCTGTCGGAGCTGACCAAGCGCCATGACCTGCCGTACCACGTCATCGGCTCGGACCTGGCCGGTGTCGTCCTGCGCACCGGCCCCGGCGTCCGGGCTTGGGCCCCCGGTGACGAGGTTGTCGCGCACTGCCTGTCGGTCGAGCTGGAGTCCTCCGACGGCCACAACGACACCATGCTCGACCCCGAGCAGCGCATCTGGGGCTTCGAGACCAACTTCGGTGGCCTGGCCGAGATCGCGCTGGTCAAGTCCAACCAGCTGATGCCCAAGCCCGACCACCTCTCCTGGGAAGAGGCCGCAGCTCCGGGCCTGGTCAACTCCACCGCCTACCGCCAGCTCGTCTCCCGCAACGGCGCCGGCATGAAGCAGGGCGACAACGTCCTGATCTGGGGCGCCTCCGGCGGACTCGGCTCCTACGCCACCCAGTTCGCCCTCGCCGGCGGCGCCAACCCCATCTGCGTCGTCTCCAGCGAGGACAAGGCCGACATCTGCCGCGCCATGGGCGCCGAGGCGATCATCGACCGCAAGGCCGAGGGCTACAAGTTCTGGAAGGACGAGAACACCCAGGACCCGAAGGAATGGAAGCGCTTCGGCAAGCGCATCCGCGAACTCACCGGCGGCGAAGACGTCGACATCGTCTTCGAACACCCCGGCCGCGAAACCTTCGGCGCGTCTGTGTACGTCACCCGCAAGGGCGGCACCATCGTCACCTGCGCCTCCACCTCCGGCTACAACCATCAGTACGACAACCGCTACCTGTGGATGAGCCTCAAGAGCATCATCGGCTCCCACTTCGCCAACTACCGCGAAGCCTGGGAAGCCAACCGCCTCATCGCCAAGGGCAAGATCCACCCGACACTGTCCAAGGTGTACCGCCTCGAAGAGACCGGACAGGCCGCCTACGACGTGCACAAGAACCTCCACCAGGGCAAGGTCGGCGTCCTCGGCCTCGCGCCGATGGAGGGACTTGGCGTCCGCGACCACGAGATGCGCGCCAAGCACCTCGACGCCATCAACCGCTTCCGCGTCGCCGAGTGATCCGCACGGCCGGACGACCGGGAGCGAGGGCACCCGGGAGCGGCGAGTCCCGGCCGGCCGAGCCCGCCCTCGTCTCCCGGACCTGATCGAGCAGTACGTCAAGCAGCGCGGCCAGCGGGGCCGTTGAGTGCGGAAAAGTGGGAATTGCACCGCATGCGCCGGGGGTTGTCGACCCGGCGCATCGGCATATGCGCATATCCGAAGCAGGGGCATCCGACAGTACGGTCTCACCCAGCGGGACGAATGTGGTCCAGGGGACCCCACATGGACAGCGGCCAATGCGGAGTGTGCAACACATGCAACGGTCGGCGCACACCGAGGAAACCGGCACGTCAAAGACCCGTTACCGGCTCCCGCGTTTCCTGGCCCACCCTTCTCGGGCAGGTCACAATCACAGACTTGTGCGCTTCCGTGCGGAGGACCAGGTTCCGACACCCGGTCACCGGTTCCTCACCACATGAAGTCGCTCCAGTACAGCCGCCTCGGATCCGGAGTGCCGTCCTGGAGCCCAGAAAAAAGAAAGCGGTCCGGTTTTCTGAGAAGCCCCAGAAACCGGACCGCGGAAACAGCAAGAGCAATCAGCCCTCAGTCACACGACATACACAGATCAGCCCCAGCCGTCGTCCTCCGGACCCACCTCCGGCTCATCCGTCGGGACATCCGGCGAAACACTCGAGGAAGCCCCCATAACCGGAATCGACTGTTCCGAATAACCGGCGTTCACAGCGACGCCGATCCCCGCCGCGGCCACTGCCACAACCACGGCCTTACGTACACCGGCCAAACGCATAACCATCCCCCTGCACAACGAAAGAACGATGAACGCAGACCACCATGCACCGCTTCGGGTAATCCGCCAAGCCAATCCCAGTGACGTAAAGTTGTCAGGCAACAAGTACTTCCCAGGGGAGAAAATACCAGGCATGCCCGAAACCGACCCGAACGCGACCACTCCCCGCCCGGACAAGGCCTCCAGCCCCGCACCTCACGCCAACATCCCCAGCCCGAGGGCGGATTCGCCCGTGCCGCCCATGGTTGGACACGAGTCGCGATACGTCGTGGCGGAACCCTCGGACATCCGGCCCTTCGCCCGGGACTCCGTCCATTGCGCGGCGGATAAGCCGGAACCACCAACCCCCGGGCGTACGACGGCCGTTGGTTCACCCGAGCACTTCGACGACAGTACCCCGCACGCAGGGAAATCATTCAACTTCGCTGCGTCCACCTGTACTTGTGGCGCTCACTCGCCTGTCGCGGACCCTTCCCCCGCGCACGCGGTGGCCGAGTTCGACGATGTGGCCGCGGCAGCGGTCCCGGCCGCCGCTCACCCCACCGCGACCGGCGATGCGCAGGCCGACACTCTCGACCAGCTCCACCACACCCTGCACAACCCCACCATCGACCACCTCGACGACACCACCGCCGCCGCCTACCGCCACGCCGTCCTCAACGGCCGCTACCACCCCACCGACATCCAGCACACCCTCCACCTCACCCCCGAACACACCCACCGCATCACCCACACCCTCACTCAACTCCACCTCCTCAAACCCGTCCCCGGACAACCCGACACCCTCATCCCCCTCAGCCCCGACGCCGCCACCGCCGAACTCCTCGCCACCACCGAACACCACATCCAACAACTCCAAAACGCCGTCACCCACACCCGCAACCGCATGCAAACCCTCCAACCCCTCTACTACGAAAGCCGACAACACCGAAACCACACCGAAGCCTTCGACATCATCACCGACATCACCACCCTCCAAAAAACACTCAACGACCACGGACTCCACGCCCAAAAAGAAATACTCACCGCACAACCCGGCGGACCCCGACCACCCGACATCCTCGAAAACGCCCGCCCCCGCACCCTCAACAACCTCCAACGCGGACTCACCATCAAACACCTCTACCAACACACCGCCCGCACCGACCTCACCACCGTCAACTACATACGCACCATCACCCACCACGGCGCCCACGTCCGCACCACCGACCAACTCATCGACCGCATCATCATCTACGACCGCGAAACCGTATTCCTCCCCGAACAAAACATCACCCACCGCCAACCCGGAGCCGCCCTCATCCGCGAACCCACCCTCGTCCAATTCCTCTGCAAAACCTACGACCACCTCTGGAACAACGCCACCCCCTACACCCCCCACACCCCCACCACACCCCACATCACCCACGACCTCAAACACGCCATCATCAAACTCCTCGCCCAAGGACACAAAGACGAAAACGTCGCCCGCAAACTCGGCATGAGCGTCCGCACCTGCCGACGCCACATCGCCCAAATAATGGAACAAACCAACGCCACAAGCCGCTTCCAAACCGGCGCCAACCTCGCCCTCGCCGGATACATCACCAACCAACCACCCACCCCCCACACGGAAGAGGAAGGGCTGGAGGATTCCGAGGAGAATTCCCTATCGAGAGGAAAGAGCGAAGAGCACTCCTACGATGCTCTGGACGCGACGGAGCCGCACTCGCACGATGAATTGTGAGCGCTCCGGGCGTTGTTCAGAAGCGCTGAGCCACCCCGGCGCAGCGCCGTACGACCGGCTCCAGGTAGTCCACGCGAGGTCCGTCGAGTTCCGCCAGCGCCTCGGCGGAGGGGACGAAAGTGATGCGGTCGAGTTCCGGCTCGCGGCCGAGCGCGTTCTCGGTCGCTGTGAAGTCCTCGTAGATCGCGCGCAGTTCACGGGCCGGCCGCGGCGGAGCGAGGAAGTGGGCGCCCAGGTTCCGCCATTGCCCGCGGGTGAGGGCGCCCAGAGCCAGGGCGTCGGGGGCGATGTCGATTCCGGTCTCTTCGGACAGTTCGCGGGCCGCGTGGCCGCGTAGTGCCGCCAGGTCCAACTGCCCGTCGCGATCCGGTGGTTCGACGGAACCGCCCGGCAGTACCCACAGGCCGGTGGCCTGCGTCCATGCCGACATCCGTCCGACCAGCAACCGCCCGTCGTCGGTCGGCTGCAGGACGGTGACGAACAGCGAGGGCAGCCAGGAGACCGCGCCCGGGACCCGGCGCAGTGCGCGGTACCGGTAGCTGCTCCGGGTCCAGTGGACGACCAGGTGCCGCGGGCTTTCCCAGTGCGTCCCGGTGCATGCGGCCACAGGCCCGTCGAACAGGATGGGGTTGGCCCCGACCGCCTCGTCCCACAGCCGGTTCATGGCCAGCCGTTCATCCTCGGGCACCGGCGGTGTCGGCGTCTCGACGAAGCGGAGTTGGTCTGCTTCCAGCAATTCGAGCGCGGACGGTTCCGGTGCGGACGGCACGGGCAACGAGGGCTCGGTCATCGGTTCATGCTGGCACCCGACGGGCCCACTCGGGACCGACTTTCGCGCCGGATGTTCCGTGGCCGACTTCCCGACACGCAACCGCCCGGGAATCGGCGTGGGCACACCGTACTTCCCGGGCGGTTGACCGAGCGCCGAACGGGTTCGACGCTCGACGGAGCGGCGCTCACAGGCTCAGAAGTCGACGGTGACCTCGTGGTCGATCCGCGCCACGGATTCCTGGTCGAACCGCTTCGTGTACTCCGCCCGGATCGCCTCGATGTTCATGTCGGCGGAGGCCCGCTGGGCGACGGGGTAGAAGAGGATCAGCTCATAGGAGTCCTCGCGCTCGACGATGCCGTGGCCGTCGCGGTACTGCCCGTGTCCCTCCTGCACCGTGAGTCCCTCGGGGAACCGAGGAGTGACGGATTCGTCGACGAAGCTCTGGAATTCGTCGCGGGTGACGGAAGGGCCGCCGTTCGGGCGCACGGTTCCGAAGAACAGCCGGGTTTCGACGTAGGCGCTTTTCTGTGCGCGGACGCTCGGGCTGCCGTCCGCTGACGCCGCGACGGCGACGTCGGCATGGGCGGCCTGAACCGGGCTCATCAGGCCCAGAAATGCGAGCAGTACGGCCGCCGGGAGCAGACCACGGGCGGAATTCGAGGAGCGGGAAGAGGCCGGGGCGAAGGAGGAGAGGGAGAGCGCGGGGAAGCGTCGGGGTGCCATGTGTTTCTCCATGGGAGGGGTGGTGGTCCGGTCGGACCCGATGGGTGGCGATTGCCGGTGTCAGGTGGCTGTGCGCGCCTGGCGAGGGGCCGGAAGTACCGGCAGAGTCACGGGCGTTGGGGTGGAATGGGCAAGCGTGGGCGAGACTCCGCGGCCCTGTGCGGCCGGTGCCT
This sequence comes from Streptomyces sp. NA04227, assembly GCF_013364195.1. Taxonomy (NCBI): domain Bacteria; kingdom Bacillati; phylum Actinomycetota; class Actinomycetes; order Kitasatosporales; family Streptomycetaceae; genus Streptomyces; species Streptomyces sp. NA04227. The sequence goes on along the minus strand of NZ_CP054918.1, from coordinate 7,824,195 downwards.
TCGGCGTGGTGCGCGGCGACCTGTGCGTAGCTTGCCGCCGAGGAGCGGGCGAAGGGCCTCGGCGTCGGCGGCAACGTCTGAAGATCACCCTGACGCGGCAACAGTCGTACTTACGGGCATCCTTGGCGGCCTCGGCCGACGCGAAGGTCCGCCGACGGGCATGCTGGGGCGCATGTCACCTGAAGACCTGCCCGAACAGATCGACGCTCTGCTCGCCGCCCCGCTTCCGCTGCCCATCGTCGCGGCCGGGGATCCCGTTCTGCGGCGCCCCGCGGAGCCGTACCAGGGGCAGTTGGGGCCCCGGCGGCTGGAAGCGCTCGTCGAGGCGATGCGTGTGACGATGCGGGCCGCGCCCGGCGTCGGCCTGGCGGCGCCCCAGATCGGGGTGCCCCTGCAGATCGCGGTGGTCGAGGACGAGGCGGACGTGCCGAAGGAGGTGCGCGAGGTACGGGGTCGGTACCCCTTGCCGTTCCGTGTGCTGATCAACCCGGCGTACGCGGCGGCGGGTCCGCGGCGGGTGGCGTTCTTCGAGGGTTGTCTGAGTGTCCCGGGATGGCAGGCGGTGGTCGCGCGGCCCGAACGGGTTCGGCTGCGTGCCACGGACCTCGCGGGCCGACCGGTGGACGAGGTGTTCAGCGGCTGGGCGGCCCGCATCGTGCAGCACGAGACGGACCATCTGGCCGGGACGCTGTATCTCGACCTCGCCGAACTGCGGTCCCTGTCCGGGGCCCGGGCGATGGCCGAGCGCTGGAACCGGCCGACGCCCCGGCACGCGGCCCGGGAGCTCGGGTTTCCCCTGCCCGCCGGTCAGGAGGACGCGTGACGAGTGCTCAGTGCTGATCGTCGGTACGGAGGTCGTTTCCTGACCGTCGATCGGGACGGCGACCACTGACCATCCCCGACCGCCCCAGCCCTCTCCCGACCGGCGGATCGTCGTGGGGCGCCGCGGTTCCGTGCCGGACGCGGCGCCCCTTCTCGTACCCTCCGGGTCAGAACCCGCAGACCACGTCGTGGAGTTGGAGCGGGCGTCTCGCGTCGCGGTCGACGTACGCGGTGAGTCTGGCCCGGTTCTGGCCGCTCTTGCCCCAATGCGTGGTCACGACGGCCCGGCCGGTTCCGGTGGCCGGAGCGATCGTCACACGGCCGATGTCGATGGAGCCGGGTCTGTCCTGGGCGCACAGCAGCAGGTCGTATCCCGGGGTGCGCCGGACCTTGGTGGCCAGTGCCGGGCTGATGCCGTACTTCCTGGCGAAGGTGCCCGGGCCGTGTTCGCCGTAGAACGATTCCAGGAAGGTGTGGATCTCCTGGACCGTGTACCGCGGTGCGGGCGAGGGGCGCTCGGGCCGTGCGTCGGCCGCCGCGGCGGGCAGTGCCGCGGCGGCGGCGAGGGCGAGTACGGCGGCGGTGACGGTCGGTGTGGTGCGGCGGACGCGGGTGGTGCGGCGGAACATGACGTACTCCGTGGGATCGGTCCGTGCCCGGAGGTCGGGCGGTGGGGATCCAGCAGACACTCGGCGCGGGCGGTCCTGCGTGATGCACGCCGAGAAATCGCCCATTCCTCACGTTTTATCCGCTTATGCACGGCACCCGGATGGGCGCCTCTGAAGCGTTCCTGTCCGGCGGAACCACAGGTCAGGGCACCCGCCACTCGTCCGGCGCAACGCACCTCGGCACGGACCGGCACGGCTCGACCCCCGGTTCACGCCGGAGCGCACGCGCGCGTCAGGGCGCAAGGAGGTCGTGTTCGCGTACGAGCCAGCAGATGGCGGTGAGCCGCAGCGCGGCGAAGTCGTAGCCCACGGGTTCGCGCCATGCGGACTCGGTGAGTACGTCGGTGAAGCCTCGTACGTAGTCCGAGAGATCCTCGCGGCGCGGGGTGCGCCCCTGTCCGTCGCGGGGCGCGGGGACGAGTGCCTCGCACACCGCGGCGGCATGCTGGTCCACCGCCGCGACCAGGCCCGGTTCGAAGGCGAACTCGGAGAGCCGGGGCAGATATCTGTCCACGACCCTGGCCAGCGGGCAGTCCAGGGGCCCGTTGGGAGACACATCCATAAGTCGACTTTATTCGCGACTTCAAGGCATTCCGCGTGAATGTGCGGCATCTCAACCGCCTCGGGGACGTGACTCCCGTCACCTCGGGAGGCCCTGTCGGTGCCGGGCGCGCCCGGCACGCCCGCACTCCCCCGTTCACACCTTCAGGCCAAGTGCCGTACGAAAGGCGTGGATTCGCCGCGCGCCGTGCAACCTCTGCCCCTCTTCGGCCGTCCCTAGTGATACCCGGCACATGCAAGCTTCGACCCATTGCTCCCGCTTTCCGCGCCTTTCGGCACCCGCCGGTCGGCGAGAGTCCGGGACCGTGCCGTGATCATGCACTTGAACAGGGGATTCTTCATGCGTGCTCGTACCGTTCTCGCCGCCGCCACCGCGGCCACCGCCCTCGCCCTCGCGGCTCCCGCCGCCTGGGCCGGGTCCGCCGCGAAGGCCGCGGACCCGACCTGCCGGGCCGACCGGCTGACCGTCAAGGCCTCCGCCACGGAGCTGCCCGACGTCCTGCACATCAGCGTCACCAACCGGGCCTCGCGCAGCTGCGCCGTCGACCACATTCCCACCGTGACCTTCGGGGACCTCGACGGTGCGGCGCAGCCGGTGCCCGCCGCGGAGAGCGCGCCGTACCGGCTCAAGCCGGGTGCCACCGGCTACGCCTCGGTGCGCATCGTCGACAAGCTGGACAGCCCGAACGCCCGGGTCGTCGACTCGGTCACCGTCGCCGGCGACCCCTCGCACCGGGGCGTCACCTTCAGCGCCGCCTCGCTCAACGCCCCCGAGGGGCTCGCGGTGTGGGAGCCGGTGACCACCCTGTGGCAGAGCTCGGCCGCCAAGGCCGACGAGGTGCTCGCCGAGGCGGGTGCCGCGACTCGCGGCTGATCCAGAGCGCCCGCGGGCGGGGATCGGCCGGTGCGTTCCGCCCGCTCGCGGGCAGCGCCCGGTGTTTCCCGCCCGCAGGCGCCCGGCCCGCAGGGCCGACAAGCTGGAGGCATGAGCGCTTCCGAACCCGCCGGAGACGGACTGCGGCTGTCCTCCGCCCACGGTCGCTGGGTACTCACCTGTGTCGTCCTCGCCTCCGGAATGGCCATGGTCGACGGGACGGTGGTCAACGTCGCGCTGCCGCGCATGGGCCGCGACCTCGGCGCCTCGCTGTCCACCCTCCAGTGGGTGGTGAACGCCTACATGCTCACCCTGTCCGCGTTGCTGCTCTGGGGCGGAGCGATCGGCGACCGGATCGGACGCAGACGGGCGCTGATGCTCGGCGTCGCCTGGTTCACGGCGGCCTCGGTGCTGTGCGGCGTCGCACCGGACGAAGGGGTGCTGATCGCGGCGCGCGGGTTGCAGGGCATCGGCGGAGCGCTGCTCACCCCCGGCTCCCTGGCGCTCGTACGGGCGTCCTTCCATCCCGACGACCAGTCGCGCGCGGTCGGCGCCTGGTCGGGTCTGACCGGAGTGGCCGGTGCGCTCGGCCCCTTCCTCGGCGGGTGGCTCATCGACGGTCCCGGCTGGCGCTGGATCTTCCTGATCAATGTGCCGCTCGGCGCCCTGGTCCTTCTGCTCGCCGTCCGGTTCGTACCGGAGAGCCGCGACACGGCGCTCGGCGGTCGGCCCTTCGACGTGCTCGGCGCGGTCCTCGCGGCCGTCCTGCTCGGCGGCGTCAGCTACGCGCTGATCGGCGCCTCCGCACACGGTTCACCGCTGCGGGTGGGCATCCCCGTCGTGATCGCCCTCGCGGCCGGGGCCGCCTTCCTGCTGGTGGAGCGGCGCCGCGCCAACCCGATGCTGCCGCTCTCGCTCTTCCGCTCCCGGCTGTTCAGCGCGACCAACGGCATGACGCTGTGTCTGTACGCGGCGATCGGCGGGGCCTTGTTCATCCTGCCGGTGCAGTTGCAGACGACCCTCGGCTACGACGCCCTGGAGGCCGGGCTCGCCACCCTGCCGATCACGGTCCTCATGCTGCTGCTGTCGGCCCGCGCGGGCGCGCTCGCCCGGCGCACCGGGCCCGCGCCGCCGCTGATCACCGGTCCGCTGGTGGCCGGCGCTGGCGCGCTGCTGATGCTGCGGATCGGACCCGACTCCGGGTACGCGGCCGACGTACTGCCCGCGGTGGTGGTGATGGGGCTCGGGATGAGCATCTTCGTCGCCCCGCTGACGGCCACGGTGCTCGCCTCGGTCGACGCGGCACGCGCGGGCCTGGCCAGCGGGGTCAACAACACGGCGGCGCGGGTCGCCCAACTCCTCGTCGTCGCCGCGCTGCCGCTCCTGGTGGGCCTCTCCGGCGACGCCTACACCTCGCCGGACGCGGTGGACCGCTCCTTCCACCGCGCGGCCGTCGTCACTGCGGTGCTCTTCCTCGCCTCGTCCTGCGCGGCCGCCCTGTTCCTGCGGCCGCGCTCGCTGCGCCCGCGGCTCAAGCGCGCGCCGAAACCGCTGTGCCGCTCGTACCTGGCCGTCAACTGCCCACCGCTGGAACCGGGTTCACGGGCGGGGCAGGCCGCGCCGTCGCCGCAGGAGCGCGGCGCCAAGGAGCAGTGACCCGCCGGTCCGGAGCACGAGCGGGTGCCTCACAGCACGCCGGTCACCGTCACGGTCACCTCCACCCGCGCCCCGCCGTCGGCCAGGACCTCGCGCGCCGCGGCGGTGGCGGCGGCACGTACCTCGCGGGTGACGTCGACCGCGCGGTGGCCGGGCAGGGTCGTCAGTTTCACCTCCACCTGCCAGGTTCTGCGGTCGGGACCGAGCGCCGCGCGGACGCCGCCCACCGGGTCGGGCCGGGCCACGCCGTGCATCAGCCGGGCGGTGTGCGCCCTGAGCACGCCCACCAGACCGGGCCTGAGATACGCGACCCCGGGCACCCCCGCCGCAGCGGCCGCCACCGCCTCCTCCACCCGGCTGCGGGCGCTGGGCCGGTTCCCGTGCTGCTTCTTCTGCTGGTTCATCTGCTGCCTCCCCCGTCCTGCTGATCCTCGTCCAGGACGTCCACCACCGAGACGTCCACCGTGCGCACTTCGAGCCCGATCGACCGGTCGGCGGCCGCACTGACCGCCGCGCGTACGGCCTCGGCCACCTCCTGAAGGTTCCAGCTCAGGGCCGCCGCGATGTCCAGGCGCACCGCGACCGGGCCGCGTACCCGTCCGGCGCCCGGCGTCAGCGGCAGGACCTGGCAGCTTCCCGCACGTACTCCCGGCACGGAATCCGCCGCCGAACGGAAGGACTTGGCGGCCGCGGCCTCCACGATCCAGAGGTCCTCGTCCGCCTCGCCCAGCGGCAGGCTCCTGCCGGGGCGCAGTTCGAGACGGACGATGTCCATCACGCGCCGGGTCAGCCGGGAGGCGTCCTCGGGGTCCTCCTCGGCGGTGCGGGCCTGGCGGACGACTTCGTCGAGGGCGTGCAGTTCGTCGAGGGCGGCCGTGCAGTGCGGGCAGTGGGCGACGTGCGGGTCCGCTGGCCCGTTCTCGTCGTGGGCGGCCCACAGCGACTCCAAGGACCGTCCGCAGGGCAGGAGTTCATCGTCCGGCGGCACCGGGTTCGCGTTCAACGCCATGCTCCCATCGCCTCCGTCAGATGGCGCCGAGCACGGAAGATCCGGCCGCGGACCGCCTGATGGCTGATCCCGACCGCTTCCGCGATCTCGTCGTAGGACAGATTGTGCAGCTCACGCAGAACCCAGCAGGCACGTTGCTCGGGCGAGAGCTCGGCGAGCGCGCGGCCGAGCGCCCGCATCGCCGCCGTGCTCTCGGCCGCCCTCGCCGGGGACGCCTCGTGCTCGGGTGCGACGGGCTCGGGCACCGTGTCCAGATGGGCGGAGGGCCGCCGGGCCCGCAGCTGATTCAGACAGCGATTGGTGACGATCCGGTACATCCAGGTACGGAACGCCGCCTCTCCACGGTACTCGGGGAGTCTGCGCCAGGCGCTGACGAACGCCTCCTGCACGGCGTCCTCCGCCTCGGCCCTGTCCCCGAGCATGCGCACGGCGAGGGCGAGCAGGGTCGCGCCGTGCCGTCGGACGAGCGCTTCGAATGCCTCCTCGTCGCCTTCCCGGGCCCGGGTGGCCAGCAGTTCGTCGCCGGGGTCGGCGGTGAGTTCGGACGGCACTCGTCCGGAAGGTTCCATCCCGTCGCCGGGCAATCGACCGCTCCTTCGTGTCTCGTGGGTGCGTCTGTTCGACACACGCCGCCGCGAAGTGTCACGCGCGGCCGGGACCCTTTTCGGCTCCCCGCCGGAACAGCGGCGAAAAATTTCCCGGCTCCGTGCGTGACACACCACCCGCGTGCCGTGTCCAACGACCGGACATGGCCACACGTGCCGAGGAATTCGAGGAGAGGGACCTCATGACCACCACTCAGACAGCCTCCGCCGTCGCGACCGGAGCGTCCATGCCGAAGACGCGCTCCCATGACGAGCACTCCACCACGGTCACCGCGGGAACCAGCGGAGTCACCGAACCCGCGGCCACCCGCGGCAAGACCTCCATCGCCGATGTCGTGGTCGTCAAGGTCGCGGGCATGGCGGCGCGCGAGATCCCGGGTGTGCACGACATGGGCGGCAGCCTGTCGCGCACCATCGGAGCGGTTCGCGACCGGGTGCCCGGCGGCCGCCCCAACGTGGGGCGCGGCGTGAAGGTCGAGGTCGGCGAACGGCAGACGGCGATCGACATCGACCTGGTCGTGGAGTACGGCGTGCCGGTGGGCGACGTCGCCCGCGACGTCCGCGAGAACGTCATCGCCGCGGTGGAGCGGATCACCGGTCTGGAGGTCGTCGAGGTCAACGTCGCCATCAACGACGTCCACCTGCCGGACGACGAGCAGGACTCCGCCGAGTCCCGCGTCGAATGAGCACGGGCCGCACGCGCTGTGCGCCCGGCCCCGGCCGGGCGCACAGCGTGGCGGTGAGCCACGGTGGCCGGGGTTCTCGTACAAAGCGAACAGTGGTACGAGCGAAGTGGCCCCTTGACGGGTACGGAGTACCGGGAAGCGACGGAGAGGCTTGGGCATGAGCAGAGCGGTGCTCTTCATGGCGGTCGGGATGGCACTGGCCTTCGCCGCCTGGTTCGGTGGGTTCGGTGCGTTCCTTCTGGTGGCCGCGCTGGGCGCGGTCGGCTACGGGATCGGACGGATGCTCGACGAGGGTGTGGACCTGCGCGAGTTCCTGTCCCAGCAGGGCCGGAGGCGCTGATGGAACCCGCGGGCGCCCGGGGGGCGACCACCGTCGCGGACCGTGCGGTGCGCCGCATCGCCGAACACGCGGCGGCCGAGGCGATCGAGGGCGGTGAACAGGCGCGCCGGGTGGGGCTGTCCCGCAAGGGCACCACCGCGCGCCTCTCCCTCGAAGTACGGCTCCCCTACCCCGGCGACCTGCCCGCCTCGGGCGAGCGGATCCGGCGCCATGTCACGCGCCGCACCGAGGAGTTGACCGGACTCTCGGTGCCCAGTACGCGGGTCCTGATCAGCCGTCTGGAGACGCCCGGCAAGGCGGGGCGACTGGACGGCGGTTCACCCGACGTCGTCGAACCGGTGACGCGGGAAGCCCAGGCGGGCGGTGCCGCGGGGCGGCATTCGTCCGCGCGTCCGTGGTCCGCGCGGCGCCTGCCCGCGGCGCTGGCGGCCGCCGCGCTCGCCGCGGGCGCGGGCGCGCTGCTCGCCGACGCGGTGGCGGTACGCGCCGGCCGTACGGTCGCCGCCTGGCGCCGGAACGCCTTCGACGAGCTCATGGCGGTGCGGCTCGGCGACACTTGGGCGCCCTGGGCCGCGGCGGGCGCGGCGGCCCTCGGGCTGTGGTGCGTGCTGCTCGCGCTCACTCCGGGGCTGCGCCGCCGACTGCCGCTGACCACGCCCGCCGCCGATGTCGCCGTGACGCTCGACCGGTCGGCGGCTGCCACCGTGCTGCGGACCGCGGTGCTCGCGCAGAACGGCGTGACGGAGGCCCGGGTGCGCATGGGGCGGAGCAGGGCGTCGGTACGGGTGCGGGTCGGCTTCGGCGATCTGGAGCATGTCGGCGAGGACGTACGGCAGGCGTTGGCCCGAGCGGTGGATTCGTGCGGTCTCACTCGCCCCGTGCGCTGGCGGCTCCGGCTGGTGGCCGACGAGAACTGGCGTGCGCCGGGGGCGAGTTCGGCAGGCGCCGGAGATTCGGACGACTCGGAGGATGGGCGTGCGGATCTCGGGGCACCGACTGGTGTGGGACCGACTGTTGCAGCGCCAACGGTTCTGGAACCGGCCTCCGGGGACCCGGAGTTGACGAAGCCCGAGACACGGGACGGCGCCACCCACACCGGCTCCTCCGGCCTCCTCGGGTTCCCCTCCCCCACCGGCTCTGCCCCGCCCCGTTCCGACAGGTTGCCCCAACAGAGCTCCGCCGGGCCGGAGTTGTTCAAGGAGCCCGCGTCGGGGGTCACCGCCCCGGGCACCGGGACCGGGCGTTCCGCGTCCCCGTCTTCGCCCCCTCCCCCGGACGAGTCCGACGCCGCTCCCGCGTCCGAGTCCGCCAACACGGAAGGTGGTGACCGATGACGCGCACACTCGTCAATCGCGTACTGCTCGCCCTGCTGGGTCTGGCACTGCTGACGGGCGGCGCCTGGGCGGCCGTCACCGGGTTCCTCGGTGACCGGGTCCCGTCGTGGTGGCGCGGGCCCGGTTCCGAGGAGCGGCTGGTCGACCGGGACCGCTACCGGGAACTCGCCGGGCACGACTGGTGGGACGCCGCGTCCATGGGCGCTCTCGCGGTCCTGGCGGTGCTGGCGCTGTGGTGGCTCCTGGCCCAGCCCGTCCGTGGCCGGAGCCGGGTGCTGCGCCTGCCGCGCCCCTGGCTCGGGGTGCGCACGCAGGCACTCACCTCGGCCGCGGAACAGGACATCGAGCGGCTGCCCTCGGTGCGCTCCGGCCGCGTCCGGATCGGCAGTGGCCGCGGCGGACGGCTGCGGGTGGCGGTCACCGTACGACTCGAAGCTTCCGCCCAACCCGCCCTGCTGCTCGGCGAGTTGCACGCCGGACCGTTGGCGAACCTGCGCACGGCGACCGGTGCCGAGCAGATGGACTCGGTGGTCCGGCTGCGCAGGGGACGGCAGCGGGCGGTCCGGGTACGGTGACGGCGGGCGCGGGCGGCGGGCACGGCGGGGCGCGCCACACCGTGCGCCCGCCCCGCCCGCACCGCCTGCGTCATCCTCGATGACCGCGTCGTCCTCAATGACCGCGCGCGATCCACTCCTCCAGGTGCGGGGCCTCCGCACCGATGGTGGTGTTGTCGCCGTGGCCGGTGCGTACTTCCGTCTCCGGCGGCAGCGGCAGCAGCTTCTCCCGGATGGAGCGCACGATCGTCGGGAAGTCGCTGAAGGACCGCCCGGTCGCGCCGGGCCCGCCCGCGAAGAGGGTGTCGCCGGTGAAGACGGTGCCGAGGGCGGGGGCGTAGAGGCAGACCGCACCCTGGCAGTGGCCGGGGGTGTGCAGGACGTGCAACGTGGTTCCGGCGACGGTGAGTTCGTCGCCGTCCTTCAGGTCGGTGTCGGGGGCGCGGTCCGGGTGGGTCAGGTCCCACAGGGCGCGGTCGTCCGGGTGCAGGAGGATCGGTGCGCCGGTGCGCTCGGCCAGCGCGGGGGCCTCGCGTACGTGGTCGTCGTGGGCGTGGGTGCAGACGATCGCGCGGAGTGTGCGGCCGCCGACCGCGGTGGCGATCGCCGCCGCGTCGTGAGGCGCGTCGAGGACGAGCACCTCCTCGTCGTCGCCGATCAGCCAGACGTTGTTGTCGACGTCCCAGGTGCCGCCGTCCAGCGAGAAGGTGCCGGAGGTGACGAGGTGTTCGATACGGGCGGCCATTACAGCTCCACCACCGATCGCAGCACCTTGCCCTCGTGCATCCGCGTGAATGCCTCTTCCACCTGGTCGAGTTGGATGGTCTCGGAGACGAAGGCGTCCAGGTCGAGCCTGCCCTGGAGGTACAGGTCGATCAGCATCGGGAAGTCCCGGGTGGGCAGACAGTCCCCGTACCAGGAGGACTTGAGGGAGCCGCCGCGGCCGAAGACGTCCAGCAGCGGGAGTTGCAGCTTCATCTCCGGCGTGGGCACGCCGACCAGGACCACGGTTCCCGCCAAGTCCCTGGCGTAGAAGGCCTGTTCGTAGGTTTCGGGGCGGCCGACCGCGTCGATGACGACATCCGCCCCGAAGCCCGAGGTGAGTTCCCGGATCCGCTCCACGGGGTCGCTCTCACGGGAGTTGAGGGTGTGGGTGGCGCCGAGTTCGGCGGCCGTGCGCAGCTTCCGGTCGTCGATGTCGACGGCAATGATCTTCCCCGCTCCGGCGAGCCGGGAGCCGACCACGGCCGCCGCGCCGACTCCGCCGCAGCCGATCACGGCGACCGAGTCCCCGCGGCCGACGTTGCCGGTGTTCAGGGCGGCGCCGATACCCGCCATCACGCCGCAGCCGAGCAGTCCCGCGGCGGCGGGCGAGGCGGCAGGGTCCACCCTGGTGCACTGTCCCGCGGCCACCAGGGTCTTCTCGGCGAAGGCTCCGATACCCAGAGCGGGCGTCAGTTCGGTGCCGTCGGCGAGGGTCATCTTCTGCTCGGCGTTGTGCGTGGCGAAGCAGTACTGGGGGCGGCCGCGCCGACAGGCACGGCAATCGCCGCACACGGCACGCCAGTTGAGGATCACGAAGTCGCCGGGGGCGACCTCGGTGACACCGTCGCCGACGGATTCGACGACACCGGCCGCCTCGTGCCCGAGCAGGAACGGGAACTCGTCGTTGATGCCGCCCTCCCGGTAGTGCAGATCCGTGTGGCACACACCGCAGGCCTGGATCTTGACGACGGCTTCCCCCGGTCCGGGGTCGGGCACCGTGATCGTCTCGATACGCACGGGCTCGCCCACCGCGCGCGCCACGACTCCCTGGACTTGCTGGGCCATCTGTCTCCGCCTTTCGGGTTTCTCAGAGTTTTTCGGGTTTCTCAGAGTTCCGGTTGGCCGGGTTCCCCGAGCGTCGCCCCGCACCGCGCGCAGAACCGGGCGTCCCGCTCCCCCGCGAGCCTGCCGCACTCGGCGCAGACCCGGTGCAGCTGACACGCGGCCTCGCCGCCCTCCGCGCTCTCGGGCATCCGGATCGCCAGGCCCGGTCTGCGCGGGTGCACGGTCAGATAGACCAGGCCCTGCGGCCCGGCGCCGATCTCGCGGCGGCTGCCCTTCGGCAGCCAGAAGAGGCTGCCGGGTACCAGGGTGTGCGTTTCGGAACCGGGCCCGGCGAGCGCTCGGAGGCTGCCGCCGCCCCGGACCACGAAGGCCAGGACGTCCAGCGTGTGTTCCTCGTGCGCTCCGACGACCGCGTCGGGTCCCAGACGTACGAGATTGGCGTCGAGCTGCCGGGGCTCGGCGGCCAGCCGCCACAGCGCGCCGCCGCTCGATTCGCCTGCGGCAGCGAGGACTTCGGACACCTCGGCCAGTACGCCGACGCTCTGTGACACATGCCCTCCCGCTCGCGGCTCGGTACCTGGGGTAACGGGCTTGGATGTTACCCGTGCGCCGCCTGACCTGCCCGGTGTGCCCGATGTGCGAGCGGTCGTCGCGAGCACACGGCGGGAACCGCGGCGGCGCGTCGCTCGTGACAGGTACCGAACAGCAGTCTCGGAAAGGACAGGTGCGGTGGCGGAAGCGACCCGGATCGACGGAAACACAGTGGTACTGCCCGGGGGTGTGCGCGTCCGGTTCATGCGTACGCTGCGGCTGCCGGAGACCGGAACGCACGGGCTGCCGCCGGGACTTGGCGAGTTCCCGGTACGCGCCGTGCAGGACTATCCGCATACGGCGCCGCAGGACTGGCTGCGCCGTGGCGGGGTGATGCTGCCGGTCTATCTGCGCGAGGCGATGTGGCTGAGCTTCGCTCCCGAGGGCGGCGAGCCCGCGGCGTTGCAGGTCGGAGTCGGCAAGGTGTGCGCGGTCTCCGGCGAGCCCTGGTCCGACGCGCTGACCCAGCGCCCGCAGAACTATGTGACGCTGCCCCGTCAGCCGTGGCTGGACGGCATCAACTCCGGCAACGGCACGGTGCGGCAGTTCGTGGCCGTGCCGCTCGGCATGGGCGCGACCGTGGAGGGCCAGGTCACCGGCGAGGAGGTGTGGGGCGGGGTGCAGCTCCAGGCGTTCTCGCTCAACCCTCGGGCGCGGGCGGCCTGGCTCGAGGAGCAGCGCCGGGCCCGCGAGGCGGCGGCGCGCCGTGCGCGCAGCATGCCGAGCGACGGCGGATACGGCGGATTCGGAGGCCCGGCCGCGCCGGGTGCGGCCTATGGCGCGCCTGCCCCGGCGCAGCCGGGCGCGGCGATGGGCATGGGCGCCGGGGGCACCATGCGGCAGGAGGTCTACCGGGACGAGCGCCCGGTGTCGGACTGGGCTCCGCGGCCCGCGGGCCGGGTCTTCGTGCACCTCGTGACCCCGCCGCAGTGGCGCCGGATCACGGGTGAGGCGCCGCCGCCGTCCCCGGTGGACCGGGCCGCCTACACCCGTGCGGGCCTGCCCTGGTTCGAGTACTACGACCAGGACGGTGCCGATCTCGCGCCCCCGTCCTCCCTCGAATCCGTACAGCCCGTGGGCGAGTGGCTCGGCGCGGACCACGAGCCCTGGCAGCCCCCCTCCCCGTACCAGGTCAAGCCGTTGACACCGGGTCAGCCGGTTCAGGACGGCGACTGGTAGGAGACGCGGCGGCGGGCGGCGCCTGCGGGGCGGCGCCCGCCGAGTGGTGCGGGCCGCCGCCTTCCGTAGCACCATGGCTGCATGCTTCTCGCGCGGCTGGCCGACGTCTCACGGGAGGTCGCGGCCACCTCGGCGCGCTCCCGCAAGACGGCGCTGCTCGCCGCGCTGTTCCGGGAGGCGGCCCCGGACGACGCGCCCGTGGTCATCGCCTATCTGGCGGGACGGCTGCCGCAGGGCCGGATCGGAGTCGGCTGGAGCAGCCTCAAGGATCCCGTGCCGCCCGCCGCCTCGGCCACGCTCACGGTGGGCTCGGTGGACACGACGCTGACGGCGCTCGCGGGTCTGTCTGGTCCGGGTTCGCAGGCCGAACGCAGGCGTCTGGTACAGGAGTTGATGGGTGCGGCGACCGAGGAGGAGCAGCGGTTCCTGTTCGGTCTCCTGACCGGCGAGGTGCGGCAGGGCGCGCTCGACGCGGTCGCCGTCGAGGGGCTGGCGCAGGCCACTGAGGCGCCCCCGGAGGCGGTACGGCGTGCCGTGATGCTGGCGGGCTCGCTGGAGACCGTCGCGGTGGCGCTCCTCGCGGAGGGCCCGGAAGCGCTGCGGGAGTTCCGGCTGACGGTTCTCAGGCCGGTGCAGCCCATGCTCGCCCGAACGGCCGCCTCGGTGGCCGAGGCACTGACCAGGCTCGGGCCGTGCGCGGTGGAGGAGAAGCTCGACGGGATCCGGGTGCAGGTGCACCGGGACGGCGACGAGGTGCACGTCTACACCCGTACGCTGGACGAGATCACCACCCGCGTGCCCGAACTCACCGCTGTCGCACAGGAGTTGGCAGGCGAGAGCTTCATCCTGGACGGTGAGGTGATCGCGCTCGACGCCGAGGGGCGGCCGCGTTCGTTCCAGGACATCGCCGGACGGGTGGGTTCGCGCTCCGACGTCGGCTCGGCCGCGGCGGCGCTGCCGCTGAGCCCGGTCTTCTTCGACGTACTGTCCGCCGACGGCCGCGAGCTCCTGGACCTGCCGCTGCGCGCCCGCTACGAGGAACTGGCGACGCTCGTCCCTGAGCCGATGCGGGTCCGGCGGCTGGTCCTCGCCGATCCCGCCGAGCCCGAATCCGCCGACAGGGCCGCCGAGTTCCTCGACCGGACCCTGGCGCGCGGCCATGAGGGCGTGGTCGTCAAAGGGCTCGACGCCCCCTACAGCGCGGGTCGGCGCGGCGCCTCGTGGCTGAAGGTCAAGCCCGTGCACACCCTCGACCTGGTCGTCCTCGCGGCCGAGTGGGGTCACGGTCGCCGCACCGGCAAGCTGTCCAACCTTCATCTGGGTGCCCGCCGCGCCGACGGCTCGTACGCGATGCTCGGCAAGACGTTCAAGGGCATGACGGACGCGATGCTCGACTGGCAGACCGGGCGTCTGGGTGAGCTGGCCACCGGCGACGACGGTCATGTGGTGCGCGTACGGCCGGAGTTGGTCGTGGAGATCGCCTACGACGGCTTGCAGCGCTCGACGCGTTACCCGGCGGGCATCACGCTGCGCTTCGCACGCGTGGTGCGCTACCGCGAGGACAAGAGCGCCGCCGAGGCGGACACCGTCGAGTCGCTGCTCGCCGCCCACAGCCGCCCGGCCGACGCATGAGCGGCCCGGCCCCCACCACAGGGCGTCCCCGGTGACGGCACGTACCAGCGCGGGGATCCTGCTCCACCGCGGCGGGCCCCGGCACACCGAGGTTCTGCTCGGGCACATGGGCGGCCCGTTCTGGGCGCGCCGGGAGGAGGGCGCCTGGTCGGTGGTCAAGGGCGAGTACGAGGCGCCGGAACCGGCCTGGGAGGCGGCGCGCCGCGAGTTCGCCGAGGAGCTGGGGCTGCCCGCGCCGGAGGGCGAGCCGGTGCCGCTCGGCGAGGTGCGCCAGTCCGGGGGCAAGGTGGTGACCGTGTGGGCGGTGGCGGGCGACCTCGATCCGGGCGCGGTGGTGCCGGGGACGTTCACGATGGAGTGGCCGCGCGGTTCCGGGCGGCAGCGCGACTTCCCCGAGGTCGACCGGGTGGCGTGGCTGACCCTCGACGAGGCCGCCCGGCTGATCGTCCGGGCGCAGACGGTGTTCCTGGACCGTCTCGCGGCGCATCTCGCGGGGCCTGCGCCGTGAGAGGTGCGGATGGGCGGGGACCCGGGGCCGGCGCCGTCGCGTTGCGGCCCGGAGGGTGGCGCGTCAGGGTCGGAGTAAGCCCTTCAGGAGGTCGCAGTCATGCCCATCGCGACAGTGAATCCCGCCGACGGCCGCACCCTCAAGACATTCGACCCCCTGGACGACAAGGACATCGCACGCCGTATCGCCACGGCCTCCTCCGCCTTCGCCGACTACCGCAGTACGCGATGCGCCCACCGCGCCGAGCTCCTGACCAGGGCCGCCGACCTGCTGGACCGTGACCGGGACGAGATCGCCCGCACCATGACCACCGAGATGGGCAAGCCGCTCGCCCAGGCGAAGGCGGAGGCGGCGAAATGCGCGAAGACGATGCGCTGGTACGCGCGGCACGCGCAGGAACTGCTCGCCGACGAGCTTCCGGACCCCGAGGACGTGACGGACTCCGGTGCACAGCGGGTCCGTGTGGTGTACCGGCCGCTGGGGGTCGTACTCGCCGTGATGCCGTGGAACTTTCCGCTGTGGCAGGTGGTCCGGTTCGCCGCGCCCGCGCTGATGGCGGGGAACGTGGCGCTGCTCAAGCACTCCTCGAACGTGCCGCAGACCGCGCTGTACCTGGAGGATCTGTTCCGCGAGGCCGGGTATCCGCCCGGCTGCTTCCAGACTCTCCTGATCGGTTCCGGTTCGGTGGAGGTCATCCTGCGGGACAGGCGGGTCGCCGCCGCGACGCTCACCGGCAGCGAGGCGGCGGGCCGCTCGGTGGCCTCGATCGCCGGGGACGTGGTCAAGAAGACGGTGCTCGAACTCGGCGGCAGCGACCCGTTCGTCGTGATGCCCTCGGCCGACCTGGAGCAGGCGGCGTCGACGGCGGTGACGGCACGGGTGCAGAACAACGGGCAGTCCTGCATCGCCGCGAAGCGCTTCATCGTCCACGAGGACGCGTACGAGGCGTTCTCCGTGTACTTCACCGCGGGCATGCGGTCGCTGACGGTGGGCGATCCGATGGACGAGGCCACCGACGTCGGCCCGCTCGCGACCGAGCGGGGCCGTGCCGACCTGGAGGAACTCGTCGAGGACGCGAAGAAGAAGGGCGCCGTGGTGCTGTGCGGCGGCGAGCGCCCGCCGGACCTGGCGGAGACGGGCTGGTACTACGCGCCCACCGTGCTCGCCGAGGTCACCTCCGACATGCGCATCCACCGCGAGGAGACGTTCGGCCCGGTGGCCTGCCTGTACCGGGTGGCGACCCTGAGCGACGCCGTGGCCGTGGCCAACGACACCCCCTTCGGGCTGAGTTCGAACCTGTGGACCCGCGAGGAGGCCGACGTGGCCAGGTTCGTGCGCGACATGGAGGCGGGCGGCATCTACGTCAACGGCATGACGGCCTCCCACCCGGCCTTCCCCTTCGGCGGGATCAAGTCCTCCGGGTACGGACGCGAGCTGTCCGGCCACGGCATCCGCGAGTTCTGCAACGTCACGACCGTCTGGGAAACCGTGTAGCCCGTCTCACAGCCGCGCTCCCAGAACACCCCCGCACGTCGGGAACACACCCAGGTCGTTTATCGTTCATCTATACGCGGGCCGGGGACGCACTGTCGTCCGCGCCCGCCCCAGAGCGCCCCGCCCGCGATTCCCCCGTCCGGGCGGGGCTCCGACGCCGCGCACCGACGCGCACACGAGAGCCGGGCCGCATCCCTGACCGGGAAGCGGCCCGGCTCTCGACGTGCGTACGGACGGGGCCGTCGCGCTCGGGTCAGCGGATCTGGATGCCCGAGAGCGTACGGGCGATGACCAGGCGCTGGATCTCGCTGGTGCCCTCGAAGATCGTGTAGATCGCCGCGTCGCGGTGCATACGCTCCACCGGGTACTCACGGGTGTAGCCGTTGCCGCCGAGGATCTGGATCGCCTGGGCGGTGACCGACTTGGAGACCTCGGAGGCGTACAGCTTCGACTGCGAGCCCTCGGCCGCGGTGAACGGCTTGCCGGTCGCCGCCATCCAGGACGCCCGCCAGACCAGCAGACGCGCGGCGTCGACCTGGGTGCGCATGTCGGCGAGCTGGAAGGCGACGCCCTGGTTGTCGATGATCGGGCGGCCGAACTGCTCACGGGTCTTGGCGTAGTCGAGCGCGACCTCATAGGCGGCACGGGCGGTACCGACCGCCATGGCACCGACGGCCGGGCGCGAGGCCTCGAAGGTGGCCATCGCCGCGTTCTTCACACGCTCGCCGCCGCCCGCCTTGGCGCGCTCACGGGCCCGGGCCAGACGCTCGTCGAGCTTCTCCTTGCCGCCCAGCAGGCAGGAGCCGGGGACGCGGACGTTGTCCAGGACGACCTCGGCGGTGTGCGAGGCGCGGATGCCGTGCTTCTGGAACTTCTGGCCCTGGGACAGGCCGGGGGTGTTCGGCGGGATGATGAAGGAGGCGTGCCCCTTGGAGCCGAGCTCGGGGTCGACGCTGGCGACGACCACGTGGACGTTGGCGATGCCGCCGTTGGTCGCCCAGGTCTTGGTGCCGTTGATCAGCCACTCGTCCTTGGCCTCGTCGTACACGGCACGGGTCCGCATCGAGGCGACGTCCGAGCCCGCGTCGGGCTCGGACGAACAGAAGGCGGCGACCTTCACATCGGTGGCGTCGCCGTACATCTGCGGGATCCAGGTCCCGATCTGCTCCTCGGTACCGTTGGCGACGACGCCGACGGCGGCCAGGCCGGTACCCACGATGGACAGGGCGATACCGGCGTCACCCCAGAACAGCTCCTCCATGATCATGGGAACGCCGAGACCGTTGGGCGAGAAGTAATTCTGGGCGTAGAAGTCCAGGGAGTAGATGCCGAGCTTCGCGGCCTCCTGGATGACCGGCCAGGGCGTCTCCTCGCGCTCGTCCCATTCGGCGGCAGCAGGCCGGATCACGTCCGCGCTGAATCCGTGGAGCCACTCCCGGATTTCCTTCTGCTCGTCAGTGAGATCCATGGTGAACTCGGACATGACCCCTCCAGCGGGTGCGATCCACAGCGTGTTACTTGAGGTAACCCGAGTATGTTACCGGCGGGTAGGCAATGTCAACTCCCGTACTCGGGACGAACTCGTCCGAGGTGTTAGGTTCTTCACGCGCACCTGATCAACACGGGCGGGGAGATCCTATGAATTCGAGGCAAGAGGCCGAACAGGAACTGCCCGCGGAACGCAGACGCCGTGAACTCCTGGACGCCGCGGACCGGGTGGTGCAGCGCGAAGGCCCGAGCGCCTCGATGAACGCGATCGCCGCCGAAGCGGGAATCACCAAGCCGATCCTTTACCGCCACTTCGGCGACAAGGGCGGACTCTACGCGGCACTCGCCAAGCGGCACACCGACGCACTGCTCGCCGCACTCCGCGAGGCGCTCGACGCCCCCGCCGACCGCAGGCGGCGCGTCGAGGCCACCCTGGAGACCTATCTCGTGGCCATCGAGGCCCGGCCGCAGGTGTACCGCTTTCTGATGCACCCCGCCGAGACGGCTCCCACCGGTGAGAGCGGCTTCGACGTCGGGGTCCACTCGGCACCCCTGCTGCGCCGCCTCGGCGAGGAACTGGCCGAGGTCATCGAGACACGTATCGACCTGGGCCCGGGCGGCGCGCAGCTCGCGAGAGTGTGGGGCCACGGGATAGTCGGCATGATGCACGCGGCGGGCGACTGGTGGCTCAGCGAGCGCCCCTGCTCCCGCAAGGAACTGGTGAGCTCCCTCACCGAGCTGCTGTGGGGCAGGCTGGCGGAGGCCGGGGACAAGCCGGGCGGGCCGGTCTTCTAGAGCGCTGGGCCAGCGCCGGACCCTAGAAGACCCCGGCTCCCTCGCCGCCGGTGCCGTCGGTCGCCAGCCGCCGGGTCTCGATCTTCGCCCAGGGCGCCTTGGCCGCGGCCCGCAGCACCCGGCGCTTGCGAAGGCCCGTGAGGCGGTCCACGTACACGGTTCCGTCCAGGTGGTCGCACTCGTGCTGGAGGCAGCGGGCGAAGAAGCCGGTGCCCTCCACCCGTACCGGCTCTCCCCCGCTGGTGAAGCCCTCGACCACGGCACGGTCGTATCGTGGCGTGCCCGCTTCGAGCCCCGGCAGCGAGAGGCAGCCCTCGGGGCCGCGCATCAGGAGGCCGTCCGCGGCCACCAGGCGCGGGTTGACCAGGTGTCCGAGGTGGCGTCGGTCCTCGTCGTCCGGGCAGTCGTACACGAACACTCGCAGGCCCACACCGACCTGGTTCGCGGCGAGGCCCACGCCCTGGGCCGCGTACATGGTCGCGAACAGGTCCTCCACCAGGCGGGCCAGATCCGGCCCGAAGTCCGTGACCTCGGCGCAGTGCCGGTGCAGCAGCTCGTCGCCGAGCAGGGTCAGGTCACGTGGGCGCCCCGAGGCGCCCGGAATCGAGCGGTGTCGCATGGCGGCAAGGGTACGGTCCGATGTCCGGTGCGGGCGGCCCGAGTTGTGCCGCAGTTCAGGCCGGTGACGAGATCTCGATAGGCTGAGCGCACACGATGCCGAGGGCAGGCGCGGCGCCGTACGCGAGGAGGATCCAGAACGATGGCAGGCAACACGGAGCCGCTGCCGCCGCGGGCCAGGCTGGCCGTGACGGCAGGCAAGGCCGCCGCCGCGGTGTCGCGGGCGGCCGGTCGCGGCAGCGGATCGGTGATCGGCGGCAAGGTCGCCCTCAAGCTCAGCCCCGACCTGCTGGGGCGGCTCGCCCAGCACCTGGACGTGATCCTGGTCTCGGCGACCAACGGCAAGACCACCACCACCCGGCTGATCGCCGAGGCGCTGCGGGCCGCGGGCCCGGTGGTGTCCAACGCGCTCGGCGCGAACATGCCCGCGGGCATCACCTCGGCACTCGCGGGCGGCTCCGACGCCCGCTACGCGGTGATCGAGGTCGACGAGAAGTACCTGTCCGGGGTCGCCCGGGACACCGCCCCGAAGGCGATCGCCCTGCTGAACCTCTCCCGGGACCAGCTCGACCGCGCAGCCGAGACCCGGATGCTCGCCGAACACTGGCGCGAGGGGCTTTCGGGCAGCAAGGCGGTGGTGATCGCCAACGCCGACGACCCGCTCGTGGTGTGGGCCGCGTCCTCCTCCCCGAACGTCGTGTGGGTGGCCGCGGGCCAGATGTGGAAGGACGACGCCTGGTCCTGCCCGTCCTGCGGCGGTGTGATGCAGCGCCCCGGCGACGACTGGTTCTGCGCCCAGTGCGGATTCCGCCGTCCCGCCCCGAGCTGGGCGCTCAACGGCGAGTACGTCATGGACCCGCACGGCTCGGCCTGGCCGATCCACCTCCAGCTGCCGGGCCGCGCCAACCGCGCCAACGCCGCCAGCTCGGCGGCCGTGGCCGCCGTCTTCGGTGTGCCGCCGCAGGTGGCCCTGGAACGCATGTACCAGGTGCAGGCCGTGGCAGGCCGGTACGACGTGGTCCAGTTCATGGGCCGCGACCTGCGGCTGCTGCTCGCCAAGAACCCCGCGGGCTGGCTGGAGACCTTCTCGCTGATCGACCAGCCGCCGGCACCGGTGGTCCTCTCGGTCAACGCCCGCGGCGCGGACGGCACCGACACCTCCTGGCTGTGGGACGTCGACTACACCCGGCTGACCGGCCACCCGATCTTCGTCATCGGTGACCGCAAGCTGGACCTCGCGGTGCGTCTCGAGGTGGCCAACCAGAGCTTCCACGTGTGCCAGAGCCTCGACGAGGCGGTCCAGATGGCGCCGCCGGGGCGTATCGAAGTGATCGCGAACTACACCGCCTTCCAGGACCTGCGCCGCCGCGTCGGCAACTGACCAGCGAGGATTGACGAGCATGAGCGACAACAGCCTGCGTCTGGTGTGGGTCTACCCGGACCTGCTGAGCACCTACGGCGACCAGGGCAACGCCCTCGTGGTGGAGCGCCGGGCCCAGCAGCGCGGCCTGAACGTGACCCGTGTCGACGTACGCAGTGACCAGCCGGTGCCCACCTCCGGTGACATCTATCTGATCGGCGGCGGCGAGGACCGGCCGCAGCGGCTGGCGGCCGAGCGGCTGCGCAGGGACGGTGGCCTGTCGCGCGCCGCGGGCAACGGCGCGATCATCTTCTCCGTCTGCGCCGGGTACCAGATCCTGGGCCACGAGTTCATCAACGACCTCGGCCAGCGCGAGCCCGGCCTCGGTCTGCTCGACGTGGTCTCCACCCGGGGCGAGGGCGAGCGCTGCGTCGGCGACGTGTTCGGCGACATCGACCCGCCGCTCGGGCTGCCCCCGCTCACCGGCTTCGAGAACCACCAGGGCGTCACCCATCTCGGCCCCACCGCCCGCCCGTTCGCACGGGTACGGCTCGGCAAGGGCAACGGCACGGGCGACGGCACCGAGGGCGCGTACAACGAGACCGTGTTCGGCACGTACATGCACGGCCCGGTGCTTGCCCGTAACCCGCAGATCGCGGACCTGCTGCTGCGCCTCGCGCTGGACGTGAACGCGCTGCCGCCGACCGACGACCGCTGGTACGAGGCGCTGCGCGCCGAACGGATCGCCGCGGCACAGCAGCAGCCCGCCTGAGCGAAGGCGTACGCCGGGAGTTGATGGACGAAGGGGCGCGTCGGAGCACGTGACGGCGCGTCCCTGAACCTGTGCCCCGGCGCGGTCCGCCCCCGCGCCGGGCGGCTGGGCCCGCGGTGGGCCCCGCGCGCAGCGGCGCTCCGCGCCGGTTCTACTCTGGTGCGGGACAGAGCGCGCGCAACCCGTACGAACGCGGCGCGCGCAATCAGCACGAATCAGGAGCCGGCGGATGGATCACAGCGGGCACGGCACGATGACCGATCTGCCGCCGTTCACGCTGGGCCGGGGCCTCGTCTGGTCGACGGACCCCTTCTTTCTCGTCGGCTGTGTGCTGGCGCTGCTGCTCTACGGCTGGGGGGTCGTCCGCCTGGCCAGGCGCGGTGACCGCTGGCCGGTCGGCCGCGTCGTCGCCTTCACGCTCGGCGTGCTGAGCATCGTCCTGATGATGTGCACCAGGCTGAACGACTACGGCATGGTCATGTTCAGCGTGCACATGGTGCAGCACATGGTGATCAGCATGCTCTCGCCGATCCTGCTGCTGCTCGGCGCACCGGTCACGCTGATGCTCCGTGCTCTGCCGGTGGCCGGTCGCGGCCGCAAAGGCCCGCGCGAAGTGCTGCTGATGTTCCTGCACAGCCGCTATCTGAAGGTGGTCACGCATCCCGCCTTCACGATCCCGATGTTCATCGCGAGCCTGTACGGGCTGTACTTCACGCCGATCTTCGACTTCCTGATGGAGTCGCGTGCCGGGCACATCACGATGATGCTGCACTTCCTGGCCGTGGGACTGGTGTTCTTCTGGCCGATCATGGGCGTCGACCCCGGCCCGCGGCGCCCCGGCTATCTGATGCGGATGCTCGAACTCTTCGCGGGCATGCCCTTCCACGCCTTCTTCGGTATCGCGCTGATGATGGCGAGTTCCCCGATGATCGGGACCTACGAGAACCCGCCGGCCTCCCTGGACATCGACGCCCTGGCCGACCAGACGGCGGCGGGCGGTATCGCCTGGGCGTTCAGTGAGATTCCCTCGGTCGTCGTCCTGCTCGCGCTGCTGTACCAGTGGTACCGCTCCGAGGAACGGCAGGCCCGCCGCACCGACCGCGCGGCCGACCGGGACGGCGACAAGGAGCTGGAGGCGTACAACGCGTACCTGGCCTCCCTCCACGCCCGCAAGGGCTGAGCCCCCTCCGCACCCGCATCGCGCCCCCGTACCGCCCGTGGGCGGAACAGCACGGACTATGGCCAACCGGGCGCCCGGCGGGGAGGATGGAGGCAGGCCGTGGCCGCGCGGGAGCGCGGTCACCGTGAGAAGGGTGTCGCGATGCCCGGTTCTACGAAGGCCATGGGGGTCGTCACGCTCGGGGCCCTGGTCCTGACGACGGCGTACACGGTGGTCCTGGGCAGTAACGGCTGGCTGTGGTTCGGCTGGGTCGTGCTCGGGTTGATCACCGTCGGGATGGTCGCCTCCCAGGGCACCTGAACTCCCAAGGTTCTGCCGCGTGAACTGCCCCCGGCCGCCCCGCTGCGCGGCCCCGGAGGGGTCCTGTCGGGGCTGCGGCGGACCGCGTCCGCCCGTCCGGACAATGGCCCGCACGGAAAGATGTGGCGTACCCGAGGTAACTCCTTGCCGTCCGAACGTTCCGTCCGCAGGTGCCTGCACCTAAACTGTCCGTCTCTGCCAAGCCCCTGAGCTGGGGTGACGCTGCAAGGACAGCCGCGACCCCGGAGGACCCCCCACATGTTCTACTACGTGCTCAAGTACGTCCTTCTGGGGCCGTTTTTGCGGATGGCGTTCCGGCCCCGTATCGAAGGTCTGGAGCACGTACCGGAAGACGGCGCGGCGATCGTCGCCGGGAATCACCTGTCCTTCTCGGACCACTTCCTGATGCCCGCGATCCTCAAGCGCCGCATCACCTTCCTGGCCAAGGCCGAGTACTTCACCGGGCCCGGCCTCAAGGGACGGCTCACGGCGGCCTTCTTCCACAGCGTCGGACAGATCCCGGTCGACCGCTCCGGCAAGCAGGCGGGGCAGGCCGCGCTGCACGAGGGTCTCGGCGTCCTGAGCAAGGGCGAACTGCTCGGCATCTACCCCGAGGGCACCCGTTCCCACGACGGCCGCCTCTACAAGGGCAAGGTCGGGGTGGCCGCGATGGCGCTCAAGGGCCGTGTCCCGGTGATCCCCTGCGCGATGATCGGCACCTTCGAGGCGCAGCCGCCCGGCAAGCGCCTGCCGAGCCCGCGCCGGATCACCATCCGCTTCGGCGAACCGCTGGACTTCTCGCGCTACGAGGGCATGGAGGACGAGCGGGCGATCCTGCGCGCGGCGACGGACGAGATCATGTACGCGATCCTGCGGCTCTCCGACCAGGAGTACGTGGACGAGTACGCCGCCGTCGTGAAGGCCGAGGAGGCCGCCGCCAAGAAGAAGCAGGGGCGCAAGTTGCCGCGTCTGCCGTTGAATTGAGCTGCCGGCGGGCCTGTGAGTGCGGGTGAGGTGCGGCCTCCCGTGCTCCACCGGAGCGACGCGTCGGCCGCCTGCGAGGATGGCGGGCATGGTGAGCAGCAGTGATCCGCGGGGCGGGCGCGCAGGGCGCGCGGAGATCCAGGAGTTCTTCACGGTGCGCGCCGCCGACTGGGAGCGGCGGTTCCCGGACGACGGCCCCGCCTATCGCGCCGCCGTCCGCGCACTCGGCCTCCGGCCTGGGCAGCGGGTGCTCGACGCGGGTTGCGGCACCGCCCGGGCACTGCCCGCCCTGCGGGAGGCCGTGGGTCCGGCGGGCGTGGTGCTCGCCGCCGATCTGACGCCCGCGATGCTGGACACCGCACGCGAGACGGGACGTACGGCGTACGGGCAGCTGCTGCTCGCCGACGCGGAACGGTTGCCCCTGCGAACCGGCGCCCTGGACGTCGTCTTCGCGGCCGGTCTGCTCAGCCATCTCACCCACCCCGAGGCGGGGCTGCGGGAGTTGGCGCGTGTGGTGCGCCCGCGAGGACGGCTCGCGCTGTTCCACCCGCTGGGGCGCAGGGCACTGGCCGCCCGGCACGGCAGACCGCTCACCGACGACGACCTGCGCGCCGAGCCACGTCTCAACTCCCTTCTCTCACACTCCGGTTGGCGACTGACTTCGTACGTGGACGAGGACGCCCGGTATCTCGTCCTGGCCGAGAGGATCCGGGACGACACGGCTTGATCCGGACGGTCGTCGTGGCGTCGGCCGGACGTCACCGATGAACGCTCCGGGCAAAATTCCTGCTCACCCCGCCTCGACGTGCTCCCGAGGCACTGGTTAGGGTGCGCCGACGGACGACACAAGGGGAGGGCGGGATGGCCGGGACCGACGAGGCGGTCGACGCCGGGGACGACGCGCTGTACGTACTGACGGCGTTGCTGCTGACACCGGCCCAGTTCCCCAGTGTGCTCGGCGACGACTACCCGGAGGCCTGTGCGGCGCTGGGGCTCGAAGCCGCCGCCGAGGGCTACGGCCTGGTGCTCGGCCAGGACGGCGCGGGCGCCCGCTGGACCGTCGTCATCGACGACGTGTCCCTGGTGGCCGTGGCGATCGCCTCCTGGGACTGCGGCATGGAGTACGACCTCTCCCCCGACGAGCGCTCCATGGTGGCCGCGCTCCCGGGCTGGCCGCTGACCCTGGCCGTGTCGGCCCCCGGCGTCCCCGCCCCGCACGACCCGGAACCGGACCCCGCGGACGGCGACCTGCCCCCGCTCAGCCCGCCCGCCACCGACTCCTGGGGCCCGGCCCAACGCCGCCTGGGCGCGGACGAGATCGCCCTGCAGTGGGCGAACTGGCGGGCGCAGATCGACGACGCCGACTTCGCCGTGACGCCGGAGGGGGGCGATGCGCCCGGCGATGACACCTTCGCGAAGGCGGCGGAAGCGGGAACGCACGAGGAGAGCGCGGCACGCGGGTCCGAAGAGGTCGAGCCCGCGGCGGACGGCGGCGCGGACCGGGCGGACGAGGAGCCCACGCGTCCGCACCCCGGTGTCCGGCGAGTCCTCGACGAGGCACGCGCCTACGTCGACACCGCACCGCCCGTGGGCCGGGTCAGGTCGGCGTTCGCGCACGAGGACGCCCGTACCCTGCGCGTCGACGGGCCCGGCTGGTCCATGGTCGCGCGCACCGACGACATCGCCTTCGTCCTCCTCGACGAGGAGCCCGGCGAAGTGCTGCCGGTGGGACGCGGCCCCGAACTGCCCGCGCTCCTCGACGCCCTGGACAAGCTGGCCGTCCGGCCTTCCTGAGCGGTGGGGCTCAGCGCCTGATCTCCTTGTGGCCGACCCGGCGCAGCCTGCGGCGCTGCCCGGGGTCGAGCATCAGGTAGGCCGCCGCAGGGACACCGATGATGATCAACAGCGCCGCCCACCAGGGCAGCCAGATCAGCAGGATCAGTCCGACCAGCGCACCGCCGGCCGCGACCTTCGCTCTGTTCGACATCTCGCACGCCTCCTCCGCGGCTCGCGCCGCCCTCTGCCTGGGAGAACGCGCCGCACGCGGCCGCGGTTCCGGTGTGCGCCCCTGAGACAACCCTGAGGTCGGCGAAGCGCACCCCGCTCAGTCCATTGTCGTCGCTTCAGTCCATTGTCGTCGCTCGGCCTCCCGCCGTCGCCCGGACCGCGTCGCGCTGCGTCGCCTGCCCGCGAAACCCTCCAGCGTCGCCCTGTGCCACCCCGACCGTGCGGCGGGCGCCCTCCCCTGCGGGGCGCCCGCCGCACGGCCTCGGCCGAGTCCTCCCGGCCGCGGGGTCAGCTCCGCAGATGTCCGATCACGGACCGCATCGCCGCCGCGAGCGCCGTACGTGCCTCGTCCGTGTGGTCGAGGGTCTCGAAGCCGTGGTGGCCCTCGGGCACGTCGATCACCTCCACCCGGGCCCCGCACTCCCCCGCCGCGGCGAGGAACTCCGCGACCGTCGTGGCGATCTCCGGCATCTCCCGTCCGACCCGGATCAGCACGATGGGCAGGTCTCCCGCCCCGCTCACGGCCGCCGCCGGACGGAACCGGGACTCGTCGATCCCCCAGTTCGGCAGCGGTACGAGGATGGGATACGACGCCGCCACACCGCGCAGCCAGGACGGCGGCTCCGCCAGCCACGGCGCCGACAGCAGGCCCCCGGCGGAGAAGAACCACAGGGCGATACGGTCCGGGTCCACGCGCGGGTCGGCTCGTACCAGGTCGACGGCCGCGGCGACGTCCTCGGCGGCGCGGCCGTAGTCGGTGAGGTCGTGCAGCCGGTGCTCCAGGGTCACCCCGATCACCCCGAGGCCGGCGACGTAGTGGGCGTGACCGGAGAAGCCGGGCCAGTCGCGCGGCCTCGGCTCGATTCCCTCGGGCAGCGGGCCACCGTGCACGAACACCACTGCGGGGCACCGCTGTTCACCGTTGGATGTGCCCGGGGCCGAGTGCTCGCACCGGTCCTCGGCCGCGTCCTCCGCCGAACCTCCGGCCGGAAGGGCGTGCACGTGGTCCGGGAAGTACAGGTCGACGTTCCCGATCCGTTCGCGGCGCTGTTCGGGCACGTTGAGCAGGAACGGGCGCAGGTGGCCCGGGAGTTCGTCCTGCTTCGGCATGATGCGGTGTCCTTCGCCCGCGGCGGCACAGAGTAGGGCCTCGGCGAGTTCGCCGGGGACGGACAGCATCGGCCAGTGCCCGGTGGGCAGTTCGAAGAAGGTCACCCGCGGTTCGGTGAGCACCGCGAGCTTCGGGTCTCCTATCGCGACCAAGGCCTCGATCATGGCGATCCCGGCGCCGTTGGAGGTGCAGAGAATGCCGGTGGTCGGCAGTTTTGCGCCCGCTCCGGTCAGGCGCAGCGGCTGGGCGAGCGTCCCGACGGGCTGCGGTACGGCGAGTCGGTCGAGCAGCGCCAGGTCCTCCACGGAGACCCCGTCCAGGCTGCCGTAACGCTGCCAACCGTCCGGCGGCGGTGGGGCGATGGTCCCGCTGTGCCGCGTCGTGGCGTTCGCGGACCACACGTACTCCCGGATCGCCTGGTCGGGAACGAGGGCGGCCGGGATGTCGCCGTCCTGGGGCATGCCCGCGTCCACGTGGACGACGCGTGAGACCCGGTCCGGGCGCCGGTCGGCGGCGGCGAGCACGGGGTGGATGCCGTAGCCGTGGCCGACGAGCACCACGTCGGGTGCTTCCAGGACGTCGAGGAGGCGGACCAGGTCCTCGATGTGCGTCTCCAGGTCGGTGCCGGGTTCCGCGGGCGCCGGACGCTTGATGTCGCCCATGCCGGTAAGCGTCACGGGATGCACCTCGGCACCCGCCTCCCGCAACAGGGCGGTGGTCTCCCGCCACACCCACGCTCCGGTGTGGATCTCCGACACCAGCACGAATGCCGTCATGAACCCTCCTTGTACGCCGTTACTCCACGGGACAGGCCCTAAAAGGGCCGTCCGCGTTCGCGGGTACGCTAGGACCTCCCCCTGAGGGAGGTTCAAACCGTGTCACCCGACGGAATGTGGAGCATCGGCGAGCTGGCCGAGCAGGCCGGGGTCACCGTCAAGACCGTCCGCTTCTATTCGGACCGCGGTCTGCTGCCCGAGGCCACCCGCAGCTCGGGCGGCCATCGCCGCTACGGCCCCGAGGCCGTGGAACGGCTCGCCCTGATCCGGTCGTTGCGCCGACTCGATCTGCCGGTGCCCGAGGTGACCCGAGTCCTGGACCGGGAGGACGCCCTGGAGGACGTCATCGCGGGACAGCTCGGCGAGATCGGCTCCCGGCTGGCCGAGCTGCGCTGGCAGGAGGCGGCACTGCGGCTCCTGCAGGACTGCCCTCCGGACGAACGCGCCCGGCGTCTGCGCCTGGTCGGCGCCCTGTCCACACCGCCCAACACCACCGTCCTGGCGCGCTTCTGGCGGCGCTGGCTTCCGGCACGGCTCCCCGCCCGGGTCGCGGCCACCCTCATCGAACACGCGGTGCCCCAGCCACCGGACGATCCGGCGCCCGGCCAGGTACTCGCCTTCGCCGAGCTGCACGCCTTCGTCAGTCGCCCGTGCCCCGGCACCGCGCCCCAGCCCGCCGCACACCGGGCCGACGAGGGCTGGCGCCCGGCCGTTCTCTATGACGGCCTGGGCGAGGCCCACCTGCTGGCCGCCCCCGAACTCCGGGCGCGGCGAACGCCGTTCGAGGGCGAGGCGCTGGACTGCTTCGTTGGCGCCTACGCCGCCGCCAGCGGTCAGCGCGACACCGCCGACTTCCGCAGGCAGCTGCGACAGTTGCTGGCCGCGGACCCGCGGATCGACCACTACTGGAACCTCGTCGCCAAGGTCTCCGGCCCCGACCGCCCGACACCGGGCGCCACCCACGACTGGCTCCTGGAGGCGCTGGACACCCACCTCGCACGCGCCGCCTGAGCGGAGTGGGTCCGGCCTTCAACTCCTGGTTGGGGTAGGAGCATTGGCTCGCCCTTCCCCTGCTTGCGACCTCCCCAGAGGAAAAGTGGCAGCACACCCCTTGACGGATCGCGCGCGCCGTGTATTATCGACCGCTCGCGCATTAGTCAAACTTGAGGAGTACCCCCCATTACCGCCTCTGCTCCCTTCCCCACTCCCTCCTCCTCATCGCCCTCACCTTCCCTGGCCCCCTCCTCACCCATCCTTTCCGCAGACCTTTCTGCCGACTCCGGCGACTCTCCCGACCTCGCCGGCTGGAGCGCCGTCTTCACTCCGGCCGAGCCCGCCCGCGCCGCTCTGGTGCACTTCTGGCCGTCCACGGCGGACGGACTTCCGGGCGACTTTCCGGAGGGCATCTCGCAGTGCGAAAAGGACCGGTGGTACGGCACCGCCAGCTCACTCGACCTCGTACTCCCGGCACCGGCGGGCGGTCTTGAGGTGCGGCGCGTGGCGACCAGAGCGCTGTCGATCGGGGCGGCGCTCGGGGTGCTCACCCGTGCGTACGCGAACCCTTCGGCGCACCCGGCCGCGCGGTTCTGGGGGGCGGCCGCTCTGCTGGCACTGGACCTCGTCGCCCGGGGGCGGCTGCTGCCCGGGGTGAGCGAGGACGGTTTCGACCAGTGGCGGTGTGCGCCGCTGACCGGTGAGGACCACGCCCGCGTTCTCGAACTCGCCGCGTGCGCACCGCCGTTGGCGCACTGCGTACCCCTGGACAAGACGGCGGAGGACCTGCGACTGCCGGACCCCTCCGTGCTGCTGCGGGACTTCCTCGACGCGGTGGCCGACACGCTGCCCAGGACTCCGGCCGCGGTGCATGCCCTCGGCGGCGGCGCCTTCGCGGGGGCGGAGGTGCTTCGCCGTCCGGAGTACACGCCGTGGGCGGCCGCGTTGCGCGCGCTGCACGACGTCGGCGTCCGACTGTCGCTGCGGGTCGAAGTCTCCGGTCTGGGCGAGGAGTTGACGGCGCGGGCGACCAAAGCGGAGGGGACCGGCGAGGCGGCGGGGACCGGCGCCGAGCCGCGGTTCCGGGTGGTGCTTCAGGTCCACAGTGCCGACGATCCGGCACTCGTCGTGGACGCGGAACGGCTGTGGGCCGCGCAGTCCGGTACCCCGGCGGGATTCGGGCCGCAGGTGCGCCGTGACGTACTGATCGCCCTGCGCCGGGCGGCACACCACTGGCCACCCCTCGGGACGCTGCTCTCGGCCCCGGTACCGGACTCGGTGGAGCTGGCCGACGACGATGTGGCGGACCTGCTCGGCCGCGGTGCACAGGCGCTGGCCGACGCCGATGTCCGGGTCCACTGGCCCCGACTGCTCGCCCGCGGACTGTCCGCGCGCGCCGTACTCCCCGGTGAACACACCGACGTACAAGGTGAGTCGGGGGCCTCGACGGGCCCGGCCGCTTTCAAGGGGCTCGTCGGTGCCGACCAACTGCTCTCGTTCCGCTGGCAGTTCGCGCTCGACGACCAGGACCTCACTGCCGCGGAATTCGACCGCCTGGCCGAGGCCAAACGGCCACTCGTGCGCCTCGGCGACCGGTGGGTGCTCGTCGACCCGGCGCAGGTCGCGCGGTTGCGCGAGCGGCGGACCGGTGCGATGAGCGCCGTACAGGCCCTCGGCGCGGCGCTGACGGGGTCGGCCGAGATCGACGGGCAGCGCGTACCGGTGGAGGCGGCGGGCAGGCTCAACCGGCTCAGGGAGTTGCTCACGGCGGACGAGGGCGCCGAAGGCGTGCCCCAACCCGCCGCGCTCGCCGCGCAGTTGCGTGACTACCAGCTGCGCGGCCTGGGCTGGCTCGCCCGGATGACCGGAACCGGGCTCGGCTGCTGCCTGGCCGACGACATGGGTCTGGGCAAGACGATCACCCTCATCTCGCTGCATCTGCACCGCCAACAGGACCCGGCCACAGCCGGTCCCACGCTGGTGGTCTGCCCCACCTCACTCATGGGCAACTGGGAGCGCGAGATCGGCAGGTTCGCCCCGGGCACCCCGGTGCGCCGCCATCACGGCGCCCGCAGGGAGCTGTCCGCCCCGGCCGCCGGAGAAGTCGTCCTGACGACGTACGGCACGATGCGCCTGGACGCCGAGCGGCTCGGCGCCACGCCCTGGGGTCTGGTGGTCGCCGACGAAGCCCAGCACGTCAAGAACCCGTACTCGGCGACGGCCAGGGCGCTGCGCGGTATTCCGGCGGCCGCCCGGGTGGCGCTCACCGGTACGCCGGTGGAGAACAACCTCTCCGAGCTGTGGGCGATCCTCGACTGGACGACGCCGGGCCTGCTCGGCAGTCTCGGCGCCTTCCGCAGGCAGTACGCGGTGCCGGTGGAGGGCGGCGCCGACCCGGTGGCGGCCGAGCGGCTCGGCCGTCTCGTACGGCCCTTCCTGCTGCGCCGCCGCAAGAGCGATCCGGGCATCGCACCGGAGCTGCCGCCCAAGACCGAGACCGACCGGGCCGTGGCCCTCACGGCCGAACAGGCGGCGCTGTACGAGGCAGTGGTGCGCGAGATGCTGGAGCGGATCTCCGCCGCGGACGGCATCGGCCGCCGCGGTCTGATCGTGAAGCTGTTCACCTCGCTCAAGCAGATCTGCAACCACCCTGCCCAGTACCTGGACGAGTCCGATCCCCAACTGTCCGGCCGCTCCGGCAAGTTGGAACTGCTCGACGAGTTGCTCGACACCATGACGGCCGAGGGTGCGGGCGTGCTGGTGTTCACGCAGTACGTACGCATGGCACGGCTGATCGAGGCGCGGCTGGCCGAACGCGGGATCGGTGCGCAGTTCCTGCACGGCGGCACGCCCGTCGCGGAGCGCGAGGCCATGGTCGCGCGTTTCCAGGCCGGTACGGTGCCGGTCTTCCTGCTGTCGCTCAAGGCCGCGGGGACCGGTCTGAACCTGACCCGCGCGGAACATGTCGTGCACTACGACCGCTGGTGGAATCCGGCCGTCGAGGCGCAGGCGACCGACCGTGCGCACCGGATCGGCCAGACCCGTTCGGTGCAGGTCCACCGGCTGATCGCTGAGGGCACGGTCGAGGACCGTATCGACGCGATGCTCCGGACGAAACAGGCCCTGGCCGATGCGGTACTCGGCGGCGGCGAGGCGGCGCTCACCGAGCTGTCCGACGGTGAACTGGCCGCGCTGGTACGTCTCCAGAGCGAAAGGAGTGCCTGACATGGCCGACGCCCCCGACGAGTTCCCCGAGCACACCGCGGACGAACTCACCGAGCAGGAACGGGTGTTCGCACTCGCACCGGTCGTCCACGGGCGCTCCTTCGCCGCCACCTGGTGGGGCCGTGCCTGGCTGAAGGCGCTGGAGGACACCGCGCTGGAGTCGCACCAGCTCGCCGCCGGGCGGCGGCTGGCCCGCTCCGGATCGGTGGGCGCCGTCTCCGTCCGCCCCGGCCGCCTGACCTCGGTCGTCCGTGACAAGGACGGCACCGGAATCCGGGCGGATGTGCTCCTGCACCGCTTCACCACGGACGAGTGGGACCGCTTCTTCGAGGTGGTCGGCGAACGCGCCGGGCATCTGGCGGCGCTCCTCGCCCATGACATGCCGCACCACCTGGCCGAGGACGCCGCCGCCGCGGGCATCGAACTCCTCCCGGGCATCGGCGACTTGGAGGCCGAATGCGACTGCGGCGCCTGGGACCACTGCGCGCACAGCTCCGCGCTCTGCTACCAGGCCGCACGACTGCTCGACGAGGACCCGTTCGTCCTGCTGTTGCTGCGCGGCCTGGGCGAGGGCCCCTTGCTCGAAGCTCTGGAGGCGCACCGGGCAAGGCGCCAGCGAACCACGGAGAGTGCGGAGAGTTCCGAGCGGCTCGTACCCGAGGAGGGAGTCGACGCGTACGAGGCCTTCGCCGCGGCGGACATCCTGCCGCCACTGCCCACCCTTCCCCCGCTCCCGGCCCCGGCGCCCGCCCTGCCCTCCCTCGCCACCAAGCCGGCACCCGGGCCCGCTCCGGACACCGAGGCCCTGTCCTTCCTGATGACGGCGACGGCCGCTCGGGCCCGGGCCCTGCTCGCGCGCTCAGCAGCAGAGGGGCACGAACAGTCCTTGCCCAGCCGCGAGTTGAGCGAGCACGACGACGCCGTACGGCTACTCGCCGTCGGTCCGCCCGAGCCGGTGGCCGACCGGCTGCGGGAGGCCCTCGCCCTCGACGCGCGGGGCGCCGACACCGCCGTACGTGCCTGGCGGACCGGCGGCGCACCGGCCTTGCGGGTCCTCGACTCCGCGTGGGAGCCGGACGGTCCCGCCCTGGCCCGCGCCCTGTCCGCGCTGGACACCGCGTGGGCGGACGAGGACCGGCCCGGGTTCGTCCGGAAGGGCAACGCGTGGACGCTGCCCGGCCGGGGCAGACAGCTCCGACTCGGGCAGGACGGCCGATGGTGGCCCTACGCCGAGGACGCGGGCCGGTGGGTGCCCGCGGGCGCACCGGACAGCGACCCGGCGGCGGCGCTTTCGGAAGCCGTGTGGGAGGCGCGGGACGAGGCCTGACGGGAGGCGGGGCGTGCCGCACCGTCCGCGCGGGGTGACAGGTCCCGCACGGGGCCTGTCACCCCGCGCAGGATCCGCTGCGTGCTCCCCCGTCGTTCATGTACTGGTGGCCGAACGTTGAGGCGGTGCACGGAGTGTGTGGCCGAAACCGCACTCTCGTCGCAGGAGGCCCCGAATGTCCACACACGCCGCCGGTTCGCGCCGCACCCGTCGCCGACTGACCATCGGGGTGCCGCTTGCCGTGCTCACCGCCGCCGCGGTGGCCGGAACCGCTGTGGGCGTGCAGGGTGGGGACGAGGCCGCCGAGGGCAGCGGTGCCGAGGTCACCCGCACCGCTCAGCTCCCGGACATTGCGCTCGGCACCTTCAGCAACGAGCTGATCCCCGGCTCGGTCGACGACGACCGCGACGTCGACCTCGGCGGCCTCGGCTCCGACATCTTCCCGGCCGGCGACAAGAACGAGTTCTGGACGGTCACCGACCGGGGTCCGAACGGCCAGATCAAGGTCGACGGCAAGAAGCGGCGCACCTTCCCGGTGCCCGGCTTCGACCCGGCCATCGTGAAGATCCGGGTCGGGCGCGAGAGTGTCCGGGTCCTCAAGTCCATTCCGCTGACCACCCGTTCGGGCAAGCCGGTCACCGGCCTGCCGAACCAGAAGAGCCGCGACGAGGCCCCGTACACCTACGACGCGGGCACCCCGCTCGCCTTCGACCCCAACGGTCTCGACACCGAGGGCATCGTCCGGGCCGAGGACGGCAGCTTCTGGCTCGCGGACGAGTACGGTCCCTCGCTCGTCCATGTCTCCGCCAAGGGCCGGGTCCTCGCCCGCCACGTGCCCGAGGGCCTGAACCTGGAGGGCACCGACTACCCCGTGGTCGAGTCGCTGCCCTCCGTGCTGCTGCACCGCAAGATCAACCGCGGCTTCGAGGGGCTGGCCCAACTGCCCGGCGGCGACCTGGTCCTGGCCGTGCAGAGCCCGCTCTCGCTGCCCGACGAGGACGGGGGCGAGAAGTCGCGTACCGCGCGGCTGCTGCGCTTCTCGCCCGGGCAGGGCGAGGTCACCGCCGAGTACGCCTACCGCTTCGACCCGGTGGACGTCGTGGACCCCTCCGAGGACGACACCTCCGAGCTGAAGATCTCCTCCGTGGTCGCCGTCGGCAAGCACCGGCTGATCGTCCAGGAGCGCACCGACAAGGCCTCGCGCCTGCACCTGGTCGACCTCCGCGGCGCCCGCAGCATCCTCGGCTCCGAGTGGGACGCGGACGACACCTCCCCCGCCCTGGAGGAGCTCGAGGACCCGGCGGCGTCCGGAGTTCCCGTACTGGACAAGGAACTTCTGGTCGACCTCAACAAGGTCGAGGGCGTGCCCGGAAAGATCGAGGGCGTCGCGCTGGCCCGCAAGAACACCCTCGCCCTGATCAACGACAACGACTTCGGCATGACGGACGGCAAGGAAGCCTTCGACTCCGAGGGCCGTCTGGTCGACAGCGACATCGAGACGACCGTGACCTACGTACGGCTCGACGAAGGTCTCTGAGCCTGCGGCAGCGACGCGGCGCCCCGCCCGAGGGGCCTCGCAGGCACCGGTTCTCGCGTCACTCGCGTCACTGAAGCGGCGGTCCGTCCCGGCGGGCCGCCGCTTCGGCGTTCCGCCGCACGATTGGCGCGACCGAGCTCTTCCGCCTCAACGGGCCGCCGCCGTACGGTACTTGACGCCCGGGACCGCCGACCGCCGACTTGCCGGTCACCGAGCGCGCGAGCACCGGCCCGCCGTGAACCCGCCGCGACGCCGGTCCCCCTGCCCCGGGAGCCTCCGTCCCGACGCGGCCCTGCCCGGGTGCTCCCCGCTGCTCGGCGTCACCCCGTCGAGCACGACACGAGAGGCAGACCCGCCATGGATCGTGCACCCGGCTTCCTCACTCGGCGCCGTGTCCTCCAGGGCGCCGCACTCGCGGTTCCCGCCACCCTGCTCCCCCTGGGCGCCCACGCCTCGGTCGGCCCCCTCACCGGCGACTACCCGCCGGCCGAGCACATGCCCGCGAGCACCCGCAACTACACCCTCTCCAGCCGCCCGAGCAGCTACCGGATCGACTTCGTCGTCATCCACGTCACCCAGGAGACCTACGCCGACACCGTCAAGATCTTCCAGGACCCCGCCAAGCAGGTCTCCGCGCACTACCTGGTCCGCTCGCAGGACGGCCATGTGGCGCAGTGCGTGCGGGAGAGGGACATCGCCTGGCACACGGGCAACTGGAACTACAACACGCGCAGCGTCGGCATCGAACACGAGGGCTGGGTGGACCGGCCCCAGTACTTCACCCACGCCCTGTACGAGGAGTCCGCGAAGCTGACCGCCTCGATCTGCGACAAGTACGGCATCCCCAAGGACCGGGCGCACATCATCGGCCACCACGAGGTCCCCGGCGCCGACCACACCGACCCCGGCCCGTACTGGGACTGGTCCCGCTACATACGCCTCGTCAACTTCGCCTGACGCAGGGAGCCGCGCCACCCTCCGCCCGACCAGCACCCCTCCCCCGGTCGGGGTGACTTTTCCCCGCCCTTCACCCGCAGGTCGGTGTGGCGCCACCGGCCGGGGAGCCCGGCGGTGCTGAACTCCTCGATGGCACAGGGCCGTTGGCGTTCACCCAGGAGGAGCCGGACCCGTGACTCGACGTATCGCACACGGCAGGACCGTGCTGACCGCGCTCACCGCCTGGAGCGCACTGGCCGCGACCGTGCTCTGGGAAGCGGCGCCCGCGACCGCGCACACAGCGGTCGAGGACATCGCCCGGGGAGTGGGCTACGACCACTTCGACGTCGAGGCGGCCAAGGGCACCACCCACGCCCATGTGCTCACCGTCGACCTGACCGACCCGCATGTGAAGGTCGACCTGCTGCACCCCGGCACGGTCTCGGACCGGGACGCGGTCTCCCATCTGGCCGATGCCCAGGGCGCGGTGGCCGCCATCAACGGGGACTTCTTCAACAACAACGAGAGCCAGCACCCGGGCGTCGACCCGACCTGGGCCTCGGTGGGACCCGCGGTGGCCGACCAGCGTGCGTTCAAGGGCGCGGTGCCCGACGGGCAGCGGCACGGCCCCGCCATGCCGCCCGGTGTGACCACCAAGGAGGTGCTCGGCGTCGGCACCGACGACCGGGCCCGCCTCGACAAGCTGACGCTCGACGGGTCGGTCGTCGCCGACGGGCGCACCCTGCCGCTGGGCGGGCTCAACCAGTACGCGCTGCCCGAGAACGCCATCGGCGCGTACACCCCGGACTGGGGCAGCGTCTCCCGCAAGCGGCCCACCTGCGGCACCGACACCGACCGCGGGGCGCCCTGCTCCCCTGACGTGTACGAAGTGACCGTACGGGCGGGCCGGGTGGCCTCGACCGGTGAGACGCCGGGCAGCGGCCAGGTACCCAAGGGCAGTTTCGTGCTCGTGGGCCGGGAGAAGGGCGCGGCCGAACTGCGCAAGCTCTCCGTCGGCGACCCGGTGTCCGAGCGGCACCGGCTGGTGGCCGCGCGCTCGCGCGTCGCCTACGGCTTCGCGATCGGCGGGTTCCCCGTACTGCGCGACGGAGAGCCGCTGGACGGTCTCAACAGCACCGCTTCGGCGCCGCGCGCGGCGGCCGGGTTCTCCGCCGACGGCAAACGGCTGTTCCTGCTCGCGCTCGACGGGTCGCCGCAGTACCGGACCGGACTGACGCTCACCGAACTCGCCGCGCTGATGCGGAAGTTGGGCGCCGAAGCGGCGATCAACCTGGACGGCGGCGGCTCCAGCACGCTGGTGGCCCGCAAGGACGGCGCCGGTTCCGTCGCCGTTCGCAACCACCCGGCCGACGGCGGCGTGGAGCGGCTGGTCTCCACCGGCATCGGGGTCTTCACACGGGAGTGAGCCGCCGCGCGGGCGCCGTCACGGATCGAGGCGGCCGACGATCTCGGCGGTCGCGGCGAGTCCGTCGTTGATGGTCGGGGCCATGCTCGTGCTCGCCAGACAGAAACCGAGCAGGACGCAGACGACCGCATGCGAGGTCTTCAGCGCGCCGTTGCGCACGAAGACCACCGCAAGGATCGCCAGCAGCAGCACCACAGAGATGGAAATGGCCACGTCACCCTCCTCCGCCACGTCGACACGCGCGGCTTTTGGGCGCAAGTGTCGCGTAGCGGAGGTTGAGCACGAGTGCGTGGCATGTCCCCCGAACGTGTATGACTGGTGGTGACAGAGCTGCGCAGCGTGGGCCTCAGGCGCCCCGGGCCTCCAGGAATGCGGCGAGGCCCGCGAGGTCGTCGGTGTTCAGGAAGTCCACGCCTTCGGCGAGAAGTTCACTCCACAGGGCTTCACGCGGCGCGCCCGGCAGGTCGGGGGTCGCCCACATCCGGACCTGTTGGCCGCGCCCGTGTGCCGCCGAGACGATGCCGCGCAGCTTTTCGCGCTCCGCGGCGGGGAAGGCGCCGACGCCCAGCCAGGTGAAGTTCTTGGTCCAGTTGTCGCTGATGAGGGGGATGAAGCGGGCGTCGGCGGGTCCGTCGAGGTCGGTGAGCCGTCCGTCGTAGAAGGCGAGGCGGTCGCGCTGGGCCTCCATCACGGGGCGTGCCGCCCGGTCGCCGGAGATCACCGCGGTGACCGCGCCGGGGCGCACCCGGCCGCCGTGGTACCGGGTGAACAGCTCCGGATAACGGCGCAGGACGCCGTCGAGCGCCCGGTAGGTGGCCGCGCCCTCGGTCTTGATGTCGATCAGAAGCTGGAAGGGCTCACGCCAACCACGGTAGACCGAGCCCCAGTTGGCCCGTACGCGCTGCCGCAGCGGCTTCAGGTAGAGCGATTCGAGGGTACGGGCCGGATCCAGGTCGACCGGGTCGTGCGCGACGAGCAACTGGCCGTCGACGAGGAAGATGTCGGCCTCGACGCTGCCGAAGCGGTGGTCCAGCGCGTCGAACAGCGGACGGGTGTGCTCGTAGTCGTTGTGGGCGTGAGCGCGGAAGTGGGGCTCCGGGCCCGGCTCCCGACGCGGCGTCTGGGCGTGGGCGACCGGTGTGCCGTTGCCGCCGAACAGCAGGGCGGGCGAGACGAGGGCGGCGACGGAGGCGCCGCCGACGGCGGTGAGGGCTCTGCGGCGAGTGGTGAGGGCCATGACTGCCTCCCTGGTTGAGCCGAACGGACCTCAGCGAGTATGAGGTTCACGGGTGCCCGACAGGCAGTCCCCGGAAGGGGAGTTGTCGCGATAGCCACCACGGGTTCACTCCGCGCGCGTCCCGGTGGCCCGGGCTTCACCCGGCGGATGCCGCCGAGGGAGGGGCGGTTGGGGGCGCTCGAACACCTCTGTCGCAGTGGCGAGTTGACCCGGCCGGGCACGGCGGCAGCGGTCAACGCGCCCCGGCCCGTCGGCTTCGTACGCCGACGGGCCGGGGCGGCCTGGCCACTCAAGTCGCCTGCGCGGCACCCCACTTGGACGATGCGGCACCCCACTCGGATGGGGTCGCACTACGGACAGCGACTCAGCGACTCAGCGACCGAAGAGTTCGAAGCCGACCGCGGGCCGACCGCCGAACCGGGGAGCGAGCGCCTCGGCGTTCGCGGTGAGGAAGGAGCGGCAGTACGCCTCCGGGTCCTCCTTGGTCAGGACCTCGATGTAGGCACGGTGTTCGAGCAGCGAGCGCACGGCGCGGTCGAGACCGGCGGTGACGTCGGCGGCGTGCGTCGGGCGTACGGTGCCCGCCACCGCGACCCAGCGCACACCGTTCCAGGGTTCGAGTCCCGCCTCGGCCAGCTCCGGGAAGATCCAGCGGTTCCCGGCGTCGCCCGCGGCGTCGAGTGTCGCGCGGCCGACCGCCACGTGGTCGGGGGTGTTCCAGGCGACGCCGCCCCAGGTATCGCGGTGGTTGAGGGTGATCACCAGCTCGGGACGGTACTTCCTGATCGCCGCGGCGATGTCCCGGCGCAGCGCGATGCCGTACTCGACGACGCCGTCACGGTGGTCCAGGAAGTCCACCTGGGAGACGCCCACCACCGCGGCGCTCGCCCGCTGCTCGCGCTCGCGCAGCGGGCCGCAGGTCTCCGGGTCGATCGTGTCGATACCGGCCTCGCCCCGGGTGGCAAGCACATAGGCGACCTCCTTGCCCGCGTCGGTCCAGGCGGCGATCGCGGCGGAGCAGCCGTACTCCAGGTCGTCCGGGTGGGCCACGACCGCGAGGGCACGCTGCCAGTCCTCGGGCATCGGGGGCAGCTGGTCCTGTGGGGCGTTCGGCGTCTCGGTCATGAGCGCAGGCTAAGTATTTGGAGCGGACACAGCGAGTTAATTCAAGACCACGCGGGGAGCATCGACCCAGCAAATACGGGGATACAAGCAGCGTCCGGCAGCGCACCACGCATCAGTAGCTTTACCCAGGGTTACTCGTGACAACCTTCGAGCGCTCGAAATTGAGCCATGTTCACACTCGATATAAAGGCCACGAAAGAGATTCACCTCACTTTCACAGCCCCCAGGGTGGACAGGAGATGACCGGCGCGAGAAGGTCCAGCCACCTGCGATCGGTGGTCAGCGCGCGCCGAGCGTGACTGCGCACCGGTCGCCGCCCCTCCGTCCCGTACGGCGGACCGTTGCTCCCCTCCCCCCTCTGGAAGCGATATGACGACACCTTCCCCACGCCTCACGAAGGGGCCCTCCGGCGATGAGCAGGACGCACAGAGTGTCGCGAGTACCGGGGCCGCGGACGCGGGCCTGAAGGCGGGACTCAAGAACCGTCACCTGTCGATGATCGCGATCGGCGGTGTCATCGGCGCGGGCCTGTTCGTCGGCTCGGCCTCGGGCATCGCGGCCGCGGGCCCGGGCATCCTGCTGTCCTACGCACTGGTCGGGACCATGGTGGTCCTCGTCATGCGGATGCTGGGCGAGATGGCCGCGGCCGACCCCACCTCCGGCTCCTTCTCCGCCTACGCGGACCGCGCGCTCGGCCGCTGGGCCGGGTTCTCCATCGGCTGGCTGTACTGGTTCTTCTGGGTCGTGGTCCTCGCGATCGAGGCGACTGCGGGCGCGGTGATCCTCGAAGGCTGGGTGCCCTCGGTACCGCAGTGGGCGTGGGCGCTGATCGTGATGGTGGTGCTGACCGCGACCAACCTGGTGTCGGTCGGCTCGTTCGGCGAGTTCGAGTTCTGGTTCGCCGGGATCAAGGTCTTCGCCATCGCCGCCTTCATCGTGGTGGGCGGGCTCGCGGTGTTCGGCATCCTGCCGGGCTCGGACGGCGGGGGCGACGGCTTCTCGAACCTCACCTCACACGGCGGCTTCCTGCCCAACGGGGCCGATGCCATTCTCACCGGCGTCCTGATGGTCGTCTTCTCCTTCATGGGCAGTGAGATCGTGACGCTCGCCGCGGGCGAGTCGGAGGATCCGCGCCGTGCCGTGACCAAGGCGACCAACAGCGTGATCTGGCGGATCGGCATCTTCTACCTGGGCTCGATCTTCGTCGTGGTCGCGCTGCTGCCGTGGGACAGCCCGGCGATCGCCGAGAAGGGCTCGTACGTCGCCGCGATGGACGAGATCGGCATCCCGCACGCCGGTCAGGTCATGAACGTGATCGTCCTGACGGCCGTCCTGTCCTGTCTCAACTCCGGCCTGTACACCGCCTCCCGGATGGCCTTCTCGCTCGGCGGCCGGGGCGACGCCCCGCGGTCCTTCGCCCGCACCACCCGGCGCGGCGTCCCGCAGACGGCGATCCTGTCCTCGGTGGCCTTCGGCTTCCTCGCGGTGTTCTTCAACTACCAGTGGCCGGACACCGTGTTCGAGTTCCTGCTGAACTCCTCCGGTGCGGTGGCCCTGTTCGTCTGGCTGGTGATCTGCTTCTCGCAGCTGCGGATGCGCCGGATCATCCTGCGCGAGCACCCGGAACGGCTCGTCGTACGGATGTGGCTGTACCCGTATCTGACCTGGGCGACGATCGGCATGATCTCCTTCGTCCTGGTCTACATGCTCACCAAGGACGACACCCGCGAGCAGGTCGTTCTGTCGGTGCTCGCCGCGGCCGTGGTGGTCGGTCTGGCCGTGCTCCGCGACCGTGTCAGGGCGCGGCGCCAGGTGTCCGCCCCCAAGGCGGACCAGCACAGCTGAGCCAGGTGACATCACGGCCTTCGGGCCGGTGCGGCGCACTCCGCACCGGCCCGAAGGCCGTTCGTGTTCACCGGGGCAGAACTCTTCCGGTCGGCCGAGGGCCGCTCCGGTTCAGTCGCCGACCAGCGCCCCGACCGCCTGCCAGCGCCGCTCGAAGTCCGGCAGGTAGGCCGCGAGGTCCTGTTCGTCGATGAGCGAGTTGTGCTGGCCGGTGATCCCGTGCTGGGCCAGGACCTCCACCA
Source organism: Streptomyces sp. NA04227 (assembly GCF_013364195.1). Lineage (NCBI taxonomy): Bacteria > Bacillati > Actinomycetota > Actinomycetes > Kitasatosporales > Streptomycetaceae > Streptomyces > Streptomyces sp. NA04227. Next base: position 7,782,568 of record NZ_CP054918.1, on the reverse strand, counting down.
GGACCCGCGGATCGGGGGCGCCGCCCTCGGCCCGCAGTGCGGACCAGGCACCGTAGATCCGGAACTCCACGTAGTACCGGCGCAGGGTCGCGGGGCTGATCGGGCGGCCGGAGCGGCCGGTCACGCCCTGGGCCGCGAGGTGGCCGGCGAGTTCCTCGGCGCCCGGCTCCCGGCCCTCGCCCTCCCGCAGGTGGAGCCAGGCGAGGCAGTAGCGGTCGGCGGCGGTCAGTTGGGCGTACGGGTCGTCCGTACGCTCCGCCGCGTCGGGGGCCGGTCCCTCCGCCTCCTCGGCCGGGTGCCCCTGGACGCCGTCGGCTCCGAGGTCCACGTCGTGCACCGCGCCCTGGTCGGGGTGCCCGGCGGGCTCCTCCGCCACGACCGGGAGGCGGCGCTGGAACTCGTGGAGGTGCCCGGCGAGTTCGGACTCGTTCAGCGGGTTGCCGAAGGCGTCGGTCACGCCGTAGCGCTGCATGAGGTACCAGGAGAGCTGGTACGCGGTGGGGTGCATGTTCTGCTCCGCCACGTACTGCGTGAACGCCTCGAAGTAGAACTCCTCCCAGGTCTCCCAGGAGGGTTCCTCGGCACTCTGCTCGGCGGCCTCCACCTCCGGCTCGACGCTCGTGCCGTCGTCCGCAGGCCCGGCCTGCCCCGCGTGCTCGGGCCCGGCCGCGCCGGACTCCTGCACGGCGCTCTGCGGCTGGTGCTCGGCCGTGTGCGGACCCGGCACCGCGGCCCGCGCGGAGACCGCCGTACGGTCCGCCTCCCGCGCCGCCGCCGGGTCGAGTTCCTTGCGGGGGCCGGGAATTCGGCCCGTGAGGGTGCTTTCCGTGGTGGCGGCGCGTACCTCCCACCGGGTCTCGGCATGGCCGTCGGAATCAAAGCCCAGCGGCTTGCCGTTCGCATCCAGACCCGCGGCGGCGAGTCCGTCGGGGGCGGTCTCGGCGAGCGGTACTCCGTACTTCGCCAGCCGCAGCGGCATCAACGACTCGACCGGCGCCTTACGACGCCACCCCCGCCCGAACCGCGAACGCAACCGCGCCTGATACACCAGCCGTTCCTGCTCCAGCTTGATGACCTGCTCGTAGGAACGCAGCTCCCACAGCTTCATCCGCCGCCACAACAGGAAGGTCGGCACCGGGGACAACAGCCAGCGGCTGATCCGTACGCCCTCCATGTGCTTGTCGGCGGTGATGTCCGCGATCCGCCCGATCGCGTGCCGGGCCGCCTCCACCGCGACCACGAACAGCACCGGAATCACCGCGTGCATCCCCACACCGAGGGGATCGGGCCAGGCCGCGGCACCGTTGAACGCGATCGTCGCCGCCGTCAGCAGCCACGCCGTCTGCCGCAACAACGGGAACGGGATACGGATCCACGTCAGCAGCAGATCCAGCGCGAGGAGCACACAGATACCCGCGTCGATACCGATCGGGAAGACCAGCGAGAAGTCGCCGAAGCCCTTCTTCTCCGCGAGTTCACGCACCGCCGCGTACGAACCCGCGAAACCGATCCCCGCGATCACCACCGCACCGGCCACCACCACGCCGATGAGAATCCGGTGTGTTCTGGTCAGTTCCACGGTCGGCCGACCGTCCCCCGCTGTCACCCGTTGCTGCCCTCTCTCCAAGCCTCACGTGAACGGCCCTCACACTCTCACGAAGCGTCAGCGGGGCTGCGGCGGCCCCGTTCAGAGGTCGGACCTGCGAAACTCCGGCGGCGTTTGTCCGCTCGTGGGAGAAACACACCCGCTCCGTTTGCGGCGGCGGTGAAAGTTCACCGACCAACTACCGCACAGGGTTGTCAGGTCCACGTTCACTCCCCTTTGCTGGCTGGGTATCAACCCGGCACCCTCGCTCCGTCCGGCAGCCCCCAACACCCCTTCCGTACGGGTGCGTTCGGCCCCCACCGTCCGTCACGACCGTCCAGCCCCATTCCCCCCACTCTCCACGAGGAGTCCGCGATGACGGCACAGCCAGGTTCCCCCACACCCGCCCGCCGCGCGCTGCTGCGCACGACCGCGGTCGCCGCCGCGCTCGGCGCGACCGGCTGGAGCGCCGCCTCGGCCGCGCACGCGGCATCACCCGCCCGAGTCCGTCCCGGTGCTACGCGCGTCAACGCCGTGGAGCCGCGTATCTACACCACCGCCGAGTGGGCCGCGCGCCCGCCGGAGATCGACATCGTCGTCGAGGACCACGTGCCGACGTTCATCGCGGTGCACCACACCGCCGAGCCCGGCAACAGCGAGGACTACTCGCTGGAACACGCCATGCAGATCTGCCGCGACATCCAGAACTTCCACATCGACGGACGCGGCTGGGGCGACACGGGCCAGCAGTTCACCAACAGCCGTGGCGGTTTCCTTCTGGAGGGCCGTCACCGGAGTCTGGAGGTGGTCCGCGGCGGTGTCCAGCACGTCCAGGGTGCGAACGTGGGCGGGCGCAACAGCGAGGTCATCGGGATCGAGAACGAGGGCCTGTACACGGACGTCGACGTACCTCCCGCGCTGTGGGACTCCCTCGTCGCCCTGGTCGCGTGGATCGCGGGCCAGTACAACCGGCCGGTGGAGAACATCCTCGGCCACCGCGACTTCAACTCCACCGAGTGCCCGGGCAATGTGCTCTACGGCCGCCTCCAGGAACTGCGCGACGCGGTCTCCGGCACCCTCGGCCTGCCCCGCGTCACGGCCCCGCTCGTCTGGCCGCTGCTCCGGCCCGGCAGCACCGGGGCCCGGGTGCGCGCCGCCCAACACCTATTGCGCGCAAGGGGGTTCGGCTCACTGCGGGCGGACGGGGTCTTCGGTCCGGCGACCAAGGAGGCCGTGGTCAAGCTGGCCGCGGTGCACGGTGTCGAGCAGCACGTGTGCTCGGCCACCTGGCACCGGACGGTCGACGAGACGGGCTATCTCGGCTCCGACATCTGGCCGCTGCTCACCCCGCGCGTCTTCGAGAACGCCCACGAGGAAGTCGGCCGCGCCCTCGCCGCACTGCGCGACTCGGGCGGCCGCCGCACCGCCGGGGGACGGGTGCTGACTCCCGCCGACTGGAAGCGCCTGCTCGCCTGACATCGCGTACCGCCCAAGAAAGCGTGACCGCCGCCGGGGGCCTGCCAATTGGGCCACCGGCGGCGGTGCGTTCCGGACTGTATCGAGGTGTCTCCGGCGAGGGGCGGCGCCCCTGGGGCGCTCGCTCTCTTGTGGGCATCTCCGGCCGATGGCCGTGCGGCACATGCACAAGGCCCAACCCATAAGCCCGCACCTCCATGGGCACGTACGGGCAACCCCACGAGCAATCCCTATTGCACATTTATTGCAATAAGAGGCGAGTCCCGAGTGGGCTAACGATATCCGACGTGTCGTCAATGAATTTGCCTGTCGCGGCAAGTGGCGACCGCCCGCCGCTGCCTGCGATTTCTCGTCATCACATCCCCTTTCCTATTCCCACACGGTCACGGAATGAGGAATTCGATGGCTCTGCCCGTGCTTTTCTGATCCTTGCGTACCCGGCTGTCTGGCGATGTGTGTGACCTGTGCCGGTTCGCGCCCGTGACGAAGCTGTCCGGTCGCGTTCCGCTCCCGTCCGTCGGCCGGTCGCCCACCCCCCACGTGGACCCAGCCCGTCGCCCTTCCCTCCGGGCGGCTTTGACGGGGTCCCAGCCGAAAGGATCAGTCTTGACGTCCACTTCTGCCAGACCCCCCAGGCGGCGTCTGCTCGACCAGTCGCTGCTCGTCCTCGGCGCCGGTGCGCTGACCACCGGCCTGGTCGTGCTGACGCTGGCGCCGGGAACCAGTGTGGCCTCCAGTCACCGTGAAGCTCCCCTGATCGCGGGTGACCCGCGGGCCGACAACACCGATGTGTACGCGTTCACCAGTCCCGACCGCGACGACACGGTGACCCTGGCCGCGAACTGGATTCCTTTCGAGGAGCCCAACGGCGGGCCGAACTTCTACGCCTTCGCCGACGACGCCAAGTACCACATCAAGATCGACAACACGGGCGACGGCAAAGCGGACATCACGTACACGTGGCGTTTTCGCAATCTGATCCGGGACGCGGCGAACCAGTTCCTCTACAACACGGGTCCGGTCACCTCGTTCAACGACCCGGACCTGAATTTCCGTCAGGTCTACGATCTGACGGTCACCACGTCGCACGGCACCAAGACGCTCCTGCGCGGAGCGCCGACCGCTCCCTCGCGTGTGGGTAATGCGTCGATGCCCGACTACCCGAGGCTGCGTGACGAGGCCGTGCGGGGGCTGAAGCACGGCGGGAAGGCGTTCGCTGGGCAGGCCGAGGACCCGTTCTTCGCCGACCTCAGGGTCTTCGACCTGCTGTACGGCGGGGACTTGAGCGAGCGCGGGCAGGACACCCTGGCCGGCTACAACGTCAACTCTGTGGCCCTGCAGATCCCCAAGAAGGCTCTCGCGCTGAAGGGCGACACGACGCGCAACCCGGTCGTCGGGGTGTGGTCGACCACCGAGCGTCAGGGTGCGACGGTCACCGACAGCCGTAAGAAGAAGAACAACACAGGCTGGCGTCAGGTCTCCAGGCTGGGCAACCCGCTGGTCAACGAGGTCGTCGTCCCGCTGAAGTACAAGGACGCGTTCAACTCGATCTCGCCCGACCAGGACCGCACGGTGCAGCCGGTGGTGGACAAGGTCCTCGACCCGATCCTGCCCAAGGTGATCGAGAAGGTGTACGGGATCCCGGCACCGAAGCCTCCGCGCAACGACCTGGTGGAGATCTATCTGACGGGTATCTGCAAGGCATGCGGTCCGATCAAGGCCGACCTGAACTCCCACCGTCTGAACAAGGACGCGGCGGTGGGCGAGATCGTGCCTGCCGAGGAACTGCGCCTGAACATGGCGGTGCCGCCCACCGCCGAGCCGCAGCGTCTGGGTGTACTGGCCGGTGACCTGGCGGGCTTCCCGAACGGCAGGCGCCTTGCCGACGATGTCCTGGACATCTCGCTGCAGGCGGTCGAAGGCGCTGCCCAGACCGGTGAGCTCGTCGAGGCGCTGGCCGACGGGGATCAAGTGGACACCAACGAGGTGCCCTTCGAGGACCGCTTCCCCTACCTCGCGCAGCCGCACACGCAGAACGTCAACCGCGGTGGCGACGACGGTCCCGGCGGGGACGACGGCTGGCCGTTCAAGGACGCGCACGCCTCGTCAATGGCGGGTTTCGGGGCGCTCATGCTCACCACGGGTGGCTACCGTCTGCGCCGCCGCAAGGCCGGAGCCTGACACCTCTTGCCCGAGGCATCCTCCAGAGCGCGGTCCTTCCGCGTTCCGGCCCTGTTGGGCGCGGCCTTGACGGTCGCGCCCAACAGGGCTTCCCGGCTACCGCCGTTGCTCTCACTTTCCGTATCGAGCACTGATACCGAGCACTGACATCGAGTACTGACAGGAAGGGACCCTGTGCCCAGGCCGACCGACGATTCGGCACCCGTGCCACCTGGCCGCAGACGACTGCGCAACGCGGCTGTCGCCCTTGCTCTGGGCGTCGCCCTGTTCGCCACCGGGGCTGTGCTCCTGTCCCCCGACGACTCCTCCGGGGGCGGCCGGGCAACTTCGGCCGGAGGCAGTACGGCAGCGGCCCGAGGGTCGGTCGCGGCCCTCAGAGAGCGCGTGAGCCAAGTGCCCGGAGACTGGTCCGGCTGGGCCGGTCTGGGCATGGCCTACGTGCAGGAGGCGCGTTCCACCGCCGACCCCGCCACGTATACGCGTGCGGAGAGTGCGCTGCGGAAATCGCTGAAGTTGCAGCCCGAGGACAACTACCAGGCCGAGGCCGGCATGGGCGCTCTCGCCGCCGCCCGCCACGATTTCGATCAGGCTCTGTACTGGGCGAAGCGGGCCACCGCGACGAACCCGTCCGGTCCCACGGGCTACGGCGTCCTCGCGGATGCCTACACGCAGTTGGGGCGGTACGAGGCCTCCTACCGTGCCGTGCAGCGCATGGTCGACCTGCGTCCGGACGCCGCCTCGCTGGCTCGCGCCTCCTACTCCTGGGAGCTGCGCGGCGACACCGCGCAGGCCCGCACTCTGATGCGACGGGCACTGCGAGCTGCCCCGACTCCGGCGGAGCGGGCGTTCGCCTACGTCCACCTGGCCGCGCTTGCCCAGGACACGGGTGATGCCCGCACGGCGCTCCGGCACGCCGAGGCGGGTCTGGACATGTCGCCGGGCGACCCCGCCCTGTTGGAGGCCCGCGCCCGCGCGCATGCGGCGCTGGGAAACACCGCGCAGGCGGTGAGCGACTACAACGCCGCCGTGAGCGTTGCGCCGCTGCCTCAGTTTCTGCTCGGCCTCGGCGAACTCCAGCAGTCACTGGGGCACCGGAAGCAGGCCGAGGACCAGTACGAGGTACTGCGTGCTCAGGACGCCACGCGCCGCGCGGGCAAGGGCGTGGCGGACGTCGACGCCGTCCTCTTCGAAGCCGACCACGGCAGCCCGCGCCGCGCCGTCACGATGGGAAGGGACGCGGTGCGAGACAGACCCTTCATCGCCGTCCACGACGCCTACGGCTGGGCCCTGCACCGTGCGGGCCGTCACCGCGAAGCGCTCGTCCAGGCCGACAAGGCCCTGGAACTGGGCACCCGCAGCGCGCTCTTCCACTACCACCGCGGGATGATCCACCGTTCCCTCGGCGACATGAGCGCAGCACGCCAGGACCTCAGGCAGGCCCTGGACATCGACCCGCACTTCCACCCGCTGCACGCCGACCGAGCTCGTTCCGTGCTCAGCGGAAGCGACGCCGCCCGATGAACCTGTCCCCGCGCCGCTCCTTGTCCTGTCTGGCCGCGGCTTTCTTCGTCTGCGCGGGCGCCGTTGCGGCGGCGCCCGCCGCCGAGGCGCACCCGCTGGGCAACTTCACGGTCAACCACTACACCGGGCTGACCTTCCACCCCGGCCGCGTCGACGCTCTGGTCGTCGTCGACCGGGCCGAGATCGCCGCCGCCCAGGAGCGCCCTGTCGTCGACCGTGACCACAGCGGCCGCATCGACGACGCGGAAGCCCGCTCGTACGCGCGCAAGAGCTGCGAGAAACTCGCCGACCAACTCAAGGTGAGCATCGCGCACCACCCCGTTTCCTGGACTCGGACTCGCACCTCATTGACGTTCCCGGCGGGCGAGGCCGGGCTGAGGACGAGCAGACTTCAGTGCGCACTCACCTCCAAGGCCCGCCTGCCCCTCCCGTCGGAAGTGGCGGTGCACACCGCATACGACAGCCGGCGCATCGGCTGGCGTGAGATCACCGCCCGCGGCGAGGACGTCCGCGTGACCGACTCCGATGTCCCCGCCCGCTCCCTCACCCACGAGCTCCGTCGCTACCCGTCCGACCCGCTGGCCGACGCCCTGGACCAGAAGTCCGCCCACCTGCGCGTCGAAGCCGGAGCGGGAAGTCCCGCCGCCGCCGTGGAGAGCACGCTTTCCCAGGCAGGGCCGGTGGGAGAGGCGCTGGGTCGTGTCACCGGCTTCTTCAACTCGCTGGTCGGCAGTCGTGAACTCACGGTCCCGGTCGGGTTGCTCGCCCTGCTCCTTGCCGTGGTTCTGGGCGCCTCGCACGCGTTGCTTCCCGGGCACGGCAAGACCATCATGGCTGCCTACCTCGCCGGGCGCCGGGGAACTCCCCGCGACGCCGTGACCGTAGGTGCCACCGTCACCTTCACCCACACCGCAGGCGTACTCGCCCTCGGCATCGTCCTGCCCCTGACCACCCACCTGGCCGGGGAAACCGTCCTCACCTGGCTCGGACTGGCGAGCGGGCTCATCGTCACCGTCATCGGCCTGTGGCTGTTGCGCTGTGCGCTGCTGCAGCGGCCCGCTCCGCATGGCCACCATCACCACCACGGTCCTCACCCTCACCACCATGGCCATCACCACGGCGGCCATCACCATCACGCCGGCCACACGCATCACCACAGCCACGGACCCGATGGTTCACACAGCCACCCGCACCCCCAGGGCGAACCGCACGATTCGGCATCCCACCTTGCAGAGCCGAACGAGCCCCATGACCACGACCACGCCCACGGGTCGGCCCATGGGCACCGGCCACCAGCGGACGCTCTGCCGCTCGGCCCGCAGTCGGCGGACCACATGGTGAAGGGGAGCACGAGCCCTGTACTGACCGCACCCCCGCGCAGCGCCACCCCCCACACCCACACCCATGCCTCGGACGGGCACGTTCACCCGGAGTCAGGAAGCCGTGCGGCCGGGACGCAACGATCCGGGCTGATCGGTATGGGCATCGCCGGGGGGCTCGTGCCGAGCCCCACCGCGCTCGTCGTCCTGCTCGGCGCCATCGCTCTGGGCCGTACGGCCTTCGGGGTGCTGCTGGTCCTTTCCTACGGCCTCGGCATGGCCGCCACCCTCACCCTCGCGGGCCTGCTCCTGGTCCGTCTCCGCGATCGGGTCGAAGCCCGTCTGCGCGGCACTGCGGACACCCGTACCGCGCTGCTGCGGTTCCTCGCCCGCTACGGACCTGTGGGTACCTCGCTTCTGGTCCTGCTCGTGGGCCTCGGCATTACGGTGCGAGCCGCTGCCGGGCCCTAGTGAGCAGCCCCGCAGCGCCAACGGTACGACCGCCTGCTTGCGCGGCGAGGGGTGGTCGGGCATCGATGCCCTGGGCCCGCCGTCGACGCGTACCTCGACCTTGCTGATGCCGCGCTGCTGTGCCCGGGCGACTCCGGCAACGGGCGCTGTTCTGGTGCGAGTTCGGCGACAGCCAGCGCGGCGAGTGCCGACAGCAGAGCGCTGAGCGCACCGAGTCCGCGGCTCAGGAGGCGGTTATGCCCCTCGGCGGCAGGAACACCTGCCCTGCCGGGGGGCCGCCGTCGCATCGTTGCGTCGCTCCTCGCTCACGCGGGGTGTTCGGCACTCAGCTCCTCCAGCTCGTCCCGGATTGTTCCGGCGGCGATTTCTTGTGATCGGCCGCGAAGCCCCCCACAGACCCATCCGCGGCGGCGTCTGCTTCGAATCGCATACAGGCCCAGACGGGTTCCCGGACGCGAGGGGAGGCAAGGGGTATGCCCAGCGGCAAGCGGCGGATCGCGGTGATCGGCAGCGGGATCGCGGGATTGACCGCCGCGTACATCCTCGCGAAGGAACACGACGTCACCCTCTACGAGGCCGACGGCCGTCTCGGCGGGCATGCCCACACTCATGAACTGACGTCCTCGGACGGCGGCGTGCACCTCGTGGACTCGGGGTTCATCGTGCACAACCGGCGTACCTATCCGAACCTGCTGCGGCTGTTCGCGGAGCTGGACGTGGACACGCAGCCCTCGGAGATGAGCATGTCCGTGAGCTGCGAGGGCTGCGGGCTGCAGTACGCGGGGGCGCTGGGACTACCCGGCGTTTTCGCCCAGCCCGCGAACCTGGGCAATCCCCGGTTCCTTCGGATGCTCGCGGAGGTGCCGCGCTTCCACCGGGCCGCTCGCAGGCTGCTGGGAGCGGCACCCGCCGCCGGGGAGATCCCCGCCGCAGGCGGAAGGTCACGCGAGAGGCCGCCCGCCTCTGCGGACACACACGCCGCGGCCTCCGGGAGCGCCCCGGAAGGGGGCGACCGCACATTGAGTGAGTTCCTTACGGAGCACCGTTTCTCCCCCTACTTCGTCTCGCACTTCGCGACGCCCCTCGTCTCCTGTGTCTGGTCCTGCGACACCGCGACGGCCCGCCGTTATCCGGCCCGCTACCTCTTCGCCTTCCTCGAACACCACGGGATGCTGTCGGTCAGTGGCTCGCCGCAATGGCGCACGGTCACCGGCGGGTCCCGGACCTACGTGGAGAGGATCGCCAAGGAGGTCGACGCTGTCCGCCCCGCTTCGCCTGTGCGCGCCGTGGTCCGGCACTGGGACGGCGTCGAGGTGGTCACCGGTGACGGCGCGAGGGAGCAGTACGACTCGGTGGTGCTGGCCACCCATCCACGCCAGGCCCTGCGCATGCTGGCCCGTCCCACGGCCCGGGAGTGGCGCGTGCTCGGCACCCTGGAGTACGCGCCCAACACCGCGGTGCTCCACACCGACACCGAGCTGCTGCCCGGTGCCGTGCGCGCCCGTGCCTCGTGGAACTATCTGCTGCCGTCCTGCGAGGCGGGCAGGGACCGGGTACGCGTCAGCTACGACATGAACCGGCTGCAGCGACTCGACTCCCCCGAGACCTTCGTGGTCACGCTCGGCGGTGAGCAACGCGTGCGGCCGGAGCAGGTGCTCGCCCGTATGCACTACGAACACCCCATCTACACACCGGAGTCGGTGGCCGCACAGCGCGAACTTCCTTCGCTGGGCGATGCCAGGCTGGTGTTCGCCGGTGCCTACCACGGCTGGGGTTTCCACGAGGACGGCTGCCGATCAGGGGCGGAAGCAGCCCGGCGGCTGGGGGTGCCGTGGTGACCGGCATCTTCGCCCGGAGCCACGGGCCCCGCCGTACTGCGCGTACCGGTCCGCGTGCCGGCCCGCGCGCCGCAGGCTCAGCGGCACCCGGACCGGAGACGGACCGGACGGTCGTACCCGCGCTGTACTCTTGCGTGGTCACCCATGTGCGCACCCTGCCCGTGCGACACCGCATGCGGCACCGCACATATCTGTGGCTGATCGACGCCGACCGGCCGCCCCGGCCGCGTTGGCCGCTCGGCGCGCTCGCCCGGTTCGACGCCCGCGATCACTTCGGGCCCGGCACGACCTCGCTGCGCGCGGGCCTTGAAGCGTTCCTGGCCGCCCGCGGCGTGGACCTCGCGGGTGGACGCGTCCTGATGCTCGCTCACGCCCGGGTGCTCGGCTTCGTCTTCAACCCGCTGACCGTCTACTGGTGCCACGCGCCCGACGGAACACTGCGCTGTGTGGTGGCGGAGGTCCACAACACCTACGGACAGCGGCACTGCTATCTCCTGCGGCCCGGCCCGGACGGTACGGCCCACGCGCGCAAGGAGTTCTACGTCTCGCCGTTCTTCCCGGTCGACGGGTCGTACCGGATGCGGCTGCCGGAGCCGGGCGAGCGCCTCGACCTGACGGTCCGTCTGGAGCGCGCGGGAGGCGTTCCGTTCATTGCCCGGGTGTGGGGCGAGCGGCGAGCGGTCACCCCGGCCGCCCTGCTGCGCCTGGCTGTCCGGCACCCTCTGTCCACCCTGGCCGTTGCCGCGGCGATCCGTGTGCACGGCATCAGGCTGTATCTGCGCGGTCTGCCGGTCCGCGAGCGCCCCGCGCACCGGCCGCAGAAAGGAATGCGATGAGCTCGTACGTCCCCCTCGCCCCTCGTCGGCCCGCCCCCGGTACGCGACGGGCGAAGGGCCGGGAACACCTCCGCTCCCGGCCGCTTCGGCACCGCGCACCGCGCTCGCCCGGGCCGTCGTGGGGCGCGCGCTGGAACGGTTGCCGCTGACCGTACGCCCGGCCGGGGAACCGGAGTTCGGGCTCGGGGGCCCCGAGCTGCGCCTGCACCGTCCGGACGATCTGTACCGCCGCATCGGCGCAGAGGGTCTGATCGGCTTCGGCGAGTCCTACCTGGCCCGGGACTGGGACGCCCCCGACCTCCCCGCAGTACTCGCTGTGCTCGCCGACCACGCGACGACTCTCGTCCCGCCTTCTCTGCAACGGTTGCGGGGCCTGTGGGCACCCCGGCACCCGTCGCAGAGCCGCAATACGCCGACGGCTGCCCGCGCCAACATCAGCCACCACTACGACCTGTCGAACGACCTGTTCGCCCTGTTCCTGGACGAGACCCTCACCTACTCCAGCGCGGTGTTCCCCTCACTGCCTGCCAGTTGGCCCGACCTCGCCGCCGCTCAGCGGCACAAGATCGACCTGCTGCTCGATCTCGCCGAGGTCGGTTCGGGAACACGGGTCCTGGAGATCGGCACCGGATGGGGCGAGCTCGCCCTGCGTGCCGCTCGGCGCGGCGCGCACGTCACCACCCTGACCCTGTCCACCGAACAGCGCTCCGTGGCCCGCCGACGGGCAGCCTCATCCGGCGTTTCCTCATTGGTCGACGTCCAACTGTGCGACTACCGGGAAGCCACCGGCCGCTACGACGCCGTCCTGAGTGTGGAAATGATCGAGGCAGTCGGCGAAGAGTTCTGGCCACGCTACTTCACCGTCGTCGACCAGCGGCTGGCCCCCGGCGGCCGGGCCGCGCTGCAGACGATCACCATGCCGCACGACCGGCTTCGTGCCACCCGGCGCACCCACACCTGGATCCAGAAGTACATCTTCCCCGGTGGTCTCATCCCCTCCGTCCGGGCGGTCCGGGACATCACCGAGCGGCACACCGCGCTGCGCCTGAGCCACCGCGACCGGTACGGGCCGCACTACGCCGAAACCCTGCGCCTGTGGCGCGAACGCTTCACCGGACACCGCGAGCAGGTGCACACGCTCGGCTTCGACGACTCCTTCTCCCGGATGTGGACCTTCTACCTCGCCTACTGCGAAGCCGGATTCCGGTCCGGATACCTCGACGTGCAACAACTCCTCCTCACCAAGTCAGGAGCGCGCCGATGACCGTCACCCGCACCGCACCGACCGCGACGACCACGGCGGCACGCCTCGCCCTGCTCGCCGAGCACCTCCTCGGCGAGCCGCTGCCCGTACAGCTGAAGGCCTGGGACGACAGCCGGTACGGGCCCCCGGAAAGTCCGGTCCTGTACATCCGCAGCCGTCTCGCCCTGCGCAGACTGCTGTGGCAGCCCGGCGAACTCGGCCTCGCCGAGGGCTACATCAGCGGCGAGATCGACGTGGAGGGGGACCTGAAGGAGGCGCTGCGGCTCGTACGCCGGGCGGTGCACCGGAGGGAGCCGAACCGCAGGGGGCCGTCGCCCGCCGCGCTGGCACGCGTGCTGCCGGTGCTGGTCGGGATGGGTGCGGCGGGCTTGTCTCCCGCCGCACCCGGCTCACGTGCCCGGCTCAAGGGCCCCCTGCACAGCAGAGCCAGGGACCGTGCCGCGATCGGTCATCACTACGACCTGTCCAACGCGTTCTACCAACTGCTGCTCGACGAGACCATGGCGTACTCCTGCGGCTACTGGACCAGCGAACGCGCCGGGTACACCGGGGTCGACGCACAGCACGACAAGCTCGAACTCATCTGCCGCAAACTGGCGTTGGGCCCTGGCAGCCGCCTTCTGGACATCGGCTGCGGCTGGGGTGCGCTCGCCCTGCACGCCGCCGGTCGTCACGGTGTACGCGTCACCGCGGTCACGCTGTCCGCGCAGCAGGCCGCCCACCTCGAAGACCGGGTGCGGGCTCAGGGCCTGACCGGTCATGTGGAGGTGGAGTGCCACGACTACCGGGACATCCGGCCCGGACAGTACGACGCCGTCGCGAGTATCGAGATGGGTGAACACGTCGGCGACGCGCGCTATCCCGCCTTCGCCAGGGCTCTGTACGAGCGGGTGCGGCCCGGCGGGAGGGTTTTGGTGCAGCAGATGTCCCGCGGCGCATCGGCCCCGGGCGGGGGCGCGTTCATCGAGAGGTACATCGCACCGGACATGCACATGCGGCCGTTGGGCAGGACGGTCTGCCTGCTGGAGGACGCCGGTCTCGAGGTGTGCGCGGTCCAGTCGCTGCGCGAGCACTATGTCCGCACCGTCGAGGAATGGCGACGCACCCTTGAGTCCCGGCGGGCGCGGTTCGCAGATCTTGTCGGGGAGGAGACGACCCGTGTCTGGCAGTTGTACCTCGCCGGAGGCGCACTGGCCTTCGAAGAGGGCCGGATGGGCGTCGACCAGATCCTCGCGGTGCGACGCGAACAGGACGGCGGCAGTGGAATGCCCCCAACTTGCCGCGCATGGTACGAGGACCGTGGCCCGCTCGATCCTGACGCCGGGCACGGGAGCGCGTCATGAACGACTATCCATGGGAACAGTTCGCCCTGGGGCTGGCGCCGTCGGCCGGGGCGGCACTGACCGTGATGCTCGTGACCTTCGCGGTGGCCGTGCGACAGGGAACCCATCGACTGGCCGACGTGGCGTGGGGCGTGGGCTTCACCGCCGTGGCCGTCGTCTCCTGCGCGTGCGCGGCGGGCACGGGCGACCCGGCCGGCCGTTTCCTGGTCACCGCGCTGACGGCGGTGTGGGGCCTTCGTCTTGCCGCGCACATCGCCCGCCGGGGCCGGGGGCACGGCGAGGACCCACGGTACGAGCGGCTGCTCGCCAAGGCGCCCGGCAGCCGGAGCGCCTATGCGTTGCGCATGGTCTACCTGCTCCAGGGCGCTCTGGTTTGGCTCGTCTCGCTGCCGGTGCAGGCCGCCATGTATCTGCCGGACGGACCCGGACCGTGGGCTGCCGCCGGGACCGCGCTGTGGGCGGTGGGACTGTGCTTCGAGGCCGGCGGCGACCACCAGCTCGCGCGTTTCCGGGCTGACCCGAAGAACCGCGGGCGGATCATGGACCGAGGCCTGTGGAAATGGACCCGTCACCCCAACTACTTCGGCGATTTCTGCGTGTGGTGGGGACTGTTCCTGTTCCTCGGGCAGGAACCCGTGGTCGCCGCCGCCGTGGCCGTCTCCCCTCTCGTGATGACGTACTTGCTGACGGCCGGCAGCGGAAAGCGCCTCCTGGAGGAGCACATGGCCGACCGGCCCGGCTACGCCGCCTACGCGGCGCGTACCAGCGGCTTCTTTCCCCGCCCGCCGCGCCGCGGATGACCCGCGGCGCGGCCACCCACGGTTTCAGGCAGGCAACTGCATCACTGCCACCGGGCGGGAGGTCGGCTGCGGTGACCCTCCGGCCGGTTCGACGGTGATCCCCATACCCGTCGCGCTGCCGATACGGCCATCCATCAGCACAGGACGCGCGTTGCCGTTCGCGTCGAGCAGTCCGGCAGGGCGCATCCGACCGCCGTCGTCGAACCACAACTGGTAGACCCGTCCGCCTTCCGGGCGCGGCAGCCCGTCGGCCGCGAACACCGCCCTGTCCCGCTCACGCGACACCACCACGGTGACACCGGCGCCGCCTGCCAGGCGTGCGGACCGGGCGGTGGCATCCGGTGCGCCGAGTACCGCGGCGACGGACTGGGCGTCGTCCCGCGCTCTGGCGGACTCGTTCTGGGCCTCTTCCGCCCTGTCGTACTGCCACACCGCCACCCCGCCCAGGCTCGCCGCGGCGGCAAGAGAGGCAGCCAGGGCGTACCGCAGCAGCCGCTGCCCGCGTGCCACACGGAGCGCCGACGGCTGCACGCCGACGGTGACCGGCGGAGCCTGGCGGACCTTGGTCGCGGCGTCCAGAACTCGCTCCCGCATGGCAGGCGGAGGCACAAGGGACACTGCCATCCCGAGACGCCCAGCGGTGGCGCGCAGTTCGCGCACCTCTTGAGCACACGCCTCGCAGTCGGCGAGGTGCCGTTCGAAAGCCGCGTATTCGTCATCGTCCAGCGCGTGCAGCGCGTAGGCGCCGGTGAGCGTGTGCAGATCGGCAGTACTCATGCCGTCACCCCCAGGCAGTCGCGCAGCCGGATGAGCCCGTCGCGCAGGCGAGTCTTCACGGTGCCCAGCGGCACCGACAGGAGTTCGGCGACCTCCCGGTACGTCAATCCCCGGTAATAGGCGAGCGTCACCGACTCGCGCTGAATCTCTGTCAGCGTGCGGACACAGCGGCGCACCTGCTCACGGTCCAGTCGTGCCTCGACCTGCTCCACGACGTCGTCGAAAGCAGGCATCCGTTCCAGGAGAGCGGCACGCTGCTCCCGGTCCGTGGCTGCCTGGGCGGCGCGCACCCGGTCGACGGCGCGACGGTGGCCGAGAGTCAGGACCCAGGTCATGACACCGCCCTTCTCCGCCCGGTACCGGGCAGCGGTACGCCACACCTCCACCAGCACCTCCTGGGCGACTTCCTCGGACTGCGCGGGGTCGCGCAGCACACTGCGCACGAGGCCGAGGACCGGTCCGCTCACCGCGTCGTACAGCGACGCGAAGGCATCGTGGTCTCCGCCCGCGACGCGGTGCATCAGCTCCTGCAGATCCGGCCCGGGTTCGGGAGCCCCGCGCAGTCGGACAGCTTCTTTCACCCTCTGATCCTCCAGGACGATCGACGACTCCATGGGATGTTCGGAGCCGTCGGCCTCACGGATTGGTCCGCTTCGGGATGCGTTCGAGCCGCACCAGCACCGAGCCCCCGGTCAGATGGCTCTACCGGGGGCTCAGGCCGTGTCCTCCGGGGGTGAGGAGACGGCAAGGACATCGCTGGGCGAGCCACTGCGGCCCGCCCGGCGCCGACGCGGAGGACTGCCTCTTAATCCTGGTCGAGAGGGAGGGCGACGTCGAAGACCTGGTGGTCGGAGGGGAAGGCGCCGACGTCGGTGGCTGCCCCGGTGAGCGGGTTGACCTCGTAGAAGCGGTAGGAGTCGTTGGTGGAGAGGGCGGCGAAGCCTCGGTTGCTGCCGTCCTTGGGTGAGAAGTAGATGTCGAAGCCCGCACTGGGGCCGGCGTCGACCCCGAGGTTTCCGGTGGGGGCGAGGGTGCCGGCGTTGGCGGGGGACTGCAGTGAGACACGGTCGTTGGCGGTGTCGATGTCGAACAGACTCGTGGCTGTGGCCGCGTCGAGGTCGTTGTTGGTGTAGGCGGCGCCGGTCACCCCGAGGGCCGTGGACGGCGGCATGGTCGGATTGGTGAGCACGCCGTCGGTGACGGTGCCGTCGGTGGCGGCGCCGACGTTGTGGCGCAGGTTCTGTCCGGTGTCGCTGATGATCCGCAGCCGGTCGGCGGCCGGGTTGAAGTCCACGCCGAAGGCGGTGCCCTCAAGGGCGACACTCAGTTGCGAGACCTTCGTCGCCTCGGCGTTGCCGGTACTCAGTGTGTAGACGCCGCCCGCGTCGCCGACCCCGTAGAGCCGACCGTTCTGGACGCGGTAGTCGATACCGACCAGCTTTGTGTCGCCCTTCAGGCCGTCCACTGTTCCGATCGAGGTGACCGAGCCGCGTCCGTCGGCGCGGAACTGCACCAGGCGCTGGTCGCCGGTCAGCCCGGTCACCTTCAGAACCTTGTGGCCGTCACTGTGGTCGGGGCCTGCGGCCAGCGCGGGTGTGGCGGTGGACAGGGCAGCGGTGACCGCCACCGCGAGGACTGCCTTGCGCATGAAGTCTCCAGAGGAGTCGAGGCGCCCGCTCGGCCGGGGCGCCACCCATACGACAAGAGACAGCCATCCGTCCTCCCCGGCACATCGAGTGCGGCTATACGGCGGCATCGGCCGCGCACGGGGCGGCGGTTACCGGATAACAGAAACCTGGGCTGGTACCCGGCATTACGGGTACCAGCCCAGGCTCACAACGGAGGTGCCGCGTCAGCCGCGGTAGTCCTTGCCCAGGTGGCCGTTGTCGTGCTTGTCGTGACCGTCGCCGTTGACGCAGACGTTGCCGAACGTCGGGTTGAGCGCACCGACGATGTTGACGCTGTTGCCGCAGACGTTGATCGGGACATGGATCGGGACCTGGACGACATTGCCGGACAGCACGCCCGGCGAGTGCGACGCGTAGCCCTCGGCATCAGCATTCGCGGAGGCGGCCGAGGCGGCGCCGCCGATCAGTGCCGCGCTCGCTGCGACGACAAGGCCCGCGCTCTTGATCACACGAAACATCTCTTGACTCCGATTCCCTTGGACTGGCTGACCGCCGGTCGGATCCCGCTACCGGCCCGCGGCGCAGGCTGTGGCCTGTCAGCTCTGTATGTGCCGCGCCCCGAAGGCGGAATCGCGGTGTGCCGTCCATGACCACTCCTCTGGACGAGCAACAAAGGCCAGGAGGACCTGGGGCCAGTTGAGGGAAGCGCAGCGCTTCGTCGCCTCGTGGACGCAATGACCGGTGGCGGTTCCTGACCCCTGGGAGTGGTGCTGCTCGCCCATGCGGACCACTGCGTAGGCGCTGCCCACAAGGAGGGCAAAGGCTCGGTCAGTACTCGTGCCGGCCGGTGCGAGGGAAGGAGCGGAACGTGGGCACGGAACGAATCGACAGCAGGCTGCTCGCAGAGCTGACCGAACAGTCGCAGGACCTCAACGCCGACGCCTTGCGTGTGACGCGCTCGGCTCTGGCGGACTTCACGGAGACCTCGCGGCCCTCAGGGCACGGCTGGTGGCGGCGTGGCGGCGCTCTTGCCGGTGCCGCCGCGGCCCTCGGCGCGCTGGGTACGAGCCGGGCCGTCGCGGCGAGCAAGGACGTCATGGCCCTCCAGACCGCCGCCTCGCTGGAGAACCTGGCGGTCGGCGTGTACGAGACCGCTGCCGGGCTGCCGTTCATCAAGAGCGGCAACAAGACGGTGCTCGCGTTCATCGAGAAGACGACCGCTCAGCACAGGGAGCACGGCAAGGCGTTCAACGCCGCCGTCGTCAAGGCGGGCGGCAAGGAACAGAACAAGCCCGACCCGAAGTACGACGCGGTGGTGAAGAAGCAGCTGCCGTCGATCAAGACGTCTGCGGATGTGGTCAAGCTCGCCCTCACGTTGGAGGACGTGGCCGCGCAGACCTACACCAAGAACATCAGCCAGGTCTCCGACACCAGTCTGCGTCAGCTCTTCGCCTCGGTCGCGCCGGTGGAGGCGCAGCACCGGGCGACGCTGCTCGCGGTCCAGGCACTGCTTGCCGGTGGCCAGGAAGACCTGATCGCGATTCCCACGGACGTGGCGAAGCTGCCCGCGGCCATCGGCAAGGTCGGTTTCCCCGATGCCTTCTACCCCACCAAGGACGCCTCGCCGGTCAGTGAAGGAGCCGTGAAATGAACGCCGAGCGCGACTTCGAACTGCCCATCAGCGAACGAGAGTTGTCCAGCCTGACCAAAGGCATGGACGAAGCTCACCGCGCCACACTGCCCGGCATGAATGCCGCGGCACATCAACTCTCCCTGGAACTGCGCGAGGCCGCGGAAACCGGGCCCGGCGCCGAGGAGCAGCGGCCCCGCCTCGTGGGGCGGCGACGGCTGCTCGCCGCAGGGGGCGGCGTCGCGGCCGCTCTGGCACTCGCCGCGTGCGGAGACGACGACGGCGACAAGGCGGAGTCCAGCCCCACCGAATCAGCCACCGGGAAGGCCAGCAGGTACACCGGTGACCTGAAGGTGGTGGCTCTGGCCGCTGCTCTGGAGAACCAGGCGGTGGAGGCGTATCAGGCGGCACTGAAGGCGGCCGAGGCGGGCAAGCTGGGCAAGGTCCCCCCAGCCGTCGCCACCTTCATCCAGACCGCGATGAGCCAGCACGAGGACCACGCCGAGGCATGGAACAGCGTCCTGTCCAAAGCCGGCAAGCCCACGATCCAGGGCGTGCCCCTGTCGAACCGCGGCGAGGTCACCAAGGCACTGGGCCAGGTCAAGGACGTCCCGGGCGTGGCCAGGCTCGCGCTGACGCTGGAGGACCAGGCGACCCAGACGTACACCTTCGCGGCCGCCAATGTGAAAAGCGCCCAGGGCATCGCCACCGCGGCGACCATCGCCCCGGTCGAGGCCATGCACGCCGCGATCCTCCACTTCGTACTGGGCCAGTACCCCGTACCGGACGACTTCGTGTCCACCAGCAAGGCCGCCAAACCCAGCCTGCTCACCGTCTGAGCGACCCACCACCGCAGCCACTCACCGACCGAGCGGGACCGCCGGGGCCGTACGAACGCCGCGGTCCCGGCCGAACTTCCTGGAGACGACATGAACCCACCGCACCACCACCGCCTTCGGCGGATCCTCGCCCTGGCCGCCTGCCTCCCCCTCTCGCTCACGTTGGCGAGCTGCTCCGACGACGGAGACAGTGGCGGCGACGGCGGCGCCTACCGCACCTCGCCGCCCCCGTCCAAGTCGGCCCCCGCCAGCGAGAAGACCCGGATCACGATCAAGAACTTCACCTTCGAGCCGGACGACCTGACCGTGCGCCCCGGCCAGAAGGTCACGGTGGTCAACGAGGACTCGACCTCGCACACCGTCACCGCCACCGGCGACAAGGCATTCGACACCGGCACCATCGACGCCGGAGAAACCGCGACCTTCACCGCTCCCGACAAGGCCGGCAAGTACGCCTACCTCTGCACCATCCACCAGCAGATGAAGGGCTCACTCACCGTTCGCTGACCGGCGGCCACACCCACGACCCTCCACAACACCGGTACGCAGTCCGGAACGAGGAAGCGCATGTCCTCCACCACCCCACTCCCCGCCCAGCCTTCCCCATCCGCCACGAACCGAGCGGTGCGTGGCGCGGCGCGCGTGCTGGCCGCAGCCGGACTGGCCGTGAACACCTACTTTCACGTCCACCTCGCCGACAACTACGACGTCGTGGAAGCAACCGTCAGCCAGGGGACGCTCTTCAGGCTCGAGGCGGCCCTCACCGCTCTCGCCGCCCTGCTCGTCCTGGTGTGGCGCCGCTGGCCGGGTGACGCCTTCGCCTGGCTGGTCTCGGCGGGCGGCCTCGCACTCCTGCTCGTCTACCGCTACGTCGACGTCGGTGAACTCGGCCCGCTGCCGAACATGTACGAGCCCCTGTGGTTCGACGACAAGAAATGGACCGTCGCCTCGCAAGCCGTGACGATCCTCGCCACCACAGTCCTGCTCCTCACCGGGCGGCATAGGCACCAGCACGAGCGCCGACACGGAAAACACGCACAGCGCCCCTCCCGGTGAGGCGAAACCCGCAGTGCCCGCAAGAACCGCGCAGCCTAGTCCCGATCCACGATGACCTCACCGCCTGCCGGGCCACTACTGTCGGCCGTCCAGTGCCGGAACATCTCCACGAGGTCGGGTTCGCCGCCGAGGCCTTCACTCACGGGTCGTGTCCCCACAGCGGCGGGGGCGGGCCCGCCTCGCAGACAGTTCAGCAGCTCGGTCATGAGACGCGGCGCGACCCGCTCCGCGTCCTCGCCCTCCGCACAGCTCACCGACAGCAGCAGTCGGCCCCGTACCGTGCCGCACAGAAGCTCGAAGCGGTGGTGCACCGGTGTCTCGGGGTGATTCAGCGGGCCGGGGCGGTGGGCCGAGGGACGCAGGCCCGCCTGGGCGTACAACTCGTCGAGGGCGCCCAGGTAGTTGAAGACGAAGGGGGCGCTCGGGGCAGGTGACCCGTCCGCGAAGGCGCGGGTTCCATGGGCGGTCAGCGCGTGGTCGAGGCCTCCGTTGGGCACGGCGCCGCGGGCCTCGGTGACCGCACGCACCGCGGCGGCCGGGTCGTCCACCGCGGCCACCTCCAGCGGGTAGCGCACCGAGAGGCGGCCGAGCGTCCGGGACAGGTCGGCGGGCGTGCCCGAGGGGCCGGGGATCTCGGCGGCCCGCCCGTGGCCGTCGACGTCCACGCGCAGACGTTCGCCCAGCCCCGCCGCCCTGGCGGCGCGTGCCAAGGCGCCGAGAATGACGTCGCCGACGGTCGTCGGGCCTTGTGCCGAGTCCCGCAGGCGTGCCGTGGAGTCGGCGTCCAGAGCCTCGATCAGGGTCCGGGTCACGTGTGCGGGCCTGTTCGGGCGCCGTTGGATTTCGCCAACCCCCTCGCCGTCGCACTCGCCGCTGCGAAGGCTGCCGGTGCCCAACTGCCCTTCATGCTCGGCGAGTCGACGCGCCCAAACGGCAGCCGGAAGGGTCGTCTCGGGCAGGTCGGTGCCGCCCGTCTCGGCGATCTGCGCGTGGGCGGTGAGGAGTTCGTCGAGGAGCAGACGCAGCGAGAAGTTGTCGACGACGAGCCAGTGGGCGAGCAACAGCAGCTCGGGACTGCGGCCGGGGCCGAGGTCGAAGTACACGAGGCGGATCAACGGCGGGGCGGCGAGGTCGAAGTCCTGCTGTGCCGTGGTGGCCGTTTGCTCGATGTGGCGGTCCTGCTCCTCCACGGGGAGGTCGCCGAGAGTGAGCCAGGTGAGAGGCGCGGCCGTTTTGGCCAAGTCCGTGTCCGCCAGCACTCGTTGGCGCCAGCCCCCGTCGGTCCCGAGGACGAATCCGGTACGCAGGGTGTCGTGCCGGGAGACCAGGGCCCTGAGGGCGACGCGCAGGGCGACCTTGTCCAGCGGCTCGTCGAGGGCGAAGAAGAGGGCGTAGTTGTGGTGCCGGGCGATCTCCGGGGCGAGGCCGGACAGGAGCATGGCCTGCGCGGGCAGCAGGGGCAGCTCGCCGGTGACCGGCCCTTCGGCCTCCTCGTGGGCGGCGGGTGTCCTGAGGGTGGCGACCGTGGCGAGTCCCGCGACCGTCGGCTGCTCGAAGAACTGCCGTGGGGTCAGGACGAGTCCGGCCTGCGCGGCCCGGTTGATGACCCGCAGGGCGAGCAGGGAGTCCCCGCCGAGGTCCCCGAAGACGTCGTGGATGCCGACCGCGCCGGATTCGAGCCTCAGCACCTGGGCCCACACCTCCAGGAGGCGGCGCTCGATGTCGTTGCGCGGGCCGCGGTCCGTCGGTCGTGCCTCGCCCGCCTCCTCGGTGGCGGGGCGCGCGGCGTGCGCGGCGCCGCGGACATGTGTCGCGCCAAGTACGGTCGCCACACCGGCACTTCCGAGTTCCAGGTCGTGTCCCGGCCGGGCCCAGACGTCCGGTTCGTCGGCGAGGCGCACGAGCAGTTCCCCGAACGCGCCGAAGGCCGACTCGATTAGACCTTCGGGGAAGAGTTCCGTCACCACGGCCCAGTTCACCCTCAGTTCGCCGTGCAACTCGAAGACCTGGCAGTCGAGATGGACCTGCGGGGTCCGGGTGAGCGCGTGGATGAGTTCACCGAATTCCTGTGCCGCGCGGCCGAGGCTCGTCTCGTCGTCGCCGAGGGCGCTGGTGAACACGACCGGCATGAGCGAACGCCCGCCCTCGGCGTCGGCACGGGCCAGTTCGCGCAGGACGCGTACGCCGTTGAAGGCCCGGTGGGCGAAGTCGGTACGGAACTGCCCCTGGAGCGAGCCGATTTGGCTTTTCACGGGCTCGCCCGCGTCCAGCGCGGTCTCCAGCAGGATGACCGAGGTGAACTCCCCGGCCACCCGGTCGATGTCCGGGTGCACCGGAACGCGCTCGCTCACCGTGAGGTTCAGCGTGAACGCCTCACCGGCCGTACGGCTGCGCAGGACCGCCGCGTAGGCCCAGCAGAGCACCATGGACGGGGTGAGCCCGAGGGACAGCGCGTGCTCGCGGAGGCGTGCCCAGCGCTCGGCGGAGAGGGCGAGGCCGTGCGTGGTGAGGTGCCCACGCACGATCTCGTCCGGCGACTTGGCCAGCGGCAGCTCGGGCGCCGGAGGCAGGGAGGGCACGCGCGCCAGCCAGTAGGCACGCGCGGCTCGGAAGGCGTCGGACTCCTCGGCCCGCTCCAGGGCGAGGACGTAGTCGCGGAAGGACACCTGGGGCGCGGGCAGTTGGGCCCCCGGGTCGCGGAGCAGCGTGCCCCACTCGCCGAGGAGGAGGGCGAGGGAGGTGCCGTCGGCGATCAGCAGGTCGACGACGAAGTGGATACGGGCGCGTCGGCCGTCGAGTTCCGTGACGGCGATGTCGAACAGCGGCCAGGACGCCGGATCGCGGACCTCCCCGGTGAGTGCCGTGCGGATGGCGGCGAGCCGCTCCTCGGTGCTGGCCGCCGGTTCGCCGCGCAGATCGGCGCGGGCGAAACGGTAGTCGGGGACCTGGGCGAGCACCTGCTGTGCCCCGTCCTCGGTGCAGACGGTGCGCAGCATGTCGTGCCGGTTCACCACCAACTGCCAGGCGCGTTCAAGAACTTCGAGGTCGAGGTCCTCTGCTTCGAACTCCGCGTAGAAGCAGGCCGGTACGTCGCCGAGGGGGAAGTAGCCCGCCCTGCCGAGGAGATAGGCCTGCTGGAGGTCGGTCAGCGGGAACGGTGCGAAGCGTCCGTCCGGGTCGGGCACCAGGACGGGCAGCGTCGGTTCCGCCGCGACTCCGCCCTCGCGGCTGTCGAGCACTTCGCCCTGGCCCGCGATCGTCGGGTGGCCGAAGAGGTCCGCCGTGTTCAGGGCCAGCCCCTCGGCGGCGGCCGCGGCGGCGAGCCGGACCGCGAGGAGGCTGTCGCCGCCCACGCGGAAGAAGTCGCTGTGCACTCCGAAGTCGTCGGAGCCGATCAACGCCCGCCAGATACGGGCCAGTTGCTCTTCGGTCCGGTTGCGCGGCGGCGTGCTGTCCTCGGTCGTCGGGTCGGCGGCGGGGCCGGGCGCGGGCAGTCGGCCACGGTCGACCTTGCCGTTGGCCGAGAGCGGCAGCCGGTCGATCAGGAGGTAGCGCTCGGGGGCCATGTAGGTGGGAAGGACGTCGGCCAGGTGCGCGCGGAGTCGTTGCACGAGGTGGTCCAGGTCCGGCAGTACAGCGGCGGCTTCGGCTGCTGCCACACCCAACTGCCCGCCCACGTCCGCGACTTCGGGTGCCTGCGGACTCCTGCTCTCGGCCGTCTCCGGGTTCGCGGCCCCGCCCTGGGGCACCACGTACGCCGTGAGCCGGTTGCCGGTGGCCGTGACGACCGCGTCGCGCACCCCGGTGTGCCGTACGAGCTGGGACTCGATCTCCCCCAGTTCGATCCGGTACCCGTTGATCTTCACCTGGAAGTCGTTGCGGCCCAGGAACTCGATGGTGCCGTCCGGGAGGTACCGGCCCAAGTCGCCGGTCCGGTACATCCGTTCACCCGTAACCGGGTCCGTGACGAACCGCTCGGCCGTCCGCTCCGGGTCCGCCCAGTACCCCTGTGCGACACCCGCGCCCCCGATGAACAGTTCGCCCGGCACCCACACCGGAGCCGCGCCCAGGTGCGCGTCGAGCACCGCGAACCACTGATTGCCCAACGGCTTTCCGTACGGAATGCTCCGCCACGTCGGATCCACCGCACCGATCCGATGGAAGATCGACCAGATGGCCGCCTCCGTCGCACCACCGAGGCTCACGACCTCCGCCCCCGGGCACACGCCCCGCACCCGGTCCGGCAGGGAGACCGGAATCCAGTCCCCGCTGAGCAGCACGACGCGTGGTGTCTCCCAGCGCGCCCGCACCGACTCGCCGTACTCGACCAGCATCTCCATGAGCGCGGGAACGGAGTTCCACACCGTCACCCCGTGCCGCTCGATCAACTCCCCCCAGGCGGCCGGATCCCGCGAGTCGCCCACTCCCGGCAACACCAGGCAGCCGCCCGCCGCGAGTACGCCGAACACGTCGTACACCGACAGGTCGAAACTGAGCGCGGACAGTCCGAGGACCCGGTCCGAACTCCCCACGCCAAAGCGGCTGTTGACGTCCAGAATCGTGTTCGCCGCGGCCTGGTGGTCCACGACGACGCCCTTCGGCGCACCCGTGGAACCGGAGGTGAAAATCACGTACGCCACGTCGTCGGGCCGCGCGCCCTGACCCACCAGCGCCGAGTCGTCGACCTCCCGCCACACTTCCTCGTCGTCGACCACCAGCACTGTCACACCCTCCGGCCACACCACTCGCCCCGCGACCGACGACTGCGTCAGCACCACCTCACAACCGGCAACGCCCAGCACCCGGTTCACGCGCTCGGCGGGCCATGCCGCGTCGACGGGCACGTATCCGGCGCCCGCCTGCAGCACGCCGACCACGGCTACGACCTGCTCCCACCCCTTCTCCATCACGACGCCGACCAGGGAGCCCCGGCCGCATCCCAACTCCCGTAGCGTCCGGCCGACTTGTGCGGCCCGTCGGTCCACCTCCGTATAGCTCAGCACCACTTCGCCGGACACCACCGCGGGCGCGTCACCGCGTTCCCTCAGCGGCCCGCCGAGTTCGTGCAGCAGCCGCCCCTCCTCCAGGGTCACCGACGTGGCATTCGCCGCCGTGCGAGTCGCCAGCTCGCCCGGGCCCACCAAGCCCAGGCCCGAGACCCCGTCCGAGGTTTCCTGTCCGGGCAGGTCCCAGATGTCGGCCTCGTCGGCGAGACGTTCGAGCAAGCGGCAGAACGCGTCGAAGGCGGAGTCGACGAGCCCGGCGGGGAACAGTTCGTCGACCGCGGCCCAGTTCACCCGCAGCACGCCGCCCATCTCCAACACCTGGCATTCCAGGGCCACTTGGGGAGCGGTGGCGCAGAAGTACCCGAGGCCGTCGAACCATGCGGGCAGAGTGTCCCGGTCGAGGTCCTGGCCGAGGACGGCATCGAAGACGTACGGCATCGTTGTACGGTTGCCGCCCTCGTTCCTGAGCATTTCGCGCAGTACCGCGACGCCGCTGAAGGCACGGTGCTCGAAGTCGGCCCAGAACCGATCCTGGAGTCCGGTGATCTGTTCGCGCACGGTGGCCGAGGAGTCCACCGAGAATTCGAGCAGCAGGTGCGAGGTGAAGACGCCGAGGAGGCGGTCGACGTCCGGGTGCACCGGGACACGCTCGTTGGTCGTCACGTTGAGGGTGAAGTCGTCGGTCGCCGAACGGGTCCGCAGGACCGCCGCGTACGCCCAGCACAGCACCATCGACGGAGTGAGGCCACCGCGCATCGAGCGCTGCCGCAGCCGCTGCCAGCGTTCGCCGTCGAGGGTGTGGGCGCGGGACGTGAAACGGGCGGTGGGGACCTGCTCCGGGGAGACGGCGAGCGGGAGTTGGGGCGCGGCGGGCAGGGCGGCCATCCGCGCGCGCCAGTGGTCGCGCGCCACGGCGTACGCGGGCGTCTCCTCCGCTCCCGCGAGGGCCTGGACGTAGTCCCGGAACCACAGGCCGGGGCGCGGGCCGAGGTCGTGCCCCGCCGCGAGGCCCAGCCACTCGCCGAGGAGCCGCCGGATGCTCGGGCCGTCGACGACGAGCATGTCGACGGCGAAGTGGACCCGGAGGGACCCCTGTCCGTACTCGCTGACGCCGATCTCGAAGAGCGGCCAGGCCGCCGCGTCCCGTACCCGTGCCGACATCGCCTCACGTACCGCCGTCAGCTCCGACTCGGCCTGTTCCGGGGCCAGTTGGCGCAGATCGTGCCGGGCGAAGCCGACGGTGGGAACCTCGGCGAGTACGCGCTGGCGGCCGTCGTCGGGGAAGACGGTGCGCAGCACGTCGTGCCGGTGCACCACCTCGTTCCAGGCGCTCTCCAGGGCGGGCAGATCGGCGCCGGTGGCTTCGAACTCGGTGTAGAACCCGGCCGGTACGTTGCCCAGCGCGAAGAAGCCGCCGCGGCCGAGGAGGTAGGCCTGTTGCAGGTCGGTGAGCGCGTAGGGCTCGTGGCGGTGCGCGGCGTCGTGGCCGGTGTCCGTGGGTTCGGCGGCAGGGACGGCGGTGGGCAGTGCGGTCACCAGGGCGGCCGCGAGCCCGGCCGGGGTCACGGGGCCGCGGAGCAGTTCCATGCCGAGCCGTACGCCGAGGCGCGCCTCGACCACGCTGTTCAGGGTCACCGCGAGCAGCGACTCCAGGACGATCTCCGCCCCGGGGCCCGCCGCCCGGTCGAGTGCCCCGTACTCGGCGAGGAAGTCCGCCAGCGCCCCGGTGAGAAACTCCACCCGCTCGTCGTCCGCCGACCGGGCGGCCAGGGCCTCGGCAAGGTTCGGGTCGGTCAGGGGGTGGCGGACGGAGGACGGGCCGGGCGAGGGTTCGAAGGCAGCGTTCATGGCGGGGCTCCTCGGCAACGCTCGATCGGGTGCGCGCCCCGCACGGGCGCGCGTGCCGACGTTCCCCGCCAGGCCACGCATCGGCAACACCCGTCGGAGTACGGCCATCGGGCAGTGCCCGACCGGCTACCCCCGACGGGCACTGCCGTGATGGCCCGTACGGCGGGTCGATCGCGTCGTCCCCGCAGGCCGGGGCCGGGTCTACGGTCGGTGACGGCGCGCCGTTGCCCGGCCGCCCGGGGCCTGCGTACGGATCGGGCCGGTGCGGGCAGAGGTTCCGCGGCGCGATCCGGACGGCGGGCCCGAGCACCCGTCCTTCGCAGCGGAGGTATCCGTGACCCTGCTTCCCGCCGAGCACCGGACCTTCCGTTCCGAGGAGGTGCGCGGCCACTCGATCGTGGAGGGTCTGCTGCGGTCCCGTCCCGGCGCCGGACTCACCGTCCTCGACGGGGACTTGGCTCCCCGGCGCCTGGGCTGCCGGGAGCTGGCCGGGCACGCCGAGGAGGCGGCCCGCGCGCTGCGCGCCCGCGGCGTCTCGCCGGGCGACCGGGTGTGTCTGCTCGCGCCGACCGATGTCGCGACACTGATCACGCTGTTCGGCGCCTGGCGGCTCGGTGCCGCGCCGGTGGTGCTGCCGCGTCCGCCGCGGCGCGGGACCGAGCGGGCCGTGGCCGAGATCCGGCGCCGGGTGGAGGCGGCCGGGGCAGCCCTGTTCGTGACCACGGACGAGCTGGCCCCCTTGTTCACGGGCCGCCTTCCGCTGCCGGTGGTGAGCCTGGGCGAACTGCGGCGCTCCCTCCCGCCGGGACCGCCGCCCGCGATGCCCTCCCCGCAGAGCATCGGTCTGGTGCAGTTCACCTCGGGCACCACCGCCGCCTCCCGCGCGGTGGCCGTCACCCAGGAGCAACTGGTGGGCAATATCGCGGCGTTGGGCGAGCGGATCGGTTTCGGTCCCGACGATGTGTACGTGACCTGGCTGCCGCTGTATCACGACATGGGCATGGTCACCCTGGCCGGATTCGCGGCGGGCGGCGCCGATGTCGTCGCCCTGGCCACGGAGACCTTCCGGGAGCGCCCGGGCTGCTGGCTGCGCACGATCAGCGACTACGGCGGCACCTTCACGGCCGCCCCCGACTTCGCCTACAGCCTCGCGGCCAGGCTGCAGAGCCTCAGCCCGGCCCAGCTCAATCTGTCGAGCCTGCGCATCGCGGCGAACGGCGCCGAGGCCGTCGACGTCCACACCGTGCGGCACTTGCGGAAGACCCTCGCCCCCTACGGGCTCCGTGAGAACGCGATGTGCCCCACGTACGGGCTCGCCGAGGCGACCCTGGGCGTCACCGGCAGCGCACACGACGAACCGGTCCGGGTCGTCGAGCCGCGCGACCTGACCGGGGTGGCCGGTGAACACCGCCCGGACCGCCCCCTGGTGAGCTGCGGGCGCCCGCTGCCGGGCACCGAGGTACGCGTCGAGAACGCGGCGGGCGAGCCGCTGCCGGAGGGCGCGGTCGGTGAGATCAAGGTGCGCGGGCCGGGCGTGGTGCCCGGTTACTGGACGGCCGCGGAGGGCCTGCGCGCGGGCGACCCGGTGCGGGAGGGCTGGCTGGCCACCGGCGATCTCGGTTTCCTGGACGCCGGTGAACTGGTGGTCTGCGGCCGCATCAAGGACATGATCATCGCGGGCGGGCGCAATCTCTATCCGGAGGACTACGAGTTCGCCGCAGAGCGGGTCAGCGGTGTACGGGAGGGCCAGGTCGCCGCGTTCTCGCTGCCCGGGCAGGAACGCATGGTCGTGGTGGCCGAGAGCCGGGCCGCGGACCTGGAGGGCGTCGGCCGCCGGGTGATCGAGGCCCTCGGCGGCGAGCTGGACCACGCCCCCTACGAGGTGGTGTTCATCAAACCCGGCACGCTGCCGAGGACTTCGTCCGGCAAACGGCAACGCCAGGCCACCCGTGAGCTGTACCGGGGCGGTGGCCTCGACGTCCTGCACACCGTGCGCTGAGCCCGCGTCGCCGACCGCTCGGAGAGGAGTACCCATGGCCGCCACACCCGTGGCCGACTGGTTGCCGCCCGCCCCGCCGGGGGCCGTGGCCGACGCCGTCACGCTGATCTGCCTGCCGCACGCGGGCGCCGGTCCGGGCGGCTACCGGCCCCTCGCCCGGCTCCTGCTGCCCCGTGTCGCGCTGCGGCCGGTGCGTCTGCCCGGCCGGGAGTCGCGGGTCGGTGAGGCGGCGCTGCCCGAGGCGACGGCGGTCGTACGGGCGCTCGTGCCGGCTCTGGTGCCCCAACTGCGGGGCCGGTTCGCGCTGTGGGGTCACAGCATGGGCGGGTACCTCGCGTTCGAGCTCGCGCGGCTCCTGGAGGCCCGGTTCGGGCTGCGCGCCGAGGCCCTGATCGTCTCGGGCTGCCCGGCACCGACGTCCCCTGCCCGGGCGGCACTTCCGCAACGCAGCCTGATGGACGACGACCAACTGTGGTCCAGCGCAGCCGAGTTGAACGGGATTCCCGCAGAAGTGCTCGGCGACGCGGGACTGCGGGCACTACTGCTGCCCACCCTGCGGGCGGACTTCGCGGTCTTCGAGACCTACGTACGCCGCCCCGGGCCGCCCCTGGGCTGCCCCGTCCACGCCTTCTCCGGGCAGGACGATCCCGAGGCACGCGGTGCGGACATGGCGGCCTGGGGCGAGGAGACCCGTGCGGACTTCCACCACGCCACCCTGCCGGGCGGCCACTTCTTCCCGTTGGAGGACCCGGCGGCATTCGGCGAAGCGCTCGTCAAGGCGCTGACCGCCCCGAACTGACCCCTGCCCGCCCGACGCCCGAGGAGGTTTGTGTGCGCCGCCGAGACCCTCGTGCTCCTGCCGCCAACTCGCCCTGTGCCGGGGCCGGTTCAGCCCGGCGTCTCGGAATCGATCTCCACCAGGCCGCGGCGCATGGCAGCCGCGACGGCCATGGTGCGGTTCTGGCAGCCGAGTTTCGCCAGTACGTTGGCGACGTGTCGTTTCACCCCGTGCTCGGTGATCTGCATGCCCTTGGCGATCTGACGATTGCTCAGACCACTGGACATCAGGCGCAGGGTGTCGAGTTCACGTGCCGTGAGCGTGGGCCGCGGGGGCGCGGTGTCGCCGCCCGCCTCGGCCGCGAAGGACAGCAACTCGCGCATGGTGTCACGGGAGACGGCGACCGTTCCGCGGCCGATCGCGCCGAGCGCGTCGGCCAGCGAGGACACCGAGAGGTCCTCCTCGCGCAGGATCGCGTCCACGGGGAGCCGGGCCGCCGCCATCCACCGGCGCCGGTCCAGGCCCCGGGCAAGGATCACCAGACGTGTCTCGGCTCCGCCGATGAGGTTTTCCAGACCCCGCAGACTGCGCCCGAGGACACCCGAGGACAGCACCACGGTGGCGGGCAGGGCCAGTTCGGCGTCGGACACCTCCTCGGGCGCGGACACCGCGAGGACCGCGGCACCGGGCATCGCCTGCTCCAGCATCCGCAGCACGCCCATCCGGGTCACCACATGGGGCTCCACCAGGACGACCCCGTACGCCTTCACGCGGTACTCGTCCGGGCCGAACTCGCCCGCGTCGTACGCGCCCGCGTCGCGCCGGGCGGCGGACGGCCGCGCTCCGGGCGACGGTGTCCCGTCCTGATGCGCCGTGACGGGAGCGGCGCCCGCGGTCATCGAGCCGTCGGCCAACATCGTTCACCGGCCCGTGTGTTCGCGCTTCTCGGTCCGTACGGAGCCAGTGCGGCGAGCAGTTCGTCGACGCTCCCGGTGTCTCCCGCTGCGCGCACATGATCGCCGCTGAGCGCTCCCCGCGCCCTCGTGCTCTCCACGCCCACCAGAACCCCCTGTTCCCGAGCTCCGGATACCAGTCATGCCCGCCAGGGGCACGCCTCATACCCGTCACGTGCACTGCTGTGCCGGGCATGGACCCTATCCAGGCCCTCGGGGGCACGCCACTCCAGGTCAGGCGGTGTGGAGAGAGTTTCCCCGAGATCTTCCCGCAGTTGGCCGAGCGGGCCGGGACCGGCCGGCACCAGGTGGCCGGTCCGCCCCCGTGACCGGATTCCGGTAGCGGGGACGGACGGCCCTGCCGCCCGGCTCAGTCGAAGTAGTCGGGCTGGGTCTGGACGTTGAGTTCCTTCATCCGGACCTTCGCTGCCGGATCGGTGCGCGGGTCCCGGAGCTTCAGTACGTCGAAGCCCATGGCCATGTCGTTGGAGTAGATGTGGCCGTTGTAGTAGTACGCCGACCAGGAGCCGCCGGTGCGGAGGGTGTCCGCGGACAGCGGGCCGCGCTCGAAGTAGCCGATCTCCTTGGGCTTCGACGAGTCGGTGAAGTCCCATACCGAGACGCCGCCCTGGTACCAGGCCTGGACCATGAGGTCCTTGCCCTTGACCGGGATCAGCGAGCCGTTGTGGGCCACGCAGTTCTCGGTGTCCGCCTGGTTCCGGGGGATCTTGTAGTAGCCGCGGAAGACGAGCTTGCGGTGATCGCCCTTGCCGGTGATCTCGTAGATGCCGTCCGCGCCGCGGTCGGGACCCACCTCGTCGTTGCAGGTGGGCGCGCCGCCGCCGCCGAGTTCGTCGGTGAACACCACCTTGTTCGCACGCTGGTTGAAGGTGGCCGAGTGCCAGAACGCGAAGTTCACGTTGTCCTGCACCTGGTCGAGGATCCTCGGGTGCTCGGGATCCGCTATGTCCATCAGGATGCCGTCGCCCATGCAGGCCCCGGCCGCCAGGTCCTTGGAGGGCAGGACGGTGATGTCGTGGCAGCCCGTGGTCTTGGAGACGCCCGGGTTGGTCGGGGAACCCGGGTTGCCGCCGCCGTCCGGACCACTGCCGGGGAACAGGACCGGGAAGTCCACCACGGCCGCCTTCTGGGGCGCCTTGCGCGGCACCTTGATGACGGAGATGCCGTCGTGCGGCGGCTGGCAGTCGGGGAAGGTCGCACTCGGGGCGTAGGAGGAGACGTAGACATAGACGTTCTTGCGCTTCGGCACCAGCGTGTGGGTGTGGGAGCCGCAGGAGGTCTCGACGGCGGCGACGTACTTGGGGTTCGCCTTGTCGCTGATGTCGAAGATCTTCATGCCCTCCCAGGAGGACTTCTCGGTCGCGGGCTGGGAGGTGCTGGCGCAGGAGTTGTCGCTGCGCGAGGCGTCCGTGGACAGGAACAGCAGGTCGCCGGAGACCGAGATGTCGTTCTGCGAGCCGGGGCAGAGCACCTGGGCGACCGTGCGCGGCTTCTCGGGACGACTGATGTCGAGGACGCGGAATCCGTCGTAGTTGCCCGCGAAGGCGTAGTCGCCCTGGAAGGCCAGGTCCGAATTGTTGCCCGGCAGCACGTCCTTGGGGATGTTCGCCAGGTGCTCGATGTTGTCGGAGTGGACGATCTCGCCGGGCGCCGGGATGTCACCGCGCTCGATGGCGGCACGGGTCTTCGCCGCGTCGTCCTTCGACACCGGCGCCGGGGCCTTCGGGCTGTCGCCGGGGTCGGGGACGGCGGTGGCGGGCCCGGCCGCCAGCATCGCCGCGAGAAGTCCCACGGCCGCGGCCAGGGTGGCCGACCGTCTGTGGCGTGGGCCAAGGGTTTTCCACAGGGTCACTGCATTCTCCCTACTCACCGTTTCGGGTGGAACGCTTCTTGGACACCGGCAGTATCGTCGTGTCCACGTCCAGATGAACAGGTGAGAACGTCTTCGTCGTGTGATCCATCCGCTGAACCGGCCGCGCCGACCGGCGATTTCCGGCCAGCCTGATGCTCTCCAACTCCCCCATGAGTCACAGGAGGTCGCCCGTGTCCCACCGCTCCCCCGCCCGTACGCGCCGTTCGCCGCTGCCCGCGGCGACGGTCGCCATGCTCACCGCCGGAGTACTCCTGCTGAGTGGCTGCGACTCGGCCGACCAGGACACATCCGGCCATGCGCACGCGACGGGCCCTTCGGTCATCGCCCCCGGCAAGCCCGGCGAAGCCGCCGAGACGCTGTCCGCCGAGGAGGCCGAGAGCAGGCGGCCGAACGACAGCCCCAACTCGGCCGATTTCACCTACGCGCGGATGATGATCACCCACCACCGGCAGGCTCTGGAGATGACCGCACTGGCCCCCTCCCGCGCGGGTACGGCGAAACTGCGCCGTCTCGCGCAGCGCATCACCTCCGCGCAGAAGCCCGAAATCCGGGCGATGGAGGGCTGGTTGAAGAACCACGAGGCGGACGAGCACACCAAGGGACACGAGCACGGCCACGAGCACGAAGACGGCGGCGGCGCGCACGGCGACGACGGCGGTCACGCACACAGCGCGAGTCCCGGCACGGGCCAGGATCATGACCACGACGCGATGCCGGGGATGGCCACCCAGGCCCAGCTGAAGAAGCTGCGCGCCGCCCGCGGCGCGAACTTCGACGCCCTGTTCCTCCGGCTGATGATCACTCACCACGCGGGCGCGGTCACCATGGCCACCGAGGTGCTGTCCGACGGCAACAACGTACAGATCGAGGAAATGGCCAACGACGTCATCGCCCAGCAGACGAGCGAGATCCAGCGCATGCGCAAGATGACGTAGCGGTCGCGGCCGGGGGACGGTGACATGGACGTGGACGTGGACGACGTGACGGCGGAGCCCCGGCCAAGGCCCCAAGTGCCGTGACACACAAGGGAGATGGCCCCGCACGGGGTCATCTCCCTTGTGGTTTCGACGGAATGGGGACCACAGCCCCGCCACCGCGCCGAAAGGCACCCCCGAGGATCTTGGCCGAAAAAGGATGCCACGCCGGTACGACTCCGGGTCAGGCCACGGCGACGAGTTCCTCCGCGAGCAGTGCCGCGCCCAGGCAGCCCGCGCGCTCGCCGAGCCGGGCCGCCGTGAGCTTGGGCGGCCGCCGGAAGGTGAGACGTTCGGCGAGCGCGCCCCGCAGCGGGGCGAAGAACGACGAGCCCGCTTCCAGGAGTTCACCGCCGAGCACGATGCGGTCGAAGTCGAGTACCCGGGTCAGCGCGGCAAGCCCGTCGGCGAGCGCTTCGAGCGCCTCCTGCCAGACCTCCGCGGCTTCCG
Organism: Streptomyces sp. NA04227; assembly: GCF_013364195.1. Lineage (NCBI taxonomy): Bacteria > Bacillati > Actinomycetota > Actinomycetes > Kitasatosporales > Streptomycetaceae > Streptomyces > Streptomyces sp. NA04227. Next base: position 7,748,102 of record NZ_CP054918.1, on the reverse strand, counting down.
TGTCCCCGGCCGACGCCCGCCGGTGCACCTCCTGAGCGGTGATGCCGCGCTCCCCCGTGACCCGCATGTAGCGCCCGGCGATGGCCGAGGCGGAGGCCATGGTCTCCAGGCAGCCCTGACTCCCGCAGACGCACTCCGCGCCGCCCGGCCGCACGATGAGGTGACCGATTTCGCCGACCCCGCCGCCACCCGAGGCGAGCGGACTGCCGCCGAGGACCACCGCCGCCGCCACACCCGTACCGACGGGCACATAGGCGAAGCCGTCGCAGCCGCGCCCCGCTCCCAGCCTGCTCTCCGCCTTGGCCGCGGCGCGGACGTCGTGTCCGACGGCCACCGGCAGCCCGAGATGCTCGGCGAGCCATTCGCCCACCGGCAGTTCACGCCAGCCGAGGTGGGCCGCGTAACAGGAGATGCCGTGTTCCTCGTCGACCAGCCCGGGCACCACGATGCCCGCCGCGACCGCGGGCGATCCCTCCCGCCGGGCCTCGGCCGCCAGCCGGTCCGCGCAGTCCAGGACCGCGTCGAGCACGTCGTCGGGTCCGTAGTCGTTCCGCACCGGCTCCCGCAACGACGCCAGTACGCGGCCTCTGCCCGCGAAGACCTCACCGCTGATCCGGTTCGCGCTCACGTCCAGGGCAATGACACTCATCCCGTATCCCCGCTTCCCGGCCCGGAAACGATGCGCGCACACCCCGCACCGGCAGTCCCCGCACCCATGGCTCTGGTAAACCAACCCAGACTCTGACTGAAACTGTTTGGTTTATAGCCACTTGCGTCACCTTCGCGCAAGGTCAGGCGGGGGTCGGCCTTCTCACCTCGTAGGGACGGCCGGGCTTCGCCGCCTCGGACGGGGCCCGGCGCACCGCCTCAGCGCGCGTCCGAGGTGCGCAGCGTGAGGATGCGGACCGCCCGTTCGCCGGTGTGCGCGTCGCGCCCGTGCCAGCAGCGGTAGTTGTCGAGTACGAGGATCTCGCCCTCCGCGAGCCGGAACCGCTCCAGTCCCTGCTCCGTCTCCGCCACCGCGCTCTTCAGCCGCTCCAGCATGGCCTGCACGTACTCGGCCTGAGGATCCCGGTGCAGGGGCGCTGCCCCGTCGGTGCGGCGGACGAGGCGACGGCCGGTACGCGTGTACTCGACATGCCTGCCCACGCGGGGCTCCGCCGGGAGTCCGCGCAGTCCCGCCCACGCTCCGTAGAGGTCGACGTCGGTACGGGTGAGGAACTCCCAGAGCTCCGGGTCCGCGGCCTCGCACTCGTCGACGAAGCGGTAGGCGTCGGCCACGAACGACTCCCCTCCCGACGCGGCACCCCGCACGCACTGAACGAGGACGTGATCCTCGTCGGGGTCGCGCCGCCGGTGGGGCACACCCGCGATCTCCACGACGAGGTCGAATCCGTCGGCGTGCAGCGGCACCGGCCGCCCGTCGTGCGACCGCCGCAGCCGCTGCGGGAAGAGCTGCCGGAGGCGGTCACCGAGCACGGTCGCCGCCGCGACCACGAGCGAGTCGGCGTCCGGTTCGTAACCGGTGAGGACCACGGCGCCGTCACGGCCGAGACAGCGGGCGGCGGCCTCGCCCCGCCCGGGACCGACGCGCTGCGGGACAACTCCCGGTACGGACTGCCGAGTTGTGGACGTCGCGGGCATGGGACCGATCCTTTCGACCCGGAGGTGGACACTCCCGGCCCGCGGCAGCCGGACCGCGCTGACCAGGGAACGAACACCTCAGGGCATGCTTGTTGCACAACATGTGCAGGTACTCGGATACTCTAATGAAAATGGTTTCCGATTGCAGAATCGGGGCCGCCCCTCGGTTCCCCACCCCTCAAGGAGGCCCATGTCCCCCCGCGCCCGCTTCGGTGCCGCCCTGGCCCTGGCCGTCGCCCTGTCGACGGCCGGCTGTTCTCAGGGCCCCGAGGGCTCGTCGAGCTCGGGGGCTCCGGACGGCCCCGACACCGTGCGGGTGTCGAGCTGCGGTCGGCAACTGGCCTTCGCGAGCCCGCCGGAGCGTGCCGTCACCCTCGACCAGGCCGCCACCGAGACCCTGCTCGAACTGGGCCTGCAGGACCGTATGGCCGGCACCTCGAACCTGGTCACGAAGATCGCCCCGAAGTACCGCGCCGCGTACGAGAAGGTGCCCGTACTCAACCCCAAGATCCTCACCGGTGAGCAACTCCGGGCGGCCGCACCCGACTTCGTCATCTCCTCCTTCCGTGACCTGTACACCAAGGACCGGGTGGGAACCCGGGAGGAGCTGGGCGGGCTCGACCTGCCCGCGTTCCTGAGTTCGGTCGAGTGCCCGGGGGCCGACAAGTCCCGGCGCACCGCGTTCGACCGGCTGTTCAAGGACTACGAGGAGCTGGGGCGCGTCTTCGGCGTCCGCGACCGGGCTGCCGCGCTCGTGGCCAAACAGCGCGAGGTGGTCTCCCGGGCGGAGAAGACCGGGGAACGGACGAAGCACCGGCCCTCCGTCGCCTGGGTGTACTCGGTGTACAACGGCGTCCCCTACGTGGCCGGGAGCAGCGGCATACCCAGCGACATGAGCAGGCTCGTCGGGGCGGAGAACGTCTTCGACGACGTGCGCGAGGAGTGGCCGGAGGTGTCCTGGGAGGAGTTCGCCGAGCGCGATCCGGAGGTGATCGTCGTCGGGGACCTCTCCGAGCGGGGCGTGCCGGGTGACAGTGCCGAGGAGAAGATCGCCATGATGCGCAAACATCCCGTGGTCTCGCAGCTGAAGGCGGTGCGCGAGAACCGCTTCATCACGGTCCCGGGCGTCGAACTCGATCCCTCGGTACGCAGTGTCCACGCACTGCAGGAGGTCGTCGACGGTCTGCGGGACTTCGGCCGTGACCGCTGACCCCACAGCACCGCCGCTCGCCGAAGAGCCGTACCGCCAGGGCGACTTCAGGGACTCGCCGCTGCATCCCACGGCCCGCGGCAAGGAGTCCCCGTCGAAGACCGCCCCTGGGGCACTGCCCACCGCGCACGGTTCCCCGCTGTCGCGTACGGCGCTGTACCTGCTCGCCGTCCTCGTACTCCTCGCCTCGCTCGCCGCCTCGGTCCGCATCGGCACCTCCGAGGTCGGCTACGGCGAGATCTGGCGCTCGGTGGGCAGCCACCTCGGGCTGCCGGTGGAGCCGCTGCCCCGGCTGCTCGACTCGCTGATCTGGGATTTGCGTGCGCCTCGGGTGCTGCTCGCCGCGGTGGTGGGTGCCGCACTCGCGGTGTGCGGCGCCGTACTCCAGTCGGTGACCCGCAACGCCCTCGCCGACCCCTATCTGCTCGGGGTCTCCTCCGGGGCGTCGGCGGGCGCCGTGGTCGTGGTCCTGCTCGGCTTCGGCGCCGGGACGCTCGGCGTCACCGGCGGGGCCTTCACCGGTGCCCTGCTCTCGTTCGCTCTGCTCATGCTGCTCCTGCACCGCAGCGGCCTCGACTCGACCAGAATCGTGCTCACCGGAGTGGTGGTCGGCCAACTCTTCAGCGCGCTCACCTCACTTGTGCTCATCGCGGCGGGCGACGCCGACACCACACGGGCGATCACGTACTGGCTGCTCGGCTCGATGGCCTCCGCCCGCTGGGAGGGGGTGGTCATCTGCGCGGCCGTCACCGCGATCGGGCTGCTTGTGCTGTGGCTGTGCGCGGCGGCGCTCGACGGTTTCGCCTTCGGTACGGACACCGCGGCTTCGCTCGGCATCGGCGTACGCGCGACCCGGGCCGTCCTGCTCGTCGTCACGGCTCTGATGACCTCCGTCGCCGTCGCCTCGGTCGGCGCGATCGGATTCGTCGGCCTGATCGTTCCGCACGGCGTCCGCTTCCTCGTCGGCCCGCGACACCGCGTTCTGCTGCCCTTCACCGCACTGGCCGGGGCGGTGTTCCTGGTGTGGACCGACGCTCTGTCCCGGGTCGCCTTCGCACCGCAGGAGGTCCCCGTCGGGGTGTTCACCGCCCTGCTCGGGGTCCCGTTGTTCCTCCTGGTGCTGCGGAAGCGGGGCGAGTTGTGAGGATCGACCTCGACGGGGTGAGCTGGGCGGTGGGCGGCCGGACCGTCGTACGAGACGTCTCGCTGCACGTGGGTCCCGGCGAGACCGTGGGACTGATCGGCCCCAACGGTTCGGGCAAGTCCTCGCTCCTGCGCTGCGCGGCGGGACTGCGTACTTTGGCCGCCGGTGCGGTGCGCTACGACGGCGCGGACATCCGCTCCTGGAGCGCACGGCGCCTGGCCCGGCAGATCGCGTTCGTCGAGCAGGCGGCCGAAGCCGAGAGCGATCTGCGTCTGGCCGATGTGGTGGCGCTGGGCCGGACACCCTTCCGGGACCGTTGGCGCGACCTCGACGGTGCGGACCTGACGGTCATCGACGCCGCCCTCGCCCGAACCGGCCTTTCGGGCCTCGGCGAACGCGGCTGGCAGAGCCTGTCCGGTGGTGAGCGGCAGCGCGCCCAGCTGGCACGGGCGCTCGCCCAGCAGCCCTGGGGCATCCTGTTGGACGAGCCGACCAACCACCTCGACGTGAAGCACCAGTGGGAACTGATGGACCTGTTGGCGACCACCGACCAGACCGTCCTGGTCGCCCTGCACGACCTCCCCCTCGCCGCCCGATTCTGCGACCGGCTCGTCCTCATGCACCACGGCGCGGCCGTCGCCTCGGGCAGGCCTGAGGAGGTACTCACCCCCGCCCACCTCGCCGAGGTTTTCGAGATGGACGCCGAGGTCGGGAAGGACAACCTCGGCCATCTGACGCTGACTTACCGGGGGACGGTGCGATGACCGCGGGGGCCGCTTAAGAACCTTCCGGCTGCATGACGAAGTCGTACCGGTAAGGCAGTGCCCGGGCCGAGGACGGCTCGGGGCCGGACCCGGTGGCGGCGTGATGCCGCTGACAGGCGTGCCACAGGTCGCTCAGCGAGGTCTCGCCCTCACGCATGTTGGGGACGTCGACGCCTTCCTCGAGTATGCGGCGGCACCGACCGACGTCACCCGCTTCCAGCGCCGCCCTCGCCTCCAGCATCCGCAGACGGCCTTCGACCGGCTGCCCGCCCGGACGGCCGTCGATGAGTTCGAGCGCCAGGTCGGCGCGGCCGGCGCGCAGCAGGACGTCGACGAGCTCGTGCGTGAGCGAAAGGAGGGCGGGAGCCAGGTCGTGGGCGCGCAGGTAGGCGTCCGCGGCGTCCGTCAGCCGGCCGTCGTGCGCCGCGAGCGCCCCGAGGTTGCGCCAGGCCCATGCGTTGGGAGTGTCCTCAACCGACCGGGTCCAGGCCTCCTCGGCACCGTCGAGGTCTCCCCCGGCGGCCCGGAGGACCCCGAGGCACAGGAGGGAGAGCCATCCGTCCGCCTGATCGAGGAGCGGCGCCCAGTCCGGGGAGATCTCGTAGGAGGCCGGAGCCTCGGTGGGAGCGAGCTCCGGCAGTCGGCCGCTGTTGAGCAGGGCGAGCCACGGCTCCTGTTCCGGGCCGAGCCCGGTGTCCGGGAAGGGTGTGGCGGGCAGATTCAGCGAGTCGTCGCCGGACTTGGCGCGCCGGTGGCGCTCCAGGGCACCCCAGCCGGACCCGGGGTGCAGGACTTCAGCGGGTTCCTCGCGGGTCCACAGGCACGCCTCTCGCAGCTCTTCTTCGAGCCGTTCGGCGGTGATCAGCTCATCGACACCCGCTTCGGCGGCGGAGCGTGCCCGCTCCCAGTCGCCGCCGTGGACGGCGGCGGCATCGGCGTCCACGTGGCCGTACGCCTCCAGCCAGGACCAGGTGGCCCCGCCGGGCAGCGCGAGGTGTTCCAGCTGGGTACGGGCAAGTCCCGCCTGGATCTCCAGGTAGGGCGTGCCCGGCTCCGAGAGCCACTCCTGCCACCGGTTCCCGCCCCGGTGCTTTCCCCAGTGGAAGAGCTTGCGGCCGGACAGGCGCGGTGTCGACGCCTGCGCGAGTCCCCGGCCTGCGCCGTCTAGGGCCGCTATCCAGGGTCTGCGCTCCCGGTCGAGCTCGAAGAAGTAGTCGGCGGAGGCCGGGGCCCGGGTGGTGTAGGTGAGGTCCCGCCCCGCGTACCGGGGCACGGGAACGCGGCGCAGCCGCCGGTCGTAGGCGAAGTGCCATGCCTGGTCCGCCGGGGCGACGACCCGGGTGTCGGCCGTCTCCGGGACGGCGATATTGGACCACCAATACACCGGCACCTCATGGTCGTTGGGGTTCACGATGCTGACGTGCACGAGCAGCGCCTCCGAGCCGTCGGGCAGGTAGGCGTCGATCTGGAACACGGCCTGCCGGATGCGTTCGTACTCGTACATCCGAAGGACGGGTGTGCCGTCCGGGCGCTGTGCGCGTACGGCGTGCAGGGGCGAGGACGTGGTGGTGGAGTGCCCGATGGTGCCGAAGTTCCACTCCACGCCGCCGGCGACCCAGGCATCGCGCAGCGCGAGGTTGCCGGGCTGGAAGACGGTGTTGCGGAACAGCAGCTCCCGGCCGCTGGGACGGTGGACCAGCGACCACAGCCTCCCTCCGACATCGAGGAGGAAGGTGGCGCGCAGGGTCTCGTTCTCCAGCACGGCGACGCGGTGGGAACGCGCGTGGCGCCTCCGGTCGTAGCCGTCCTGCCTGAGGTGGGGAAGGACGGTACGGACACGGCCGTAGGCGATGTTGCGGCGCATCTCGTCGTCGGCTTCGTCGACCCCTGCCACATCGTGGGTGTCCAGCCCGGAGAACAGGGGTGGCAGCGGATTCACCGGCCCGAGGTCCGCGGTGGGCATCGTCAGGTCGGTGATATGCAGTGTGCTCATCCAGGACTTCCCATGGGCTCGACAGAATTAGTTCGGACTTTAGTCGAACTAACTTCGTCCGACAAGGATCCCCCGCGCGCTGCTCGGCCGTGACACCGCACCTTCGACAGCGCCCACGCCGAGGGAGTACGGAGCACTGATGGGTGGTCGCGCGCCCCTCGGACGCCGACCCTGGCGTGCCCTCATGGTCACGCACCACGGGCCGTGCTCCCGTACGTCACCGCTACGAGGTCCGCGCCCCCAACTCCCCACCGTCGTGAGGATCACCGGCGCGAACCGCGCGCGGCGATGCCCCAAGTTCCCGTCTGCACGCCTTGTTGAAGGCCTGCAGGTCGGCCATTCCCACGGCGGCGGCGATCGCCGAGATGGAGAGCGTCGACTCGCGCAGCAGGTGCCGGGCCCGGGCCATGCGACGCGACCTGATGTACGCGACCACCGTGGTGTCGAAGTGGGCGTGGAACAGCCTGATGAGGTGGTTGTGCGAGACACCGGCGGCCCGTGCCACCTCGGGGACGGTGAGGACTTCATGGAGCCGGCACTCGATGTGGGCCACGGCCGCCTCGACGCATGCGTGCGGCTGTCCGGCCGTGCCTCGGCGGCCGAGGTCCGCGACCCGCCACAGTGCGGCCCACACCTCGGCGCTCACCCGCGCCGGACTGTGGGGCGCGGCGGCAACGGCCCGGTTGACGAGGTCGGTCAGCACGGGAGCCTCCGCGCCCATGTCCTGTATGAGCGGGACACGGGTCGGCTCACCGTCGTCGGCGAGCGCGAAGTGGGCGTACAGATGCTCCGAGCGGCCCCGGTAGTGGTACTCGACGCGCCGCCCGGGCGGGATCACGCTGACCCGCCCGGGCCGCACGGCGTACCCGGCCGCGTCGACGGTCAGGTCCGCCACGTAGCCGTAGACGTGGAGCTGCCACAGGTCGGGCAGCCGGAACACGTCACGGTCCGAGGTGACACCGTGCACACCCACGCCGAGGTTCACCACCCGAGGTGGCGCGCCGAGACACAGCTCAACAGGGGTCATCGCGCCCCGCTCGCCCGCCTCAGCCGTACCTGTACCGGCCGTCCGTCGACGGTTCGGAAGGAAACCACGGTCCGCCCTCCTTGGCGTCCGGTCGCGCACTCCTCGTCCGGGCCCGCTTCCCAGTGTCCTTCCAGGGTGACCTTCATCGTGTGCGGGGCACTGGGACTCCGCAGCCAGGGCCGCGAGTACGCCGTCCAGTGCCCGGTGTACCGCCCCTTCTCGTACTGGTCGGGGTCGCGGCCTTCGTGGAGTCGCAGATCGGGGTCGCACACGGAGAGCACCAGTGTGTCCAGCCCGTCGTCGCGGGTGAGCAGCATCGACGGGGTGTCCACGCCGCGAACGAGCGGATCGGAGAGCCGCGCAGCGGGTTCGAACACGGCGTAGCCCGTGATGCCGGTGGCCCGGTCGGTGACGATGTGCGCCGTGTCGTCGGCGCGGCGCACGGTGTACGGCGCGTGCTCCGGGTCCGCGGCCGAGGCCGTGAACGCGGCCATCGACTCGGCGGTGGCGCCCACCACCATCGCGTACTCGTACGTTCCTCGCTTCGGCGACTTCCCGTGCCGCAGCCACGCGGTGGCGAAGTCCCCTCGTGTCTCGGCGTCCGTGCCCTGGTGGCGGGAGACCTGGGTGCCCCGGGTGAGGGCCAGGCGCTGACCGGCGGGCACGTGATAGCCGATGCCCTTGTCGTCCAACAGCCAGGCGCCCCTTTCGAGTTGCCGGTCGCTCCGGTACGGGAAGGAGGTCACCGGCGTCGCGCCGTCGCACCAGGTCGGTGCGGAAGTGGCGGCCAGCCGGGTCTGGAAGAGGGTCGTCTCCGTCTCGTGACGGGCGTCGTCGTTGCCGATGCCGGTGCCGAGCGCGACGACCCGGTTGTCGAAGAGGAAGACGGACTTGCGGGCGCGGTGGCTGCCCTCGTACTTGGGGTGTTCGCGCAGCCGCATCGCGAACATGCCGTTGCGGCCGTCGAGGGTGTGCCCGCCGGCGAACGCCTCCTCGGACAGCAGCATCTCCTCGATGGTGCCGGTCAGGTCCGCCTTGAGCAGGGGCCACGGCTTGTGGAGCGTCGTGGTGCCCGGCCGGCGGTTCCAGTCGTAGCCGTCGGGGCGGTAACCGCTGTCCAGGTTGGTGACCTGGGGGCTGCCGCGGTGCAGTACCTGGATCTGGCCGTAGGTGTTGTAGCGGCCGTACCAGTTCGCCCCCTCGTAGATCTCCGTGGACCACAGGTAGCGGTTGTGGCCGCGCACGGTGACCTGCCAGTTGTCACGCCGCTGTACGGCGAGTGCCGCGTAGTTGTACGCCCAGGCGCCGGACGGTGATGCCTCCGCGCTGATGCCCGCCGCGGCCAAGCGCGAGGCGATCTGCTTCTGGGCGGCGTCCGGTGCGGTGGGCAGCAGGCGCAGGAAGGCTGCCCCGGCCTCGGGATCGAGGGCGCTGCCGCCGTCGGGGGTGCCGGCGACGGTGAGCCACTGGAGGGCACCAATGGACATCCCGGTGGTGCCGCTCGGGTTGCGGCCGCTGAGCGAGAGGGGCCAGTGCAGGGTGTTGCCGACGACGCGAAGCGTCAGGACAGCCCGTTTGACCGCCTCGTGTGCCTCATTGGAGACCCGGAAGACGCCGCCCGCGAGGACGTACAGCATCGGTGAGACGCCGTTGAACGCGTCGCGTGCGTAGTCGGGGAAGAAGCCGACGTGGTGGAAGGTGGTGCCGTCGCGCTTCAGGCCGTCCTGGATGCCGTCGGTGGGCAGCAGATAGCGGTCGAGCCAGTCGCGCAGCAGCTTGAGGTACGCGACCTGGCGCGCCTCTCCGTCCTGGAGGAGTGCGACCGTGAGCATGCCGCGGACGGTGGTGTTGATGATGTCGGCGGTCGAGCCGTGTCCGTTGCGGAAGTCGAAGCCGCGGAAGATCCGGCCGAACCCGCACAGCCAGGTCAGGTCGGCGCGCACGGCCTCCAGAAGCCCGGCCTCGCGCAGCACGTCCCGCATGAGGTACAGCGAGTCGTAGTAGCCGGTCAGCGCGTAGCCGGAGTGATGGATGGTGCCCAGACAACTCCCGTAGGCCCAGCCCTGATCGCGCAGCCGTCGTACGAACCGCAGATAGAGATCCGCGAGCGCGGGCCGGTGAGCGGCGCCCGCGGCGTCGTATGCCTGGGCCACACGCCTCATGTGGGCGGTGGCGTCGGTCAGGCTGGCGGCGTTGACGAAGCTCTTGAGGTCGGCGCTGATCGGCGGCGGATAGATCTGCGACTGGTAGGAGAAGACGGGCCGCCCGTCGAGCAGGGGTGCGGCCTGGGCGGTGAGCGCCGTGACATGGGCGTCGTCGACCCGGACCGGGGTCGCCGCGTAGTCGTCGTGGTAGCGGGTCACCACCCCCTTCAGAGCGTCGAGTTCGGTGGCCGAAGGCCGGGGGCTGTCGATCACCGCCTGGGTGAGCAGCCGGTCGAAGCGGTAGAGGGCCTGCCAGTGCTGCTGGTCCCATTCGTCGCCCTCGATGCCGATCGTCGGCACCTGGGTGTCTCGGCACGGGGCGTCGGGGCGCAGGGCGACGTTGGGCAGGAGCTGATCGATCCAGAGGGTGCCGGAGCGGCGCGGGGCGATGATCCGCAGGGTGTCCATGCCGGGGCGCGGGCGGCCGTTCATGTCGTAGGCGTAGCGCACCCAGGCCGTGCGCCAGCCGGTGAAGCCGAGGCCGAACTCGAACCAGCAGTCGGTGCGTTCACCTCGTCCGAACTCGAAGCGGAGGACGTCATCGACGGCGTCCTCGTTGTGGATCCACACGGAGAACGTGTCGACCGTGCCCTGCCACGCCTGGTCGGCGAGGGGCTTGGTCTCGTACGGGTCCGGGACCCACGCCAGATCGCCGTCGACGGTGATGACGGAGTGCGGCCCGTGGTCCCAGCGCAGCGAGTTCTTTCCGCACACCGAGGTGTGGCCGCTGATGGACAGGCGGTTCCCGCCGCTCGCCGTGAACTGCGGCGGGACGGCGCTTTCGAGCAGGAACGCGGGCGGCCTGAGGGCCAGGGCGCGTTCTTCCAGCGGGTTGAGGGGTGCCGCTGCCGCGCCTTCGGCGGCGTACGCGGCATCGGTGCGGGCTGTGGCGCCCAGGAAGGGCAGCGTCAGGGCTCCGGTGGCGGCGGCGCCATAGCCGAGCAGTCTGCGCCGAGGGAGCGGAGGGAACTGAGGTGAATCCACGGGCATCCTTACACTTCGTGCCGAACGCGGAGGTAATCCAGGGGAATCCGGGGGGAATCCGGGGAACGAGTCGAGCACCTCGTCGTGAACGGATCCGTCCGTCCACGACGAGGTGAATCCACGGGCGCCCGTTCTCCTATTGCCAGACGCGGATGTAGTCCACGTAGAAGCTGGAGGACGAGTCGAACACCTCGTCGTGGATGGACCCGTCGGCCCATTGGTCGAGGATCTCGTGCGAGAGCAGCGGGTACTCCTTGACCTGACTGATCAGCTTCGGGTCGGTGACGGTGCGCACCACACTGCCGTCATAGGTGAACTCCAGTTTGGTGGCAGACCATTTGAGGCCGACCGTGTGGTAGCCGGAATGCAGACCGGGTGCGGTGGCCACGGCTCCCGACTGCTGGTGCTGCGGGGGGTTGAAGCTGTCCCAGTGCAGGGTGGCCGAGTACTGGTCGGCCTTGAAGTTGGACTCGACGATGTCCATCTCGGCGCCGTCGCGTGCCGTGCCGTCGTACACGCCGCCGGGGGCGAGGCCACCGGTGGGCAGCAGCCACACGGCGCCCAAGTGCCCGTTGGTGGGCGGGACCTTGATGCGTGCTTCGAGTGTGCCGTGGGTGAAGTCGAACTTGCCCTGGCTGTCGATCAGGCCGCCCGTGTACGTGTTCGCGGCGGGGTTGCGTACTTTGATCTCCAGGCTGCCCGCACCGTTGAGGGAGACGTTGGCCGGGTCGTAGCTCCAGGTGTCGGGGGGCACGGTGCCGGAGCGGGCCCAGTCACGTGCCGTCCACTTGCTGGTGTCGAGTGACGTTCCGTTGAACTCGTCACTGAACACCAGAGCCTTGACCTTGCCGCGGGCCAGCGGCTTGGCGTTGTGGGGTGTCTTGGTGTCCACCAGCGACGAGCGGGAATCGGACTCCGGAGCAGGGGCGGCGACCAGGGCGGCGCCGGCGGAGGGCGCGGCGATCAGGGCCGCGCAGGTCAGACCGAACAGCGGCAGGATGACGCGGATACGGCGGTCGGACATGGTTTCTCCTCATCATTGAGAGAGTCGGTACAGGCCTACACCGAGGCCTTCGAGCCGATCTGTGAAGCGGCCTCCCTTCTTGGCGAGTTCACGGCCCTCGAAGAGGACTTCGGCCTTGTCGTTGCCGCGTCCCGTGAACGAGACGGTCCGTGCTGCGCCGGACCGGTTGACGACGAAGAGGTAGTCGTGGCCTTCGTGGGCGCGTGTCGTCCACTCGAGGTCGTCGCTGTGGGCGACCCTCACGGACTCGGCCCGGTCGGCGGACAGGATGACCGGGGACAGGGTGCTGATCTGGGAGACGACGGCCTTGGCCCGGTCGAGCAGCGTCCGGTACGACTCACCCGCGGCGTCGCGCTCCATGTCGAACCGGGAGTAGTAGATGAGCCCGTTCGCCCCGGCGACGATGGCCTGCCAGGACATGCTGCGGACCTCGGCGAGGTTCGGCGCGCGCACCCCGAAGTGGCCGTAGTTGCCCAGGTTGTGGAGCTGGATCACTGTCCAGACGGCGCTGCCCGGCCGCTCGCGGACCGCCGCGGCCGTCGAGGTGTAGACGTGGTGGGGGCCGTCCGTCGGCTCTCCCTTGATCGGGTAGTTGTCCGTGCCGTAGGCGTCGGTGACCTCCTGGGTGAGGTCTCCGGGCCAGACGCGGTAGTCCACGGAGTACGCCGGGTGGTCGAAGTCGTTCTCGACGACCGAGGCGTACCGGGGGCGGACGACAGGTCCTTCGGTGTCGGGCGGGGTCTCGTCGTTGATGTACCAGCCGAGCAGCGAGGGGTGGCCCTTGTACTTCTGCACTTCGCCGGCGTCCGTGTTGCGGTGCGTGAAGAGGGTCTTCATGCCGCGCCGGTGTGTCTCGTCCAGGATCGGGACGGTCGGCACGTGGTACGAGACGACGGTGTTGAACGAGGCGTACTGCAGGTCCTCGAGGTTCTTGGAGGTGGTCGGCCCGTTGTAGGCGCCCAGCGGGAAGAACAGTTCTCCGTTGTGCCGGGTGCGCCCGTGTGCGTCGAAGTACGTGGTCGGCACTTCGCTGTCGCGCAGCTTGCGCAGCTCGATCGTCTTGTCCTCGACCGTCCGGCCCTTCGAGTCGACCGCGCTGACGCGCAGCTCGTACTCCCCATGGGCCAGCCGTGACACCGGGTGGGTGTACTTCAGCCGGGAGGCTCCGGAGTAGGTGCGGGTGTGCACCTTGTGGCCGTCGGCGTCGGCCAGTTCGACGTTCACCTTGTAGTCGGAGGCGTCCGAGCCGGTCGGCGGGTAGAGGCCGATCCGGAGGTCGATCTCCCGGTTCTCACCCGGGATGAGCAGTCCGCGGTAGGCGGGCGCCGCGAGCTTGGCGCGCAGCAGCTTCGGCTCGTGCCGGGTGACGACCAGCTCGTCGATCCAGGCGGATCCGGTGGTCTGACGCTGAAGGTAGAAGATCGCCTTCATGTACGCGGCGCCTGCGGGGGCCGCCTGAGGTCCGCAGGTCAACTGCACCCAGTCGGCGCTCGTGGTGGCACCGGCGTAGCCGCCGCCGAGGTAACAGTCGTCCTTGGCGTACCACTCGACGGCGATGGAGGCACCGCCGTTCTTCAGGCCCTCCGTCTTGACCCAGGCGGACACGCTGACGGGCACGTAGTCCTCGGCGGCGTGCGGGATCTTCTTCGTGGCGAAGACATAGGTCGACTCGTCGGGGCGGGTGTAGCGCAGCGACTGGGTGCCTTCGCGGTGGACGGCCCGGTCGTAGTGGGTGAAGCCGTTGAGCCACTCGCGGTCGGAGTCCTCGAACGACGTGGTGAAGACGACCTTGGGCGTCGTGTCGGCGAGCAGCGCAGCTCGCGCGGCGGGGCCGGCGTGGGCGGGGCCGGAAAGGACGCCGGTGCCGAGGAGACCGGCTGCGCCGATCGAGACCCCACCGGCGAACAGGGACCTACGGGACAAGGAGTTCGACATGAGCGGTGGCTCCAACTTCGTGACGGGTGAAGGGAGTTACGGGGAACGGGCGGATGGCGGGCTACTTGCCGGCGCCGAGGGTCAGGCCTTCGACGATGCGGCGGCCGAGCCAGATGTAGACGGCGATGATGGGCAGGACGACGATGACGATCCCCGCGAACAGTCCGCCCCAGTTCGAGGTGTACTGCATGGTTCCGTAGAGCCCGAGGAGGGCTTGGGGAAGCGTGTATTTGTCGGTCTCGGTGATCAGGACCAGGGCCAGGAGTGTCTCGTTCCACAGGGAGATGACGAGCAGGATCGTCGCGGTGACGATGCCGGGGCGGGCCAGGGGCAGCATGACCACGCGGAAGGTGCGGAAGCTGGAGCAGCCGTCCAGGGCGGCTGCTTCTTCCAGTTCTCGTGGCAGTGAGCGGAAGAAGCCGGTGAGCAGGTAGACGGTGAAGGGCAGGGACGAGGCGACGTAGATGAGGTAGAGGCTGATGCGTTCGTCCCACCAGCCGAAGGTGTCGTACATGTAGGTGCTGATGTTCTGCATCCATACGAAGACCGGGATGATGACGGCCTGCATCGGGATGCCCATACCGGCCACGAACGCCATGGTGATCAGTTCCGAGGAGCGTCGCTGGCCGCGGGACAGGACGTAGGCGGCCGGGGCACTCAGCGCGATGACGGTTGTCGCCGCGGCGGCGACGATGACGACGGAGTTCATGAATCCGCTGCCGAGGTCCGAGGAGTTCCACGCGTCGGTGAAGTTCTTCGGGTCCAGTGAACGGGGCAGCTGGAAGGGGTCGGTGAAGATCTCGGAGCCGTTCCTGAAGGCGGTCAGGATCACCCACAGGAGCAGGAAGACGTTGAAGCAGGCCCAGATCCAGGTGAGGGGGACCCCGAGCATCCGGAAGGGGCCCGAGGAGCGACGGCCGCACCGGGACCGGGTCGGCCCGTGCGGGGGAGGCGTGGCGCGTGCCGCCGCATCCTCGGAGTCGGTGATCGGCGAGTCCGGCAGTTTTATCGTCATGGCGTTCCTCAGAACTGGATCGCGTCGCGGCGCATGGCCCGGCGCAGCAGGGCCACGAGCAGCACGATGAGGACGACCATCACCACGCCCATGGCGCAGGCGTAGCCCAGCTCGTAGGACGGGTTGCGGCCGCCGGTGGAGACCAGGAACTGCTGGATGGTCAGGGTCCGGGAGCTCACCGGGGGTGCGTCACCGGTCCCGGTGAAGGCATAGATGAACTCGAAGATCTTGATCGAGTTGATCACCCAGAGGACCGCGGCCACCGAGACGACGTCCCAGGTCAGCGGCAGGGTGACGTACCAGAACTTCTGGAACTCGTTGGCGCCCGCCAGCTCGCTGTCCTCGTAGAAGTACGGCGGGATGCGGTCCACACCGGCCATCAGGAGGATGACGTAGAAGCCGGTGGTGACCCAGACGATGCCGATCATGATGGTCCGGAAGATGTTGTCCGGACTCAGCCAGTTGGTCGCCAGCGCGTCCAGTCCGACGGCGCGCAGCGAGGCGTTGACGAAGCCGTCCGGGGCGAGCAGCAGCCCCAGGGCCACGCCGATGGCGATCGGCGAGATGATGTGCGGGAAGAACAGCAGGGTTCGGAGCGTCTTCCTGCCCCTGGTGTGCCGCAGCAGGACGGTGATGGCGAAGGCCAGGACGAAGATGCCGATGCCGCACAGGAACACGATCTTGAGTGTGTTGGCAAAGGCGGTCTGGAAGACGTCGTCGTGCAGCAGACGCCGGTAGTTGTCGAGACCCGCGGGCTCCATCCGGTCCCCCGCACCCCGCCACCGCTGAAAGCTGACATAGACACTGACGGTGGCGGGAGCGATGAACAGGGCGAGATAGACGAGGAGCGCGGGTGCGACGAACGGCAGGAAGATACGGCGCTGCTGACGGCCGAGGGCACCGTCGTCGCGGTGGTTGGGCCGCTGTCGTCTGCGCGTGAGCGCGGTGTGGACGGACATCGGCGGTCAGCCGCTGTTCTTGTGGTGGGCGACGCTCTTGTCCTTGATGGTCTCCACGAAGCTTTCGGCGCTCTTGATCTTGCCGTTGAAGAAGTCGACGAGGGTGGGCTCCCACACGTCGGTGACCCACTGTGCGGCAACTCCACCGCAGTCGTCGTTGGGCTGGAAGTACTGGCGGTCGGCGCCCGCGTACTCCTTCGCGAAGTCGCGGAGCGTGCTGGGCGCGGGGATGTCCTTGCGAGGGGTGAGGTTGTCGGCCTGGGTGCTGATCGGTGTGAGCTGGTCCTTGGCGAGGAAGAACTGGATGAACTTCTTCGCGGCCTCCGCGTTGCGTGCCTTCGCCGGGACCGCGAAACCGATGACACCGGCCTGGGTGGCGTTGTTGCCCTTGCCGCCGTCGACCTCCGGGTACGGCATGGACCGATAGGTGATGACGGAGTCGACGTCCTTGCCGGACTTCTCCAGCGCCGCACCGGTCTCACTCGGGGCCCAGGTACCCATCAGCAGGAAATCCGTCTTACTGGTGCCGGTCGCCCACGCGGTCTGCTGGGCCGGGAACTTCGTCGCGTTGAAGTCCTTGGGGAAGTACCCCTTGTCGATCAGCTCCCCGATGTCCTTGGCAGCGGCCAGGAATGCCGGGTCGTCCCAGGTGGCGCCCTTCTTGTCCTGACACGCCTTGTTCAGCAGCCCCACACCCCCATGCCGGACCACACTCCAGGTCATCCAGTACGCGTCGTACCCGGAGATGTCACCGTCGAGAGCGAGCGGCGTACGACCCTTCTGCTTGAGCTCGTCCAGCTTTCCGGTGAATTCGGACCAGCCCAGCTGATCCTTGCCGTCCAGGTCCGGGTGCTGCTTGCCGTTGAACCACAGCGTCGAGCCGACGACCTCGTACGGGACCACCATCGGCTCCCCGTCCTCGTTCTTCGCCGAGGCGACGAGCGCGGCGGGGACGATGTCGGAGACCTTCTGCGTCTCCCCCGTGATCTGTGCGTCGTAGACGTCCTGGAGTCCGAGTGCACCCTCGCCCAGCACGGCGCGAAGGGAGCTGCCGTCCTGGTCGGTAAGGTCCGGTGGGTTGCCCGAGTTGAGCCGCGGTACGACCTGCTGGAGGACCTGACGCCCCGCCCACTGGACCTTGACCTTGATACCGGTCTTCTTGGTGAACTCGTCGAGGGACGCCTGCAGTACCTTCTGCTGCGGTTCCCCCTCCTTCCACATCGACCAGTAGACGAGAGTGGAGCCCGGCTTCCCGCCTCCCGGCTCGGAGCCGGGCGCGTTGCACGCCGCGAGAAGGCAGAGGGCGCCCGTCCCCGCGAACAGAGCGGTGATTCGGCGTGAGCGGAGTACGGATGACATGGTGATCACCTTTGGGCCGATCGGAGAGCGACTTGGCGCCTTGATTTAGTTCGACTAAAGTCTGAACGAAGTTAGTTCGTGCAGTGTGCGAACTAACAAGGCTGGATGTCAATAGGCCAGAGCGGCGCAATCCGTCCGAGGCAAAGAACGCCGAGGCGACCGCCTCGACAGAAGTACCGGCACAAATCACCCAAGGGGGATGCAGATGAAGACCAACAGGCCCGCGGGCACCGTGTCAATCGGTGCGAGCAAAGTTGCCACCGTGCGACGCACCAACCTGGGCCTGCTCCTGCAACTGCTGCGCGACCACGGAGCCCGTTCGCGCAGCACGATCGCCACCGAGAGCGGCCTGCCCAAGGCCACCGTGTCGAGCCTCATCGGCGAGCTGGTCGAACGCGGCCTCGTCCGCGAGGGCGAGGCGGACCGCAGCAAGGGCGTGGGGCGGCCGGGACAGACGGTCGGGCTCGACGGCACCACCATCTGCGCCCTGGGCCTGGAAATCGACGCCGACTACATCGGCGTCCTCGCACTCGACCTCCAGGGCACGGAGATCCACCGTGGCCGAGTGGCCCTGGACATCAGGGGGTTGAGCGCCGAGACCGCCCTCGGCACGGTCGCGAACGTCATCCGCGACGGGCTCGCCGCCGTCGAAGCGCACGGTGTCCGGGCCGTCGGAATATGCCTCGCCACACCCGGCGTCGTCGACGCCGGGAAGGGGACCGTCGTCTTCGCTCCCAACATCGGCTGGCGCGACGTGCCGGTCCGGGCATGGCTGCGCGAGCGGCTCGGCCCTGGGGTGCCCGAGGTGGAGGTCGACAACGACGCGCGGCTCGCCACCGTCGCCGAGCACGCCCAGTTGGCCTCCCAGGGAGTCACCGACCTGCTGCTTCTGACCGGAGAGGCCGGAGTCGCCGGCGGCGTCATCACCAACGGCAAACTGCTGCGCGGCCACGCGGGCCTCGCCGGGGAGATCGGGCACGCCGCGCTCGGCCCGTCGGACGAACCGTGCCCCTGCGGGCGCAAGGGCTGCTGGGAGACGATGGTCGGCCTAGGCGCGCTGCTTCGCCGTGTCGCCGACGCCGACGATCCCGTCCGTGACGCCTCCCGCGATGTGGAGGAGCGGATGGCCGAGGTGATGCGGCGGGCACAGGACGGTGACGCCCGCACGCTCGGCGCCCTGGACGACATCGCCCTGAGCCTGGCCCACGGCGTCAGCGTTCTCGCCGACATCCTCAACCCACAAGTCATCGCTCTGGGCGGCTACTTCGCCTACTTCGGCGACTACTTCGTCCCGGCAGTCGAGGAGCGCCTCGGAAGCCGCAAGATGCTGGCCTCCTTCCCGCAGACCGAGGTCACCCGGTCCCGGCTCGGCTTCTCCGCCGCCGCGTTCGGCGCAGCCCAGTTCGCGCTCGACGCCGTCTTCCAGGACCCGACACTGATCGAGGTTCCGGCCGCTCACTGATCGACGCCCCGCGCCCTCACGGCGCCGTCGGCAGGCGGTGTCGCGGGGCCGTCGACGTCTGCTTCCCCTTCGGGCTCCACTCAGCCGGACACGACGTCCGGCCCCTTGCTGTGCCCTCAGCCGGACCGCGCACCCACTCCGCGCAACCGACGAAAACGAACCACACTCGAAGGCTTGTCGGCGCCTCTCTCCACCTCTAGCCTCTCGGTCAGAGATCCGACCTATAAAGACGGACGGGTGAGCCGCACCCGAAGCTTCAAAGCAGTGGAAGCGTGAAGGCCCGTGGGCAACTCACCTCAAACTGCTAGTAATTCCCGCACAGGCAGATGGCGGCGAGCGCGTGAATCCGCGACTCCAGCCCCCACATGGAGACTTTCATCCGATGTATTGCTCCCACGGTGAAGGCATCGCTCTCACAGTGAAGGCATCGGACGACTCAGCTTCTCCTCGCCGTCACGCACAGCGTCCCGCGCCCCGCCTCCCGCGTCCGGCACAGCGAAAGCAGAGGACCGCAGATGAGAAACAAGAAGCAGCAAACAGTGAACGCGATGACCGTGGTGGCCGCCATGGCCGCGATGACCGCCCTCGCGACGGGGGCGGGCCCGGTGGCCGCTGCCCCGGCGCGTGAACCGACCCCGGCCGGGAGCGACGACTACGAGCCGACACCGGAGTCGCTGAAGAAGCACACCTCACCGCAGTGGTTCGACGACGCCAAGCTGGGCTTCTTCGTCCACTGGGGCCCCTACTCCGTACCTGCCTGGGCACCCAAGCAGTCGTACGCGGAGTGGTACTGGAAGAGCCTGAGCGAAAAGGGCAGTTCGACGTATGAGCACCACCGCAAGACTTACGGCGAGGACTTTGACTACGACCGGTTCATCGAGCAGTGGAGGCCCGACAAGTTCAACCCCGAGGAGTGGCTGAAGCTCTTCGAGGACGGCGGCGCGAAGTACTTCAACCTGGTGTCCAAGCACCATGACGGCGTGGCGCTGTGGGACACGAAGACCACCGACCGCTCCACGGTCAAGATGGGTCCGCACCGCGACTTCGTCAAGGAGTTGATGGACGCGGCCCAGGACTCGCCGCTCAAGAAAGGCCTCTACTTCTCGATGCCCGAGTGGTTCCACCCCGCCGGGGGCTGGACCCGCAACGGGCCCGTCAATCCCTACACCGGCAAGGACATCCCGTACACGGGCTACAAGCCGGTCAAGGACTACGTGATGGACCATCAGTATCCGCAGATGCTGGAGTTGGTGGACCGGTTCGACCCGGACATCATCTGGTGCGACATCGGCGGCAATAACAACAGCAACGAGTTCATGGCGCGCTACTTCAACCAGGCCAAGAACCGTCCGAGCCCCAAGGAGGTGACGGTCAACAACCGCTGCGGCAACGGGATTTCGGACTTCACCACCCCCGAGTACGCGGTCGAGCCCGAGATCAACCCGGCGAAGTGGGAGGCCACCCGCGGCATCGGCCACTCCTTCGGCTACAACCAGCAGGAAGGGGTGGAGGACTATCTGACGTCGGACGCACTCATCGACAGCTTCGCGGACATCGTCAGCAAGAACGGCAACCTGCTCCTCAACATCGGGCCCAAGGCCGACGGCTCCATCCCCGAGATCCAGGCCGAGCGGGTACGTGACCTGGGCGCCTGGCTGAAGATCAACGGCGAGGCGATCTACGGGACCACCTACTGGAGCCACGCCGAGGACAAGAACAGCAACGTTCCCGTGCGGTACACGGTCAAGGACGGAGCGCTGTATGTCACCGCCCTGAAGTGGCCTGGCGAGAAGCTCACTCTCACCGACGACATGCCGCTCGCCGACAACAGCACGATCAAGCTCCTCGGTTCGGACGGCACCCAACTGCCCTTCAAGCGCACCGACGGCAAGGTGGACATCACCATGCCGGCCAAGGGCGCTTCCGCGACCGCCGGCCGCGACGCCTACACCTTCAAGATCACCACGCCGGGCGTGCGGCAGATCCTGCGCACGGACCTGAAGCTGCCCTCCGGCCAGGGCCCGGGCGAGCCGTACCTCGCCAAGGGCGGAGTGCCCTTCACCGCCAAGGTCACGGTCACCAATCCCTCCGGCCACCGTGCCCCGGGCGGACGCGTCGCTGTCAACGTCCCGCAGGGATGGGCGGTGCGCGAGCAGGAGACACGCGTCGACTCACTGCCGGCACACAGCTCGAAGACCGTGGAGGTCACCGTCACCGCGCCGCGGGACGTGTCGCCCGCCCGCTACGCCCTCAGCACCTCGGCGACCTTCGGCCGCGCCCACTACAGCGCCTCGCAGCAACTGTGGCCGGGGGTCACCTCCCTCGACAACGTCGCCAAGGGATCAGCGGCCACGCAGAAGAGCACCCGAGGGGACGCCGTCGCCGCACGGGCCGTCGACGGGAACACCAACGGCAAGTTCTTCGAGGGCTCGGTCACCCACACGAAGGAGGCCGAATCGGAGGCCTGGTGGCAGACCGACCTCGGCAGCAGCACAAAGATCAGCGACATCTCGCTGTGGAACCGCAACGACTGCTGCTCGCAACGCCTCTCCCGCTACTACGTGTTCGTCTCCGACACCCCGTTCACCAGTGGATCGGTCAAGGACACCCTCGCCCAGCCCGGTGTGAAGGCGTACTACCGGGAGGACGCGGTGGGCAGTCCGACCCAGCTCCCCGTCGACACCGCGGGCCGCTATGTACGCGTCCAGCTCACGTCCACCACTGACCCGCTGACCCTGGCGGAGGTCCAGGTCTTCGCCCCGCCGACGTGACAAGGACTTTGCGGCAGCGCACCCCACCCACAAGCAGGCAGGCAGACAGACAGGGCATGGAGAGGACATCGATGAGGCGCAAGAGATGGTGGGCAGGCCTGGGGGTCGTCGGCATCCTGGCCGCCGCGGTACCGGTCCTGAGTCCCGCGGCAACGGCCCAAGTGGCACAAGATCAGGCGGCGGACGACTACGAGCCGACACCCGAGTCCCTGAACAAGCACAAGTCCCCCGGGTGGTTCGACGACGCCAAGCTGGGCTTCTTCATCCACTGGGGCCCCTATTCCGTGCCGGCCTACGCCCCGAACAAGCACGGCGAGGCGTCGTACGCGGAGCACTACGTCCGGCTCATGAACGAGACCGGCAGCGACACGAACAAACGCCACCGCCAGGTCTACGGCGAGGACTTCGACTACGACCGGTTCATCAAGGAGTGGAAGCCCGACAAGTTCAAGCCCGAGGAGTGGTTGAAGCTGTTCGAGCAGGGCGGCGGAAAGTACTTCAACCTGGTGACCAAGCACCACGACGGCGTGGCTCTGTGGGACACCGGGACCACCGACCGCTCGACAGCGGCCCTCGGCCCGCGCCGCGACCTGGTCAAGGAGCTGATGGACGCGGCCAAGGACTCGCCCCTCAAGCGAGGCCTCTACTACTCGATGATCGAGTGGTACCACCCCGTGGGCGGCCAGATACGTAAGGGGATGGTGAACCCGTACACCGGCAAGGACATCCCGTACACCGGATACAAGCCCGTCGACGACTACGTGATGGACCATCAGTATCCGCAGATGAAGGAACTGGTCAGCGAATTCGACCCGGACATCGTCTGGTGCGACAGCAACGGGCCCAACAACGCCAACCAGTTCATGGCCGAGTACTACAACCAGGCCAAGGACCGCCCGAAGCCCAAGGACGTCGCCGTCAACGACCGCTGCGGCAACTGGATCGGGGACTTCGACACCCCCGAGTACACCGTCGAGCCCGACATCAACCCGGAGAAGTGGGAAGCCACCCGCGGCCTGGGCGGATCGTTCGGTTACAACGCGGAGGAGCAGCCCGAGGATCTGCTCTCCTCCGACGAGCTCATCGACAGCTTCGTGGACATCGTCAGCAAGAACGGCAACCTGCTCCTCAACCTCGGCCCCAAGGCCGACGGTTCCATCCCCGAGATGCAGGCGGAGCGGGTACGTGACCTGGGTGCCTGGCTGAAGATCAACGGCGAGGCAATCTACGGAAGCACCTACTGGAACCACGCCGAGGACGACAACAGCAACGTCCCCGTGCGCTACACCATGAAGAACGGCGCCCTGTACGTCACCGCCCTGAAGTGGCCGGGCGAGAAGCTCACCCTCTCCGGCGACCTGCCGCTCGCCGACAACAGCACGATCAAGCTTCTCGGTTCGGACGGCGCCAAACTGCCCTTCAAGCGCACCGACGGCAAGGTGGACATCACCATGCCGGCCCAGGGCGCTTCCGCGACCGCCGGCCGCGACGCCTACACCTTCAAGATCACCACGCCGGGCGTCAACCAGCTCCAGCGGACCAAACTGTCCCTGCCCGCCGCCGAGACCGGCGAGCCCGTCACCGCGAGCGTGACCGTCTCCAACCCCTCCGACCGGCCCTCGCCGGACGGGCGGGTCACGCTCGACGTGCCGCAGGGCTGGACGGTGAAGCCGGACAAGGTGACCGTAGAGGGACTGGCCCCACACGCTTCCCGGACGGTCAAGTTCACGGTGCAGGCACCGCAGGACATCGACCCCAAGCGGTACCGGCTCACCGCGAGGGCCGCGTTCGGACGGGCTCACTACGAGAGCTCCCAGACCATGTGGGGCGGGGTCGACCACTTCGAGAACGTCGCCAAGTCGACGACGGCCACCCAGAAGAGCGAAGCGCACGGAGGCGTACCAGCCCGGGCCGTCGACGGCAACACGGACGGCGTGTGGGGACACGGCTCGGTCACCCACACCAAGGAGCCCGAGTCGGAGGCCTGGTGGCAGACAGACCTCGGCAGTAGTCGCGACATCGCCGACATCGCGGTGTGGAACCGCAAGGACTGCTGCGGCGACCGGACGAGCAACTACTACGTGTTCGTCTCCGACACCCCGTTCACCAGTGGATCGGTCAAGGACACCCTCGCCCAGCCGGGCGTGAAGGCGTACTTCCAGGAGAAGGGTGCCGGCAGCCCGACTCGCATCCCCGCCGACACCAAGGGGCGGTACGTGAGAGTGCAACTCACCTCCACCACCGCACCCCTGTCGCTGGCAGAGGTGGAGGTCCTCTCGGCCGTTCGCAGGTGACCGAGCAGCCCAGCCCCTGATGCCCTGACCGGTCGCCCCGGCCAGGGCATCAGGCGTCGCGGGCCGATTCTCGCCTGGAAGAGGTGCCGTAGAACTCTCGCATGCACGAACTCCCCCTAGAGGAAACCGAATTCGGTTCGCGGTCGCCTCCGAAGCATGAGACACAGAGCAGCGGTTCCGGCCGCCTTGGCACTCCTGCCCGCGCTGGTCCTGACCGCTCGCTGAACCGAAGAACCGGACACCGGCTAGGACGCGCTCGTCCTCGTCCCCGAGCAAGAGCCGCACAGCCCCACGAGGTCGAAGGTGTGCCGCACCTCGGCGAATCCGTGCTGCCGCTCAATGACCGCCAGCCACTCCTCGAACGACTCGGCGGGGATCGGCACCCCGTGCCCGCACTCCCGGCACATCAGATAGTGCCGATGCCCCTCGCCGCTGCGCGGCCGGTACCAGCGCTCACCGCGGTCGTCGCGCACCACGTCGACGAGCCGGAGCCGCTCCAGGGTGCCGATGGTCCGGTACACGGTGCTGAGGCTCACCCGCAGACCCTGCCCGGACAGGAAGCGGAGCAGCTCCTGTGCACTGGCGAAGACACCCATATCGTGCAGCGCCTGGAGCACGATCTCCTGCTGTCGGGTGAAACGCGGTACGCAGTCCGGACCGGACTCCGCGGTCAGTTCGGCCCGCGCGTCCGCGAGCTGCGGGCGAAACTCCGCACCGACGGGTTCACTTCGCATCTCCTCTCCCTTTCCTGCACCTCGACTCGCCCTGTTCACACGGCAGTTGCACCCCCCGGACCCGCCACCCCCGGGCACGAACCGCCTCGACAATATACACAGCAACGGTTTTCGTTTTCGTTTGCACAGCGAGATGCCAGGCGCCAGGGATCCTTTTCGGTCACCGCCCGACCGGACGCGAAGAGTGGGCGCCACGATGGCGCATTGAAGTGGTTTTCATTTTCATATACGCTTCCGAGCGTTGCAGACGTGACAGGAGAACCGAGTGAAACCGCCGCCGAACGCGCGTCCATCGCTGTCATGGGACGACGGAGCCGTCGTCACGATCGACCAGCGCGCCCTGCCCGGTGAGTACCGGACCCTGCGGCTGACCACGGTCGACGCGGTGATCGAGGCGATCGGCTCGCTGGCCGTGCGCGGGGCGCCCGCCATCGGACTCGCCGGTGCGCTGGGAGTGGCGCTCTCCGCCCGGCGCCACCTCGCCGCGGGACCGGGCGGGGTCGCGGCGGTACGGGCCGACGCCGCACGGATCGCGGCCGCCCGGCCCACCGCGGTCAATCTGGCCTGGGCGGTACGCCGCGCCGCGGCCCATGTCGCCGACGGCGCCGACGCCGTACTGGCCGAGGCGCTGGCCATGATCGACGAGGACGCGGCGGTCAACCGGGCCGCCGTGCACCGCGCCGCCGACCTCGTACGCGCGCTCACCCCGGACCGGCCCCTGCGGATCCTCACCCACTGCAACACCGGCCGCCTCGCAACAGCCGCCGTGGGCACGGCACTTGGCGTGATTCTGGAACTGGACCGGCGGGCCCGTGTCGCCGAGGTCCTGGTGGGCGAGACCCGGCCGCTGCTCCAGGGTTCCCGGCTGACCGCCTGGGAGCTGGGCGAGGCGGGGGTGCCGTACCGGCTGTGCGTCGACTCCGCCGCGGCCTCGGCGATGTCCCGGGGAATGGTGGACTGCGTCCTGGTCGGCGCCGACCGGATCGCCGCGAACGGTGACGTGGCGAACAAGATCGGCACGTACGGCATCGCGGTGGCCGCGGCACGGCACCGGGTTCCGTTCGTGGTGGTGGCCCCGGAATCCACCTGGGACCGCGAGCTCGACGACGGCACCCGGATCGTGATCGAGGAGCGGGACGCGCGAGAGGTCACGACGTTCGCCGGGGCAACGGCAGCCCCGCCCGGGGCCCGCGTCTACAACCCCGCGTTCGACGTCACACCGGCCGAGTTGATCACCGCCATCGTGTCGGAGGAGCAGGTCTTCCGGGCGTCGCAGGCAGCGGTGGCCGGGGCACCGGCAGCCGCGAGCGAGCCGACCGGCCTCGGCGGGACGGCCCGATGAGCGCCGTCACCGACGACGAGACGCGTGACGCGCTCGGCCGCCAACTCGCCCTGTTCTCAAGGGTTCTGTACGAGCGGGGCTGGATGCCCGGCACTGCGGGCAATCTGTCGGCACGGTTGCCGGACAGGGCCGCTCTGATCACCGCCAGCGGACGCGACAAGGGTGCGCTCACCGAGCGGGACATGGTCACGGTGGACGCGGACACGGGGCGCGAGGTCGACGACTGCCGGACGGTCCACCCGTCCGCCGGTCGGCTGCGGGCCTCGGCCGAGACCTCGATCCACGCCGCCGTCTACCGGAGTACGGACGCGGGGGCCGTGATCCATGTGCACTCGCCGTACGCCACGGCTCTCGCCTCCCGCACCGGGGACACCGCCCGCACCGTCCCTCTGCGCATCGAGCGCTACGAGCTCCTGAAGGGCCTCGGACTCGCCGATCCGAGCCACACCCGCCTCCCGGTCTTCCCCAACTGGTCGGAGGTACCGCGCATCGCCGAGGACGTCGCCCGGCACCTGGCCGCCGACCCCGCCGCACCGGCCGCCCTGCTCATCACCGACCACGGCGTCACCGCCTGGGGCCGCGACCTGCCACAGGCCCGCAACCGGCTCGAATGCGTGGAGGCCCTCAGTCGGCTGATCCTGCTCGCCGGGTCCGGGGCACCCGCCAACCACCCGCTGTGAAAGGGAAGTTGTACCCGTGACACTGCTCCAGGTCATGCCCGAGGACGATCCCACCCGGATCCTGCTGCGCACCCGTGAACCCGAGCGCATCGCCACATCCCTCGCGGACTGCTCGGTGGCCCTGCGCCACTGGCCCCTGCGCGGAAGCATCGCCGCCGGCACCACCGCCGGGGACGTACTGGCGCGCTACCGCCCCGAGATCGACGACCTGTGCGCCCGGGAAGGGCTGGCGCTGGTGGACGTGGCACAGCTCCACCCCGAG
The DNA here is from genome assembly GCF_013364195.1 of Streptomyces sp. NA04227. Classification (NCBI taxonomy): domain Bacteria; kingdom Bacillati; phylum Actinomycetota; class Actinomycetes; order Kitasatosporales; family Streptomycetaceae; genus Streptomyces; species Streptomyces sp. NA04227. The sequence goes on along the minus strand of NZ_CP054918.1, from coordinate 7,721,295 downwards.
CCGGGCGCCGAGTGGGCCACGCGCGCGGCCACGGCGCGTAAGGCCTTCCTGGAGGAACACCGGCACGCCGAGGACGAAGTGCGCTTCTTCGCGCACGGCACCGGCTGCTTCTACCTGCACCTCGACGCCCGCATCCACGCGGTGGTCTGCGAGGCGGGCGACCTGCTCTCCGTACCGGCGGGCACCCGGCACTGGTTCGACATGGGCCCGCGCCCGGAGTTCACCGCCATCCGGTTCTTCGAGCGCGAGGACGGCTGGGTCGGCGACTTCACCGGCGATCCGATCGCCGGACGCTTCCCTCGCCTCGACGCCCTGCTCGCCACGGACGCCACGGACGCCACGGACGCCACGAAATGATCGAGGCCGGCGTGCGGGCAGTGGTCCTGGACATCGAGGGCACCACCGGTTCCGCCGACCACGTCCACGAGGTCCTCTTCCCCTATGCGAGGGCACGTCTCGCCGACTGGCTGGTGGCGCACCGGGACGAACCGGCCTGGCGCGAGATCCTGCACGAGACCCAAGTCCTCGCCAGTAACCGGGAGTTGGACGAGCACGGCGTACGTGCGACTCTCGCCGCCTGGTCCGACCAGGACGTCAAGGCGCCCCCGCTGAAACGGATCCAGGGACTCATCTGGGCCGAGGGCTACGCAGCGGGCACCCTCAGCGGGCATGTCTACCCGGACGTGCCTGCGGCGCTACGGCGCTGGCGGGCCGCGGGCGTCGAGTGCCACATCTACTCCTCGGGGTCGGCCGCGGCCCAGCTCAACTGGTTCCGGCACAGCGGGCGCGGCGACCTCAGCCGCTACCTGACCCGCTACTTCGACCTGGAGAACGCGGGCGGAAAACGGGACCCGGACGCGTACCGGACGATCTCCCGCACCCTGCGAGTCCCGCCCCGCCACACGCTCTTCGCCAGCGACGTACGCGAGGAACTCGACGCCGCCGCGAGCGCCGACTGGCAGACCGTCGCCGTACGACGCCCCGGCGACCCGCGCGGCAGCACCGTCCCGGGACACCCCACCCTCCGGGACCTCACAGGCCTGGACCTGCACCTGCCCACTCCGTGAACCGACCGACCCGCCCTCCCCCGCCCCTCTCTACGGCGCCCCGGGCAACCCGCTCAAGCGCAAGCACAAGCACCAACCGCAGCAGAACGGACGCACATGACTCCCACCAGCAGTGAGCCGGTGGCCCGTATCGGGGTCATCGGAGGCAGCGGACTGTACGAACTCCTCAACGACACCCAGGAGTTCGAGGTCACCACCCCCTACGGCCCGCCCTCCGACCCGGTGGCCGTCGGATCGGTCGCGGGGCGCCCGGTGGCGTTCCTGCCCCGGCACGGACGCGGCCACCGGCTGCCGCCGCACCGGATCAACTACCGCGCGAACATCTGGGCGCTGCGCTCGCTCGGGGTACGCCAGATCCTCGCCCCCTGTGCGGTGGGCTCGCTCCGGCGGGACTGGGGACCCGGCACCTTCGTCGTGCCGGACCAGTTGGTGGACCGTACGCATGGCCGGATACAGACCTTCTACGACGAGGGCGCGGTGCATGTGTCCTTCGCCGACCCCTACTGCGAGCACGGCCGCACGGCGCTGCTCAGGGCCGCGGCCGCGTCGGGGATCGAGGCGGTCGACGGCGGCACCATGGTGGTGGTCGAGGGGCCGCGCTTCTCCACCCGTGCGGAGTCGCGGTGGCTGGCGGCCGCGGGCTGTTCGCTGGTGAACATGACCGGTCACCCCGAGGCGGTACTCGCTCGTGAACTCGCCCTGGGATATGCGGCGTTGGCGATCGTCACGGATCTGGACGCGGGCATCGACGCGCAGGAGAGCGTGGCGCAGGAGGAGGTGTTCGAGGTCTTCGCACAGAACACCGAGCGGCTGCGCCGTGTCGTCCTGGACGCCGTCGCCCTGCTGCCCGAGGACGCCGAGGCGGCCCACTCCCCCGCGGCTCGGGCCCTGGACGGGCTGTCGCTGCCGTTCGCGCTGCCGTAACGGTCAGACCGGGGCGGGCAGGTTCGGCCCCGCGTACAGAGTGTTGGGGAAACTGAGGGTCCGGTAGACCGCCGCGTTGCCCGCGAGTTCCCCGCACGCCCGGGCCGCCGCGCTCACACGGTGGGTGTACGCGGGGTCGCCCGTGTCGAACAGCACACCGAGCGTCGTGCCGCTGTGCCCGACGGCCACGCCGAGTCCCCCGGTGCTGCGACAGATCTCCCGCATGGGGTCGAGGAGTGCCTTGGGGCGCAGCGACTGGTTCATCAGGGCGCTGCGGGTGGCGACTTGGCCGACCTCGGCGAGATCGCGACGGCGGACCGCCTCGGTGAGCCGGTCCAAGAGGTGTGCGTACTCGCGGCGATCGGCGGCCGTGAAGGGCTTGGGGATGCGGTTGAAGTCGACGGTGTCCACCGCGCCGCCCTCGTCGACGCCGACCACCGCCATCGAGGGGAGGGAGCCAAGCACGGCACGCAGCCGGACGCTGCGGTGGTGGAAGGCGACGATGCCCGGGTAAAGGACCCCGTCCGTGGGTTCGATACGGGCGAGCAGCCGCTCGATCCGGGTGGGCGGCATCTCGACGCCGAGCGCCTGTCCGACGGCCCGTGCGGTCGCGACCAGGTCCGCCGAGGAACTGGCGAGCCCCTTGCCCTCCGGGATCACGCTGCTGACGGTGAGCAGACCCGCCTCGGGCCTGCCCGCCTCGCGCGCGATCATGCGGGCCAGGCGAAGGGACTTGGTCTTGTGCCGCGGCCGTACCACCAGTTCGCGCTGCCCGGGGTCCTGCCGGAAGGTCACCATGGCCCATCTGGCCACCGGCAGTGTGACGAGGAAGTCCCCGTCGTCCTCCGGCAGTACGCCCTGGAGGAGCTCGCCGAACGTGCCGAAGGCCGTGCCCACCCCGGTGCGTCCCGGACGCAGGGCAGGCGGCCTCGGCGGGGCCTCGCGGGACAGCTTCACAGAATTCCTCTCCGGAGCGGCACCGATGGCGCCGCACAGGGCTATTGAAAGTGATTATCGTTTTAACTCATCAACCCCCCCCAGGCAAGCCGAGCTTGGCATTCCCGGCAATCGAACCCCATCGCAAGACGGGGATCACGCCCACCCCCACCCAGTCGGACTTGACAATCATTTTCAGTTAGTGTGAAGTTCTCACTCGGCGTCCGGAGCCGCCGTTCGTCCCGCCTCGCCGCCGACCGCTCGCGGCGCCAACGCCAAGAGCCCACAGGCCCGTTGGCGGCATCCGGTTCCGACCGCGCTTCGCACGTCCCATACTTCCGACATTGACGAGGAGCAGCCCATGGGCGCGCCCATCCGCACCGCCGCGACGGGGGAAGTCCGTACCGCCGGGGACCTCAGGGCCCCTCGCCCCGGCGCCGCCCGCCGACCGGCCGCCTGACAGGGAGACGGACGACATGCACGGGCACGTACAGCCCCACATAGCGGAAGCGATCAAGAGACCCGATCTCGTCGCGCTCCGCCCGGACCTGCTCTGTCTGCGGTTCGAGACGATGAAGATCCACTCCGCCCTCGGAGCGGTCCGCCACCTCCTCGAAACCGGCGCGGTCAAGCCCGGTGACACCCTCATCGACAGTTCCAGCGGCATCTACGCGCAGGCCCTCGCGCTCGCCTGCCACCGCTACGGAATGAAGTGCCACATCGTCGGCTCCACCACCGTCGACCGGACCCTGCGCGTGCAGCTGGAGATCCTCGGCGCCACCCTGGAACAGGTACGGCCGTCCAAGAACCTGCGACTCGACCAGGAGCTGCGGGTCCGGCGGATCGCGGAGATCCTCGAGGCGAACCCGACGTACCACTGGATGCGGCAGTACCACGACGAGATCCACTACTACGGCTACCGCGAGGTCGCCGAGACGCTCGCGCGTGAACTGCCCGAGGGTCCGGTGACCTTGGTGGGCGGCGTGGGTTCGGGCGCCTCGACCGGGGCCCTCGCCTCCTATCTGCGCGAGTGGGGCAAGGACGTCGCACTGGTCGGCGTCCAGCCGTTCGGCAGTGTCACCTTCGGCTCGGAGCACGTGTCCGACCCGGACATGATCATCGCGGGCATCGGCAGCGCCATCCCCTTCCGCAACGTCCGCCACGGGCTCTACGACCGGGTGCACTGGGTCAACTTCACCCACGCGCTGTCCGGCGCCGTGGACCTGCTGCGCACCAGCGGCATCTTCGCGGGGCTCTCGACCGGGGCGGCCCATCTGGCGGCACGGTGGGAGCTCGGCCGCGGGGACTCCCGTACCCATGTCTTCATCGCCGCCGACACCGGCCATCGCTATGTCGAGAGCGCCTACGCCCGCCATGCGGAGGCGCTGGACATCGACGCGCTCAAGCCGCACGAGGTGAGCTCACTCGACGAGTTGAAGCACCCCTGGTCGACGGCCGCCTGGCCCGACCTCGCGGAATCGGCCGAACTCGCCTCGGCCGACGCGGAGTTCGGCGCCGGAGCCGGGCGCACCTGAGCGCCTGAACGCCTGAACGCCTGCTGGGAATTCCCGGGCGCCCCACCGACCGCAGTACCGCACACCACAACGAGAGAACACGAGATGTCGCACCCCCCAAAGCCGCACACCGTCGCGGAACTGACCGAAGCCGTACTCGCGGGCGCCTACGGTCCCGACCCCAAGGACCTCTCCGTCACCAGCGCGTTCTGGCTCTACCACACCACCCGTCTCGCCGGGAGCCAGGTCACGTACCACAACCACTATCTGCTGGTGCGGGTCGGACGGTCCTTCGGCGCCTGTTCCTTCGAGGCCGGTGAACTGGCCCCCGACTTCTGCGAGAACGTCTCGGGCACCGCGCTGGACAAGCTGCTGCGCGACGAGTCGACGCCGGTCCGGGTGGCCGCGCTCGACGCCTACCTCGCCGAGGTCCGGCCGCACCGGGACGCGACGGACGCCGAGCGGGTAACCCTGCCCACCGGGACTCCCCTGGAGCGCGCCCAGGCACGCGACGCCTCCATCGCCGGGCTCCTGGACATCGAGCCCGGGTCCAAGGTCGCGCTGATCGGCGTGGTCAACCCTCTTGTCGCGGCGATACGCGACCGGGGCGGGGTCTGCCTGCCGTGTGACCTGAACCTGCGTACGACCCAGTGGGGCGAGCAGGTCAGCGACGACATGACCGAGGTCCTGGGGGCAGCCGACGCCGTGGTGGCGACCGGTATGACCCTGAGCAACGGCACCTTCGACCTGATCCTCGAACACTGCCGTGAGCAGGGCATCCCGCTGGTCGTGTACGCGCAGACCGGCAGTGCCGTCGCCCGCGCCTTCCTGCCCGCCGGGGTCTCCGCCCTCAACGCGGAGCCGTTCCCCTTCTCGCAGTTCAGCGCCGACGCGACGCCGATGTACCGCTACCGGTCCGCCGCCGCCGCGAGCAGCGAAGGGGAGGCGGCGTGAGCGTCGACGCCGACCGGCCTCGTACGGACGACCCCGAGAACGCCGCCGACGAGGCGCTGCCCGGCGATCTGAAGATGGCGCGCGCCCTCGGGCCGGTGCTGGTGGCCTCGGCGGTGAGTCTGCTGCCGTTCACGATCTTCAGTACGTATCTGGTACCGATCGCCGACGAGGCCGGGAGCAGTGTCGCCGCGATGGGCGGACTGCGCGGACTCGGCGGACTCTCGGCGCTGCTCGTGGGCACCGCGCTCGCTCCGCTGATCGACCGGGTGCCCCGGGAGTGGGCGGCGGCCGGAGGTCTGCTCGCGCTCGGCGCCTCCGCGGCACTGGGCGCGAGCGGCGACTTCGTCCTGCTCGCCGTGTTCTGCCTGCTCGTCGGCGCCAGTACCTCGGTGCTCAACCCGGCGCTCACCGCGGCGGCCGCCGACCGGTTCGGCAGCGGCAAGGCGGCGGGCCGGGCGGCGACCCTGGTCACCGCGACGCAGTCCATGACGGCCATGCTGGCGGCGCCGGTGGTCGCGCTGCCCGCGCTGTTCTGGGGCTGGGAGGGCGACCTGGTCGCGGTCACCGGGATCTGTGTGCTGCTCGCCGTCCTGTTCGTGGCACGCGGCCGCGACCGGGACGACGACACCGCCGCACAGGCTCAACGCCTCGGCTATCTCGCCTCGTTCAAGGCCCTTGGCAAGGTGCCGGGTGTGGTGCCGCTGCTGCTGATCGCGATGCTGCGTACCGCCGTGTTCATGGGGTACCTGGCCTATCTGGCGGCCTTCTACGACGAGCGTTTCGACCTCGATCCGGCGCTGTTCGCCTTCGTCTGGACGCTCAGCGGCGCCTCGTTCTTCGTCAGCAACCTCCTCACGGGTCGGCTCACCAACGCGGCGCAGCCCCGTATCGCCACCGAACGGCTCCTGTTCATCGGCCTGTTGGCGGCACTGGCCTCGGTGGTGGGCTTCTTCTTCACGCACTGGCTGCCGCTCGCCCTGGCGCTGACCTCGCTGCACGCGGCGAGCCACGCCGTCGTGGCCGCGTGTGTGGTGAGCCTGATCGTCCGCCGGTGCGACACCCTGCGCGGCTCGGCGCTGAGCATCAACTCGGCCGGTATGAGTCTCGGGGTCTTCCTCGGCGCCGCCCTCGGCGGTGCGGGCCTCGGCCTCGCCGGATACCCGGGTACGGCGCTGGTGTTCGGGGCGCTGGTCGTCCTGGCGCTCGGGGCCTCGGTCCTCGTCGCGCGCTCGGCGCCCCCGGCGGAGAGCGCCGACCGGCCGGACGCCGACGCCTCCGCCGCATAACGGCTTCCCTCCCCGCACGGCCCCCCGTCCCGTCCGTCCCGCACCGACGGGCGGCCCCAACTCCCCTGTCCAGCAACGGATTTCGGCACTCATACGGAAAGGCCGACCCCATGTCCCCGCCCGCCCTGTCCAGGCGCACCGTCCGCACCGCGGAGGCCTCACGCACCGCGGAAGCCGGTACCGCGGACGCCGCCAAGACAGCGGATCCACCCTCCGGCGCCCAACCGGAACCGAGAAAGCCTCTCGACTCCCCCATGGCGCTGGTGACGGCCTGCGCCGTGCTCCTCGTCGTCCTGCTGCTCTCGGTGGTCGTCGCCATCGGTCTGGGCTCGGCGGTGATCGGCCCCGCGGACACCGCCCGTTATCTCTGGGCGGCGCTCACCGGCGGGCACATCGACGCGGACGAGGTGACGACGTATCAGATCATCTGGCAGATCCGGGCGCCGCGTGTGGTGCTCGCCGCGCTGGTGGGGGCCGGGCTGAGCGCGGTCGGCGTCGCCATCCAGGCCATGGTGCGCAACGCGCTCGCCGACCCGTTCGTCCTCGGGGTCTCCTCGGGCGCGTCCGTGGGCGCGGTGGGAGTCACGGTCACCGGCTCCCTCGCGGCGCTCGGCGTCTACGCCGTCGCCACGGGCGCCTTCCTCGGCGCGGTCATCGCCGCCTTCCTGGTGTACGTCGCCTCGGTCACCCGGGGCGCGCTGTCCCCGTTGCGTCTGGTCCTGACCGGCGTGGCCATGTCGCTGGGCTTCCAGGCCGTGATGAGCGTGATCATCTACTTCGCCCCGGACAGCGAGGCGACCAGCATGGTCCTGTACTGGACGATGGGCAGCTTCGGCGCCGCGACCTGGGGTCAACTGCCGGTCGTGGCCGTGTCCGTACTGCTCGGCCTGGCCGTCCTGTACCGCTGCTCCCGGGCGCTGGACGTCATGGCCCTCGGGGACGAGACAGCCGCGAGCCTCGGCATCGACCCCGACCGGCACCGCAGGGCGCTGCTCGTACTCGTCTCCCTGATGACCGGTGTCATGGTCGCCGTCAGCGGCGCCATCAGCTTCGTCGGCCTTGTCATGCCGCACCTGGTGCGCATGGTCGTCGGGGCTACGCACGCCCGGGTACTCGCCGTGGCCCCGCTCGTCGGCGCCGTCTTCATGGTCTGGGTGGATCTGCTCTCCCGGATCCTGGTGGCGCCCCGCGAACTTCCGCTCGGCGTCATCACCGCGCTGGTGGGCGTGCCCGTGTTCATCGGCCTGATGCGCCGCAAAGGCTATGTGTTCGGGGGCCGTTGAGATGGATCTCAAGCTGGAAAACCTCTCCGTGGTCGCCGACGGCAAGAGCCTGGTGCACGACCTGTCGCTGGACGTCCCCGACGGCCAGGTGGTCGGACTCGTGGGCCCCAACGGCAGTGGCAAGTCCACCGCGCTGCGCTGTGTGTACCGGGCGCTGCGCCCCAGTGCGGGCACCGTCCGGGTGGGCGAGGACGACCTGTCCCGACTGCCGATACGCCGTAGCGCGCAGCTCGTCGCCGCGATGACCCAGGACGGCTCGGTGGACCTCGACTTCACGGTCGAGGAGGTCGTCGCCCTGGGGCGCGCCCCTCATCTGCGGGGCAACCAGGCGCTCGGTCGCCGCGAACGGGAGCTGTGCGCAGGGGCCATGGACCGGCTCGACATCACCCACCTGGCCCGCCGCGGCATCCTCACCCTCTCCGGCGGTGAGCGCCAACGGGTGCTCCTGGCCCGGGCGTTGGTGCAGGAACCGCGGATCCTGGTACTCGACGAACCGACCAATCATCTGGACATCCGCCACCAGGTCGAACTGCTCTCGCTGCTGCGCGGCGCGGGCCCCACGGTCCTGGTCGTCCTGCACGACCTCAACCTCGCGGCGGCCGCCTGCGACCGCCTCGGCGTGCTGTCCGGGGGGCGCCTGGTGACCACCGGCACCCCCGACGAGGTGCTGACCACCGAACTCGTCAACGAGATCTTCGGCGTCAAGGCCAGCATCGTCCCCCACCCGCTGTCGGGCGCCCCGCAGCTCCTCTACTCGCTCACCTCTTCCCTCTGAACTCTCCTCCGAACTCTGCTCAGAACTTCCCTCCGGCTCCCTCGCCCCTTTGCCGTGACTCGCTCACCGCTTCCCCGTGAAAGGCACCAACACCCCATGTCCAGAACCCGATTCCGCCGCTCTCCGCGCTCCTATGCCGCTGTCGGTACGGCCCTCGCGACGACGGTCCTGCTCGCCGGTTGCGGCGCCGAGGTCGACTCGGACGACAAGGCCTCCGACAAGGTCACCGTGCAGCGCTGCGGGGAGTCCGTGAAGTACAAGGTGCCGCAGCGCGCGGTCGCCTACGAGGGCGGCAGCGCGGACAAGCTGTTCAGCCTCGGTCTGACGAAGCACGTGCACGGCTATGTGATGCCGCCCGCCAACCCGCCGGTGAGCGAGTCGCCTTGGGCCTCGGAGTACGCCAAGGTCAAGATGCTCAGCGACGACCTCCTCAACAAGGAACTCGTCGTCCAGGCGAAGTCGGACTTCGTCGTGGCGGGCTGGAACTCCGGGTTCAGCGACCAGCGCGGCATCACCCCGAAGATCCTGGACAAGCTCGGCGTCCAGAGCTTCATGCACACCGAGAGCTGCTTCAACTACCCCGGTCACCCCCAGCGGATGACCCCGTTCAAGGCCCTGTACTCGGACCTGGAACGGCTCGGCAAGATCTTCCGCGTCGAGAAGAAGGCCACCGAGGTCGTGGCCGGTCTCAAGAAGCGTGTCTCGGCCGTCGAGGCGAAGTCCCCCAAGGGCGAGCGGGTCCCGGTGTTCCTGTACGACTCGGGCACCGATCAGCCGTTCACCGCGGGCAGCCAGGTACCGCCCAACGACATCATCAAGAGCGCGGGCGGCCGCAACATCTTCGACCAGCTCGACCAGCGCTGGACCCAGGTCGGGTGGGAGGCCGTCACCGAGGCCGAGCCCGAGGTCGTCGTCATCCTCGACTACGGCGACCAGCCCGCCCGCGAGAAGATCGCGTTCCTGAAGAAGTCCCCCAAGACCCGGGAACTGCCCGCCGTGAAGAAGAACAACTTCTTCGTCCTCAACTACAACGAGGGGATCAGCGGGCCGCGCAACATCGACGGTCTGGAGAAGTTCGGGAAGTACCTGCGGGAGTTGAAGTCGAAGGGATGACGTAGTGGGGGCGGGGCGGGCGTCGGCCGAGTCGGCTGTCCCGTCCCGCTCGCCCGGCGTTCGGGCGCCGTTCCACTCCCCGGCGGGGCCTTACGGCGCCACGTCCTGCTCCGCCCACACCACCTTCCCGCCCGGTGTCCGGCACGACCCCCACCGCCGGCACATCATATTGATCAACTGGAGCCCGCGTCCGCCCTCGTCGCTGACGTCGACGTGCTGGATCTGCGGCAGGTCGGGACCGGTGTCCGAGACCTCCACCACGAGGCGCTCGCCGCGCAGCAGGCGGAGCTGGCCGGGGCCGTTGCCGTAGCGGAGTGCGTTGCCGACCAGTTCGCTCACGACGAGTTCGGTGATCTCGCCGAACTCGGCCAGCCCCCAGTCGGCGAGCTGGCCGGTCACGTACTTGCGGGCGTTGGACGCGGCCACCCCCTCCTGCGGCAGCTCCCAGACGCGCAGGTCACGTCCCGGGGCGTCCGTGGCGACCAGAAGGACCGCCTCGTCGAAGCGGGAGTCGTCGCCGAGGGGGGAGGTGAGCAGGCCGCCCTCGTCCAGGCTCTGCGGGCTCAGTTCGGACGCCGCCCGGCGCAGGCGGTCGAGCTGGACGTCCACGTCGTCCGTCCTGGTCTTGATCAGCCCGTCGGTGTACAGAACGAGCCGGGCGCCCCGGGTCTCCTTCAGCGGCACGCAGTCGTACGGGATGACACCGGCGCCGAGCGGGGCTCCGACGGGGACGTCCACGAAGGAGGCGGCGCCGGTGTTGTCGACGAGCAGCGGCGGTGGGTGGCCCGCGCTGGCCAGGGTGTAGCTGGCGTCGGCGGGGTCGTAGACCGCGCACAGGCAGGTGGCGACCTGGTCGTCCTCCAGGTCGCGGGTGGCCAGGTCGAGGCGGGCGAGCACCCGGTCGGGGGCCATGTCGAGGGTCATCAGGGTGCGGGCGACGGCACGCAGGCGGCCCATGGTGGCCGCGGCGGGCAGACCGTGGCCCATGACGTCGCCGACCATCAGGGCGGTACGTCCGCCCGGCAGTTCCATCACGTCGTACCAGTCGCCGCCGACCCCGCGCGCGTCGACCGCGGGCGCGTAGTCGGCGTGGACCCTCAGGCCCGGGGTGTGCGGTGTGGCCCGGGGCAGCAGGCTGCGCTGGAGGGTCACGACGTGTTCGCGCTCGCGTCCGTACAGGCGGGCGTTGTCGATGAACACCGCTGCCCTGGAGGCGAGTTGCTCGGCCACGGCGCGGTCGGTCGCGGTGAAGGGCGGGCTGTCCCCGGCCCGGACGAACTCCATGGTGCCGAGCAGTACGCCCCGGGCGATCAGGGGCACACCCATGTAGCTGTGCACGCCGAGGCCGTACATGGTCTGGGCGCCCTTGTCGGTGTAGACGACGCGGTTGAAGTCCGGGCGTTTCATGTGGGTGAGCAGCGCGGTCCTGCGTTCCTTGAGGACGCGCGTGTTCATGAGGGTGCCCAGGGCCTCTTTGGGGATCTCGTTGATCTGGCCGACCGGGGTGGCGCGGAGCGCGCTGAGCGCGTCGGTGGCGGCGACCGCCATGGCGCGGGTGCGCGGTGCCTTCAGGCCCGGTGTGCGGTCGACCTCCTCGCCCTGGAGCACCGCCTCCAGGAGGTCGACCGTGGTGCCGTCGGCGAACCGGGGCACGGTGAACTGGGCGAGCTCCTGCGAGGTGCGGTAGAGGTCCAGCTGGGTGCCGATCCTGGTGCTGGCCTCGTTCAGCCAGGCGAGTCGGCCCAGGGTGGTGAACTGTTCGGACCGGCGCATCCGGCGTCCGTGCAGACGCCGTCGTACGGCGCCCGTGACGGCCCAGGGGGTCTGACCGACGAGACGTCTGATCAGCCCCCGCTCGCGGCCGTCGCCGTTCACAGCACTGGCCTCCCGGTCGCAGGTCGGAGCCTCACCCACCGAGTGTGCCCGTACCTGCGCTCCGCCGCCCGCCGGGACTGCTGAGCAATGCTCAACAGTCCCGGCGGGTGCCGCTCATTTCCGGGGCAGCCAGCGCTTCCACACCTGCGGGTTCCGCTCGGCCCAGCGCTCGGCGGCCTCGTCGGCCGACAGGCCCTCGGAGGCGATCATCTCGGACACCTCGTTCTGGTCCTCCTTGGTCCACTTGAAGGACTTCAGGAACCGCGCGGCGGGCTCACCGCTCTCGGCGAACTCGGTGTTGAGGAACTTCTGCAGTGGTGTGTGCGGATAGGCGCAGTCCACGGTCGTGGGGTCCTCGGCGCCCTTCTCCCCGCAGGCGTCGGTGTACTTCGGGAGCTCGACCTCGACCATCGGGACCTGGTTGAACAGCCACTGCGGCTCGTACCAGTAGGTGAGGAAGGGCTTCTTCTCCTTGGCGAACTGCTGGATCTGGGTGATCTGCGCCGCCTCGGAGCCCGCGAAGACGACCTCGTAGTCCAGGCCGAGGTTCTTCACCAGTGCCTTGTCGTTGGTGACGTAGGACGGCGAACCGTCCATGAGCTGGCCCTTGTCACCGCTCTCCGGCGTACGCAGCTGGTCGGCGAACTTGTTGAGGTTCTTCCAGTGGGTCACCTCGGGGTGCTTGTCGGCCCAGTACTTGGGCACGTACCAGCCGATGTGGCCGGTGACCCCGAGGTCACCGCCCGCCGTGATCGTCTTCTTGTCCTTGACGTAGCGGGCCTCCTGCTCGGGGTGCCCCCAGTCCTCCAGGATCGCGTCGACGCGGCCCTGGCTCAGGGCGTCCCAGGCGGGGATCTCGTCGACCTGGACGGTGTCGACGCGGTAGCCGAGCTTGTCCTCGAGGATGTGCTTGGCCACCGCGACGTTGGCCTGGGCACCCACCCAGGTCTGTACGGACAGGGTGACCGACTTGGTGCCCTCCGCGGCGGCGAAGGGCGAGGCCTGCTTGGTCATGTCGGCCTTGCCGCAGCCGGACAGGGCGAGCAGGGTGACGCCCGCGAGCAGCGGTGCGCCGAATTTCACCCGGTGCGCACGGACCTTCGTGCGGGCTGTCGTGCGGGCTTTCGCGAGCGTTTTCACGCGGGTACGGGACATGGTCAGGCTCCCTTCCCCGTGCGGCGTTCGGTGGGCTGGGTGACCCGGTCGAGCATCAGGCCGAGGCAGACGATGGCGATCCCCGCGACCAGGCCGAGGGCCAGGTCTCCGGTGGCCAGGCCGGTGACGACGTCGTAGCCGAGCGCTCCGCCGCCGACCAGGCCGCCGATGACGACCACGGCGAGGACCAGGACCACGCCCTGGTTGACGGCGAGCAGCAGGGCGGGCCGGGCCAGCGGCAGCTGGACCTGGCGCAGCGTCTGCCAGCGGGTCGCGCCGAGTGAGCGGGCGGCTTCCACCGCGGCCGGGTCGACCTGGCGCAGCCCCTGGGCGGTGATGCGGATGACGGCGGGCAGCGCGTAGACCACGGCCGCGGCGACGGCCGGGGCGCGGCCGACCGCGAACAGGGCGACCACCGGGATCAGGTACACGAACTGGGGCATCGTCTGCATGACGTCGAGCACCGGCCGAAGGAGCGCCTCCAGCCGTCTGCTCCCGGCGGTGAGGACGCCGATGCCGACGCCGATCACCAGGGTGAGAGCGAGTGCGGCGATCACCTGGGAGAGCGTGTTCATGGAGGGCTTCCACACGCCGAGGACACCGATCACGGCCATCGCGAGGACGGCGGTCAGGGCGGTGTGCCAGGTGCCGATGAGCCAGGCGAGTGCGGCGACGACGAAGAGGGTGCCGTACCAGGGCAGGCCGGTCAGGCCGTCGCGCAGCGGGTTGAGCACCCAGTCGGTGAAGTGGGCCGACCAGTCGGCGGTGCCGCCGACGACGGGGACGCCGGAGTAGAGGTGGTCGACCATCCACTCCTTGACGTCGTTGACGGGTTGCGCGAAGGGCACGGTCCAGTCGGTGGGCCACACCGGGTCGCCGGACAGGCGTCCGAGGGCGGCGAGGGCGGCCGTGAGGAGCGCGAGGGCGGGCCAGGCCCACCGACCGCGCAGCGCGCGGGCGCCGGTGGCGGGCGCGCCCGCGCCGAGCCGTCGGCCCACGGCGGCCGTGGTGCGGTCCATGACCACGGCGAGCATCACGATCGGGACGGCGGCGGCCAGGGCTCCGCCGACGTCGACCGAGGCCAGGGCCTGGTAGACGCGGTCGCCGAGTCCAGCCGCGCCGATCATGGAGGCGATGACGGCCATCGACAGCGCCATCATGATCGTCTGGTTGACGCCGAGCAGGAGTTCCCTGCGTGCCAGCGGGAGCCGGGCGGTCAGCAGCAGCTGGGTGCGGGTCGCGCCGAGCGAGGCGGCGGCCTCCATGGCGCCGCGGTCGGCGCGGCGCAGCCCGAGCGCGGTCAGCCGTGCCATCGGCGGCGCCGCGTAGACCACGGTGGCGAGCAGCGCGGCGGGCACGCCGATACCGAAGACCATCACCACCGGCAGCAGATACGCGAAGGCGGGCAGCGCCTGCATGGTGTCGAGTACGGGCCGCAGCAGCCGGAACACCCGGTCCGAGAGTCCGGCGCCGAGACCCAGTACACCGCCGGTCACGACCGAGGCGAACACCGCGACGATCATGAGCGCGAGGGTCTGCATGGTCGGCACCCACATGCCGAGCAGGCCGCTGGCCAGGAAGAAGACCAGCGTGGTCGCGGCGGTCCGCAGCCCCGCCAGACGCCAGACGAGCAGGGTGGCTCCGGCAGTGACGCCGGTCCAGCCGAGCGCGAGGAGCAGCAGGTACAGGGCGCGTGCCGAGAGCACCACGGCGTTGCTCAGATGGCCGAGGAAGTACGTGAAGAGCGGGTGCCGGTCGCGGTTGTCGATGATCCAGTCGCTGGTGTCGCCGAGCGGCCCGGAGACGTCGACGGTCAGTCCCTCGGGCCAGGCCGCGCCGGACCAGGTGGCCCGGGCCAGCGGCAGCAGTACGGCGGCGGCGAGGACGAGCAGCAGGAGCTTGACCGGACCGCGCCGGTGCAGCAGGGCCCGTACGCGGTCACCGGCGGACGTGCCCGAGGGGCCGGGTGCGGGCGGCGCCGAGGCGGGGGCGGCGGTACTCATCGGCGGCCCCCGCGTTTCGGGGCGGCCGCCGGGGTGCCGGCCGGGAGGGGGCGGATGACGCCGCGGATACGGGTGATCATCGGGCCGTCACCTCGTCCTGGTCGTGGCCGCCGAGTCCCGCGACCACGTTGAGCAGGCAGACGTGGTCGACGACGCCCAGGCAGCGGCCCTGTTCGACCACGCGGACGGTGCCGCCGGAGCGTACGACGGCCTCGACGGCCTCGTGCACCAGGGCGTCCGGGCCGAGCGCCGGCCCCTCGTCCGCCTCGCCGTCGCGCGCCGGACGCATCGCCCGGCGCACGGTGAGCACCTGCTCGCGCGGCACGTCACGGACGAAGTCGCGTACGTAGTCGTCGGCGGGCGAACCCACGATCTCCTCGGGGGTGCCGAGCTGGACGATACGGCCGTCGCGCATCAGGGCGATCCGGTCACCGATCCGCAGGGCCTCGGACAGGTCGTGCGTGATGAAGACCATCGTCCGGCCCTCCTCGCGGTGCAGGCGGACGATCTCCTCCTGCATGTCGCGCCGGATGAGCGGGTCGAGGGCGCTGAACGGCTCGTCGAACAGCAGGACTTCGGGGTCGACGGCGAGCGCGCGGGCGAGCCCCACACGCTGCTGCTGACCGCCGGACAACTGCCCGGGCCGCCGCTTCTCCAGACCGGCGAGGCCGACCTTCGCCACCATCGCGGCTGCCCGCTCGCGGCGTTCGGCCCGGCCCACGCCCTGGATCTCCAGGCCGTACGCGACGTTGTCCAGGACGGTGCGGTGCGGCAGCAGGCCGAAGTGCTGGAAGACCATAGCGGCGCGGTGGCGGCGCAGTTCGCGCAGGGCGCCGCTGTCCATGGCGCGGACGTCCTCGCCGTCCATCTCCAGGGCGCCGCCGGTGGGCTCGATCAGCCGGGTCAGACACCGTACGAGGGTGGACTTTCCGGAGCCGGACAGGCCCATGACGACGAAGGCCTCGCCCTTGCGGACGTCGAAGGAGACGTCGCGGACCGCGGCGGTGCAGCTGGTGCGCTCGCGCAGTTCCTCCGCGGACAGGTCACTCAGCGAGGCGTCGCCGGGTATGCGCTCGGCCTTGGGGCCGAAGACCTTCCAGAGGTTGCGTACGGAGAAGACGGGTCTGCCGTCGTCCACCGCGGTCACGTTGGTCCCTGGCACCTTGTCGGTGGGCACCTTGTCGGCGGGTGTGCTGTCGGCCGCGTCGGCGGCAAGGTCGCGGGCCATCAGGCCTCGCCTCCCTCGGTAGCTGTCTCCCGGATCAGATCGGCGCACTTCTCCCCCACCATCAGGACGCCGAGCATCGGGTTGACCGCGGGCATCGTCGGGAACACGGAGGCGTCGGCGATCCGGATTCCGGCCAGGCCGCGGATCCTCAACTCGGGGTCGACGACCGCGAGTGCGTCGTTCTTCGCACCCATCCGGCAGGTACCGGCGGGGTGGTAGACGGTGTGCGCGGCCTTGCGCAGGAGCTCGCCGATCTCCGCGTCGTCGGTGACCTCGGGGCCGGGGAACACCTCCCGCTTCAGCCACTTGGCGAAGGGCTCGGTACCGGCGATCCGGCGGGCCAGCTTCACCCCGTCCACGAGGGTCTGTCCGTCGTAGTCCTCGGCCGCATCGCCGTTCTCGTCGAGGGCGAAGTAGCGGAAGTCCAGGGCGGGTTTGACCTCCGGGTCGGCAGAGGTCAGGTAAAGGCGGCCGCGGGAACGGGACTTGGGGATGTTCGGGGTCATCGACACACCGTGCTCGGGCCGTTCGTAGCCCAGGCGCTCGGGATTGTCGGTGAAGGGGATCTGGTAGAAGTGGAACATCAGGTCGGGGCCCTTGTGCTCCGGGTCCCGCTTCACGAACAGGCCCGCGTCGGAGTCCATCGCGGAGTTCTCCGGGATCGGTCCGTTCGTCTCCCAGACGATGACCGACTCGGGGTGGTCGAGCAGGTTCTCGCCGACGCCCGGCAGGTCGAGTACGCAGTCGATGCCCAGCGCTTCCAGGTCCGCCTTCGGGCCGATGCCCGAGTGCAGCAGCAGCCGCGGCGTGTCCACGGCCCCGGCGCAGACCACCACCTCGCGCTCCGCCCGTACGAGGACCTCCTCGCCGTCCTTCGTGCGTACGCGCACACCCTCCGCGCGCCCGTCCGAGAGCTCCAGGCGGTGGGCCCAGGTCTCCAGCATCAGCGTGAGGCCCGGGCGGTCGCCCGCCTCCAGGTGCGGGTGGAGGTAGGCGACGGAGGCGGAGGAACGTTTGTTGTTCTCGGGGTGGTAGGCGAGGTCGAAGAAGCCGACGCCCTCCTCGAAGGGCCGGTCGTTGAAGCCGACGACCTCGGGCACTCCGAGCGCGGCCTTGGTGGCCTCGATCCAGTCCGTGGCGATCCGGTTCTGGTCCTTCTTCGCCACCCGCACGATGTTGTTGCGCAGCTTGCCGAAGTACGGGTCCATCCGCCGCGCGCCCCAGCCGGTGGCGCCCGCGGCCTCCCACTCGTCCCAGTCGGAGGGCAGCGGCTTGAAGGAGATCAGCGTGTTGTGCGAGGAGCAGCCGCCGAGCACCTTGGCGCGGCTGTGCAGGATGTGCGAGTTGCCGCGCGGCTGCTCGGTCGTCGTGTACTCGTAGTCCAGTTCGCCGCCGAGCAGGCCGAGCCAGCGGCGCAGGGTGAGCACGTCGTCGCGGTCGACGTCGCTGGGGCCGCCTTCGATGACGACCACGCTGACCTCGGGGTCCTCGGTCAGTCGGGAGGCAAGCACGCAGCCTGCGGTGCCGCCGCCGACGATGACGTAGTCGGCCCGGACCGTGCGCTCCGGCCGTGGCGCGGCCTTGGGGGAAGAGGGGGGCATGGGGGTGGGTGCTCCTTGGGGAGTGGGCGCGACCGGTGCCGGTGGGCGGTGCGGTCGGGCCCTGCGGGGGTGGGAGGACGAGCACGGCCGTCGGTGGTACGGGCAGAGGCGGCCGTAAGTGGCAGGGGGTGGGCCGGGTCAGCCGGAGAACCACCTCACGGGCTGCGGCCGGAGGTTCTCGTAGACGTGCTTGGTCTCGCGGTACTCGTCCAGGCCGGTGGGTCCGAGCTCACGGCCGATGCCGGACTTTCCGAAGCCGCCCCACTCCGCCTGCGGGAGGTAGGGGTGGTAGTCGTTGATCCACACGGTGCCGTGCCGCAGCCGGGCGGCGACCCGGCGGGCGCGGGCTGAGTCCGCGGACCAGACGGCCCCGGCGAGCCCGTACTCGGTGTCGTTGGCCAGCGCGACGGCCTCGTCCTCGGTGCCGAAGGTCTCCACCGTCAGGATCGGCCCGAAGGTCTCCTCACGGACCACCTTCATCTCGCGGTGGCACTCGTCGAGCACGGTCGGCGCGTAGAAGTAGCCGGTGGCGGGCCTCAGTTCGGAAGGCTTCGGGCGGGAGCCACCGCAGCGCAGCCGGGCGCCCTCGGCGATCGCGGAGTCCACGTACGCCTCCACCTTCTCCAACTGCTGCTGCGAGACCAGGGGTCCGCACTCCACGCCCTCCGCGGTCCCCCGTCCGAGCTTGATCCGCTCGGCGCGGCGGGCGAGTTCGGCGACGAAGCGTTCGCGCACCGAGGCCTCGATGATCAGACGGGCACCGGCCGAGCAGACCTGACCGCTGTGGACGAAGGCGGCGTTCAGCGCCTGGTCGACGGCCGTGTCGAAGCCCTCGGGCGTGGCGCAGGCGTCCGCGAAGACGACGTTCGGGTTCTTCCCACCGAGCTCCAGCGCGATCTTCTTCGCTCCGGCGACGGCCGCGGCCCCGGCCTTGGTGCCGCTGAGCAGGCCGCCGGTGAAGGAGAAGAGATCCACGTCGGGGTGCTCGGCCAGGCGCTGCCCCACCGGCACCCCCGCGCCGGTGACGAGGTTCGCGACTCCGGCGGGGAGACCGGCCTCCGCGAGCAGCCGGACCAGGTGCACGGTGGACAGCGGGGTGACCTCGCTGGGCTTGACCACAAAGGTGTTGCCGGCCGCCAGGGCGGGCGCGATCTTCCAACTGGCCTGCAGCAGCGGGTAGTTCCAGGGCGTGATCATCGCGCAGACGCCCACCGGCTCGTGGACCACGACGCTGTGCACGTCCGCGCTACCCGCGTCGACCACCCGCCCGCCACTCTCGTTCCTCACCAGATCGGCGAAGTACCGGAAGGCGTTCGTCACGTCGTCGACGTCGATCCGCCCCTCCTCCAGCGTCTTGCCGGTGTCCCGGCTCTCGACTAGGGCGATCTCCTCGCGGTCGCGCTGCAACAGCTCCGCGACCCGCCGCAGCAGAGCCGCACGCTGCGTGACGGGCGTACGGGGCCAGGCGCCCGCGCCACCGTCGAACGCGCGCCGCGCCGCGGCCACGGCGGCGTCGACGTCCTCGGCCCCCGCCTCGGACACCACCCGCAGCACCGTCGCGTCGGCGGGATCGAGGACCTCCCTCGTCGCGCCGGACACGGCGGGGACCCAAACACCGTCTATGTGAATGGTCTCGATTGGCGACACGTCACTCTGCCTTCCGGTTACTCATTTGTTGCCACTGGTTCAACCAGCGACAGGACCCCCTCCCCCGAAGCTCCCGACTCATGCCGAAACATGTGCGCAAAGTGGCGCTCCTCACTCACCATTCACTCACCGCTTGGATTTATGTCCGAAATGACCGTCATGTCGCTCATCTTGGGAGGGGTGGGACAGGGTGGGTTTCGGCCAACCACAGCAGGATCAGCGGGCCGGACCGGCCGCCTCGGCCGTGACCGGGGTCACCCGGTCCGCACACCGCCGACCCGCACCACCCGTCCCCTCGTCAACTCACGAGTGACAGACCCCCGCTGACCGCCGGGCGCGGTGTCCACCGGCCCTGCCGGGACGCACTATCGTGTGCGCATGTCCGCCGCCGAGCTGATCCGCATCGTGTCCCGTGACTCTCCCATGGCCCTGGCCCAGGTGGAACGTGTGCGTGCCGAGCTGGCCGCCAAGTACCCGGGTATCGAGACCACTGTCGTGCCGGTCAAGACGACCGGGGACAAGTGGATGGGTGATCTCTCCCAGGTCGACGGAAAGGGCGCCTTCACCAAGGAGGTCGACGCCGCGCTGCTCGCCGGTGAGGCCGATCTCGCGGTGCACTGCGTCAAGGACATTCCCGCCGACCGGCCGCTGCCCGCGGGGACGACCTTCGCCGCGTTCCTGGAGCGGGACGACATCCGCGACGCTCTGATCCACCCCGAGGGACTCACCCTGGAGCAGCTCCCGGCCGGGACCCGGATCGGCACCTCCTCGGTACGGCGGATCGCCCAGCTCGCCGCCCTGTACCCGCATCTGCGGTGCGTCCCGATGCGCGGCAACGCCAACCGCCGCCTGGAGAAGCTCGCGGCGGGCGAGGCCGACGCGCTGCTGCTCGCCGTGTCCGGGCTCGAACGCATCGACCGCATGGACGTCGTCAGCGAGATCCTCCCGACGGACGTGATGTGCCCGCCCATCGGCGCGGGGATCCTCGCCCTGCAGTGCCGTGAGGGCGACACCGCGCTCATCGACACCATCAGCTCCCTCGGCGACCCCGACGCCCATCGTGAGGCCACCGCGGAGCGGATGTTCCTGCACGTGTTGCAGGGCCACTGCAACAGCCCCATCGCCGGGTACGCGAAGGCCGAGCGCAGCGGCGAACTCTCCCTGCGCGGCTGCGTGTTCACCCCGGACGGCAAGCGGGTCCTGAACGCACACGAGTGGGCCGGGCCCCTCGACCCGGCGACCCTGGGCACCTCGGTAGCCGTGGCGCTGCTGCGCCAGGGAGCGCGGGAACTGATCGACTCGATCGGGCACTGAGAGGCAGCCCCGCCCCGTAGTCCAAGTACGCGCCCCGGCACGAGACTTCCCCGGTGCCGGGGCCGACGTATGTTCGCGCCCCGCCCCGACCGCCACCGCGGCGTCCCCGTACACCCCCGTGCTACCCCCCTCAACAGGCAGCGCTCCACACCGCTTTGACGTGCGAGCTTTCCCGCCTTCACCGATTTTCGGACGAGAAACAAGGGTTTTCCCCGTCCCGGAGTGCTGCCCCTTTTGCCTACTGTCCCCGGTCAGTGGTCTCCACCACCGGTGTGGTGCGGACGTGTACGTGTCCGCCCGCCCGACCCCCCACCACGACCCGTAAAGGGACCAAATGAAGACCAGAAGACGGCTGATATCCGTGGCCGTGGCAAGTGCCGCCCTGCTCGGCGGTACCGCTCTGTACTCCACGGCCACCGCGAACCCGGCCGAGAGCGGCGACCGTGAGCAGGTCGCCGCCGAGTCCGCGGACGTCGCCCCCACCGGCGCCCGCCTGATCGTGGGCTACAAGTCCAAGGCCGCGGAGGCGCGGTCCAACAAGGCCGCCGCGGTGGCCGGTTCGGACGTCGGCGCGAAGAGCAACCGTCCCGGTTTCGAGCGGCGCCTGGGCACCGGTGCCGTGCTTTACGACCTCGGCGCGAAGACCTCCAAGGCGCAACTGGACGCCGCGCTCGAGGAGTTCCGCGCCAACCCGGACGTCGCCTACGCGGAGCTGGACAGCCGCGCCTACGCGACCGCCGGGCCGGACGACACCGAGTACCAGCGTCAGTGGGACCTCTTCGAGGACACGGCCGGTATGAAGGTCGAGCCGGTGTGGAGCAAGTACACCGGCAAGGACGTGACCGTCGCGGTCATCGACACGGGTTACGTCAAGCACTCCGACCTCGACGGCAACATCGTCAAGGGCTACGACTTCATCTCCGACGCCGAGGCTGCGCGGGACCAGGACGGCCGCGACGACGACGCGTCGGACGAGGGCGACTGGTACGAGGACGGCGAGTGCCAGGAGGAGAAGGGCTCCGGGTCGTCCTGGCACGGCACCCATGTCGCGGGCACCATCGCCGCGTCGACCAACAACGGCAAGGGCATCGCGGGCATCGCGTACAACGCCAAGGTGCAGCCGGTGCGGGTGCTCGGCAAGTGCGGCGGCGCGACCTCCGACATCGTCGACGCGATCACCTGGGCCTCCGGCGGCAAGGTCGCGGGCGTCCCCGCCAACCCGACCCCGGCCAAGGTCATCAACATGAGCCTGGGCGGCGCCGGTTCCTGCTCCCAGTCGTACCAGCGCGCCATCGACGGCGCCGTGAAGCGCGGCACCACCGTGGTGGTCTCGGCGGGCAACTCCGACAAGGACTCCTCGCAGTTCACCCCGGCCAGCTGCGGCAACGTCATCAACGTCGCCGCGAGCAGCCGCGAGGGCAACAAGGCGTTCTACTCGAACTTCGGCGAGTCGGTGGACATCGCGGCGCCGGGCGGCGAGACCCGTCGGGAGACCGACACCCCGGGCACCGTCACCACGCCGGAGAACGGCATCTGGTCCACGCTGAACGACGGCAAGTCCACGCCGGGCGCCGAGATCTACAAGCCGTACCAGGGTACGAGCATGGCCGCCCCGCACATCGCCGGTCTCGCGGCGCTCCTCAAGGAGGCCAAGCCCGACCTGACTCCGGCTCAGGTCGAGCAGGCCATCAAGGACTCGGCGCGGGCACTTCCCGGCAAGTGCGACGAGGGCTGCGGCGCCGGGCTCGCCGACGCGGAGGCCGCTCTCAACGGGAAGCCGGCCGCGCGCCGTTGACCCGAGCACGCGCTGCCGACCCAAGCACGCGCCGCTGACCCTGGCTGCTCCGCGGGCACCCTTCCCGTGGAGCATCGGGACGCGGCACCCGCCCCGATGCTGTAACCGCATCGACGGTGAGCTGCAACACGACGGCGCAGGTCGTCACGTAGTTTCGGCCGAGGCCGGTACGGCAAGCGCCGCACCGGCCTCGGCGAGGTCACGGGGCCGACACGGCCTGCCTCACGTTGCCGCGCCGTGCCGGAACGACCTCTGCACCACCGGTGACACCGCCGGCACGGAAGGCGGCACCATGACGACGTCGGCGAGAGCCCGGGGCGGTCCGTCCGCTCCGCTCGGGGCGGGAGAGGCCACCGGAAGAGAGGCACTTCTGCACCGGCTCGACGCCGTCCTCGCGGACGAGGGCTGGGTGAACCTGACCGGGGCCGAGGGCGTCGGCAAGTCGACCTTGAGTGCGGAGCTGGTCCGGCGCACCCGTGCCCGTGGCGAGCGGGCCCTGGTCACCGCGCTCAGCCCCGCCGACCGCCAACTCCCTTGCGCCGCCGCCTCCTTGCTGCTGAACGAAGTGCCCGAGGACCGGCTCGCCGCACTGCCCGAACCTCGGCGGCGGGCGCTGGCGATGGCCCGTCGAGAGGTGCCGGTGCCGGACGCGGGCTGGGACTGTGTGGCGCTGCGACTGGCCGTACAGACCCTGGCGGCGGAGGAGACCCGGCACGGTCCGCTGCTGATCGTCGTCGACAACGCGCACTGGCTGGACGACGAGAGCGCGGCCCTGTTGCGCCACGTCCACCTCTCCCAACAGGCGTCCCGCGCCCTGCCCGACCGGGCTGTACGCGTTCTGTTGGTCCGGCGGTCTCCGGGGGCAGACCCGCTCGGCCGACCCGAACCGGCCGGTGCCGGCCCGCTCGACCCGCCCGGACCAGCCCGTTCAGAGCCGCTCGGCCCGCCCGAACCGGCAGGCGGCAACCGCGCGCCAGACCACTGCGACCTGGTCACCCCGGCGGGTCCGTGCGGGCCGGAGGCGGTGGAGGTTCCGCCGCTGGGTGTCGACGAACTCGCCGGGCTGCTGGAGGCGGAGGGACTGCCTGCCCGGCTGCTCGGCCGGGTGTACCGGGCCAGCGGTGGCAACCCCCGCCTTGCGCTCGCCGCCGCCCACGCGTACGCGTACTGCCCCACCACGCACGACGGCGACGAGCCGCCGCATCTCGCGGCCGAGGCCTGCCGCCCTGCGTGGCGGATGCTGCGCCGCCTGCCCGCTGCCGTACGCGCCACCCTGCTGCGGGCGGCACTCGCGCACGGGTCGACCCTCGGGACGCTGCGGCGGGCGGGACGGCCGGACGCGGACGCGGAGGTCTCCCTCGCCCGCACGGCCGGACTGGTCGAGGTGCGGAAGAACGGCGCGGTGGTCTTCCGGGCGGGCCTGTTCGCGCGGGCACTCGTCGACCATGCGGACCGGCGTGAACTCACCGACGCGCACCGGAAGTTGGCCGCCGCCGTCGACGATCCGCTGGAGTCGCTGCGGCACCGCGCCCTGGTGACCGACGAACGCTGCGAGTCCTTCGCGGGCGAGCTGGTCCGGGCCGTATCGGCGGCCCGCTCCCGGGGCGACGGCGCACTGGCCGCCGAACTCGGTCTGCTCGCCGCCGACTTGACTCCCGCCACGCTGCCGGGTCGGCGCGTGGCCCGGCTGGCGGAAGCGGCCGTGGACGCCTCCGAGGCGGGTCACGCGGACCTCGCACGCCGCGCGGCGCGGGCCGTGCTCGCCTTGGACGCGACGCCCACGGATCGTGTACGGGCCCGCCTGGCCCTGCTCGACACCGCCGAGGAGGAGCGCGCCGATCCGACCGAGGCGTATGCGCACGCCGTGGCCGACGCCGAGGGCGTACCGCGGCTCGAAGCGCTCGTCGCGCTGCGCCGGGCCCGTAGACATTTGCTCTGCGACGGCGAGCCGCGCAGGTCCGCGACCGCCGCGCTGGCCGCCTGCCGGGCGGCCCAGGCGAGCGGCGACACCACGCTGCTCGCGGTCGCCAGGGCCGCGCGGGCCAGTGCGGGACGCGTCCTCGGCAACCGGTACGAGCAGTCGCAACTGCTCGCGGCGCTCGCCGCGACCCGTGCGGGGACGCCGGCCCGGGTCGCCAACTGGCCCCAGCTGGTGGCCGCTTGGCACGATCTGCGCGACGACCGGATCCAGCACGCGCGCGAGGGGCTGCTCGCCCTGTTGCCGGTACTGCGACGTTTCGGCTCGGCCGCGGCGACCTGCGAGACACTGCGCGCCCTGGCCGAACTGGAGGCGCGGGCCGGGCGCTGCTCGGTCGCCCTGGCGCACGCCGACGCCGCCGCGGCCCTGGTCCTGCGTACGGATCTGACGCCCGGGCCCACCTGGTACGCGGCGGCCCTCGCCCAGAGCGCCGGGGGCAGCTTCGCCCGCGCCGCCCGGTACGCGGGGCACGGCGCCCGGCTGTGCGAGCAGCAGGGCGACAAGGTGTTCCTGTCACGGAATCTGTGCGCCCTCGGCCGGACGGAACTGTTCACCGGGCAGGTGACGGCCGCCGTGCACACCCTCGGCCGCGTACGACTGCTCGAGGAGGCCCAGGGTGTGGCCGACCCGTCCCGGCTGCTCTGGCACGCGGACCTGGCCGAAGCCCTCACCGCGAACGATGCCCCGGCCAAGGCCCGTCAGGTGCTGGCCGAGCTGCGCGCGCTCACCCCGCCGGGACCGAACTCCGTACGCGCCGGGCACGACCGGTCGCTGGCCCTGTGCCTGACGGCGGAAGGCGAACCGGCTGCCGCGGCCGAGCAACTGCGGCAGGTGGCAGGCGACTTCGAGGCGCTCGGACTTCCCCTGGAGCAGGGCCGTACCCTCCTCGCGCTGACCCGGGTGGAACGCCGCCGAAGACGTCGCTCGGCGGCGGAGGAAACCCTGCGCCAGGCCGCCGAGTTGTTCCGGCGCAACGGCGCCCGGCCCTGGCTCGATCTGTGCCATGCCCTGTCCCAGACCCCGCGCCCCGCCGACGCGGCCACGACCGAGCGCGGCGGACCCATCGGGCTGACCCCGGCCGAGCTGCGCCTGGCCCGGCTGGTGAGCGAGGGCGCCAGCAATCAGGAAGCGGCCACCCGCCTGTTCATCAGCGTCAAGACCGTCGAGTCCCGGCTGACCCGTATCTACCAGAAGCTGGATCTGCGCTCCCGCGCCCAGCTCGCCAAAGCGCTCCACGAACAGGCGGTCACCCGGTCCGGGCGCTGATCGCCGGGGGCCGAGCGGTCGCCTCCCGGTCCCCGCCGAGCCCTTCGGATCCGGGTTCGTTCCCCCTCTCGCACCGTCCCTCTCCGCCACGCCTCCACCTCGGCGTTCTCGCTCCAACAGGCCCTGGCAGGAAGGAAGTTCGGTCGTGTGACGGAACCCACGGAGGTGGTACCGGCGGAGGCTCCCGTTCCGCGGGAGATCGGTCGCCGGGCGCGGAAGGATGAGCGCGGCACCCACACCGGCCGCCGGGCCGGAGAGCGAATATCAAGGAGCACAAACCATGCCGAAGCTCGAACGAGACGGCGAAGTTTTCATCCTGCACCTCGAGCCCGACGACGAGAACCGCTTCCACCCGGACTTCCTCGACGAGGTGACGGCGGTCTACGACGAGATCGAGGCGGAGTCGGGACCGCGCGCGCTCGTCACGGTGGGCAGCGGCAAGTTCTGGAGCAACGGGCTCGACCTGGAGTGGGTGGGTGCCCACGGCGACCAGACCAATGCGTACCTGGAGCGTGTGCAGGCCATGCTCGCCCGCACGCTCGCCTCTCCGGTGGTCACGGTCGCGGCGGTCAACGGGCACGCCTTC
The DNA here is from genome assembly GCF_013364195.1 of Streptomyces sp. NA04227. NCBI lineage: Bacteria > Bacillati > Actinomycetota > Actinomycetes > Kitasatosporales > Streptomycetaceae > Streptomyces > Streptomyces sp. NA04227. Next base: position 7,694,995 of record NZ_CP054918.1, on the reverse strand, counting down.
GCCGCCGGTGCGATGTGGTCGCTCGCCCACGACTTCCGGGTGATGCGCGCGGACCGCGGCTACTTCTGTCTGCCCGAGGTCGACATGGGTCTTGCCTTCATCCCCGGGATGAACGACCTGCTCCTGGCGCGGCTGGCTCCGCACATCGCGCACGAGGCGATGACCACCGGCCGCCGCTACGGCGGCGAACAGGCCCTGGCCGCCCACATCGTCGACGCGGTCGCCGCCGAGGACGAGGTGCTCGCGAAGGCCGTCGAGCTGGCCCGCCCGCTCGCCGTCAAGGCGACGGACACCCGGGCCCGGATCAAGGAGACGATGTACACGACCGCGCTCGCCTCGCTGCGCGCGACGGTCCAGTACTGACGCAGCCGCAGACGCGCACGCACATGTAGGCGGGCTCCTGGGCGCCGGTCGCCCGGGAGCCCGTCGCCTTGGTCCCCTTGGTCGATCCGCCCTGCCCTCCGGCGGTCTACCCGCCCTACTCGAACCGCGAGGTGTCCCCCGCGCCTCGGCGGATGATCTCCGCCTCGCCGCCGGAGAAGTCGATGACGGTGGTCGGCTCGACGCCGCAGTCCCCCGAGTCGAGCACCGCGTCCACGACGTGGTCGAGGCGTTCCTTGATCTCCCAGCCCTGGGTGAGCGGCTCGTCCTCGCCGGGGAGCAACAGAGTGCTGGACACCAGCGGCTCCCCGAGCTCGGCGAGCAGCGCCTGGGTCACGACGTGGTCGGGGATGCGTACGCCCACCGTCTTCTTCTTCGGGTGCGGCAGTTGGCGGGGCACTTCCTTCGTGGCGGGCAGGATGAAGGTGTAACTGCCGGGCGTGGCCGCCTTGATGGCGCGGAACACGTCGTTGTCGATCTGCACGAACTGGCCGAGTTGCGCGAAGTTCTCGCACACCAGGGTGAAGTGGTGGCGGTCGTCCAGGTTCCGGATCGTCCGGATCCGGTTCACGCCGTCACGGCTGCCGAGCTGGCAGCCGAGCGCGAAGCACGAGTCCGTCGGATACGCGATGAGCGCGCCCGAGCGGATGCTGTCGGCCACGGTGCCGATGGTGCGCTGCTGGGGGTTCTCGGGGTGCACGTCGAAATACTTCGCCATCCGCCGAGAGTACGCGATGCCGGGTATCTTCCCCGGCCGAACCGTCAAGCGGGCGGCCCGACCGAGCCCCCGGCGAGGGACCGTACGATGGCCGTATGTCGCGTGCACCGAAGCCGTCGAAGGGCCGCCCGAGCGGGCGCTCCCTGACGCTGTTGGTGCTCGCCGTCCTGGCCGGTCTGCTGGCCATGCACGGCCTGGGACCTGGACCTGGACCTGGTCCGGTGGCCACGCCGCCCGCGGCCGCCGCCGGGCAGCACGGCGCGCAGGGGGCCGCCCACCACGCGATGGCCGACCCGGGCTCCCCCACCGGCGCGCAGGACGCGCGTCCCGGTGTGGACGCGCAGCGGGCCGACGCGGACTGTTCGCACACCGAGGGCGGTACGGGTCACCTCGCCCACGCCGACGCCATGTGCGCGGCCACCGGTGTCGGTACGTCCTATGCGCCGCCCGCGCTCGCGGCCTCCTGCGACGGCGTACCCGCGCTGTCCGCGTCGTCCGGCCGGGCCACCGACTCGGCCGAGCACGGCCGTGCGCCGCCCGATCTCTCGGAACTCCAGCTCCTGCGGATATAGGACCGCCCGCACGGCTTCTCCGCCCCAGCACCCCGGTACCGCGTACCGCCGGACTGCTGCGGGGCGTTCGAGGGTGGCCGTGCTCCGCGCGTTCCCTTTCCCGTATCCGCCGCGTTTCGCGTTTCGCGTTTCCCGCATGTGCCGCGTTGCGCGCATCCGCGATTCCGCATGCCCATTCAGGGCTGCGCAGCAAGGAGTTGGCATCACCATGCACCAGCACATTTCCCGTGTACGCAGGTCCGTGACCGCCCGTCGTTCGGTGAACGCCCGCAGGTCGGTGGCCGTCCGCAGGTCCGCCGCGGCGATGGCCGTGGGCGCGGCCGTCCTCGTACTGGCCGCCTGTGGTTCCGAGGACGACGGCTCGGCCGGACACGAGGGCCACGGCGCGAAGCCGAGCGCCTCGTCCTCGGCCTCGTCCGCACCGTCGTCCGCGGCGAAGGGGCGGCACAACGACGCCGACGCCGCCTTCGCGACCGGCATGATCCCGCACCACCGTCAGGCCGTGGAGATGGCCGCCCTCGCGCCCTCGCGCGCCCGGTCCGCCGAGGTGAAGCAGTTGGCCGCGGACATCAAGAAGGCGCAGGAACCGGAGATCCGGACGCTGTCCGGATGGCTGAGGTCCTGGGGCAAGCCGGTGCCCGCGGAGGGCGCCATGGACCACTCCTCGCACGGCGGGGCGGACGGGCCGGGCGGCATGAGCGGAATGATGACGCCCGAGGAGATGGCGAAGCTGGAGAAGGCCTCCGGCGCGGCCTTCGACACGGCCTTCATGGAGCTGATGATCAAGCATCACGAGGGAGCGGTGTCGATGGCGAAGACGGAGCAGGCCGACGGCTCCTACCCCGCCGCCCAGAAGATGGCGGGCGCCATCATCACCTCCCAGTCCGCCGAGATCGCCGAGATGAACCGGCTCCTCGGCAGGAACTGACCCGGTAACGGGCCGGGCGGGAGCGGCAGTTGATCGACTGGCGCTCCCGCCCCTGCCCAGCCCTGCCCTGCCCTGCGGGGGGTGTCACCACCGTCGGTGCACGGTGGCTTTGGTGCCGGTCACCAGGCTTGCCGGCGGAACGTCGTCGGCCACGACCGCTCCGGCGGCGACCACGGCGTCACGGCCGATGCTGACGCCGGGCAGGATCGTGGCACCGGCACCGATCCACACGTTCTCCGCCACGTCGATGGGCGCGCCGGTGAGGTACAACTTCCGCTCCTCGGGGTCGACCGGGTGGCCGCTGGTGATGAACGTGACCTTCGGACCGACCATGACCCGCTCACCGAGCCGGATGCCCGCGTAGTCCAGGAAAGTGCAGTTCTGGTTGATGAACACACGCTCGGCAAGGTCGAGATGGAGGCCGTGGTCGGTGTAGAAGGGCGGATAGATCGTCACTCTCGGCGGCAGCGGCTTACCGAGGATCTGTTCGAGCAGTTCCGCCTTGCCCACTTCGTCCTCGAAGGGCAGGACGTTCAGGCGGGAGGTGAGCTCGGTGACCCGCAGGACTCTCTCGGCCATGGCCTGGAACTCGGGACTGTGGATGCGCATGAGACGGTCGCTGGACATGCCACGACCCTCTCCGGAGTGCCGGTGACCGGGCAAGCCGCGACCGGGCGCTGGTGGAACTCGCACCTCAACTACCGCTGCCCCACTGGCCAGTTGGCTGCCACCGCCCGCCGCGACGTCAGCCGGGCGGGCGGTGGCGGTGTGGCTCAGCCCTCCGCGACGGTGCCGTCGGTGGAGGCGCCCGAGGCGATGCCGTACCCGGGTTCGGGCACCGACTCCGGACTGAGCAGCACCGAGCGGCGGCCGTCCACGCCGACGGGCACGTCACCGTCGACAGTGACGCGGCGCAGGGTGCGCTCGTGGTCGTCGGAGTCGTCCACGCCGTAGTGCTGGGTGGCGCGGTTGTCCCAGATGGCCACGTCGCCCGCGCGCCACTGCCAGCGGGCGACGTTCTCGGGGCGCTCGACGTGGGACTGGAGGACGTCGATCAGCGCACGCGAGTCGCGGCCGTTGAAGCCACTGAGCTTCTGCACGAAGTTGCCGAGTACAAGGGCGCGTTCACCGGTCTCGGGGTGTACGCGCACCACCGGGTGCTCGGTGCGGAACTTGACCGCGGTGAACACCTTGCGGTGCTGTTCCAGGGCCTCGGTGGGGGCGTCCGGGCGAGTGGCCGCGTAGTCGTAGTCGTTGGTGTGTACGGCGCGCAGGCTGTCGGCGAGCACCCGCAGCGGCTCGGGGAGTCCGGCGTACGCGGCGGCCGTGTTGGACCAGAGGGTGTTTCCGCCGTAGGGCGGGATCACCTCGGCGCGCAGGATGGAGAAGGCCGGGTAGGCGGGTACGAAGGTGACATCGGTGTGCCACTGGTTGGCGCGGCCGCCGTGCTCGTTGTCGATGCCGAGGGCGTAACGGCCGTCCACCGAGGGGACGGTGGGGTGCGCGACGGGCTCGCCGAGCAGCCTTCCGAACGCCTCGTGGCTCTGGCCGTCCAGGTGGTGCTGGTCGCGGAAGAAGACGACCTTGTGCGCGAGCGCCGCGGCACGGATCGCCGCGACGGTGGCCTTGTCCAGGTCCCCGCCGAGCCGCACGCCGGAGATCACGGCGCCGATGCGGCCGCCGAGCCTCTCCACGGTGAGCGGGGCGTTCGGGGTCGCCGAGGTGTCCAGGGTGTCCGGGGCCTCCGAGACGGGTGCGGGCGTGGCGGTCGTGGTGGTGGTCATGACGGGATCCCTTCGCGGGGTGGCAGGTGAGACGGGTGATGTACGTGCAGCGGGTGGTTAGTTGCTGTCGGAGCGGAAGCAATTCGGTGCAGGTGAGGCCGTGTTGCGTGCCGTGTGTGCGGCGAGCCGAGTCCTGCGGGCGCGGAACGAACAGGCCAGGAGGGGCAGTTGAGTCGTGCCTACGGGGTGCGTGCGTTCCGCAGGGGGCGACTGCCGGTGCCGTGCGACGGCACGGGCCTGTCGTGGTGGTGTCCGGGTACGAGTGAGCCGCCGCCGGTCAGCGGCGCGGACACGCGGCCGAGGCGAGACGGCCCAGGTCGACGTGGGGCCGCGTCACGAGAGGAGTCGTCGCGGTCATGTCGTGGAGCATGGCCAGTCGGACGGGAGCCGGTCAAGGGGGCCCCGGACCGTTTCACGACCCCGCAACACGCCCGACAGATTCACCGTGGTTCTCACCACCCTGCTCGCCAAATCCGCTGCGGGCACGGCATGTTGGACCCCCGCGCCCCGACCACCCGTCGCGGTCGCCCTCCCCCGCGCAGGAAGGAATGCCATGCCCACCGCGCTTCCGCCCGGCACGCCGGACACGCGGGCGCCCGGTGCCCGCACGTCCGGTGACGGCCGCCGGGAGACCAACGCCGCCTCCGTACTGCGTACCGTGCTCGACCACGGGCCGGTGGCCCGCAGCGGTATCGCGCGGCTGTCAGGGCTGAGCCCGGCCGCGGTCTCCCGGCAGTGCACCGAACTGGCCCGGCTCGGCCTGGTGCGCGAGGTGCCCTCACTCGTCGCCCCGGGCGGGGTGGGCAGGCCGCAGATACCGGTGGACCTGCACACCGGGCAGCGTGAAGGACCCCGGGTCGCGGGCGTGCACATCGGGGTGCCCCAGTCGACGTTCTGTCTGACGGATCTGCGCGGCCGGGTCCTGGCACGGCACACCTTCCCGCACGAGGGGATCGGCTCCGCCGCGCTTCCGGCCGAAGTGGGCCGGGCGCTGGCCGCGTTCCTCGCCGCGCACGCACCCGGCGGCGACCGGCTCCTCGGGGTCGGCGCGGCGATCGGCGGCTGGGTCGACCCCGAATCCGGCACTGTCGTACGGCACGACGCCCTCGGCTGGCACCACCAGCCGCTCGGTGCCGAACTGCGTCGCCACACCGGGCTGCCGGTCCGTATCGACAACCACGCGCGCGCCGTCGCCCAGTCCGAGCTGCTCTTCGGCAGGCCCGCCGCCCGGCGCTCCCTGCTGCATCTGTTCGTGGGCAATGTGGTGGACGCGGCGCTCGCCATCGCCGAGGTCGTGCACAGCGGGCCGGGTGCGGGCGCCGGTGAGGTGGCCCATCTGCCGGTTTTGGACAGCGGCGTCGCCTGTGCGTGCGGGCGTACGGGCTGCCTGGAGGCGACCGTGTCCGACACCCGGCTCGGCCGGCGGGCCGCCGAGCGGGGCATCGTGCCCGAGCCCAGTGCCGCCCTGCTCGTGGACGCGGCGGAGGCCGGTGACCCGCGGGCGGACGAGCTGCTGCGCGAACGAGCCCGGGAGGTGGGCCGAGCGACGGGGCTGCTGCTCGATGTGTTCAACCCCGACCTGGTGGTGATCACCGAACAGTCGAGCCTGCTCGACCCGGTGTACCTGGAGGAGATCCGGGCCGCCGCGACCGGTCACTCGCACGTCTGCGACGACCCGGAACGCATCGTGATCCCCCACGCCGGACCAGAGGCACTCCTTGTCGCGGCCGTCACGATCTTGCTGAACCCCCTGTTCAGGAGCCCTTTGCAAGCCCTCGGCAGTACCGGCGCAACGTTCTCGTCGGGCTGAGGAGCCGTCTTGGCGCGTGGGGCAAACAGACCCCTCTGCCCTACCTGCGGGCCACCTTCCCCGAGACCTTGATCCACGCCCCGGGCCCGTAGGCCACCTCGATCTCCGGCATCCCGCCGTGCTGGTTGGCCCAGACGATCAGGGTGCCGCTGCCGTGGATCTCGTACATGTACTGCACCGTGTCGCCGTCGTCCCGGCGCTCCTCGACACCACCGGTCTCGGACATCCCCGTAGAGCCAGGCATCATCCATATAACCGACATACGTCCACCGTACGCCGCCCGGCCCGCCCGCCCGAGTGCCCGGATCCGCGAGCGTCGTACCGGGGCGAGGAACGGCCGAAGCGCTCCCGGCCCCTGTGCATGTGCCGCCCCGCGAAAGGCAGTTGACCCTCGACCCGCGACTCGGCCCGCCCGTCCCGTCGAACGCCGTTCCGGTGGGTGAATCACCTGCCGACCCGCCCTCCGCCGCCCCCGCGACATGCGAGCAATAGGACAAACATCCCGCGGGTCGAAGGAGAAGGCACAGCACATGAAGGGCACCACCACGGAGGGCTCCGGGTCCACCGGCACATCGCGTCGACGGTTCATCGCAGGCGCTTCCGCACTGGCCGGAGCCGCGGCCTGGGCGGGCAGGACCGCCACGGCTCCGGCGCGGGCCGCAACCGCGCGCGGCCCGGTCGAGGACGGCGCGCGCGTTGCGGCACTGGTGATCGGCAGCGGATACGGAGGGTGTGTGGCCGCGCTGCGCCTGGCGCAGGCCGGGGTCGACGTCCACCTGATCGAGAAGGGCATGTCCTGGGACACCCCGGGGCCCGACGGCAGGATCTTCTGCGGAACGCTGGACCCGGACCACCGCTCGTACTGGCTGCGCACCCGCACCCGACAGCCCGTCAGCAGCTTCCTCGGCCTCCCCGTCGACCGGCCGGTCCCCCGGTACACCGGTGTCCTGGACGCCGAGGACATGGGTGGGATCACCGTCTACCAGGGGCGCGGACTCGGCGGCGGTTCGCTGGTCAACGGCGGTATGGCGGTCACGCCCGCACGCGAGAACTTCGGCGCGGTCCTGCCGTCGGTGGACGCCGAGGAGATGTACCGCCGCTACTACCCCCGGGCCAACGCCGCGCTGGGCGTCGCCACCGTCGACCGGGACTGGTTCGAGACCGCGGAGTGCTACCGGTACGCCAGGCTCGGCCGGGAGCAGGCCGAGCGCGCGGGACTGCGGTCGGTCTTCGTGCCGAACGTGTACGACTGGGAGTACATGGAGCGGGAGGCCGAGCGGACCGCGCCCCGCTCGGCGCTCGCCGGTGAGGTCCTCTACGGCAACAACCACGGCAAGAAGTCCTTGCAGCGGACGTACCTCGCCAGGATCCGGGAGACCGGCAGGGTCACCGTCTCGCCGCTGCACGAGGTCGTCTCGGTCTCCCCCGCGCGCGACGGCGGTTACACGGTCGTCGTCCACCGCACCGACACCGGCGGCGTGGTCAGGGCCACCAAGACCGTGACCGCGGACAAGGTGTTCTTCGCCGCCGGGAGCGTCGGTACGAGCAAGCTGCTGACCCGGCTGAGGGCGACCGGCGCGCTGCCCCGGCTGAGCGACGAGGTCGGCCGGGGCTGGGGTGACAACGGAAACATCATGTGCGCCCGCGCCAATCACCTGTGGACCCGTACGGGCACACTGCAGTCCACCATCCCGGCGACCGGGATCGACAACTGGACGGCGGGCGGCGCCTTCGGCGAGGTGGTGCCGCTGCCCACCGGAATCGAGACGCACGCCTCGCTCTATCTGTCGATCACCCGGAACCCGCATCGCGCCGAGTTCTCCTGGAACCCCAGGTCGGGCCGGGTCGAACTGAACTGGCGGCGTGCCTGGAAACGGCCCGCCGTGGAGCTGGCCAGGACCATCTACGACCGGATCAACACCCGGGAGGGCACCGGTTACCGGTACGACCTCTTCGGCGCGCGCGGGGCCTGGGGCGACCACCTCACGTACCACCCGCTGGGCGGCGTCGTCCTGAACAGGGCCACCGACAACTACGGGCGCCTGCGCGGCTACGCCGGTCTGTACGTCATCGACGGCTCGCTCATTCCGGGCAACACCACGGTGAACCCGTTCGTCACGATCACGGCACTCGCCGAGCGGAACATCGAGGCGATCGTCGCGAACGACCTGTAGTCGACTGTCAGTTCGGCGACGGACCGGCCCCGCGACCCTGCGGTGTCCCGGTCCTCGTCCCCGCTCCGCTCCCGGTCCCGAACCCTCTCCTGCGGCTTCCGGACAGTCATGGCAGCAGCCGTTGCTCCTTCGCCACCGCCACCGCGCCGGTGCGGGTGTCGACGCCGAGTTTTTCGTAGATACGGCGCAGGTGGGTCTTGACGGTGGTCTCGCCGATGAAGAGAGCCTTGGCGATGTCGCGGTTGTTCAGGCCCTGGGCGAGCTGGGCGAGGATGTCGAGTTCGCGGTCGGTCAGGGTGGGGCGGGGGCGGCGCAGGTTGGCCATCACGCGGCTCGCGACCGGAGCGGAAAGGGTGGTGCGGCCCTCGGCGGCGGCGTGAATGGCGGCGAACAGTTCCTCGGGGCGTTCGGCCTTCAGGAGGTAGCCGGTGGCGCCCGCCTCGATGGCACGGGTGACGTCGGCGTCGGTGTCGTACGTGGTGAGAACGAGAACACGGGGACCCTCGCCGGGGACGGCGGCGAGGCGGCGCGTGGTCTCGACACCGTCGATGCCCTGGCCGAGTTGCAGGTCCATCAGGACCACGTCGGGGTGGTGCCTGGCGGCGAGCGCGAGCGCCTCCTCGCCGGTGCCGGCCTCCGCGACGACGTCGACGTCCGGAGCGCTGTCCAGCAGGGCCAGCAGACCGGCCCGCACGATCACGTGGTCGTCGCAGAGCAGGACTCGTACCGGTGGGGCGTTCACTGTGGCTGCTCCAGGGGGATCGCGGCGGTCAGGACGGTGCCTTCGCCGGGCGCCGAGTCGATGGTGAGGGTGCCGCCGAGCTGGCGGAGCCGGGCGTTGATCGCCGGGATGCCGTGTCCGCGGACGGCTGTGGAGGGACGGGCCGCCCGGTCGAAGCCTCGGCCGTCGTCGGCGACGTCCAGGACCGCCTCGTCCTCCAGCGTGGTGAGGGTGAGGGTCGCGGTCGTCGCCTGCGCGTGCTCACGTACGTTCGCCAGGGCGCCCTGGGCGATGCGCAGCAGGGCGGACTGCACCCGGTCGGGCAGCGGGACGCCGGTGTGGTCGTCGATGTGGACCCGGACGGTGAGCGCGGCGTCGCTCTCCCGGGAGGCGAGGGTGCGCAGAGCCTCGGGCAGGCCGCTGCCCTCGGCCAGGTCGGCGGGGGCCAGGTCGTGGACGAAGCGGCGGGCCTCGGCGAGGTTGTGATCGGCGATCGTCGCGGCAGTCCGGATGTGGCCGTGGGCCTTGACCGGGTCGGCGTCCCAGACGCGCGTCGCGGCCTGCAGGAGCATCCGCTGGCTCGACAGGCCCTGCGCGAGGGTGTCGTGGATCTCCATGGACAGGCGCTGCCGCTCGGTGAGGACGCCCGCCCGTCGCTCGGTGGCGGCGAGCTCCCGGCGGGTGCGGATCAGGTCGTCGATCAGTGACCGCTGACGTACGGCCAGCCGCTGGAGCCGGGCGAAGACCGCCGTGGCGAAGGCGACGACGGCGGCCGGGCCGACCACGAGGTCCAGGTCGAAGCGGCCGGCCAGGGTGAGCTGTGCGGTGATCGCGAAGAGGGTGAGGACGGCGATCAGGGCGAACGCGGCCGACAGGGGCAGGGTGTGCAGCGTGACGTAGATGAGCGGGACCGCGACCCAGGCGAAGCTCGGCGCCTGGCTCACCAGCGCCGCCCACACCGCGACCAGCGGGACCAGGACCGCCAGGTGACCGGCGGGCGGCCAGGACACCGGAAGCTGCGGGGCCGTGAGGGGTCGCAGCCGGGAGATGGCCACGTACAGCACGGCGAGGAGCAAGGCGAGGACGATCACCGCGGGCAGGTTGGCGTTGCTGCCGTGCCGCTGTACGAAGCGCACGGTGGCGGCGGCGAGCAGCACGACGAACGTCGCGTGGACGACGTACGCCAGCCTGCCGGCGTCCGGGTCGCCGGTCGGCAGCTGCCCTCTCGCGTCCACCGCGTACCGCCTTCGCTCCCGATTGGCCCGGGCCTGTCGGCCGCCCTGCGGGTCGCCGCGCGCCCCTCGCGGGGGTCCGGGCGGTTGCCCCCATGCAGGGTTCCACTCTCCCGGTTCGGTCGGCCCATGGGGTCGTCCGATCGGACGACCCCGGCGTCGCCCGTCCGGGCCGCCGGGACCGTCCGGTACGACGAGGGGTGCGGCGGGTTCGTCCCGCCAGGATGGATCTCGGAGCGGGACGGCGACGGCCCAGCCACCGACCCACGGGTGATCCGCCCGCTCCGGCACCCCTGCCACGCCCCGATCCCATGGAGCTGACCCATGCAGCAGAAGCTGTCGAAGCGCGCCCGCGTCCTCACCGGCGGCACCCTCGCCGCCGCCCTCGCGATCGGTGGCGTCGGCGCCTGGTCCGCGAGCGCGGCCGGCCCCGAGTCGGCTCCGGCCGCTGCCGCGCCCGCCAAGCCGGCGGACGAGAACACCACCGAGCGCACCCGCCTGACCATCGACGCCGCCACCGACGCCGCCCGGGCCGCCATGAACGCGGCGGCGAAGGAGAACCAGCGCGTCTCGGTGGCCGTGGTCGACCGCGACGGCAATACGATCGTCACCCTGCGCGGCGACGGCGCGGGACCGCAGTCGTACGAGGCCGCCGAGGAGAAGGCGTTCACCGCCGTCTCCTGGAACGCCCCGACCTCCGAGCTGACCAAGCGCCTCGACGACGCCCCGACACTGAAGGACATTCCGGGCACGCTCTTCCTCGGCGGCGGCGCTCCGGTCGCGTCCGAGGGCGCGCCGATCGCCGGAATCGGTGTCGCGGGTGCGCCCTCCGGCGACCTGGACGAGAAGTTCGCGCAGGCGGGCGTCGCCTCGCTGACCAAGTGACCACCCGCCGGGAGCCGCCGAGAGGCGTTCCCGGCCCCACGTCCCGGCGGCATTCGCGTTCCCCCTCTCCCGTACCGGGTGCCGCTGGTCCAGGCCATAGCCGCCGATCCCGAGGAGTGACCTGCCGTGAACACTGTCGATGCCGCCCTGCTGGAGGCCGCGGCCGCCGGTGACGCCCCAGCCGTGCGTGCCGCGCTCGACGCCGGTGGCGGGGTGGAGGCGCGGGACGCGCACCGCCGCACGCCGCTGCTGCTCACCTCGCTCGGAGACCATGTCGCGGCGGCCGGACTCCTCGTCGCCGCCGGTGCCGATCCGAACGCCCAGGACGACCGCGGCGACAGCGCCTGGCTGGTCACCGGCGTCACGGGCAGTGTCGCCATGCTGCGCGCCTTGTTGCCCGCGAGCCCCGACATGACAGTGACCAACCGCTTCGGAGGCGTATCGCTGATCCCGGCGGCCGAGCGGGGCCACGTGGACTACGTACGGGCGGTGCTCCGCGAAACCGACATGGACGTCGACCATGTCAACCGCCTCGGCTGGACGGCCCTCCTGGAGGCGGTGATCCTCGGCGACGGCGGCCTCCCCCACCAGGAGATCGTCGAACTGCTCCTGACGGCCGGAGCCACCGTGGACCTCCCCGACGGCGACGGGGTCACCGCCCTGGAACACGCCGAGCGGCGCGGCTTTTCGGAGATCGCGGGCCTGCTGAGGGCCGTGCGGTGAGGCCGACTCGGAGCCGGGTGACGCGGGCGACGCTCGTGGCAGCCGCGGCGCTCGTCGCCGGAGGCTGCGTCACCCGGGCCGACGGCGCGGACGGCAACGCCTCACCCGCCCCGGCCAGGTCGGCCACCGCCCCCGTCCCCACCCCCGAGGGCAGGTCGCCCGAAGGGACCCTCCTGGTGGCCGACTTCGGCGCCGACACGGTCACGTTCGTCGCCCCCGACCGGGGCGCCTTCGACTCCGTGAAGGTCGGCACCGCCCCCTACGGTCTCGTCGTCGGCCGGGACGGCCGGGCCTGGGTCGCCACGGCCGAGGGTGTCGCCGTCGTCGACACGTCCGCGCGCAAGCGCATCGCAGTCGTCCCGTACGAGTCGGAGGGCATCGGTGAGCCGACGCACGGCGAGTACCGGGGCGGCGGCATGGGCATCGCCCTCGGGCCCGACGGCCGCCGGGCGTACGTCGGTGTCAACCACCCGGGCAAAAACGGCGCGTTGGAAGTCGTCGACACCGGCACGCTGAAGGTCGCGGGCACCGCCGAGGTCGGCCGCCGCCCGTTCGACGTGGATGTCTCCGAGGACGGCGGCGAGGTGTACGCCACCGGCCACGACTCCTTCGATGTCACGGTCGTGGCCACCGATTCCCTGGACACCCGCCGCATCGAGGTGGCCCCGTACGGCACCCGAGGCGGCCTCGGCTCCTGGCTCAAGCCGCACTACGCCGCGGTACGCCCGGCGGACGGGAAACTGCTGCTGCCCTTCGAAGGGGAGCGGCTGGTCGTCCTGGACCCGCTGACAGGCGAGTCCCACACCGAGGAGATGACCGCCAACACACACCAGCACGGTGTGACGATCACCGGGGACGGCACGCTGCTGGCGGTGGGCACGGGCCCCATCGACCCGGCCGAGGACGAGTCGCCGTCGCTGACCGTCCGCGCCCCGGGCGGCGAGGAGAAGGTCATCCCCCTCACGGGACCGCATGAGGATGTCGCCGTCAGCCCGGACGGCGCGACCGCGTATGTGACCGGAGGCTTCACCCGCGACGGCTACTGGAACGGCATCACCGTCGTCGACCTCGACTCCGGTGGGAGTCGTCGACTGACGGCGGGTGAACGGCCGTTGGGCATCGCGCTGGTATTCGGAGAGCACTAGGCGAGGGCGCGGCGCAGCACCGCGTAGATCTCCGCGTGCTGCCGCTGGGACACCTCAGCGGTCAGGATCGCCTGCGAGCCGTGAAACGTACCGGCCCACTGATGGAGTTCCACCGAAACGCCCGCCTCGAGGAGGCGCTGCGCGTAGGCGATGTTCTCGTCGCGGTTCGGACAGAACTCCGCGGCGGCTATGTAGGCGGGCGGCAGGCCGGACAGATCGGTGGCCCGGGCCGGGGCGGCGTACTGCGTGGCGGTGGCCGGGCCCAGGTAGTGCCGCCACGCAGCGGCCACCTTGTCGCTGTTCATCCAGGGCGTGTCCGTGAAGTTCCGTACCGACCACGTCTGTTGACGGTCGTCGAGCCCCGGCTGGTTGAGCAGTTGGAAGCAGATCGCCGGGCCCTGCTCGTCTCGTGCCCGCAGTGCCACCCCGGCCGCGAGACCGCCGCCCGCGCTGTGGCCCCCGACCGCGATCCGGTCCGGGTCGATCCCGAGTTCGGCCGCGTACTCGGCGGTCCAGTTCAGTACGGCGTAGGCGTCGTCCAGCGCCGCGGGGAACGGATTCTCGGGCGCCAGGCGGTAGTTCACCGAGATCACCACCGCGCCGGAGCCGGTCGCGATCCGGGCCGCCCACGGATGCTCGGTCTCCAGGTTGCCCATGACCCATCCGCCGCCGTGCAGCCATATGAGGGCACCCCGCGGTTCGGGCGACTCGCGCGGACGGTAGATCCTTACCGCCACCTCGGGATCGGCGGGCACCGTACGGTCCTCGATGTCCAGGCCGGTGGTGTCGGGTGACGGTACGGAGGCGGCCAGTTGGGCGAAGTTGTCGCGCTGGGTGATGGGGTCGGTGAGGTCGGCGCGAGGGAACAGCGGGACGAATGCTTCGAGTTCGGGGTCCATGGCGACCATCCTCGGTGCCGCGGCCGCGCGGATCATCCGACGCCCGTCGGGTATCCCGCCCGCCGCGTCCGCCGGGCGGCGCCTATCCTCCCCTCATGGAGGCCCTGGCCGAACGACTCTCCCGACTGGATTCCCAAGTCGAAGGCGCGATCCGCGTCGTGATGTTCTACGACACCCTGATGCGGCGACGGGTGGATCTGCCCGCGCTCGCCCGCGCCTCCGCGGGCCTGGCCGAGTGCGTGGCGGGGATCCGGCTGCACAGCACCGGGCGGGTCCTGCGGCTGCGTCCCGACGGCACCGAGGCGGCCGCGCCGCCCGGGGACGCGTCCAGCACCGTGCCGATCACTCTGGACGAGGAGGAGATCGGCACCGTCTGGCTGGAACGGCCCGGCCGACCCAGTCCGCTCGACGAGGTGCTGCTGGACCGGCTGGCCCTCGCGGTGGCGGGAGTCGTCGAACGGTACGGCCCCGCCCGTACCACCATGGCGGACCCCGCCCTCGTCGAACTGGCGGTCAGCTCCGAGAGCGACGAGGCGGCCCGGGCCCGCGCCCTGCGGCTGTTGGGCTTCGCCGTCGGCCTGCCGGTCCATGTCGTCGCGGTACGTTCGCCGCTTCCGCTCGACCGGGTGGGCAGCCTGATCTGCCCCGCCCGCCCGGTGAAGGCGGCGCCCCTCGCCGAGGTGGGGGTCATCCTGGCCACCACCGTGGACCGGACCCGGTTCCCCGCGGACGTACGCGCCGGGATCGGCAGCAGCCACAGCCCCGAGTTGTCCTGGCGGGAGGCCCGTACCGCCTTGCGCTTCACCAGCCCACGCGAACCGGTCGTCGGATACGGCGACTTGGGCGCGCTGGCGCTGCTCGCGGAGGTGCCCGAGGACCTCGTCCGCGAGAACAGGGACCTGGCCGCCATCGGGCGCCTGGCCGCCGGAGCCGACGATCTCGACACCCTGGACGCCTATTGCGTCACGGGCTCGCTGCGCAGGGCCGCCGAACTGCTGCATCTGCACCACAGCAGCGTCGCCCGCCGCCTCGACCACATCGGTAGGGCCCTGGGCATGGAACTCACCGAGCCCGCCGGGCTGATGAGGGCCCGGCTGGCCCTCACCTCCTGGCGCCTGCTCGACGGCTGAGCGGGTCCGTCGGGACCGCTCGGCCCGCCGAGGCCGCGAACACGGGTGTGGGCGTGGCCCGGGCGGGGTTCGGGGAGCGGAGTCACCGTAGCCCCGAACCGGCGGGCCCGTTCATCCCGCGAAGGGCACCCGGGCCGCCGAGGCCGCCCGCGATCCGGACGGGTGCTGCCACAGACCCTCGGCGGCGAGCCTCGGCAGCACGCCCTCGCCGAACCAGTACGCCTCCTCCAGGTGCGGATAGCCGGAGAGGACGAACTCCTCGATGCCGACGGCCGCGTACTCCTTGATCAGACCGGCGACCTCCTTGTGGCTGCCGACCAGCGCGGTCCCGGCGCCGCCGCGGACCAGCCCGATCCCGGCCCAGAGGTGGGGGTGGATCTCCAGGCCGTCCCGGCTGCCGCCGTGCAGGGCCAGCATCCGCCGCTGGCCCTCGGACTCGCTGCGGGCGAGGCCTTCCTGTACGGACTTCACGGTCGCGGGGTCGAAGCCCGCGAGCAGCCGGTCCGCCTCCGCCCAGGCCTGTGCCGCGGTGTCGCGGGTGATGACGTGCAGCCGTACGCCGAAGCGGACGGTGCGGCCCTCCTTCTCGGCGAGGGTACGGATCCACTCGATCTTCTCGGCCACCTGGGCGGGCGGCTCGCCCCAGGTGAGATACACGTCGACGTGCTTCGCGGCGATCTCGCCCGCGATCGGCGACGAGCCGCCGAAGTACACCTCGGGCACCGGGTCGGGCAACCGGGCCAGCCTGGCGTCCTCCACATGGAGGTGCTCCCCGGCCAGATCGACCGTCCCGCCCGACCACAACCCCCGTACGATCTTCAGGAATTCGCCGGTGCGCCGGTAGCGCGCTTCCTTGTCCAGGAAGTCGCCGTAGGCGCGCTGCTCGTGGCTCTCGCCGCCGGTCACGACGTTGAGGAGCAGCCGTCCCCCGGTCTGCCGCTGGAAGGTGTCGGCCATCTGCGCGGCGAGCGTCGGCGAGACGAAGCCGGGCCGGAAGGCGACCAGGAACTTCAGGCGCTCGGTGTGCTGGCTGACCATGGCCGTGGTCAGCCAGGCGTCCTCGCACCAGGCACCGGTGGGAGTGAGCGCCCCGACGAAGCCGAGGTCCTCGGCGGCGCGGGCGATCTGGCTCAGATAGGCGACCGTCGGCGGCCGGTCCCGTCCCGAGGCGGTGACGTGCGTGCCGTGGCCGCCTCCGACGACGTGCCGACTGTCGCCGTTGGTGGGCAGGAACCAGTGGAAGGTGAGGGACACGAGGGTCTCCGTTCGGGAGTGTCCGGGGGTTGTTCGGTTCAGAGCAGGCCGTGGCGGGGCGGCCGGGTGCCGTTGAGTACGTACCGGCCGATGTGCTGGATCTTCCAGCGGGCCGGGTCGTGCAGGGTGTGCGTACGGGCGTCGCGCCAATACCGGTGCAGATTCAGGGCGTTGCGCGCCGAACGGGTGCCGGACACTTCGAAGAGCGCGCTCGCCACCTCCACCGCGGCCCTGGCCGCCCCCACCTTCGCGGCGGCCACCGCGATCGATGCCTCGGCCGCCGAGTCGTCGGTGAGGTGAGCCTGTGCCGCGTCCACCGCACGGGCGGCCTCGCGCAGCAGCGCCTCCGACGCCCTTGTGTCCAGGGCCAGTTCACCGAACCGCTGGATCAACAAGGGGTCCTCGGCGGCCGTTTCGACGCCGCTCTCGAACCAGGGACGACTCTTCGTCCGGACGAACTCCGCCGCCTCGGCGAGTGCCGCTCCTGCGATGCCGGCGTCGATGGCGGCATGGAGCAACTCGGCCACCGCACCGTGGAGTTGGGGTCCTTCGAAGGTGAGATGATGGGGCAGGACACGGTCGGCCGGTACGGAGACGGCGTCCAGCCGGACGGTGCCGCTCGCGGTCGTCCGCTGGCCGAGGCCGTCCCAGTCGTCGACGACGGTGACGCCGGGGGCGTCGCGCGGCACATACGCGACGTGCAGCGCTTCGTCCTCGGTGCGGGCCAGCACCGGGATCCAGTCGGCGAACAGGGTACCAGTGGAGTAGTGCTTGACCCCGTCCAGTACGTACGAGCCGTCCGGCCGTGCCGTCAGCCGGGTGCGGATGTCCTGGACGTGCCGGGTGCCCGCCTCGGACTGGGCGTTGCCGAATCGGCGGCCCGCGAGCAGCTCGGCGAAGAAGAACTTCCGTTGCTCCGGGGTGCCTTGGCGCCGGATCACATTGACGTAGACGAAGTGGCTCTGGGGGATCTGGGCGATGCTGCTGTCGGCCGAGGCGAGCAGCCGGAAGATCTCCGCCAGGGTCAGGGCGCTCACGTCCGCTCCCCCGTGCTCGGCGGGAACGGTGACGGCGAGCAGTCCGGAGGCGGAGAGCCGGTCCAACTCCCGGAGCGGCAGCCTGCGTTCGGCGTCCCGTCGGCCCGCTTCGGCACGGAACTCCGCTGCGAGGGCGGCGGCCACGGTCAGGGCCTCGGCCTCGTCGGCGATGACATGGGCGGTCACGGTCAGCCCGCCGCGGCCAGGACGGGCCGGTACCCGAGGGCGGCCGAGAACCGGTCGACGACCTGCCCGAGGGCCTCACCGGCGGCCGGCGCGAGGGTCAGCGACCCGTCCTCGTGCACGGTGATGTCCTTGTCGAGCGTGAACCAGCCCGGCACCACATGGTCCGCGCCCATCGAGCCGAGCACCGGGCGCAGGGCGTAGTCGATCGCGAGGACGTGGGCGACGGTGCCGCCGGTGGCCAGCGGCAGCACGGTCTTTCCGGCGAGGGCGTACTGCGGCAGCAGGTCGAGAAGCGCCTTGAGGACTCCGGAGTACGACGCCTTGTAGACGGGGGTGCCGACGACGACACCGTCGGCGCGGGCGACGAGCTCGGTCGCCTCGACGATCGCCGGATGCCCGAAGTCCGCGCCGAGCAGCGCCTCGGCCGGGATGGTGCGGACGTCGAGCGGGACGACCTCGTGGCCCTGTGCGGTCAGGCGCCGGTCGAGATGCCGGAGCAGCCGGTTGGTACGCGAGGAGGCGGAGGGACTGCCGGAGACGGACAGGACGGTGGCCATGCGGTCCTCTTTCGGGAGGAGGGCGGCTCCGCGCGGGAGCCGCCGCGGGGGCGGGGACGGTCTCAAGTACCGGGTGGGGTCGGGTGGTTCGGGGGCGGGGGCTCGGCGCCGGCGGTTGGGTGGCGAACCGCCGGTGCTCGGCGCGGAAGGAGTCGCCCGGAAGGAGTCGCGCGGACGGAACGAGCCGGTTCAGACGTGGGCGGACGTGGAAGCCGCGCTCACGCCCGAGGCCGCGCCCCTCTCCGCGTCGGCGTCGGCGTCGACGTCTGCCTCCGGGCCCGTTTCCGGGAGTTGCGCCTCCAGTTCGCGTACGAGCGGCAGTACGCGCCGCCCGAAGTACTCGACCTCTTCGTGGTAGTGCAGGAAGCCGAGGAGGAGCAGGTCGACGCCGAGCTTCTTGTTGGCGACGATGCTCCCCCAGCGCTGAATGCCTGGGCGGTGCCCCCATGGCGATCTGCTCCGGAGTGCCGATCAGGCCGGTGCGGAAGCCGTCGTTGTACTGCACGAGGTCTTCGAAGGTGGAGTCCTGCGCCGGGGTGCCACAGGCCCGGATGGACGGCGGCGATGACCTTCAGCCGCTGGGTGGCGAGCAGCAGGGCGAGGCTGAAGCTGGTCGACTCGTGCTGGTACTCGGCACCGTAACTGGCCATGTAGCGGACCTGGCTGAGCGCGTACTCGAAGCCGTTGTTCTCGGCGAGGACAGCGAGTTCGCGGTTGTATTCGTAGCCCCAGTCGGTGCGTTGCTCGATGGTGCTGGTGACGAGTCCCCCGCTAACGTTGGGGACCCAGTAGGCGAATTTCAGGGGTGCTGCGGGCATGTGGAACTCCTGCGGCGAATGGTTCGGGGATTGCGAGAACGCCCCGCGTCGAAAGGACCGGGGAAACGGTGGAATGCGCGGCGCTGTCCGATGCCGGGGACTGCGCGGGCGACGGGATACCTGCTCTGCGGCAAAGGGCTGCCGTAGAGCGGAGGAACGCGGCGGACCGGGAAGGTCAGGGCCCGGGAGGGGGCAGGACCGGGAGGGTCAGGCCGCGGTGCGACAGGAGGCGCTGGAGACACGTGCCAGGTCGACGTGGCGTCGCCGGGTGAGGTCCAGTCGCTTCTGCATGTTCTCGATGGTCGCAGTCGTCGGCGAAAGACGTCAAGGAAAACCCGACCGGTCTCACATCACGGATCATTGATTTTCACGAACGCGTAACAGGGAAACCCTTGAACGCCCTTCGGAATCAAGCGCATTGTGCTGTCGTGCGGACAGAACAACTGGAATACATAGCCGCGGTGACACGACTCGGTTCACTGCGCCGCGCCGCCGAGGAAATGCGCCTTTCGCAGCCCGCGTTGAGCGAGACGGTGCGCAACCTGGAACGCGAACTGGGCGTCGATCTCCTGGAGCGAAAGCGCTCCGGCGCCACGATGAGCGCGGAGGGCCGCGAACTCCTGCCGCACATCGTGCGTGTCCTGGAGGCGGTGGACCGGCTGCGGGCCGCGGCGGGCGAACAGCACCGGATCAGCCGTATGGTGCGCGTCGGCACGGTGAACGCGGCGACGGTACCTCTTCTCGTCCCGGTGGTACGACGGTTCCGAACCAGCCATCCGGTCACCCAGGTCGAGGTGGTCGGCGCCCAGCAGACGGACATTCTGCGGGCCCTGTCCGAGGGCGGCTTCGACCTCGGCCTGGTGAACCACCTGGACGGGGACGACACTCCCACGGGCTTCGAGTCGACCCGGTTGCTGCACGGCCGTCCGGTGGTGTGCGTGCGCCCCGACAGCCCGCTCGCCGCCGGGCCGACGGTGTCGGTGTCCGACCTGCTCACCCAGCCGCTGATCGCGATGCGCGCCGGATACGTCATGCACCGCTATGTGCACCGGCTCCTCGACGGCCGCACCCCGTCGTTCTCGTACTCCACCGACGGCGCCGAGATGGGCAAGCTCATGGTGGCCGAGGGCCTGGGAGCGACGGTCCTGCCCGACTTCAGCGTGGTGGGCGACCCGCTGGAACGGCACGGCACCCTCACGTACCGCCCGATCGAGAACGACACGACCCGGGTGCTGCTGATGTTGCAGCGCCGCAGGGCCGAGTCCGTACCCCAGGCGGCGCAGGACCTGTACGAGGCATTCGTGCGCAGGGCACGGGAGTTGGGCGGTTCGCTGACGGAGCGGCGGACGCCGCCCGCGCCGTGACCGTAGCGGGGCGCGGCGGGCGAAGAGCGGGGCCTGCCGCTCGAAGGAGTCCTTTCGGTCCGCGGGCAACGGCGAGCTGGGGCGGCTGAGCAAGAGGGGCGTCCCCCCGTAGGAACGCCCCTCTGCTCGGCCCGGGCCCGGACTCCGCCACCGCACCGCTCACGGCGGCGGCGACACCGCGCCGTCGGCCCCGCTACTTCCGTCGCCGGAGCGCTTCGGTCACTTCGCCTGCTCCGGCTCCGGCAGCTCGTGCGGCTCGCACACGGTGTCCTCGGCGCCGGTCTCGCCCTTGAGGAGGTAGGCGTCGACCCGGTCGTTGATGCAGGAGTTGGTGCCGCCGGAGGTGCCGTGCGAGCCCGCGTCCTTCTCGGTGATCAGACGGGAGCCCTTGAGACGCTTGTGGAGTTCGACGGCGCCCTCGTACGGGGTGGCCGCGTCGCGCTCGGCCTGCAGGATCAGGGTGGCCGGGAGCTTCTTGCCGGGCTTGATGTCGAGCGGCTTGTTGTCGTGCTGGAGCGGCCAGTTGGCGCAGGGCAGGTTCATCCAGGTGTTGGACCAGGTCATGAACGGGTGCTCGGCGTGCAGCCGTTCGGAGTCCTTGTCCCACTGCTGCCAGTCGCCGGGCCACTGGGTGTCGTTGCACTCCACGGCGGTGTAGACGGCGTTGCCGTTCTCGTCCGAGGCGAGCTTCGCGGCATCGGACATGTCCGGGGCCGCGGCCTTCACCAGCGGCTGCTCGTCGCCCAGGGCGTACGCGGAGAGGGCCGCGGCCACCTTGGGCCAGACAGCGTCCGCGTAGGCGGCCTTCTGGAAGAAGCTGAGGAGTTCGGCCGGGCCCACCTTGCCGCCGAGCGGCTTCTCCTTGGCGGTGGTGCGCAGTTCGTCCCAGGCGGCCTGCACGTCGTCGGCGCTGTCGCCCAGTCCGTAGGCGTCGTTGTGCTCGGCGACCCAGTTCTTCCAGTCGTTCCAGCGGCCCTCGAAGGCCACGTCCTGGTCGAGGTTGGCCTGGTACCAGATCTTCTCGGGGGCCGGGTTGACGACGCTGTCCAGGATCATCCGGCGTACGTGACCGGGGAAGAGGTGGGCGTAGACCGCGCCCAGGTACGTCCCGTAGGAGACCCCCAGGTAGTTGAGCTTCTTCTCGCCGAGTGCCGCCCGGATGACGTCCAGGTCGCGTGCGGTGTTCTTGGTGGTCATGTGCGGGAGCAGGGCGCCGCCGCGCTCCTCGCAGCCCTCGGCGTACTCCTGCGCCAGCTTGCGCTGGGCCTGCTTGTCGGCCTCGTCGTCCGGTACCGGGTCGGGCTTGGGCGACTTGGCGTACTCCTTGGGGTCGACGCAGGAGATCGGGGCGGAGTGGCCGACGCCGCGCGGGTCGAAGCCGACGAAGTCGTAGGCGCGGGAGGTCTTGGCCCACACGCCGTCCTTGTCGGTGGCGCCGAGCGGGAAGTCGAGACCCGAGCCGCCGGGGCCGCCCGGGTTGTAGAGCAGGGAGCCCTGGTGCTCGCCCTTGCCGCCGCTGCTGCGCAGCCGGGAGACGGCCAGCTTGATGGTGTCGCCCCGCGGGTCCGCGTAGTCGACCGGGACGGTGACCCAGCCGCACTGCACCGGCGCCTTCAGACCCCAATCGGCCGGGCACTCCTGCCAGTTGACGCCCTCCTTGGCCGCCCGCGCCGCCGCGCCACGGACACCCTTGGTGGCCGTGTCGCTCTGGCGGGCGGCGGTGCCGTCGGCCGGCTCGGCCATGGCGGAGGGCACGGCTATGGCTCCCGCGACGACTGAGGCGGCGGCGAGTGCTGTCGCCGTGGCGAGGGCGGTCTTGCGTCGGGTCACGTGGAGGCTCCCTGAGTCCTGGCGCCACGGTGGGGGGTGGCACATCGCGAGCAATTCGTGAGGGGAAGCCTGCGGGCCGCGGCGTGGAATCAACAGATCTCCACCGGCAAATCCGACTTCGCGGGGCGAGGTCCACCCGGCGGGCTGCCCGGCCACCCCCGACCGGCGGGGAAAGCAGCCGACCGGCGGGTGGACAGGCGGGATGCGAACCACTAGAGGACGGCTGGCCGAGAGAGCCGAGAGAGGCTGGAGGCGGCCCGAAGCGGCAGGTCACGGGCGGGTCGGACGGAAAGAAAGGGCAGGAGGTTCACCGGTCGGGGCACATGTGAGATCTCAGACAGATCCACTGCCGGGTGTGGCCCGAGAGGGCCGGTCTCCCGCAATGTGGTCGCCAACCGTCATCACCGCGGCGTCCCTCGGTCACCCTCGCGGTGCCCGGCGCTCATCCCCGCGGTACCGCTCAGGCCTCCCCGCGCCGGAAGGAACCTCACCGTGCGCCCGACCACGCAATCCGCGCCGCCGCTGCGGGTGCTCGTCGTCGACGACGAGGGCCTCATCCGGTCGGGGCTCACCATGATCCTGGGCAGCGCCGGGGACATCGACGTGGTCGCCTCCTGCGAGGGCGGCCGGGCTCTGGCGGCGGTACGGGACCACCGGCCGGACGTGGTGCTCCTCGACATCCGGATGCCCGACGTCGACGGGCTGACCCTGCTGCGCCGCATCCGCCGCCTGCCGGAGCCGCCCGAGGTCGCCATGCTCACCACCTTCGACACCGACGAGTACCTCGGCGAGGCGCTCGCCCTGGGCGCGGGCGGCTTCCTGCTCAAGGACACCGACCCGGACCGGCTGATCCGTTCCGTACGGGCGCTCGCGACCGGCGCCGGATGCCTCTCGTCCTCGGTGGTGCGGCGGCTGCGCGACGGCGGACCCGCAGGCGCCGAGGAGCCGACGCCCTCGGCGCACGCGGTACGACGGCTGACCGGCCGCGAGCGCGAGGTGCTCACCCACATCGGGCACGGGCGGTCCAACGTGGAGATCGCGGCCCGTATGTTCTTCTCCGTCGCCACCGCGAAGGACGACGTCAGCGCCGTCCTGACCAAGCTCGGCGTGGCCAACCGGGTGCAGGCCGCGGTGATCGCCGAACGGGCCGGGCTCCTCGCGCCCGTCGAAGTGCCGTGTCCGCCCGCCGACCGTCGCGAGGGCGCCGGATGAGCGGCACTGCCGCCGACGGGACCGTACGGCACTGGTCGCGCACCGGCCGGATCGCGCGCCGACTGCGGGGCTGGCCCTGCGACCTCGCCGTCACGGCCCTGGCCGCGCTCGATGTCGCGTTCTCGGTGCCCTCGATGCAGCCGTGGCAGACCGTGCTCTCCTTCCTCGCGGCCGCGGGGCTTCTGCTGCGCCGCCGGTACCCGCGTCCGGTCCTGGCCCTGACACTGCCCGGCCTGTTCGCGGGAGTCGCGCTGCTCGCCGCGATCGTGGCGCTGGGCACGCTGGCCCGCCACCGTCGCTTCGACTGGCAGGTCAAGCTCGCCGTCGCCCTGGTCGTGGCGGGCAGCTTCGTGCCCTGGCCGCTCAGCAAGTTCGCCGAGACGCCGCCGGGCACCGTCACCCAATGGCTGCTCTACTCGCTGCTGCTGGGCGTCGGACCGGCCGTGGTCGGCCTGCTCGCCCAGACCCGGCAGGACCTGTCGGAACGCGTCGCCGAGCTCGCCACCCTGCGCGACCACGAGCGCGAACTCCACGCCCGTACCGTCCTGGCCCGCGAACACGCCCGGCTGGCCCGGGAGATGCACGACGTGATCTCGCACCGCGCGAGCCTGATGGCCGTCCAGGCCGGGGCGCTCGAAGTCACCACCCGCGACCCGCGGGTCAAGGAGACCGCGGGCACCCTGCGCACCCTGGCCACCGGGACGCTGGAGGAACTCCGCGGCATGATCGTGGTGCTGCGGGCGGCCGGTGCCGGACCGACCGCCCTGGCACCCCAGCCACGCCTTGCCGACCTGCCCGAACTCGTCGCCCAGTCCGGCACCGACACCCGCCTCACGGTCACCGGCGCGAACGGCCGCGGCCTCCCCGAGGCCGCCGAACGCACCGCCTACCGCATCGTCCAGGAAGCCCTCACCAACGCCCGCAAACACGCCCCGGGCGCGCCCTCCACGGTGACCGTCGACGTCGGCACCGACACCCTCCGCATGACGGTCCACAACGACGCCCCCGCCACCGGCGCCCTCCGCCCCGACCTGCCCGGAGGCGGCCACGGCATCCTCGGCCTGCGCGAACGCGCCGCCCTCCTTGGCGGCCACCTGAGCGCCGGTCCCACGCCGGAGGGGGGCTTCGTGGTGCGAGGCGAGGTGCCGTTGGCCGCGGGGGACGTCGCTGCCGGTCGGTGACGGGATGGACATCCCGGCCCGCGCGGCTGCGAGCTCACCAAGTGCGGTACGTACTACGTGAGTTGGGGCGTCGGCCGAGGCTTCGCGCGGGACGCTGGGCGCCGTCCGCCGCTGAGACGGAACCCATGCGTCACCGTTCGTCCTCCCGTCTTCCCGCCCTCCCGTCCTCTCAGCCGAATCGCAGGATGCGCGGGGCGAAGGTGCCGTCGGGAACGGTGGCGCGGCCGACCGACCACACCGATTCGGTGCCCGGCACCGGCGCCAGCCGCAGCAGCGAGGAGTCACCCTCCCCGGGCACCGCCGGTTCACTGTGCTCGGTGAACGACTGACCGTTCCAGGCGAGGAAGTCCGGCCCGGGGACGAGCTTGGACGTACCGCCCGAGGTGTCCCACTTCAGCGAGCGGGTCACCGAGACCCAGCCGAGACCGCCGGACGGGCCGGGCGTCAGTGAGTTGATGCCGCCGAAGTCGGTGGGCATGCTCACCCTGCTCCAGGTCTGTCCGTCCCAGCGGACAAGGAGCGGCGGGATCGGGCGGCCGGGCGGGCCGCCGATGAACCCGGCCGTGCCACCGGCCCACACCTCCGTCGGTGAGACCGCCACCACGCTGCCCACGGCCGACCTCGGGGCCCCGTCCACGATCGTCTGCTGCCACGCCTGCCCGTCCCAGTGCGACACCGCCGCCCCGCTACCGGTCTCGCCCGCCGCCCAGACGTCGTCGGCCGCCAGGACGTGCAGGCCGTACACCGATCCCGGCGGCACCGGCACGTCCCGCCAGTTGTTCCCGTCGCGGCGCAGCAGTGCCTGCGCGCCGCCCCGCGAACCGATCAGCCAGGTCTCGCCGCCGCCGGTGACGACCTTGGTCAGTACGACATCGCTCGGCGGCAGGTCCTCGGTCCAGGCGGTGCCGTCGAAGCGGAGCAGGTGGGAACCGCCCGCCGTGTCGCGACCGACCGCCCAGACCTCGGTGGGTGAGGTCGCGCCGATGGACAGCAACTCGCCCTGCCAGCCGATCCCGGTCAGGCTCTGGCGCTGCCACGCGGTTCCGTCCCAGCGCAGCACCATCGGGAAGCCCGGCGCCTCGCGGCCGACGGCCTCGGCACCCACCGCCCACGCCTGGTCCGGCCCGAGCGCCACGGCCTCGTTCAGCCCGGCTTGCGGGCGCACCTCCGCCGGGACCGGAACGTGTTGCCAGGACTGCGTGTGTGCCACAGCCGGGGGAACGTGCGCGCGTGCCGAAGCCGAGGGAATGTGCGTCTGTGCCGCGGCCGAGGGAATGAGGGTGATCGCGACGGCGAGCGCCGCGACGAGAAGTCGTCGTGCCATGGTCAGCCTCCCAGCCGCTCGCTCATCGGTACTTTCACGAGACCCCCCAGAGCTCGAAGGTCGCACACCATATGGGCGTTCCCCGCCCATGAATAGTCACGGCGCTGACAGTTCTTCGGACGGTCGACGAACTGGCTTGTGGCTCCCGCGAGTTGGTCCCTCCGGGCGACTCACGGCGCGTCTTCTCACCAGCCCTCACTTGACCGGCGGCGGCCTCACCCCCTGCTCACCGATAATCCCGAATGCGCTGGACTCGTTTCACGGTCCGGGCCACCATGACGCCATGAAACCGTTGACGATCATCGCGGGCGACGCGACCAGCCCGCAGGCCAAGGGCCGCAAGATCATCGCCCATGTCTGCAACGACCTCGGCGGCTGGGGCAAGGGATTCGTGCTGGCGATCTCCCGTAGGTGGCCCGAACCCGAGCGCGAGTACCGTCGCTGGCACCGCGAGCGCGCGGCCAACGACTTCGCGCTCGGAGCGGTTCAACTCGTCCCGGTCCAGGCGGACATCGAGATCGCGAACATGGTCGCGCAACACGGGATGAAGACCGGCAGCAGTGGCCCGCCCATCCGCTACGACGCCGTCGAACGGTGCCTGGACGCCGTCGCCGCACACGCCCTCGCCACCGACGCCTCGGTCCACATGCCCCGTATCGGCTGCGGCCTGGCCGGTGGCAAATGGAGCCGCATCGAGCCGATCATCGACAAGACCTTGTGCGCCCGCGACATCGCCACAACGGTCTACGACTTCGAGTGAGGACGCCCAACCGGCTTTCCTCGTACGAGCATTGATCTCGTACGAGCATTGATCTCGTACGGACATTGCTGTCGCGGCCGCGCGGGGCTGCCCACCGTAGACCGGCCTTCTCCAGGCGGACCCTCCTCCGTCCCGCCCTCTTCCTGCCCTCTCCCGGCCCGCCTTCCTCAGACCGTCACGACCCTCCCGTCCAAGAACTCCAGCCCGACCGCCCCGACTTCGGTGACCGACACCCGCACCGCCTCCGCCAACGCCCCCGGATGCACCGGCTCCCGGCCCAGCGCCACCAGGCTCACGTAGACGGCGGTGCCGCCGGGGTGGGCGTCCCTGTGCAGGCAGGGCACTGCCGAATGGGGGCCGAACGCGTTGGCCGCCACGTCCCGGGCGATCCGGGCGTCGGGGTGCGAGCCCCAGCCGTGGAGGGCGACCAGGGTGCTGGTCAGGCCGTCGGCCGTGCGGACGGTCGCCCAGCCGGGGCCGGTGGTGCCGACGGGGGTCTCGGTAGCGGCCACGGACCAGCCGCCTTCGCGTACTTCGTACCCCTGGGGCGCCTCGACACGGTGGACGCGGATCTCCCAGGGCCCGTGCGGCACGCTCGTCGTCTCGATACGGCAGGTCGCCCCGGCGCGGTCGCCGTTCTCGCCGTCGCCCTCCGCCTCGCCGGGCAGTCGCGCCGCGTACCAGGAGGCGGCCACGCCGTCCGCGCAGCGCAGGGGGTGGATGCGGCGGCGCCGGGTGGGGGTGCCGTCCGCGGCGAGCAGCGCCAGGTGGTTGTCGATGCCCCGGGCATGGGCGTGCGGGGCGCTGTCGGGGGCGGTCGCCGAGGAGTAGGCGAGCTTGGTGTAGTGCGGGTCCTCGGTTCCGTCGGCGGGGTCCGCACCGTCCGGCTGCGGCGGGTTGTGGTCGCTGCCGTGGTTGAGCAGCCGGACGATGCCGTCGTGGCGAGTCGCGTGCAGCAGCCAGCCGGGGGCGGTGAGCGTGGTGCACTGTCGCGGCCACCTGGCGCGCCCACGCGATTCGCCATCCTCGTCCAACTCCTCGATGGGCAACGGGAGTTCGTGCTCGGTCCACACGGGGTGGGTGTCCGGCAGGAGCAGGCCGAGGAAGCCTTTGCTGGCCCAGTACGGCGAGGCGGGGCCGGAGTACGGCTGGGTGGTGGGCAGGAACTCCTCGTACCAGCCGAGGGTGAGCAGTCCGCGTGTGTCGGGGACGCCGCGCTCGGCGAAGTGGCGTGCGGTGCCCGAGGCGAGACGGCGGGTCAGGCCGGGGGCGAGCGGGGTGCAGTCGGCGAGGGCGCCCATCCAGACGGGGGCCAGGGCGGCGACCCGGTAGGTGAGGGAGCGGCCCTGGTGCACGGGGGCGCCGTCCGCGCCGAAGAAGCGCGGGTAGTCGGTGAGGAAGAGCCGCAGGCGCTCCCGGTACGTCGCGGCGCGGCCGCCGTCGTTGCCCTCCCCCGCGATGCGCGCCCACAGCAAGGGGTAGAGGTGCAGCGCCCAGCCGATGTAGTAGTCGAAGTTGCGGCCGTCGCCGTCGGTGTACCAGCCGTCGCCGCGGTACCAGTCCTCGATCCGGTCGAGGCCGCCCTCGATGTCCTCGGCGCGGTGCGGGGCGCCGACCGAGGCGAGGAACTGCTCGCAGACCACCTGGAACAGGCGCCAGTTGTTGTCCCAGGTGCGGGCGCCGAGGAATCCGGACAGCCAGTCGGCGACGCGCTCCTGGACGGCGGAGTCGAGCCGGTCCCAGATCCACGGGCGGGTCTCGTGCAGGGCCACCGCGAGGGACGCCGCCTCCACCATCTGCTGGGAACAGTCCGTGAGTTGGGGCCAGGACTCGCCGCTGCGGGCATCGGTACCGGCCGCAAGCCCCCGCGCGTAGCGTTCCACGAGGGCCGCGTCCGCCGACTCACCCGCACCGGCGATACGGCATGCCGCGAGCAGGAACGTCCGCGCGAAGCCCTCCAGGCCGTCCACCTGTACGCCGGACCAACTGTGCCGCCCGGGCAGGCGGTACTGCGCGCCGCCCGGCGTGGCGTACGGCGCGACGCCCGCCAGCATCCGGTCGGCCAGCGCCTCCCAATGCGCCCGGGTCCAGCCGGTGCGGGAGGACAGGACACGGTCCGGGGGCGGGAGGAGGAGGTGGGGCGGTACGGACATGACGGCTGCTCCTTGGGAGGGAGACGCGGGCGGTCGATGTGCGGGGCCGGGCGATCGGTGTCCCGGTGGCCTCGTGCGGGCGCGGGGTCAGCGCGCGGCGGGCGGTGCCACGGAGTCGCGTACGACGATGTGGGTGCCCAGGCGCACCAGGCCGGAGGGTGCGGCGCGCCAGTCCTCGTCGTCGGCGTCGCCCACGGCCATCCGTACCGACTGGCGGCCCATCTCCTCCAGGGGTACGTGCACGGTCGTCAGACGCGGACGCATCTCCTGGGCCACCGGAACGTCGTCGAAGCCGACCAGGGAGACCTCGTCGGGGACGCGTACGCCCGCCTCCTCCAGCGCCTCGGCGGCACCGGCCGCGACGATGTCGTTGCCCGCGAAGACGGCGGTGAACCGGAGCCGCTCCCGCAGGAGTTCGGTCATCCGGCGGTAGCCGAAGGCCCGGCTGAAGGCGCCCAATTGGACCAGTTCGGGGTCGGCCGCGACACCTCGCAGGGTCAACGCCCGGCGGTGGCCCGCCAGCCGGTCGACGGTGGTGGACAGGCCGGGCGGTCCGCCGAGGTAGAGGATCCGCTCGTGGCCCTGGGTCAGGAGGTGGTCGGTGATCGCGAAGGAGCCGCCCTCGTTGTCGTACTCGACGCCCACGGTGGGGGCGTCGTCGCCGACGCCGGGCCGCCCGCACAGCACGAGCCGGGTGCCGTCGAGGCTCAACCGCTGGGCGCGGCGCCGGAGTTCGTCCCGGTAGTCGCGGTCGTCGGTGCTGCCGCCGACGAGGATCACGGCGTCCGCGCGGCGTTCGTGCAGCAGATCGATGAAGGCCAGTTCGCGCTGGGGATCGCCCTGGGTGCAGCAGACCAGGCAGAGCCGGTCGCCGCGGGCGGCCTCGCGTTCCACACCGTGCGCGATGTAGGCGTAGAAGGGCGAGACGACGTCGTTGACGACGATGCCGACGGTACGGTTCGACACTCCGGCGAGGGCCCGGGCATGGGCGTTGACGACGAAGCCGAGTTCGGCCATCGCCGCCTGGACGCGTTCCCTGGTGGCGGCCGCGACCGGGGAGGATCCGTTCATCACCCGGGACACCGTCGCCGTCGAGACCCCGGCGACGCGGGCCACGTCCGTCACGGTGGCCCGCCGTCGCGCCCCGTCCGAAGCCCTCGCCCTGCGCAATGTCGCCGCCTCTCCTCCTGCGTTGTGCGCCGAGCTTACGGCCTGCCCGCCGCCGCTCACGCGGTGTGCTCCCACTCGGAGGGCCGCACCGGATGCCGCAGCGGTTCACCGCGCGCGTAACGGTCGAGTTCGGCCAGCGCGAGGGAGCCGAGCCGGGCCGCCTCGTTGCCCTGGGCACCGGCCAGATGCGGGCTGAGCATCACGTTCGGCAGCTCCCACAACGGGTGCTCGGGCGGCAGCGGTTCGGGGTCGGTGACATCGAGTACGGCGTCCAGGCGCCCGCTCGCCAGCTCGGGGGTGAGCGCCGCGAGGTCGATCAGCGCGCCGCGGGCGGTGTTCACGACCAGGGTGCCCGGCCGCATCAGGCGGATACGGCGGGCGTCGAGGAGGTGCCGGGTCGCGGGTGTCGCGGGCGCGTGGAGGGTCACCACGTCGCTGTCGGCGACCAGGGTGTCCAGGTCGCAGGGGCGTGTGCCGAGCGTGGCCGCCTCCTCGGCACCGACGTACGGGTCGTGGAGCAGGATCTCCACGTCGAGGGTGCGGTGCAGCAGGTCGATCACCCGGCGGCCGATGCGCGAGGCGCCGACCACGCCGACGGTCAGCCCGTTGGTGCCGAGCCAGTGCTGGCGGGTGAGGTCGGCGGCGGTGCGGTGGGTGCGGCGGTCCCGGAACAGCCGGGACAGTGGGACGACGCGTTTGGCGCCCATGATGACGGCGGCGAGGGTGTACTCGGCGACCGGCACCGCGTTCGCGTCGGCCGCGGAGGAGATCGCGATGCCGCGCTCGAGGACTTCGGGACCGAGGAAGGTCTTCACGGTGCCCGCCGAGTGGATGACCGCCCGCAGCGCGGGCGCGCCCGCGAGGACACTCTCGTCGACGGCCGGGCAACCCCAGCCGGTGAACAGCACCTCGGCCGAGGCAAGTGCGGCCCGGACCTCCGGAGAGCCGAACCCGTCTGCCGCGTAAGGGAGTTGAAGGCGCGCCGTCCGCCCGAGCCGCTCGCGCAGCGCGGGCGTGAGGACAACGTCGAGCGCCTCGGGGGACATGGCGACGAGGGTGCGTGGCCGTCGCGGCGTGCGCGCCGGGGGCTCGTCCGTGACGGACACCCTGACCTCCGAATGTAAGCGTGTACAGCGAATGTTGCGGTCACCGTAGAGAGAGCCGACGTCGCCCGTCAAGCCGTCGCCGCGCACAGCGTGGGCCACAAGTAGCAGCACACGAAGGCGAGAACAGCCGAGGAAACCACCTCTCCTCCACGGCACACACCCCACCCCGAAGAAGAAGTTTCCCGCCAACTCATTGACGGTTTATGTAAACGCTTACTACGTTGCCGCCTCAGAACGAGTCCGGTTCACCGCCGCTGGCCGTCCCCGTCCCCCTCCCGGGAGGGCACCCGGCGTCACGTCACGTCGAACAGGAACACTCATGGCCGATACCGCGACAGACGTTTCGCCGCGCCCCCGTGGCGAACCGGCGGCGCGCCCACCCCGACCGCCGAGTACGACGCCCCGTCACCGGTCCCTGGCGGCCCGCCTCAAGCGCGACCGGGTCATGCTGCTCCTTACGCTGCCCGGTTTCCTGTACTTCGTGGTCTTCCACTGGGTGCCGCTGCTCGGCTACGTCATCGCCTTCCAGGACTACGAGCCCTACCTGGGTTTCATGCACAGCGCCTGGTCGGGCTTCGACAACTTCACGACCGCCTTCACCCAGCCCGCGTTCTGGACCGCGACCGGGAACACCCTGGAGATCGCGCTCGTCCAGCTCGTCTTCTTCTTCCCGGTGCCGATCGCCCTCGCACTGCTGCTGCACAGCATCGTCAGCGACCGGCTGCGGCGCTTCGTCCAGAGCGTCGTGTACCTGCCGCACTTCATCGGCTGGGTCATCATCGTCTCGGTCTTCCAGCAGATCCTCGGCGGCGCCGGTGTGCTGCCGGATCTGCTCGGCTCGGCGGGCCTGCCGCGCTACGACATGATGTCGGACCCGGACGCCTTCCCCTGGCTGCTGACCCTCCAACTCGTCTGGAAGGACGCCGGTTGGGGCACGATCATCATCCTGGCCGCGTTGCTCGGCATCGACCGCGGCCTGTACGAGTCGGCGGCGATGGACGGCGCCGGCCGCCGGCGCCGGCTGTGGCACGTCACCCTGCCCGGCATCGCCCCGGTGATCGTGCTGCTGCTCATCCTTCAGCTCGGCACGATCCTGTCCGTCGGCTTCGAGCAGATCCTGCTCCAGCGCGACGCGGTCGGCCCGGACGCCGGTGAAGTCCTCGACACCTACGTCTACTACCACGGCATCCGCGACAACGACTGGGGAGTCGCCGCGGCCGTCGGCCTGGTGAAGGCCGCCGTCGGCACGGTCCTGGTCCTGGGAGCCAACAAGTTCGCCCACCGACTGGGCCACGAGGGGGTGTATCGCGGTGCTGACCGCTGATCCCACGACCGACGGCACGACGACGAACGGCGCCACACGCGGACGGGCGCGCCACCGCACACAGCCGGAGGGCCGCCCGCCCTGGATGGAAAAGCCTTCCAGGGCTGGGCAGTTGGCCAAGGGCGTGGTGCTCGTGCTGGTGGTGGCCGCCGTCGTCTATCCGCTGCTCGGGGTGATCGGTACGAGCTTCGCCTCGCAGACCGACATCATCAAGAGCAAGGGCCTGGTCCTGTGGCCCGAGCATCCGAGCCTCGACGCGTACCGCACCGTCCTGGACGGCGGCGTGGTCACCCGCGCCCTGTTCGTCAGCCTCGGCATCACGGTGGTCGGCACCCTGGCCAGCCTCCTGGTGACCATCGGGATGGCCTACGGCCTCTCCCGCCGTGAGGTCACCGGCTCACGCTTCCTGCTGATGACGGCGCTGTTCACGATGCTCTTCAACGCGGGCATCATCCCCAACTTCCTTCTCGTGAAGGGGCTCGGGATGTACGACACCTACGCCGCGCTCGTTCTGCCCACCCTGGTCAGCGCGTTCAACCTGGTGGTGCTGCGCGCCTTCTTCATGAACCTGCCCGAGGAGCTCTACGACGCCGCACGTGTGGACGGCGCCGGGGATCTGCGCATCCTCACCCGGATCGTGCTGCCGCTGTCGAAGTCCGTCCTCGCCGTGATCAGCCTCTTCTACGCGGTGACGTACTGGAACGCCTTCTTCAACGCCCTTCTCTATCTGGACACTTCGACCAAGTGGCCGCTGCCGATGGTGCTGCGCACCTACGTCCTCCAGGGCCAGAGCCTCAGCGGCGCGACGACCGGCGAGGCGGTGGCGCCCCAGCAGGCGGTGCAGATGGCCGTTCTGGTCATCGCGGTCGTCCCGATCCTGTGCGTGTACCCCTTCCTGCAGCGCTACTTCACCAAGGGAGTGCTCACCGGAGCCGTCAAGGGCTGACCGCCGCTTCGCCCGGCAGCGTCCACCGCCCGGCCGCGCTGCCAGTCCTGCCCGTCCTGCCCGTCCCGTCCCGGGAGCCCCGTATGTCCTCCACCCAGTTCGACCGCAGAGCGCTCCTGCGCCTGACCACGGGCGCGCTCGCCGCGACCGCCGCCGCTCCGCTGCTCTCGGCCTGCGGCGACGGAGGTGTCCGCGCCGTGCCCCGGGCCAAGGACCCGGCCCTGCTGCCCAGGACCACCGTGCGCAGGATCGGCGGGCTGACCCCCGACCTGCCCGGCAGCGCCGCCGGTGTGCCGGACGGCTACTTCCGCTATCCCGCCGTGCCCCGACGGGCCACCCGGGGCACCCCGCTGGCCGGTGCCGACAGGATCAAGGCGACCGCCGAGACCTTCCTGCCGCCACCGCCCGGCCGCGGCGACAACGCGGCCTGGCAGGCCATCGAGCGGCTGCTCGGTACCGAGGTGGACGTCATCGCCGTACCCAGTGACGATCACGCGACGAAGTTCTCGACCACCGTCGCGGGCGGGAACCTGCCGGACATCTTCCAGTACCCGGAGACCGGCGGCGTCGACAACAAGGCGGGCTTCTTCGCGGCCACTTGCGCCGACCTGGCTCCCCATCTCGCCGGGGACCGCGTCGCCGCGTACCCCAATCTGGCCGCGATCCCACGCGCCGCCTGGCAGGGCGCGATCTTCGGCGAGGGCCTGTACGGCATCCCGATCTCGCGGATGGGCACCGGCGGCGCGGGCTTCTACCGGCACGACCTGTTCGCCGCGGCCGGGGTCGGCGATCTGGACGAGATCGCCGACCTGGACCGCTTCGTCGAGCTGTGCAAGGAGCTGACCCGGCCGCGCGAGGACCAGTACGCGATCATGGCCGGGGCGACCACGCTGATCGCCGCGAGCGCCGGGGCCCCGAAGGACTGGCGGCTGACCGGGGGCGGCGGGTTCGTACACCGGCTGGAGACCGAGGAGTTCCGCGAGGCGATCGCGGTCGCCCGCGGCCTGTACAAGGCGGGCTGCTACTACCCCGGCACCATCGGGATGTCCGGTGCGCAGAAGGCCAAGTACACGGACATGTTCAAGAACGGCAAGGCCGCCTACGTCTACGACGGGATCCCGGCCTATCTGACACCGGGCACCGGCTACATCGAGGCGATGGCCGCCATCGACAAGCGGTTCGACCCGCGGCCCATGCGCCCCGTCGGACAGCGTGCCGTCGCCTGGCTCGACAACGTGGCCCTCCAGAACGTCCACATCACCAGGGCCTCCGAGGAGCGGGTGCGCGAACTCCTGGCCTTCGCCGACTTCATGGCCTCGCCGTTCGGCACCGTCGAGTACACGCTCATCAACTACGGCGTGGAGGGTGTCGACTTCCACCGGGACGCGCGCGGCAACCCCGTCCTCACCAAGAAGGGCGGCGCCGACACCGCGGTGCCCTGGAAGTTCTTCGGCTCCGCGGTGCCCGCACTGTTCAGCAGCAACTCGGCGCGGGGCGTACGGCACGTCCACGACGCCTACCGCCGGCTGGTGCCGATGATCGACGCCGACCCCACCCTGCGCTACTCCTCACCGACCTGGGACTCCAAGGGAACCGGGAGCCTCCTCACGCTGGAGAGCGACGGGATCAAGGACCTGGTCTCCGGCCGCAAACCCCTGTCCTGGTTCGACGACCTGCGCCGCGACTACCTCGGCGCGGGCGGTGAGAAGGCGCGCAGGGAATTCGAGGAAGCGGCTCAGCAGAGCACGCGACAAGGGAGGAAGAAGTGACGATGTCCAGTTCCCGTTCCCATTCCGGTGCCGGTCCCGAGTGGGGCACCGGTTCGCTCGCCGGTCCCGATTTCCGTACCGGTTCCGGTTCCGGCGCCACACATCGCCCGCACCCACGGCCCGGCAGACGGGGCGCGCTGGCCCTCGGCGCGGCCTCGGCGCTGGCGCTGGCCGTCCCGGGGCGGGCACTCGCCGCCCCCGCCCCCGGCTTCGATCCCCGCCCCGGCGCACCCGGCGTCGGCGACCCGCTGTACCCGACGCTCGGCAACGGCGGTTACCGCGTGAGCCACTACGACCTCGCCTTCGACTTCACCCCGGTCACCTACGACTACACCGGCACGGTGACGCTCTCCGCCCTCGCCGTACACGATCTGTCCGCGTTCAATCTGGACACCGACGGCCACACCATCGACGGGGTGCGGGTGGACGGACGCGAGGCCCGGTGGGCGCTGTCGGCGGGGGCGTCCGGGCAGGAACTGACCGTGACCCCGCACCGGCCGCTGCACGAGGGCCACGCCTTCCGTGTCGAGGTCCGCTTCCACGGCAACGGCAAGGACCCGCGGTCCAGCGTTTCGGGCTGGAAGTTCGGCTCGGACGGCGGCTTCGCCTGCGCCGCCCAGTCCTCCCGCGCCGACACCTTCTTCCCCTGCAACGACACCCCGTCCGACAAGGCGACCTGGACCTTCCGCCTGTCCGCACCGAAGGGCTATGTCGCCGCCGCCAACGGCGAGTTGGTACGACGCGACCGGCGCCCCGACGGCTCGGCGGTCTGGCACTTCGCGCTCCGCGAGCCGATGGCGCCGGAGCTGTGCGGCATCGCGGTGGTCAAGGGCACGTATCTGTACGGCAGCAGCCACACGGGCGCCGCTGCGGCACCTGGTCCCCCAGGGCGCGGAGGACACGTACGCGCCCATCGTGGCCCGGACCGCGGACCATCTCGCGTGGACCGAGGCGCGGTTCGGGCGCTACCCGTTCTCCGTCTACGGACTGCACCTCTACGACGGTTACGGCGACGCGCTGGAGAACCAGACCCTGACCCTGATGGGCACCAACTGGTTCGAGCCGGACCCGAACGGCAACCCGTCCTGGGAGTCGACCATGGTGCACGAGCTGACCCACCAGTGGTTCGGCGACTCGGTCACCCCGCTGGACTGGCAGCAGGCCTGGCTCAACGAGGGCCCCGCCGTCTACTACGCCGGGCTCTACAGCGAGGAACGCGGCTGGTCGGTACTCGCAGAGAAGATGCGCGAGGTCTACGGCGAACTCGACGCCGTCCGCGCCAAGGACGGCCCGCCCGGCCTGCCGAAGGCGCTCGGCGGCACCAATATCTACGACGGCGGCGCGCTGGTCCTGTACGCGCTGCGCCGCCGCGTCGGCACCGCACGCTTCGACCGGCTGATGGGCGAGTGGCCGCGCCGCCACAAGGACTCCAACGTCACCAGCGAGGACTTCATCCGGCACACCGTCCGCGCCACCGGTGACACCTCGATCGACCGCTTCCTGCGCGACTGGCTCTTCGGCCCGGTCAATCCGCCGATGCCCGGCCACCCGGACTGGATCGCCCGGTGAGGCATGACGCACCGCCTTCGCGAGCAGACCCACCGGGTCCGGCAGAACGCCGCTGACCTCGCACACCGACCGGACAAGGACCGACATCACCGTGCCTTCCACCCCCGACCTCGCCCTCGGTGTACTGGGCTACGGCCTGCGCGGCTCCCTCGCCCGCACCGCGCACCGGCCCGGCTCCGGCTCCCGTGTCGCCGTGCTCGCCGACCCCGACCCCGAGATGCGGGCCCGCGCCACACGGGACATCGACGGGGTGCGCACCGTTGCGGACCACCGCGAGGTTCTCGTGGACCCGGCGGTCGAGGCGGTGCTCCTGCTCACCCCGGACGACACCCACGCCGAACTCGGCTGCCAGGCCCTGCGCGCGGGCAAGCCGGTGCTCGTGGAGAAGCCGCTTGAGGTCACCGTCGAGGCCTGCGACGCACTCCTGCACACCGCACGGGAGACAGGAACGCGCCTGTACGTCGGCCACAACATGCGCCATATGCCGGTGATCCGGCTGATGCGGGACATCATCACGCGCGGCGAGATCGGCACCGTGAAGACCGTCTGGGTACGGCACTTCGTCGGCTACGGCGGCGACTGGTACTTCAAGGACTGGCACGCCGAACGCGCCCGCACCACGGGACTCCTGCTGCAGAAGGCCGCCCACGACATCGACGTCCTGCACTGGCTCACCGGCGGCTGGACCTTCCGGGTGCAGGCGCTGGGCGACCTCATGGTGTACGGCGACATCCCGCACCGCCGACGGGAGGGCGAGCCCAAGCACGAGGACTGGTACACCAGGGACGGCCACTGGCCCCCGCACACCCAGCGCGGACTCAACCCGGTCATCGACGTCGAGGACGTCTCACTGGTCAACATGCGTCTGGACAACGGTGTACTGGCCGCCTACCAGCAGTGCCACTTCACACCCGACTACTGGCGCAACTACACGGTCATCGGCGACCGCGGCCGCCTGGAGAACTTCGGCGACGGCCCCGGCGCGGTGGTCAAGGTGTGGAACTCCCGGCGCAGCGGCCACCGTTTCGACGCGGATGCCGAGTACGCCGTGGCCGCCACCGAGGACGAGGGCGGCCACGGCGGCGCGGACCCCCTGCTGATCGAGGAGTTCGTCCGCTTCGCCCGCCACGGTGGACTCACCGACACCTCCCCCGTCGCGGCCCGGATGGCGGTGGCGGCGGGCGTCCGCGCGACGGAGTCCCTGCGCGCCGGGGGCAGCCCGCGCGAAGTACCGCCGCTGGACCCGGAGTTGGTGGCGTACTTCGAGCAGGGCCAGAAGTCGTAGCGAGGACGGCGGGGCGGGAAGGCGGGGAAGCCTCCACCACATCACCCGGCCGACCGTCATCCCCCACGACCTCCTCCCGAGCACCCCGGGGAATTGATGAGCGGGAGTAACGCATATGTGCGGATCGCACGGGCACGCGAAAAGGAAGCACCCAACGTGCGGGAGCGACATTCTCGAAGAGACCGGTAAGGGCGACAGGCAGGATCATGAGTACCACTGAAGACGAACGCGACAATGTCGGCGAAGACCGTATCGGTCTTTCCACCGCCATGCGGTACGCGGCCGATCAGCTCGCGGAACTGCTCCGATGCGAGCCCGGTTCCGTGTCCGTGGTCAAAGCGACCGACGACGGTTGGTCGGCCGAGGTGGAAATCGTCGAACTCGAACGCGTTCCGGACCCGATGAGCGTGCTGGCGTCCTATCGCGTCGCCCTCGATCCGCAGGGCCGAATGCTCGCCTACGAGCGCGTACGACGCTACGCGAACGGGCGGATCGACCGCCGCTGAGTCCCGGAGCCCGCCGGTGGCACCCCGCGAAGGGCCGTGGCCCCGGCGTGCCCGTCAGCGGAAGGAGTTTCAGCGTGACGCTCGTTCAGCAAATCAATACGACCGGCAATTCGAGCCGTTCCGCGAACTCACCGGTCTCGTCGGCGACATGACCGCGAGCCGTGCGAAGGGAAAGCAAATTGGAGCGCTGCGCGGAGCGGTCGAGGAATTCACCGATTCGCTGCAGAGCAAGAACGAAGAACGCGAGGAGCACAAAAGAACGGGAAACCACCAGGGAGGCGCCGCGCGAGCGCCCGGCCCGGAAAGCGACCGCCGGCCGCCAGTCCGCCCAGCGCAACGCAACGCAGCGAGGAGTGAGTGACGATGTCGACCTATGTGTACGCCGTGACCCGCGCCGACCACCCACTACGTCGGCTCGCGGGACTGGCCGGAATCGGTGATCCACCCCTGCCGCTGCGCACCGTACGGACCGAGCAGTTGACCGCGGTGGTCAGCGACGCGCCCACCGGGCTGCGCGCCAAACGCCGGGACGTGCTCGCCCATCAGACGGTGATCGAAGCACTGATGGCCGACGGGGCGACACTGCCGATGCGGTTCGGCCTGCTCGCCTCCGACGACAACCAGGTCATCGAAGCACTCGGCCGGGAGGAACAGCACTACCGCGAGCGCCTCACCGACCTCGACGGCCAGGTCGAGTACAACCTGAAGACCGCCCGCGACGAGGACGATCTGCTGCGGGAGATCATGACGCGGTCCGACCGGATCCGGCAGCTCAACGACCACACGCGCGACGGCTCGGGCACCCACGAGGACCGCGTCGCCCTGGGCGAACTGGTCTCGCGGGAGGTGGAGGCCCGCCACAGCGCGGAGGCCATCGAGGTGCTGACCGCCCTCGCCCCCGCCGCGACCCGCGTCTTCCCCTCCGAGGCCACCGCCGGCGACTTCCTCAATGTGGCCTTCCTCGTGCCTAGGAACGCCGGCGAGGAGTTCGTCGAGGCGGTACAGACGGAGGCGGACCGGCACGGGGACGCGTACGCGTTCACGCTCACCGGTCCCCTGCCGCCGTACAGCTTTGTCTGAGCCTTCCCGCGACCCGGCATCCGGAGGTGCGGGGCCCATGGGTCTTCTCACGAGCATGCTGACCAAGAAGCGGGGCTGTACCGGATCAGAGGCCGGGCCCGGCCGTGCCGACCGCCCGCTGCCCCGCGCGCTCCACGGGACGGCTCCCGGCCGGGAGGCGGACGCTCAGCCCGAGGACTCCTGCGGTGCTGGGTGGGCGGCGGACGTCTGCCGGCTCTCACCGCGGCGTCCGGTGCCCGCCTCGTCCGTGTCCGGGACGTCGTCGGGGCGTCCGGTGCCCGCCTCGCCCGCGTCCCGTACGTCGTCGCCCCGCTCGCCCCGGGCCGCGGCAGCGGTGTCGCCCTCCCAGGGGTCCGGAATATCGGTGTCGGCGTCGGCCTGCTGGTCCTGCGGATCGTGCGGAACCGGCTTGTCCGTGGTCGCTCCGCCCTTGTCCCTGTCCTTGTCCATCCTGCGGCGTCCTTCCTTCCCCGTACTGGCCCCCGCGGACCCTGCTCCGTACTCGTACCGTCTCCGCGGGCCGCTCGCATACGCGCACGCCCGCGTACCCACCGTGCACAGCGCACGGAGAGGAGCCCCGTGCCGGTGCTCCGCGCATGCCCCTCGCTACGGGCGGTATGCGCGCCGCGAACCGCTACTGCGCGCCGAAGCGACAAGGGCTCCCGATGGTGCCCTCACTCCAGGGTCACGCTTTCCGCCGCAAAAGCGAATGTGGCGCGGATGTGAGGCCGCAGCGCAGGCGCGCACGGCGACCGGCCGACGGCGCGGCCCCCGCACCCACCACGAGCGGAATGCCACGGGCACCGCGTGCCGTTGGGTGCCTCCTCGTCCCGGAAGGCGGGTTCCGTACGGGTCCGCCGGGAATGAAGGACCTCGTCCCGTGCGGGTCCTCGCCGCTACCCGGACCGGTATTGACCATGCGCGCCGACACCTACAAGATCTGCATGTGGCCAGTGTGAAGGATTCTCAAAGTCCCTTGGAAACAAGGCAGTTGTCCGTGACCGAGGAGCAGCCGGGTGGTAGGGCGCCCGCGCGGATCGACAGCGACACGCTGACGCTGCTACGCGGCCACACCCTGCAGGGCAGGTCCCGTTACGCGGAGGCCCTGATCCCCATGCAGCGAACCCCACGGGACGCCGACCAGACCCCCGGCCGTACCTGAACCGGAATCCCCGCGCGTCCCGGCTCCCGCCCGAACCGCTGCCTTCCGAAGCGGTCGACGTACCGGGGGCCGCGCCCGTACGAGCGCGGCCCCCGAGAGACGTGTGACCCGCGTGCGCTCTACGCCTTCCAGCCGCCGTAGGGCACGGTGATGAGTTCCATGGCGTGGCCCGCGGGGTCCATGAAGTACACGCCGCGGCCACCGTCGTTGTGGTTGATCACGCCGGGCCGGCGCCGGTGCGGATCGGCGTAGTGCTCGATGCCGCGTGCGGTGATGCGTGCGTACGCCGCGTCGAACTCCTCCTCGGAGATCAGGAAGGCGTAGTGCTGCGGTGTGATCTTGTCCGCGGGGATCGTGGCGAAGTCCAGTGTGACGCCGTTGCTCAGTTCGACAGCGATGAACGGGCCCCACTCGGTGGTGATCTCAAGGCCCAGCAAGTCCGTGAAGAACTCGGCGGATTCCCGGTTGTCCCGGGCGTGAATGATCGTGTGGTTCAACTCGACCGACAAGGAATGCCTCCATGGGCATCTCCCGACACCTCCATGCCTCACCCAGCCGGTGACCGACACGCGATGTCCCGGTGGATGCTAGCCGGTGCGCGCCCGCCGGGCAGCCCGTTATCCCACCGGTGACGACACGGGTGCCGTCGGACCTGACGACGAGCGACCGGAACCCCTCCCCACCCCAACCACCCCGGAGGGGCTCGCGGTCAGGCCGCCACCGCCCGCGAGAAGTCAACCGCCCTGTCCGCCTTCCGGAGAACCTGCTCGGCGGTACGCCGTACGTCCTCGGGCACGTCGCCGAGATCCCTGATCAACTCGGCGTAGATCGGGGCGTTGTCGTCGGTGAACCTCGCACTGCTTTGCGCCTTCACGGCCGCACTCCTTCTCACTCATGATCGAAACGGCACAAGAGTTTAAGTGAACGGCCTCGGGCCTCACAGGGGCGCCCCCGTTTACGCGCGTTCACCGGTGCGGGGACGGGTCGCCGCGGCACTGGCCCGCGACCTCGATGTCAGATCCGTCTGTCACGATCGGCACATGGAGTTCATTGAGGAAGTGCCGTGACATCGATAGCGTCCACGTCCCCCTCCGTGTCCGCGTCCGGGTCCGCGTCCGGGTCCGGGTCCGTCACGTCGGCCTTGTCGGCGGCCGGGATTGGCCGACGCGCGCCCGGCCTGGTCAGCCTGTACAAGAGCGCGGCGGTCAGCCTGCGCAAGTACGAGTTGGTGAACGAGCGCGCCGCGGTCTACCTCGTCCTCGACCGCTCCGGGTCGATGCGTCCCTACTACCGGGACGGCACCGTGCAGCACCTGGCGGAACAGGTCCTGTCGCTGTCCGCGCATCTGGACGACGACGCCCGGGTGCCGGTGACGTTCTTCTCCACCGATGTCGACGGTGGCACCGAGCTCGACCTCGATTCCTACGCGGGCCGGATCAACGAACTCCACGACTCCTTGGGGCACATGGGGCGTACCAACTATCACTGGGCCATGGACGCCGTCCTGGACCACTACCTCGACCGGGACAGCGGCACCCCGGCGCTCGTCGTCTTCCAGACCGACGGCGGGCCGACCAGCAAGGCCGCCGCCGCACGCTTCCTGTGCAAGGCCGCTCACCTGCCGCTGTTCTGGCAGTTCATCGGC
Source organism: Streptomyces sp. NA04227 (assembly GCF_013364195.1). NCBI lineage: Bacteria > Bacillati > Actinomycetota > Actinomycetes > Kitasatosporales > Streptomycetaceae > Streptomyces > Streptomyces sp. NA04227. The sequence goes on along the minus strand of NZ_CP054918.1, from coordinate 7,652,655 downwards.
TTCGGCGACCCGGACGACACCGAGTTCGCCTTTCTGCACAGGCTCGACGACCTGGCCGTACCGGCGAAGCGTCCCGTGGACAACAGCGGCTTCTTTCCCGCCGGGAAGGACCCGCGTGCCCTCGGCGACGGCGAACTCTACGACCGGTTGCTGCACGAGTTCCCGCACTGGCTGACGAGCGCACGCGCCCACGGAATCGTGCGGCCGCCCAACCCGGAGCAGCGCACCAACCCGCTCCAAGGAACGGACTGACTCAATGGACATCGTCTTCGCCGGACAGGTGATCGAATGGCGCGGGCCGTCCCCGTACTACTTCGTTCCCGTGCCCGAAGAGCAGTCCGCCGACATCCAGGAGGTGGCGTCGATGGCGACCTACGGCTGGGGCGTCGTTCCCGTCGAGGCACGGATCGGCGAGGTCTCCTTCGCCACCTCGCTCTTCCCGAAGGACGGCGGCTATCTGCTGCCGCTCAAGAACGCCGTACGCAAGCCGCAGCGCCTCTCGACGGGGGACGAGGTGACCGTGGAGCTGACCGTACGCCTGTAGTCGTGGCCATCCGTATTCGTGGGCGTCCGCACGCGTGCGCGTCCGTACGGCGAACTCCGTACTCACGCCATTGCCCCGGCCTGGTGGCGGCCGGGGCAATGGGTGTCACGGGTGTGACGGGTGTTCAGGAGCGCCGGAATCAGGCCTCGTTGGCGCCCGCGTACATCTCGGCGATGGCGCCGGCGTAGCCGCGCTCGACGACCGGGCGCTTGATCTTCAGGCTCGGGGTGATCTCGCCGTGCTCCAGGTCGAGGTCACGCGGGAGCAGCGTGAACTTCTTGATCGTCTGCCAGCGTTGCAGTTCCTCGTTCAGCTTCCGTACGAAGCCGTCGATGAGGTCGACGGTCGCGGGGGCGGCGACCACCTCGGCGTAGGACTTGTCCGCCATGCCGTTCTCGGCGGCCCAGGGCATCAGCACGGTGGTGTCCAGGCCGATGAGCGCCGTGCAGTAGTTGCGTTGGGCGCCGATCACCAGGATGTTGCTGACGAACGGGCAGATCGCCTTGAACTTGCCCTCGATCTCGCTGGGCGCGACGTACTTGCCGCCCGAGGTCTTGAACATGTCCTTCTTGCGGTCGGTGATCCGCAGGAATCCGTCGGAGTCCAGCTCACCGATGTCACCGGTGTGGAACCAGCCGTCGCTGGTGAGGACTTCGGCGGTCTGCTCGGGCAGGTTGTGGTAGCCGCTCATGACCCCGGGGCCGCGCAGCAGGATCTCGCCATCCTCGGCGATCCGCGCCTCCGTTCCGGGCAGCGGGGTGCCGACGGTGCCGACTCGTACGGCACCTTCGCGGTTGACCGTCGAACCGGCGGCCGTCTCGGTCAGGCCGTAGCCCTCAAGGACCGGCAGGCCCGCGCCGACGAAGAAGTAGCCGATCTCCGGGGCGAGCGCGGCGCTGCCGGAGACCGCGCCGCGCATCCGGCCGCCGAACGCCGCACGCACCTTGGCGAAGACCAGTTTGTCGGCCAGGGCGTGCTGCAGCCGGAGCCCGAGCGGTGCCGTGGGGCGGCCGGTGGCGATCTCGTTCGCCTGGGTGGTGCGCGCGTACTCGCGGGCGACCCCGGCGGCCCACCGGAAGATCTTGTAGCTGACGCCACCCTTGGCACGGGCCTTGCTCGCGATCCCGTTGTAGACCTTCTCGAAGATGCGGGGCACCGCCGCCATCAGGGTCGGGCGGACGATGGGCAGGTTCTCGACGAGGCGGTCCACCCGGCCGTCCACGGCCATCGAGTGGCCGGTGACGATCTGCCCGCAGAGCATCGTCTTGCCGAAGACATGGGACATCGGCAGCCACATGAACTGCACGTCCTCGGCGCGCAGCATCCCGCTCAGCTCCTGGGCGATGCCCTCGTACGCCCAGCAGTCGTGCACGAGGCGCACGCCCTTGGGGCGGCCCGTGGTGCCCGAGGTGTAGATCAGAGTGGCGAGCTGGTGCCTGTCCAGCGCCTCGACGGCCTCCTCGATGGCCTTCGGGTGGTCGGCCAGGTACGCGGTGCCACGCTCCCGCAGCTCCGCCATCGTCAGTACGGTCAGGCCCTCGGCATCGGACAGTTCGGCGGGTGCGTCGAACACGATGACCGCGAACAGTTCCGGCAGCTCGTCCTTGCGGGCCAGCACCTTGGCCAGTTGTTCGGCGTCCTCGGCGAACAGCGCGCGGCTGCCCGAGTCGGCCAGGATGAACGCCGTCTCCTCGGCGTTGGTGCTGGGGTAGACCGTGGTGGTCGCGGCGCCCGCGCACATGTTCCCCAGGTCGGCGACGACCCAGTCGATCCGGGTGGACGAGGCGATGGCGACCCGGTCCTCCGCCTGGATGCCGAGTGTCATCAGCCCCGCCGCGACCTCCTTCACCCGCTGTGCGGTCTGCCCCCAGGTGAGCGTGTGCCATTCCTCCGCGCCCTGGTCTCCGACGGCTACGGGGAACCGGTACGCCTCACTGTCGGGAGTCTCCGCGATCCGGCTCAGGAAGTGATGGGCGACGGAGGGCGGACGCCGTTCGATCAGGGACTGTTGCCTGCTGTCCAGGCTCATGGGGACCTCCGCAGGGAGTCGGATTGGTGGGTCGGTGAGTGGTGGTCGGGGGGTGGCGAGTCGCAGGGTTTGGCGGGCCGCCTGGCCCGGCGCCCACCACTGTGCGGTCGACGGCGGACGGCGGATAGTGCCCGGAGTGATGAAGTGGGCGCCCGGCTCGGCCCGTTGGGGAGCCTGTCTTGGCACCTCAGGGAGTACTGCGGGCGCCCGACTGCTCGGGGGCGACCGTGGTCACCCCGGCGGCGATGAACTGCAGGTAGTAGTCGACGATCCGTTCCCGTGGGATGTGCGGTTCGCGCAGCCACCATCGCCCCAGCTGCTCGCCCACGCCGGAGATGGTGTGCGCCAAGGCGTGCACCTGCTCCTCGTTCGCGTCCGGCAGGAACTCGTGGGCCAGCTCCGCGATCTTGCGTACGGTCGCGACGCGCAGGTCGGTGAGCTGCTCGGCCAGGAAGCCGGAGGTGGCGGTCGTACTGCTGAACAGCACGGCCCACCGCCGCTGGTCGGCTTCCAGCATCGTGAAGAACACCTCGCCACCGGCGCGCAGGATGTCCTCGACCTCGCCGTCGGAGACCGCGGTGACCGCTTGAGTGAAGCGATCCTCGAAGTCCCGCCGGGCTCGGGCGACACAGGCAAGCAGCACGGCGTCCTTGTCGCCGAGCAGGTCGTACACGACGGGACGCGTCACCCCCGCGGCCCGTGCGATGTCCTCGATGGACGTCCCCGCGAAGCCTCGTGTGGTGAACAAGTCCTCCGCGACGTCGAGCAGTTGCCGCTGGCGCTCCGGGCGCGGCATCCGCACCCGCTTGCCCACACGGCCCGCGCGCGCCTCGGAAGCAGGCGACCCGGGTGTCCCAGGCGAGATCATCATGGCTCGTCCCGTCTCGAGTCCCGCACCGGGCGGTACGAGGTCAATGAAGAGCGCCTGCCCCGGACCGACCGGTCGCGGACCGTGCTCGGCTCGGGTCACGCTTCTGTGCGACGTCCCTGCGGCTGTGCGACGTCCCCGCGGCGGGACCGGATTCATGAACCACGACGACCGAAAACGAACAATGTCGCCGACGCCCGCTCTCACAACTCCGGGCCGCGGTACGACACTTGGCAGTCCGTGCCGTCTCGCCCCGCAGACGGCACCTGACTGCCGAGGCGGCCCTCATCGGCATCTCGTCCTGACGCCTCCGAAGTGCACGGCCAACCGATGCCGAGCGGCGGAACCGGCGAGCCCGTAGGTGACGAGCACCGACCGTGTTTCCGCGCCGCCCCCGACATCGACTCGTAAGAGATATCGAAGGCCTCAACATCACACTCTGTTAGCTACGACTCGTAGGTTACACGTCGAAAGTTGGCGCGCAAGGGGTCGCGCACGAAGAATTCCGCGGCGCCCGCAGACATTGTGGCGACGGCTGTGAGCTTGGAGAAGAGCGACGCCGCACGTCTTCTGCGGCTGCCGGTTGATGTGCCCGCGGGTCACGGAGCCGACGGCGAAACTCGACGGCGAAAGAAGAGTGCCGCGGGGCGTGGCGCCCGTGCACCACACCCCGCGGCGCGACCGCCGTCCCGTACCACTCAGCCGCTCATCAACCCGTCGAGGTTCGGCCTTTCAGGGGGCTTACCAGTCGGGCGAGCAGGCGGCGTGTACAGATCACAGCTCGCGGCGCTCCCGGAGATGCGGATGAACCCCTCGTACCCAGGGACCTTGTCCTTGAGCTGCTGAGGGATGCGCGAGCTTCCCACGATGAGACTCCACTTCCCGCTGCGCACGAAGCTGACGTATGCGGGATTCTGCGGGCCGGGCTCCTCCATCGCCTCCACCTTGCCGGATCGCCACCCCAGTTCGGTCAACCGGTCGACGACCCGCTGGAAGTCGGAACGTCCGGGAGCCTCTGTCACATATCCGACGACCTCCACTTCGCAGGGGGTCTTCCACTCCGGTTTCGGTACGACGCGAACGCCCTCGGCGATCAGGCCGACCGCCGTCCGCACGTCGTACAGCGCCTGCCTCCGCTTCTTGGCGGGCTCAACGGCCGTTGAGCCGGATGGCCCGGCCCCCTTGTCACGCCCGGAGGCACCTCCCCCGTCCGCCTCCCCGCCACCGCACCCCGCAAGGAGCGCGACGCTCACGAACACACACGCGCCCATGCTCGCCGCGCGCCCAACTCGCCACGCACTGCCGCGATGTGAGCACCCAACAACTCTCGCCACCGGACCTTCCGCCCGAGGCCCCCACCCCTGAATCATGCGCACATCCTGACACAGGACCATCACATGATGAGCACTGGTCCTCTACGTAGCGCAACCATGCCGACAACCGTCCTGCCCGCCCGAGCAGTCACCGCCCGGCGGCGCTCGATCCGGCAGCGGACCGAGCGGACGGACACCCGAAGAGGCGCCCATCCCCCATGCCCCGGATGCCACAACCCATCGCTCTCCGGCGGGCTCGCCGCCCCTCCCGACGGCAGGCTGAGGACAGCACGCGACACCAGCCACCACAGTCCGGCGCGCGGGAGTGCCTATACCGCGCGGGCCCCGCACCGCAGGGAGGGAAGCCGATGCCCACCCCACCACCGCCCGGTCCCGGGCCGGGACCGGGTTCCGGCTCGTCCGGCCGGTCCGGCGCCGAGCCCGCCCCGGACGACACCTTCACCACCGCCGTCCCGGCCCGCCTCGACCGGCTGCCCTGGTCGCACTGGCACTGGATGATCGTCGTGGGCCTGGGCACCGTATGGATCCTGGACGGCCTGGAAGTGACCACGGTCGGCAACATCGCGGGGCGGCTGTCCGAGGAGGGCAGCGGGCTCGACATCACCTCGGCCCAGATCACCGGCCTCGCCGCGGCCCTCTACGTCGCCGGTGCCTGTACCGGCGCGCTCTTCTTCGCCTGGCTCACCGACCGGTACGGACGCAAGAAGCTGTTCATGATCACGCTCGCGGTCTATCTGGCCGCGACCGCCCTCACCGCCCTGTCCTTCGAGGCCTGGTGGTTCTTTCTGTTCCGGTTTCTGACCGGCTTCGGCATCGGCGGTGAGTACGCGGCCATCAACTCGGCGATCGACGAACTGATCCCGGCCAAGTTCCGCGGCCGCGTCGACCTGATCATCAACGGCAGCTACTGGCTCGGCGCGGTCGGCGGCTCCCTGCTGTCCGTAGTCGCCCTGAACACGGCGATCTTCCCCAAGGACCTCGGCTGGCGGCTCACCTTCGCCATGGGTGTCGTCCTCGGCCTGGTCATCCTGCTGGTACGCCGCAACGTACCGGAGAGCCCCCGCTGGCAGTTCCTCCACGGCCGGGGCGAGGAGGCGGAGGAACTGGTCGCCTCGGTGGAGACCGAGGCCGAACGCGAGCACGGCCGTCCGCTTCCCGAGCCCGGTGCGCCGATCACCATCCACCAGCGCAAGAGCATCGGCTTCGTCATCATCGCCAGGACGGTCTTCCGCAGCTATCCCCGGCGAGCGGTCCTGTGCCTGTCCCTCTTCATCGGTCAGGCCTTCCTCTACAACGCGATCACCTTCGGCTTCGGCGCCATCCTCACCACGTTCTACGACGTCCCCACCGGCAGCACCGGCTACTACTTCGCCATCATCGCGGCCGGAAACTTCGTCGGCCCGCTGGTCCTGGGCAAACTCTTCGACACCATCGGCCGCCGCATCATGATCTCCGGTACCTATGTGCTCTCCGGCCTGCTGCTGTTCGGCACCGCCTGGCTCTTCGACCTCGGTTCCCTCGACGCCCAGGGCCTGACCGCCTGCTGGTGCGTGGTCCTGTTCTTCGCCTCGGCAGGAGCCTCCAGCGCGTATCTGACCGTCTCCGAGATCTTCCCGATGGAGACCAGGGCCATGGCGATCGCCTTCTTCTACGCGATCGGCACCGCCGCGGGCGGCATCACGGGCCCGCTGGTCTTCGCCGAGCTCACCGAATCGGGCCACGTCGCGGACACGGTGCTCGCCTTCCAGCTCGGCGCCGGTCTGATGACCCTGGCGGGCCTGGTCGCCGCCTTCCTCGCGGTGCCCGCCGAACAGCGCGGCCTAGAGGACATCGCCAAGCCGCTTTCGGCCACGTCCTGATTCGGTGCCCGTCGACAACTGCTGTCAGGCGTCCGTCACGACCAGGACGTGCAGTCCGCGCGGGCCGTGCACACCCTCCACCCGCTCCAGCTCGATGTCGCTGGTCGCGGAGGGACCACTGATCCAGGTCGTCGGGTCGGCCGGGTCAAGCAGGGCGAAGGCGGCCGGTACATCGGCGACGAGTTGCTGCCCGCGCACGACGCACACGTGCAGATCGGGGATCAGGGACAACGCGCGGCGCCCCTGTCCCGGGCCGTGCGTCAGAACCAGCGTCCCCGTCTCGGCCACGGCGACCGTCGCCGTCGTCACCACCGCGTCGAGCGAGTCGAGCGCCCGCGGGTCGAGTGCCCGGCCCGGGACGGCCCCCGGCACCTGCCACGGGAATCCGTCCGGGACGACGACCCGGGCGCCGGGAGGCAGAACGCGGACGAGTTCCCGCTCGACGCCGTCCGAGGTGCAGCGGACGGTACGGGCCCGGTACTCCTCCACCCGTTCGACGAAGAGATCCACAAGGTCGGTGCCCGTCGGAACGCGGCGGTATCCGCGCGGTACGGGAGGCGGTGCGGGCACCCCCGAGAGGGCACTGCGTACGCCGGCGAGAATCTCCTCGCGCGCACTCATCTCGCGTGCTCTCATGACGTGCCTTCCTTCCGTCGCCACCAGGTACGGAACGTCTCGGCCGGAGCCGCCGGCAGTTCACGGCCCCGGGTCCACGCGGAGGCACCGACGTACCGGGCGATCCGCAGCACGGGCGTCGTCAGACGCTCCGCCAGGGCCAGCAGCCGCCCCGAGGCGAGCACGCGGCTCGCCGCCTTCATGGCCACGGCCTCCGGTCCGGGCAGGCCGCCCCGGTGCGCGTCGACGACCTGGGCCCGCAGGTCGACCAGAACGGACGGGATGTCGATGCGCACCGGGCACGCCTCGTAGCAGGCGCCGCACAGTGTGGACGCATACGGCAGCGAGTCGACCTGCCGGTCGGCGCCGGGGCCGACCAGGAGTGGATTGAGGATCGCGCCGATCGGGCCCGGGTAGACCGAGCCGTAGGCGTGCCCGCCGGTGCGTTCGTAGACCGGGCAGACGTTCAGGCAGGCCGAGCAGCGGATACAACGCAGCGCCTGCCTGCCGACCTCGTCGGCCAGTGCCCTAGTGCGGCCGTTGTCGAGGAGCACCACATGCACCTCTTGCGGGCCGTCACCGGTGTGGATCCCGGTCCATGTCGACGTATAGGGGTTCATCCGCTCCCCTGTCGACGAACGCGGCAGCAACTGGAAGAAGACCTCCAGGTCCTGCCACGACGGCACGACTTTCTCCACGCCGACGACGGAGACCAGCACTTCGGGCAGGGTGAGGCACATCCGGCCGTTGCCCTCGGACTCGACCACGACCAGCGTGCCCGTGTCGGCGACGGCGAAGTTCGCACCGGAGACGGCCACCTTGGCCCGCAGGAACTTCTCGCGCAGATGCAGCCGGGCCGCCTCGGCCAGTCGTGCCGGATCGTCGGTGAGGTCGTCGGGAGCCGGTACGCCGCTCTCCCCCATGGCCGAACGGAACAGGTCACGGACCTCGGAGCGGTTCCGGTGGATCGCGGGCACCAGGATGTGCGACGGCAGATCGTCGCCCAGCTGCACGATCAGTTCGGCCAGATCGGTCTCCCAGGCGTCGATCCCCTCGGCCGCGAGTGCCTCGTTGAGACCGATCTCCTGGGTCGCCATCGACTTGACCTTGACCACCTCGTGGGCGCCGTGGGCTTTCGCCACCTCGGCGACGACGCGGCAGGCCTCGTCGGCGTCGCGCGCCCAGTGCACGACCGCTCCCGCCGCTCGGAGGGAGGTCTCCAGCGTGAGCAGATGCTCGTCGAGCCGCAGCAGGACGTCGTCCTTGATCGCGGCGCCGGCCAGCCGCAGTTCCTCCCAGTCCTCGACCTCCGCCACCACGGCGTCCCGCTTGGCGCGGATGGTCGACGTGGCGTGGTCGAGGTTCGCGCGCAGCGTGCCGTCTTCGAGGGCGCGCCGCGCGGCCTCCGGGAAGGGCGGCATCCCCAGGAACGTGCCGGTCATGACGCGGCCTCCAGGTCGGCCTCGGTGCGGGCCAGCACGTCGGCCAGGTGCATCACGCGCACCCCGGCCCGCGCCCGGGACAGCAGCCCTCCGATATGGGTCAGGCAGGAACGGTCGCCGGCCACCAGCACCTGAGCGCCCGTCGCCAGGACGTTGCGTACCTTGTCCTCGCCGATCGCGACGGAGGTCGCGGCGTTCTTCATCGCGAACGTGCCCCCGAAACCACAGCATTCGGTGGCCTCCAAAAGCTCCACCAGGCGAAGTCCCCTTACTTCCCGCAGCAGTTGTACGGGGCGGTCGGCCGTCCCGAGCATTCGCAGCGCATGGCAGGTCGGGTGGTACGTCACCGTGCCCGGGAACGTGGCGCCCACGTCGGTGACGCCCAGTACGTCCACCAGGAACTCGGAGAGTTCGTAGACCCTCGGCGCGAGTTCCGCCGACCGGTGGGCGAGCGCCGCGTCGCCCGAGCGCCGGGCGACGATCGCGTGCTGGTGCCGCACCGACCCGGCACAGGATCCCGACGGCGTCACGACGGCGTCGTACTCCTCGAAGGTCCGCACGAAGTTCCTCAGCACCGGGACCGCTTCGGCGAGGTAGCCGGTGTTGACCATCGGCTGGGCGCAGCAGGCCTGTCCGGCCGGGAACTCGACGTCGACGCCGAGGCGGCGGAGCAGCTTCGCCGTGTTGCGTCCCGTCTCCGGAAACAGCGCGTCGTTCATACACGTCACCGACAGTGCTACACGCATCGCGGGACCAGTCCTCTCTCCGCCGGCTCGTCCCGGAGCGCGGGCGGGAATCGGTGGGTCGGGACGGGCCGGGCCGAGTCGCTCCAGTGAGTCCTCGGCAGAGGCGGGTCCAAGGCGGTCGGGGCCTTGCCTCCGACCTGGCGGGCTCCTCCCGCCGGACATGGACAGACGCTAGACATTAGATGTTTCATGTGTCAAGTTCGAGGAGAGCGCCGATTAGGCCCGAATATTCAGGCTGACCTCGGCGAAACATTAGATCTCTAGGAGTTCACCTATGAAGTTCGCCCGCTTGGGCCCCAAAGGACAGGAGCAGCCGGTGCTGGTCCTGGACGGCGAGGTCCGCAGCCTCCGCGGCATCACCGACGACATCGGCCCGGACTTCTGGCGGACCGGTGGACCCGCCCGTGCCGCCGCCGCACTCGCCGCCGGTGAACTGCCCCTCGTCGAGGACGCCGAGGCACTGCGCATCGGGGCCCCTCTCGCGCGTCCGGGAGCCATCGTCTGCGTCGGCATGAACTACGCCGCGCATGCCGCCGAGTCCGGCTCCGAGCCGCCCGCCTCGCCGGTGATCTTTTTCAAGGCGCCCAACACGGTCGTCGGTCCCCACGACACGGTGACCATCCCACGGGGCGGCACGAAGACCGACTGGGAGGTCGAACTCGGCGTCGTGATCGGCAAGCAGGCGTCCTACCTCGACTCCCCCGAGCAGAGCCTGGACCATGTGGCCGGGTTCCTCGTCGCCAACGACCTGTCCGAGCGGGACTTCCAGCTGGAGCACTCCGGCGGGCAGTGGAGCAAGGGCAAGAACTGTCCCGGGTTCAGCCCGCTCGGCCCATGGCTGGTCACGCCCGACGAGGTGGATCACCGGAATCTGGGCCTGCGCAGCTTCGTGAACGGCGAGCCGCGCCAGGACTCCAGCACGGCCGGGCAGATCTTCGACGTCGCCCATGTCGTTCACCACCTGAGCCAGTACATGGTCCTCGACCCCGGGGATCTGGTGCTGACCGGCACCCCGGAGGGCGTCGCGCTCTCCGGACGGTTCCCGTACCTCTCCCCCGGCGACGTGGTCGAGGTGGAGATCGACGGCCTCGGCCGTCAGCGGCAGGAGTACGTCGCACACGAGGGGGACCGATGAGCTTCACCGGCATCGGCGAGTACGAGGGCCTTGTCGCCCTGGTGACCGGAGGAGCCTCCGGCATAGGCGCGGCGGTGGCCACGGAACTGACGGACCGTGGCGCGCGCGTGGCCGCCCTCGACCTGGAACCCTCGGGCGCGCCGGAGGGCGTGCTCGGCATCAAGGCCGACGTCGGGGACGACGAGAGCGTGTGCCGGGCGGTGGAGCAGGTGGTGCGGACCTGGGGCCGTATCGACGTGGTGGTCAACAATGCCGCCATCGGCGCGGTCGGCACGGTCGAGGACAACTCCGACGCGGAGTGGCTGCGTCTGCTGGACGTGAATCTGCTCGGCGCCGTCCGCGTCAGCCGGGCCGCCCTGCCGCATCTGCGCCGGTCGCCGTCGGCCGCGATCGTCAACATCGGCTCGATCGTGGGGACGACGGGCCTGCCGGACCGGGCCCTCTACGCCGCGGCGAAGGGTGCCGTCCAGTCGCTCACCCTCGCCATGGCGGCGGACCACCTCGCCGACGGAGTGCGGGTCAACTGCGTCAACCCCGGCACCGCCGACACCCCTTGGGTGCAGCGGCTGCTGAACCGGTCCGCCGATCCGGCCGCCGAGCGGGCCGCGCTCGAAGCACGGCAGCCCCACGGGCGTCTGGTCAGCCCTGAGGAGGTCGCGCGTGCCGTGGCCTACCTGGCCGGGCCCGGCTCCGGGTCGACGGTCGGTGTGGTGCTCGCGGTCGACGGCGGCTCCGCCGGTCTCCGGTTGCGCTTGCGCGGGTGATCTACGATGCGACCCGACGAGGCAGGTGAGTGTTCCCATGGCGTTGACGGATGACGCGATCCAGAAAATCAAGTCGATGATCATGGACGGGCGTCTGAAGCCCGGCGACCGCCTGCCTCGGGAGGCCGATCTCTCGGTCCAGCTCGGCATCTCGCGGGGTTCGCTCCGCGAGGCCGTGCGGGCGCTGTCGATGATGCGCATTCTCGACGTACGGCGGGGCGACGGCACCTATGTCACCAGCCTCACGCCCGATGTGCTCCTGGAGTCCATGGGTTTCGTCATCGACCTGCACCAGGACTCGAGCGTCCTGGACCTGTTCGAGGTACGGCGCGCGCTGGAGCCGCTGGCCGCGGAGAAGGCCGCCCTGCTGATGACGGACGAGGACGCTCGGGATCTGCTCACGCTGGCCGAAGCCATCGGCCCGGGGTCGGAGGTCGACGACGTGGTCGCCAACGACCTGGAGTTCCACCACCGCATCGCCCAGGCCTCCGGCAATACGGTGCTGTGCTCACTGGTCGACGGCGTGGCCAGCCGTACCCGGCGGGCCCGTATCTGGCGAGGCGTCACGCAGGAGAGCGCCTTCGAGCAGACCCGGCGTGAGCACCATGCGATTGCCACCGCCATCACGCGGAGGCAGCCGAGCATCGCCGCGGCCTGGTCGCTGGCCCATGTGGCCGGCATCGAGGAGTGGCTGCGGCGCGGCTCGGACGAGGAGGACCTGACCGACGCCACCGAGCACGGGGACAGGCCGGTGCGCGAGGCTTAGGCACGCGCACCGGCCTGTCCGGGCAACCGGCGCCGGAAATCCCTCAACTCCCGGACGCACCACGGTTGTTGGGAATGAGCGGAAAGGCGCGGGGCGGCCGTCAGGCAGGCGTCGGCCGACGGCGCGACCAAGCGGAGCGAATGTGGTCAGCCATCGCCGTACCCGCTCCGGCAGCGTCCCGGTCGAGCAGCCGCTCAAGGATCTTCGCGTGCTCGCGGTTGGTCACGGTGACGTCCTGGACGCTCGGATGCCCTTGGTACCGGAGGCTTGTGCGGGCCTGGCTATGCACCGTACCGACGATCGAGCGCGCGAGTCGGTTGCCCGAGGCGGCCATGATGCGGTCGTGGAACTCGACATCCGAGACGATGAAGGCCTCGGGCTCGCGCAGTTGGGATTCCAGGCGGTGGTAGAGGCCCTCGATCTCGGCGAGGTCGGTGGCGTCGGCGTTGAGCGCCGCCTGGGCGGCCAGGTCCGATTCCAGCGCGACACGCACTCCGACCAGTTCGTCGAGAAGGGTCACGTTCTCGTCGTGACGCATGGCCGCGGCCAGCACGTCCGCGTCCAAAAGGTTCCACTCGGTGTCCGCATTGACCACCGCGCCGACGCCGTGCCGGACCGACACGAGCCCCTTGGCCTCGAGGAGCTTGACCGCTTCACGGACCGTGATGCGGCTGACCTCGAACGCGGCGGACAGCGCCGACTCCGGCGGCAGCACGCTCTGCGGCGCGATACGCCGGGCCACGATGGCATCGACGAGCGAACCGACCACGAGCTGCGCGAGTCGGGCGGGGCGCTTGCCCGTGGCGGCGGGCAGCCTGAGGTCGAGCGCTGAGATCAGCGATCCGGCCACGTCGTCTCCTCCCCCGCGAACTACTGGCATGCCCACACCTTAGGACACCGAAGAGTAGACCTACATCTGCCTTCTTGACAACAGTCAACAGACAACTAACAATCAACTGAGCCTGAGGAGGATCGCAGGTCGCAGTCGACCCGGGGCACGACCACGGCAACCGGGCACGGCCACGTACGGGCGGGCCCGAACAAGCCGTCGCACCGCACCGCGCTCGGCGAGGCACCGGAGGATTCGTGCGCGTCGTCCGCCCCGTGCGAGGCGGCGTTCCCTCGGTGGGCGCCATCCGTGGCCGCCGTCCACCGCTCCCTCCGCCAGGCGATCACCACAGGCCGCACGGCCGACCGGACCAAGGCCCTAGGGGACACACCATGCGCATCACCGGCTATCGCACGCTCTCCACCGTGCACGACTGGGGACGCCCGATCGGGGACGCCAACGGCGCCGTGCGCTCCGGGACCACCGAGGTGCCGATCGTGCTGCTGAGCACCGACTCCGGCGAGACCGGCGTCGGGCTCGGCTCCACCGCCCACATCGAGGACTTCTTCCCCCTGCTCGACGGGGCGGACCCGAGGGCGGCCCCCGCGCTGTACGACCGGATGCTCGCCAGAGTGTTCAAGGCCGGACACGCGGGAGCCGTCTTCGGCACCATCGGGGCGCTGGACATGGCGCTGTGGGACCTCAAGGCGAAGGCCGCCGGGGAACCGCTGTGGCGCACCCTCGGCGCCGCCGACCGCGTCGTGCCCGCCTATGCCTCCGCCCTCGACGGGCCACTCTCGGACGACGAACTCGTGGCGGCCCACCAGCCGTTCGCCGAGCGCGGGTTCGGCGCCGTAAAGCTGAAGGGCGGGCTAGACGCGGCCACCGACATCCGTCGGCTGCGGCTCGCCGACGAGGTGTACGCCGCGGCCTCCGGCGGCCGTCCGGCCCTGATGCTCGACGCCAACGAGACGTGGTCGCGCAAGGAGGCCGTCCGGCACGTGCGGCGCATCGAGGAGGAACTCGACCTCGCCTGGGTCGAGGAACCCGTACGCCGCTGGGACGCCGAAGGCCTCGCCGCGGTCTCGCGGGGGGTACGCGCGGCGGTGGCCACCGGAGAGAACCTGACCGGGCTCGAACAGTTCCGTCCGCTGGTCCTGGCGCGCGCCGTGGACATCGTGCAGACCGGAAGCATCTGGGGAATCACCCACTTCCTGCGGGTCGCCGCCCTGGCGCACTCGGTCGACCTGCCCATCAGCCCGGTCGGTTACAACGCCAACCCGCTGTGCCACGCGGCGGCCGTGGTGCCCAACCACATGGCCGTCGAGATCCAGGACCTCGGCTTCCCCCAGGGGATCAGCGCCGACCAGACCTTCGAGGACGGCAGGGTCGTGCTCGGCGACAGCCCGGGGCTCGGCCTCGTCGTCGACGAGGAGGCCGTGACGCGGGCGAACGGCGCCAACGGGTGGACGGCCCCCGCGAGTCCGCACGTACGCCCGTCCGACGCGGGCCGCCGTCTGACACGCAAGCCCGACCCTCGAAGGGGCTGACCGCCATGAAACGCACTGCCACGCACCGGCTCGACGGCATACGCGCCCTGGTGACCGGCGGAACCTCCGGGATAGGCCTCGCCGTCGTGGAGGCGTTCCTCCGCGAGGGCGCCGAGGTGGTCGCCGTCGGCCGCGGCGCCTACGGTCCGCCGCGTCCCGGTGAGGCACGGCGCACGACCGCGGACGTCCGCGACGACGCACAGGTTCGTACGGCCGTCGTGAGCGCCGTCGACGCACTCGGCGGACTCGATGTGCTCGTCACGGCGGCCGGTGTGGCCTCGGTCGGCACCGTCGCCGAGGCGTCCGATGACGAGTGGGCGCGGGTGCTGGACGTCAACGTCACGGGCACCGCCCGGTTCTGCCGTGCGGCCTGGCCGCACCTGGCCGCATCGGACCACGCCGCCGTGGTGGTCGTGGGCTCGATGGCCGCGGCCCAGGGCTACCAGGAACGGGCCGTCTACGGCGCCAGCAAGGGCGCGGTGACCGCGCTCGCCAGGGCGATGGCCGCGGACGGACTGCGGGACGGCGTCCGCGTGAACGTGGTGCACCCGGGCACGGCCGACACGCCCTGGGTGGACCGGCTGGTCGCCTCCTCCCAGGACCCCGGCTCCGCGCGAAACCGGCTCACCGCCCGCCAGCCCCACGGGCGCCTGGTGGGCACCGAAGAGATCGCCGAGGCGGTGCTCCTCCTGTCCTCGCCCGTGTGCGGCTCCCTCACCGGGGCTGAACTCGCCGTGGACGGCGGCGGAACCAGCTTGCGACCTCAACCGACGTCACCCACCGACCAGCACCAAGGAGCACCATGACAAGGCCCGTTGAACGGCCCTCGGGCAGCGCCGTCGTCACCGGCGGCGGCGGGTCCCTGGGGCGCGCCACCGCCCTGCGCCTGGGCGCCGACGGCTACGACGTCGCCGTACTCGATCTGCCCGGCGAGGGACTCGACACCACCTCGGCCTCCCTCGACGCGGCGGGAGTCAAGCACCTGGCACTCGGCGTCGACCTGCGCGAGGCCACGGCGATACCCGAGGCCGTGGACACGGTCGAGCACACCCTCGGCCCCGTGCACGCACTCGTCAACAACGCCGCCGTCTACCCGAACACCCCTTTCCTGGAAGTCACGTTCGCGGAGTACGACGAGGTGGTCGCGGTCAACCAGCGCGCCTACTTCCTCGCGGCGCAGGCCGCCGCCCGGCTGATGGTTCCGCGCGGCCGGGGCGCGATCGTGAACCTCGCGTCGATCACCTGGCACGGCGGCTGGGCCAATCTCTCCGGCTATGTCTCGACCAAGGGCGCCGCGGTCTCGCTCACCCGGGCGCTGGCCCGTGAACTGGGCCCGTCCGGGATCCGGGTCAACGCGGTCTCGCCGGGCGCGTTTCCGACCAAGGCCGAGACCATCCACGACAACCCGGAGGAGTACGCCCGGTTCGTGGTCGAGCACCAGTCGCTGAAACGGCGCGGGACCGGCGAGGAGCTGGCCGCGGTGGTGTCCTTCCTGCTCGGACCGGACTCCTCCTTCGTCACCGGCCAGACGGTGAACGTCGACGGCGGATGGGTCATGGGGTGAACGCGATGAACATCTTCGGCAGAGAACTGTCCGCCCGCGCGCTGCGCGAGCGCACCGGCGACCTGGAATCCGTCGCCGGAGTCCGCCAGGTCGAACTGGCCAACGGCACG
This sequence comes from Streptomyces sp. NA04227, assembly GCF_013364195.1. NCBI lineage: Bacteria > Bacillati > Actinomycetota > Actinomycetes > Kitasatosporales > Streptomycetaceae > Streptomyces > Streptomyces sp. NA04227. Next base: position 7,636,500 of record NZ_CP054918.1, on the reverse strand, counting down.
GAACGCGGCGTACGCGCCGTCGAACTGCGCACCGCCGCGGGCCTGGAAGTCGACGTCCTGGTCGACCGTGCCATGGACCTCGGCGCCGCCCGCTTCCGCGGCGTCCCCTTCGGCTGGCGCTCGGGCAACGGCTTCCGCCACCCGGGGCTGCACGAGCACAACGACGAGGACGGGCTGTCCTGGCTGCGGGCGCTCGACGGACTGCTGGTCTCGGGCGGACTCGACCACACCCTGTTCGGCGGCGAGGTGGACGCGTCGGGGTACGGGTACCCGCCCAGGCAGACGGTCCGGCACGGTCTGCACGGACGGCTGACCGCCGTCCCGGGCCGCCTGCTCGAAGCAGGGGAAGTGTGGGACGGCGACCACTGTGTGCTGCGGGTGCGCGGCGAGATGGTGCAGGCGACGTCCTTCGGTGAGCACCTGCGCCTGACCCGGACCGTCGAGGTGGACTTCGACGGACTGGAGATCCGGTTGCGCGACGTCGTCGACAACCTCGGCTTCGAGCGGACGCCGCACATGTTCCTGTACCACCTCAACTTCGGCTGGCCGCTGGTCGAGGAGGGCACCGAGTTCCTCGCGCCGATCTCCGGCACGCTCTGGCAGAGCGACTCGGTGCGCGAACAAGGCGTTTCCTACCGGCACTTGCCCGCCCCGCGGCCCGGCTTCGTCGAGCAGGTCTTCGAGCACCGGCTCGTCCCCGACCGGGACGGGCGTCACCGTGTCGCGCTGGTCGGCCCCGGAGGCGGTTTCGGCGTCGAGGTCGCCTGGGACTCCGCGGCGATGCCCCACTTCTTCGAGTGGCAGAACCTGCGCAGCGGCCAGTACGCCGTCGGCCTCGAACCCTCGACGCACCACGTCGCCGGGGACGCGGCCGCCCGCGACGACGGATCGATGATCTGGCTGGAGCACGGCGAGTCCCGTACGTACACCACCTCGCTACGCGTGCTCGACGGCGTGGACGCCACCGCAGCCGCACGCGCCCGGATCCGCGCCGTCGCGGACCAGCCCGAGTGAACCGCCGCGCAAGGAAGGCACCATGAGCACCACACCACAGATACTCAAGGGCTATCGCGTCCTGGACTGCTCGATCGCGATGGCCGGACCCTTTGCCGCCCAGCGCCTGGGCGACCTCGGCGCCGACGTCGTCAAGATCGAGCCGGTGACGGGCGAATGGCAGCGGCATGCCGCCGCCGGCGGGGCGCGCGGCAACCGTGTCAATGTCTCGTTCCTCTCCCTGAACCGCAACAAGCGTTCGCTCGCGATCGATCTGAAGACCGCGGAGGGCAAGGCCCTGCTGCTCCGGCTGGTGGCGAGCGCCGACGTCTTCCTGCAGAACTACCGCCCCGGGGTGGCCGAGCGGCTGGGCGTGGACCACACGACGCTCGCGGCGATCAACCCGGCCCTGGTCTACGTGTCGATGTCGGGTTACGGCGAGGACGGACCGGACCGGAACCTGCCCGGGCAGGACCTGCTGCTCCAGGCGAAGTCCGGGGCGATGCTCTCCGCGGGACGGCACGGCCAGCCCCCGATGCCCGCGGGCCAGTACCTCGTCGACGCCGTCACGGCGTCCACCGCCTTCGAGGGCGTGCTCGCCGCGCTGCTGCACCGTGAACGCACCGGCGAGGGACAGCTGGTGCAGGTGAACATGCTCGACGCGATCACCACACTCCAGATGCAGGAACTCTCGGTGTACACCGCGGGCGGCGTGCCGCAGCAGCGCAGCGCCGAGCCGCACGCGCATGTGTACATCCGGGCTCCGTACGGCACGTTCGAGACCGCCGACGGCTATCTGGCACTCGCCATGCCCGACCTGCCGACGCTGGGCAAGGTGATCGGCGAGGAGTCCTTCCTGGAGATGGACTCCGAGGTACACGGCTGGACGCACCGCGACGAGGTGCACCGCGCGACGGCCGAGCGGCTGCGCACCCGCACCACCTCCGAGTGGCTGGCCGCGCTGGCCGAGGCGGGGTTGTGGGCCGGACCCGTGTACGACTACGAGGCGCTGGTCAACGACCCGCAGATCCGCCACAACGGCACCTTCGTGGAGTACGAGCACCCCACCGAGGGCCGGGTCACCACGCCCGGGTTCCCCTACCGCTTCTCGCGCACTCCGGCACGCATCGACCGGGGCGCACCCCTGATCGGCGAGCACACCTCGGAGGTCCTCGCGGAGGCGGGGCTCACTCCCGAGGAGATCCGGTCCCTGCTGCGCACCGGTGTCGTCGCCGAGACGTCACGGGGGTGAGCGGGTGATGAGCCACAAGGGTCTGACCTGGGATCACCCGCGCGGCCGCGACGCACTGGTCGCGGCGGCACGAGCAGCCACGGAGAACGGTCTGGAGCTGGTGTGGGACACCCACCCGCTCGAAGGCTTCGAGTCCACACCGATCGAGCAACTGGCCGAGGAATACGACGTGATCGTCCTCGACCACCCCCACCTGGGGGACGCCCTGAAGCACCGGTGCCTGCGCCCGCTCGACGAGCTCTTCGACCCGGACACGGTCGAGTCCTGGCGGCGCGGCGCGTCGGGCCCGAGTCTCGCGTCGTACGAACTCGACGGTCACCTCTGGGCGTTGCCGCTGGACGCCGCCACTCAGGTCGCGGCGACCCGCCTGGACCTGGCCGGTGCCGCGCCCACCCTGTGGCGGGAGGTGGTCGAACTCGCGGCGCGGGCACCGGTCGCGCTGTCCCTGGCCGGTCCGCACGCGCTGCTCACCTTCGCCTCGGTCTGTGTCGCCCTCGGCGAGGAACCCGGTACCAGGGCACCGGGGTTCGTGAGCGAGCCGACCGGTCGCCGTGCGCTGGAACTCATGACGGCGCTCGCGGGCAGGGCGCCCGCGCGTTCCCACACCATGAACCCGATCGCCCTGCTGGGCACCATGACGCAGGACGACACCCTCGCGCACTGCCCCCTGGTGTACGGGTACGTCAACTACGCCTCCCCCGGCCTCGAACGACGGGTGACCTTCACCGACGCGCCCCGCCTGACCCCGGACGGCCGCCCCGGCTCCACTCTCGGCGGCACCGGACTCGCGCTGACCCGGCGCTGCGACCCCACGCCCGAACTCCTCGCCCACCTGCGCGAGTTGCTCTCACCGCAGACGCAGGAGGAATTCATCCCCGTCCACGCGGGGCAGCCCGCGATGGCCTCAGCCTGGCGTTCCGAACAGGTCGACCGGGCCGCCGGTGGCTTCTACTCCGGAACCCGGGAAACCGTCTCGCGGGCCTGGGTACGGCCTCGGCACGCCGGATACATCCGGTTCCAGACCGAGGGGGCACAGGTCGTCCGCGAGGTCGTGCTCGGCAGGACGTCCGCGGCATCCGGACTGCGCCGTCTCGACGAGCTGTTCACCACCGGCAAGCAGGAGGCCACCCGATGACGACATCCGCCCACGCAGACGGCCACGTGCTCTGGGAGCAACGCGGACCGGTCGGCGTCCTCACCCTGAACCGTCCCGCGAAACTGAACGCCGTGACACGGGAGATGTCCGACGCCCTGTCGGAACTCGCCCGCCGTTGCAACGCGGACGACGAGATCCGCGCGGTGGTGCTCACCGGCGCCGGGGACCGCTCGTTCTGCGCGGGCTCCGACATCGCCGAACTCGACAGGTACGCCACCCCCTGGGACTTCCGCAACCGCCGGGACTACTGCGACGCGCTGAAGGAACTGCGCAAGCCCCTGATCGCGGCGGTCAACGGCTATGCCCTCGGCGGCGGCCTGGAGACGGCGCTGATCTGCGACATCCGGCTCGCCTCGGTCCGCGCGAAGTTCGCCGCGCCCGAGGTGAAGCTCGGCTGGATCGGCGGCGGTGGCATGTCCGCACAGCTCGCGGCGTCCATCGGCACCGGCAACACCGCGCTCATGCTGATGACCGGCGATCCCGTCGACGCCCAACTCGCCCTGAACTGGGGGCTCGTGAGCGAGGTACTGGAGCCCGAGGCCCTGCTTCCGCGGGCGCTCGAACTCGCGGCCACCATCGCCGCCCGGGCCCCGGTCGCGGTGGAGACCGCCAAGGCCAATCTGTCCGCGGCCGTGAACATGCCGCTCGACCAGGCCGTCTCCTACGAACGCGACGTACAGGCCGTCTGCTTCGCGACCGCCGACGCCGCCGAAGGCCGACGGGCCTTCGCGGAGAAGCGCCCACCCCACTTCACCCGGACCTGACGGGAGATCAGCATGAGCACCGCAGACACCGCAGACACCCCATCCGCGGCGGACACCGCAGATGCGGCAACGTTCGCGGCTCGGGCCGCCGATGTCGACGAGACGCTTCCCGTCGACGGCACCCGCGGCACCCTGGTCGGACGGATATGGGATTCCGCAGAGGCAGGGCCGGCGGTCGTAACCGTCCGCGACGGTGCGCTGCACGACATCACCGCGGCCTTCCCCACCGTCCGCGACCTGTGCGAGCAGCCGGATCCGGCCGCCGCCGTCGCCGCAGCGCCGCGGCGCTACGTCGCGCCCCTCGCCGACGTCCTCGCCAACACCGCGGCCACCCCGCGCGACCCTCAACTCCCCTGGCTGCTCACACCCGTTGACCTCCAAGCCGTCAAGGCCGCGGGCGTCACCTTCGTGGACTCGATGCTGGAACGGCTCATCGAAGAGCGGGTACGCGGCGAAGCCGCCGGGGCGGAGGAGGTCCGTACGGCGATCCTCGACGCCCTCGGCGGCCGGCTGACCCGCGTCCGCCCGGGCTCGCCCGAAGCGGCGCGGCTGAAGGAGATCCTGGTCGCACAGGGGCTGTGGAGCCAGTACCTCGAAGTGGGCATCGGCCCCGACGCCGAGATCTTCACCAAGGCCCAGCCCCTGTCGGCGATCGGCACCGCGGCCGAGATCGGTGTTCTCACCTGCTCCCGCTGGAACAACCCGGAGCCCGAGGTCGTCCTCGCTGTCACCTCCCGTGGAGCCGTCGTCGGCGCGACGCTCGGCAACGACGTGAACCTGCGGGACATCGAGGGCCGCTCCGCGCTGCTGCTGCCCAAGGCCAAGGACAACAACGCCTCTTGCGCGATCGGCCCGTTCCTGCGGCTCTTCGACGCGACGTACGGCATGGACGACGTACGGGAGGCGACCGTGCGCCTCCGGGTCGAGGGCACCGACGGATTCACCATGGACGGCACCTCCTCGCTGAGCGCCATCAGCCGCGATCCCGAGGAACTCGTCGGCCAGTTGACCGGACCGCACCACCAGTACCCCGACGGAGCCGTGCTCTTCCTCGGCACGATGTTCGCGCCCACCGCGGACCGCGACGAGCCGGGCATGGGCTTCACCCACCACCGCGGCGACCTCGTACGGATCTCCACCGAGTCGCTCGGCGGCCTGGTCAATCGGGTCGAAGCGAGCGAGAAGTGCGAGCCGTGGACCTTCGGCGCCGCCGACCTCATGCGCAATCTGGCAAGGAGAGGACTGCTGTGACCACCGACCCCCACCGCACCGCCCCGCTCGTCTCGACGGACCCGCGCACCGGAACCACGACGCCGACCGGGCTGCACCGCAGTTCCCCGAAGGACGTGGCGCGGGTGGTCGCGGACGCCCACCGCGCGGCCCCGCTGCTCGCCGCCATGCACCGGCACGACCGGGCCACACTGCTCGACGCGATGGCCGCGCGCCTGGAACTCGCCGAGTCCGTCCTGGTGACGACGGCGATGACCGAGACGGGCCTGCCCGAGGCACGGATACGCGGCGAACTGGCCCGTACCACCTTCCAGTTGCGGCTGTTCGCGGAGGCTGTACGCGAGGGCGGCCACCTCGAAGCGACCATCGACCACGCGCGGGACACACCGCTCGGAGCCGCACCCGACATCCGGCGCATGCTGATCCCCCTCGGCCCGGCCGCCGTGTTCGGCGCGAGCAACTTTCCGCTCGCCTTCTCGGTGCCCGGCGGCGACACCGCCTCGGCGCTGGCGACGGGCTGCCCGGTCGTCGTCAAGGCGCACGACTCGCATCTGCTGACCTCGCAAGCGGCGTACGAGGCGCTACGGGCCGCGGTCGCGGACACCGGCGCCCCGGAAGGAACGATCGGCATCGTCTTCGGCCGGGAGGCGGGCATCGCCCTGGTCTCGGATCCGCGGATCAAGGCGGTCGGCTTCACCGGCTCCCCGCGCGGCGGCCGAGCCCTGCTCGACATCGTCAACTCCCGCGAGGAGCCCATCCCCTTCTACGGCGAACTCGGCAGCCTCAACCCGGTCGTCGTCACCCCGGGCGCGGCACAGGCACGACCCGAGGCCATCGCCGCGGGACTCGCGCAGTCCGTCACCGGTTCGGCGGGACAGCTGTGCACCAAGCCGGGTCTGGTGTTCGTCCCTGCGGGCGCGCCGGGCGACCGGCTCGTCGAACTGCTCGGCAGCGCCGTCGCCGAGGTACCGGCACAGGTGCTGCTCAACCGCCACATCGCCGACTCGTACGCGAAGACCGGTGAGCGGTTGACCGCCACCGACGCCGTGACGGCGGTCGCCTCGGGCGGGGCCGTGCACGGGGAGGGCTGCACGGTCACGCCGCAGGTGCTCACCACCGACGCCGACTCCCTCGGCGCCGTACTGGAGGAGTGCTTCGGCCCGCTCGTCGTGGTGGTCCGCCACGACGGCGACGAGGCCCTGCGCTCCGCCCTCGCCCAGTTGCCCGGTTCGCTGACGGCGACGGTGCACGCAGAGCCCCACGAGGAAGAACTCCTGGCCGGGCTGGTGCCGGTCCTGACCCGCGCCGCGGGCAGGCTGGTCTTCAACGGCTATCCGACCGGGGTCCGTGTCTCCTGGGCCCAGCACCACGGCGGCCCCTGGCCCGCCACCAATTCCGTCCACACCTCGGTGGGCGTCTTCGCCATGCGCCGCTTCCTGCGCCCGCAGGCCTGGCAGGACGCCCCCACGTCGCTTCTGCCCGTCGAGCTCCGGGACGACTGCGCCGGTGTGCCGCGCAGGGTCGACGGGGTGATGACGAGCGGCTGAGGTCCCCCTCCCCACCAGGCCGTGCGCGGCGGGTTCCGACAGTGGTCGGCCCGCCGCGCACGGCTGTTCGGGGTTGTACTCGCGCCTTCCCTCGCGGCTCTCGGCTGTTCCCGGGTTACCCGGTCGGTCTTGGCTGACCTCCCTGGTCCCGGCCGGCCGCGATTGGTCTCCCCCGCCCCGGCGGTGCCGGTGTCTCCCCCGGCCCGGCCCGTGTCGGTCGCTCTCCCCCGGCCCGGCCGGTGCCGGTTGACCCACCGCGGCCCCGGTCGGCCCCGACTGTTCCGTCGCGCTCGGCCGTGCCGAGTCGTCCTCGGACAGACAAAACCGCCGGTGGTGCCGTGCGTCGCACAGCACCACCGGCGGCTGGGCCCTTCCCACAACCAGTTCCGTCACGCGGCCACGGCCACGCCCCGTCGCCCGAGTTCCGCGGCCAGGGCACGGTGGCCCCGCGCGTACCGACGCTGCTTCAGCACTGCCGTCAGCGCGGCAGGCGCGGCGACCAGCGTCAGCAGCGGGAAGAAGGCGATCCCGACGGCGCCCATGAGCACCGCGGCGACGCCGATGGCCCGCCAGCCGGAGAGCCGCGACCGGTACACGTCGTGCGTGCGCCGCAGCCGCTCCGCTTCGCCTCCGGCGACGGCGGCGGCAGCGGGCGCCCGCTCGGGGCCGTCGCCGGTCCTCGCCGTACGGGTCCGGAAGGCGGTGAGCGCGAAGGCCACCGCGGCCAGTGCGGCGAAGCCCGCCGCCGTACGGCCCTGACCGTCCACCACCCGCAGTACGGACAGCACGGTGAAGGAGAGCGCGGCCACCGCCCAGTGCCAGGCGAAGCCACGGCGGAACACGGATCGCATCCTGATGCCGGTCACTTGAGTACTCCCATCTGCTGCAGGATCGCCACCACACCGAAGGCGGTGAGTACCGCACCGGAGAGCAGCAGGAACCAGCGTCCCAGCCCGCGCATGCGGTAGGCGGGCGGCAACACCTTGCGTTCGGTCCACACCATCGCGAAGGCCATGGTGCCGACGCCGAGTACGCCACCGACCAGGGAGGTCGGGGTGAGCAGTACGACGGGGTCGATGCCGGTCCACACGAGCAGCAGCGACGCCACGAGCACATACGGGTAGACCCAGCGCCTGGTGGACGCGAGTCCCTTCTTGCGCACGGTACGGCTGAGCGCGGCGACGGATTCGTGCGCGGTCGTCGAGTAGACCTCCCACAGCGCGAGCAGGGTGCCGAAGAACGCGCAGAAGATCGCCACGTAGTACAGATAGACGAGGCCCGGCCAGAGCACTTCGAGGAAACTCGCCTGGTTGGACAGGAGGTTGTCGTCGGCGGGCACGAGCTGCTTGTCGTGCAGCAGGTTCGCACCGTTGATGACGAAGGCCGCGGTGAAGACGACGATCGCGGCCGAGGACAGCAGGACGTCGCCGAGCGGTACCAGCGTCCAGGACTTCGCCTTGGCGATCTCCTTCTCACCCGTCGGCAGCGGCAGGTACTCCCCCTTGGGCGTGGCGTCGTACCGCGCCTCGAGCGCGCTGACCTCCTCGCGGCCGAGCAGACCCCACTTCTTCTCGCGCAGGAGTCCGGTGTAGCCGATGAAGTCGAAGACACCGCCGCCGATGCCGCCCATGTACATCACGACCTCGACCCATACGGGCCGTTCGGCGACCGAGGGGTAGGAAGTCGACAGCCAGCCCTCGAACTTGGGCATCTGCGGCAGGAATCCGCCGAGTACGCCGAGCCAGTCGGGCCGTGCCCAGAAGACGGAGACCAGGATGGCGGCGAGCATCACACCGACGATCGCCGTCTGGGCCCGCTCCAGGAACTGATAACCGCCGATCCAGGACAGGACACAGCACACGACCAGCATGATCGTCGCCCAGAGCACGCCGGTGCCGCCGAGCAGCGAGGCCGCGTAGTCACCGACGATCAGGGAGACTCCGGCCGCGGCGGTGGGGAACGACAGGATGGCGAGGCCGCCGAGCACCGCCGGGTACCAGCCGCGCGGTCCCGGGACGGTGCGTGCCCATCGGGTCATGGGGTGTTCGCCGGTCAGGACCGCGTAGCGGTTGCCCGCGTACATGATCGCGCCCTTGAGTATCGCGCCCAGGACGAGCACCCAGATGATCGCGTATCCGAACACCGCGCCACCGCGTGCGGCGAAGACCGTCTCGCCGCCGCCGATGGAAATGGACGCGAACACCGCGCCGGGTCCGAAGACCGCGAAGGCGCCCCGCAGTGAGAAGTGCCGGAAAGGCGGCTCGGGGAACGAGGGCGCCGCACTCCCGGAAGGTTCCGGGGGCTGCGCCACCGGACGGATCTGATCGTTTTGCACTGGTACCTCCGAGTACGGACAGCCAAGTTCCCGGGAAACATAAGTCGTATGACGACTGTCGTCAACGTCATTCGTATGATGGATTCCGCGAGCTCGCGAGAACGCGATCGTCACAGCAGAGAATGCGGGAGGCCTGTCACCGTGAGTATCGGTTCACCAGCAGACGGTTCGGCGGCGACACCCGCGTGGACGCGGCGACCGGCCGGTCTGTCCACGGCCGTCGCCCGGGAACTGGTCGAGCGGATCGTCTCCGGCGTCTATCCCTCGGGGAGCGCCCTGCCCACCGAGCCGTCACTGTGCGAGACGTTCTCGGTGAGCAGGACCGTGATCCGTGAATCCGTGAAGATGCTCCAGGAGAAGGGCCTGGTCCGGGTACGGCAGGGCTCCGGAACCCTGGTCACCGAGCGCGACGCGTGGAATCTGCTCGACGCACAGGTGCTGGCCGCGACCATCAGCACCGATCCGGGCTCGTCGGTCCTGGACGACCTTGTCGTCACCCGGCGCCTGCTGGAAGCCGACATGGTCTTCGTGGCCACCGGCACCCTCGACGAGGCCGGGCTGCGTCAACTCGGCGCGCTGGTCGACCTGATGGACACCCTGGTCACGGACTGGCCCACGTACATGCCACGCGACAAGGAGTTCCACGACCTGATCATGAAGGCCTCCGGCAACCGCATCGCCCGCGGCGTCGTCCACTCCCTGGAACTGCAGGCCGCCGACGCGGCCAAGTACGTGGGCAGTCCCACCACTTCGGACTGCGTCGACTCCAACCGCGGCCATCGCGAGATCTTCGAGCGGATGGCCGCGGGCGACGCGGCGGGCGCGGCGGCCGCCATGCAGGCCCACATCACGGAGGCCTGGCTCGCCCGTCGCCAGAGCGACGAGGGGACGGAGCGCCTGGCGCGCTGACCCCGCGATCGGCCGGGTCACGGAAGGCCCGGCCCCGCAGCCACGAACTCGGCCCGGATGCCTACTCGTTGGGTGCCCGCGCGTACGCGTACGGCTCATGATCGCGTACGCGTACGGCACGTGAAGGGCATGCTGTTCAAGGAGGACGGCAACGTCTGGGGGAACGGCACGACGCGGAACGCCCAGAGCGCCGCCGCGGGCGTCGCATAAGGAATCGCACGCCTGGGACTTCTACGAGAAGGTCCCCGACCGCAAGGGGCCGAGGAACGGCGGGAGCGCACCGCGGCCGGCCCGTGTCCACCACGGACCCTTACGGGCAGCAGAGCGCGGAGGCGGAACACGGTCGCCGCGGCCTGGACGGCGGTCGCGGTCGCGTCCTGAGAGGCGACCACGTCCGTAGCGCACTCCGCCGAGTACGGCGCCCTCGGTGGACCGTACCGATCAGCGAGGAACCATGGAGAACACCGGATAGACCCGCGGCTCCACGTCCGGGACCCCGAGTTCGCGCAGGATCGGGATGATCCTCTCGCCGAACTGCCGGAACGCCTCCTCGGACTCCCAGACGTCCACGACGAGCCAGCCGTCGGCGGTGGGGGCGGAGGTGTGCGAGAGCAGACCGGCCACCGGCCAGTCGGCGGGGGTTTTGACCGGGCCGGGCCGGCCCGCCACCATCTCCGCGCTCTGCTCGTACTGTGCCTGGGTCATCCCCGGCATATCGAAAACCGCGACGATCGCCATGCTGAGCTCCCTCGTAGGGGTACTGAGTCTCCGGTCAGCTGATCAGTTCGGCGGGCGGCGTGCGCGTTTCGCTGAGCCGGTCGGGGGCACGGACGGAAACCGGGGCGGGGTACGGAACCAGAGCCGGAAGGGCGGGCCCCGGGAACGAGACCGCGCGAGCCGCAAGCCGGTGGCTCACCCGACGCGCTCGGGCTGTCTCCGGGTGCGGGTCCACTCCAGGAGCTGGTCCGCGGACCAGGTGTTGATCACGCGCTCGGCGGGCACCCCGCACTCCTCCGCCCGGGCGCACCCGATGATCTGCCAGTCGAGCTGGCCGGGAGCGTGCGCGTCGGTGTCGATGGCGAACAGTACGTCGGCGGCGAGCGCCTGACGCAGCAGACGCCGGGGCGGGTCCTTGCGTTCGGGGCGGCTGTTGATCTCCAGTGCGGTGCCGTGCTCGGCGCAGGCGGCGAAGACCTGTTCCGCGTCGAACCGCGACTCGGGACGAGTGCCGCGTCCGCCGGTCACCAGGCGCCCGGTGCAGTGGCCCAGCACATCGGTGAGCGGGTTCCGCACGGCCCGCAGCATCCGCCGGGTCATGGCCGGGCTCTCCATCCGCAGCTTCGAGTGGACGGAGGCGACGACGAGGTCGAGTCGTTCGAGCAGTTCCGGCTCCTGGTCGAGCGAGCCGTCCGGCAGGATGTCGCACTCGATCCCGGTGAGCAGCCGGAACGGTGCCCACTCCTCGTTGAGCCGTGCCACCAGGTCGAGTTGGGCGCGCAGCCGGTCGGCGTCGAGCCCACGAGCGACCTTAAGCGTGGGCGAGTGGTCGGTGAGCACCGCCCACGCGTGGCCGAGGTCCGCCGCGGTACGCCCCATCACGTCGACCGGGCTGCCACCGTCCGACCAGTCGGAGTGCAGATGACAGTCCCCGCGCAGGGCGGCGCGCAGTGCGGTGCCACCGTCGGCGAGCGGCGTCGCCGCCTCGGCCTCCAGCCGCTCCAGATAGTCCGGCGTCCTGCCCGCGAGCGCCTCCTCGGCGACCTTGGCCGTCTTCGGCCCCACTCCCTTGATCCGCACGAGCGTGCCGTCCTCGGTCCGGCGCGCGACCTCGTCCAGCGCGAGTTCGGCGAGGGCTGCGGCCGCGGTACGGAACGCCCGTACCCGATAGGTCTCCGCCAACGTCCGTTCCAGCAGGAAGGCGATTCGGTCCAGCGCCCGCACCGGGTCCATCGGCACCTCCCGGCTCCGGAACGTCCTCGGCCCACGCCCGCCCCCTCCGACCAGTGAACATCGCGGTCCGGGGAGGGGCCAACCGGGCGGACGCCCGCCCCGCGTCCCTGGGATGCGGACGTCGTCGTCAGCGGCGGATGAGACCGAGATCGATGGCGGTCGCGACCGCGGCGGTGCGGGAGTCCACACCGAGCTTGGCGTAGACGCGGGCGAGGTGGGATTTGACGGTGCCTTCGGTCAGGTGGAGCCGTCCCGCGACGACCTGGTTGGACAGGCCCTCGGCCACCAGGACGAGGACCTCCGTCTCCCGCCGGGTCAGGGCGGTGCCGGGGGCGCGCAGCCGGTTCATGAGGCGGTCCGCGACGGCGGGGGCCAGTGTGGTGCGGCCGAGGGCGGCGGTGCGTACGGCGGCGGCCAGGTCCGCGGGCGGGGCGTCCTTGAGCAGGTAGCCGGTGGCGCCGGCCTCGATGGCGGGCAGCGTGTCGGCGTCGGAGTCGTAGGTGGTGACGATCAGCACGCGGGGGGCGTCCGGCCGGGCGGTGATCCGCGCGGTGGCCTCGGCTCCCCCCATCCCCCTGCCGAACTGCAGGTCCATCAGTACGACGTCGATGTCGCCCCGGGCGGCACGGGTGACCGCCTCCTCCGCGGTGGCGGCCTCGGCGACCACCAGGAGGCCGGGTTCGGTCTCCAGGACGGCGCGCAGTCCGGCCCGCACCACCGGATGGTCGTCGGCCAGGAGCAGCCGGATGGGGTTGTCGGTCACGGGCGTGCCTCGGGTTCGCTGTCGGCGGGCGGTGCCAGGGGAAACCTGGCGGCGAGGGCGGTGCCGCTGCCGGGGGCGGATCGGACGGTGAGAGTGCCCCCGAGTGCGTGGGTACGGGCGCGCATCGCGGCCAGCCCGAAGCCGCCGGACTCGGGGTCGGGGGCGGGCAGTTGGTCCGGGGCGAAGCCGCTGCCGTCGTCGACGACATCGAGGGTGACGTGGTCGCCGAGGTAGCCGAGGGTGACCTCGGCGGTGGTGGCCTCGGCATGGCGAACGGTGTTGGCGAGGGCGGACTGGGCGATGCGCAGCAGGGCGACCTCGTGCGCGGTCGACAGCGGCACCGGGTCACCGGTCAGCTGGAAGCGGGCGGCGAGCCGGTGCCGGGCACTGGTGGTGGCGCACAACCGCTCCAACGCGCCGGACAGAGTGGCGCCTTCCAGGGCGGGCGGGGTGAGAGCGGCGACGAAACGGCGGGCCTCTGCCAGGTTGTCCACCGCGGCCTGGCGGGCCTGGTCGACATGACGGGCGGCGCTTTCCGGTGCGCCGGGCAGGGCGCGTTCGGCGGCGCGCAGCAGCAACTGGATGCTGGTCAGGCCCTGGGCGAGGGTGTCGTGGATCTCCCGTGCCAGGCGTTCCCGTTCGGCCAGCACCCCGGCGGTGTGCTGGGCCTGGGCCAAGTCGGCGCGGGTAGCGGTGAGTTCCTCGATGAGTCGTCGGCGCTGTTCGCTCTCCCGGTACAGGGCCTGGTAGCCCCGTACCACCGCGACGGCGACCGCGGCACCCAGGGCAGGACCGATCGCCATGGCGGCGCCGAAGGAGTGCTGGTGCGCGGCGTACGCGGCGATCGCCGTGAGTGCGGTCGCGGCCACGGCGGCCGGGCCCGCGCGGCGCGGCAGCAGGTGGAGCTGCAGGAAGTACAGCGGGAAGGCGACCCAGACCCCGTCGGCCGACAGGATCAGCAGCACCAGCCAGCAGGCGCCGACGGCGCCCAGCCATCCGGCCGCGGCCCGGCGCGAGCGGTGGATACGCGGCACGAGCGGCCCGACCGCGTACACCGCGGCACACGCCGCCGCCACGGCGACGGTCGCCCCGGCGTGCGGGCGGTCGTCGACGACGGCCCGGACCGCGGCGAGCGCGAGCAGGGCGACGAACAACAGGTGCAGGCACCAGGCCAGGGCCCGGGTGGTCGGCGTCAGGGCAGCGGGGGCGGCGTTCACAGTGCCTTCCAGCCTAGGGACCGGCGCCCGGGACGGCCTCCCCCGAAAGTTACAACCCGTGTGCTGTCCTTCGGCCCGCGAAGTGACCTCCCGTGCCGGATGCCCGGACCGGGCGCCGACGACGAGGGTGAGGGCATTCCGCTTCCACCGCCGGAAAGGGCAAGTCGAGAGCCGTGTTCGTCGCCTGGAGAGATCTGAGGTTCGCCAAGGGCCGCTTCGCCCTGATGGGCACCGTCATCGTGCTCATCACCCTGCTTGTCGGCCTCCTGTCCGGCCTGACCGCCGGGCTGCGCCAGCAGAACATCTCCGCCCTCACCGGCCTGCCCGCCGACAGCATCGCTTTCCAGGCGCCCAGCGGCGGACACGATCTCTCGTACGCCAACTCCACCGTCACCGCGCGGCAGTGGGAACGGTGGGCCACGACTCCCGGCGTCACAAGCGCCGAACCACTGGGCATCACCACCACCAAGGCCACCGCCGGTGACAAGAGCACCGGCATCTCCGCCTTCGGAGTCCGGCCGGACTCCCGTCTGCTCCCCGACAGCGACGAGATCAACGCACACACCGCGGTGCTCTCCACCACCGCCGCCGACAACCTCGGCCTCGCCTCCGGCGACACCTTCACCCTGGCCGGGCGGAAACTGACGGTCGCCGCCGTCGAGGGCGATGCCTTCTTCAACCACACCCCGGTCATCTGGACCAGCCTCACCACCTGGCAGAGGACCGCACCCCCGAACGACACCGGCGACGTTCCAACCGCGACCGTGATCGCGCTGAACACCACCTCCGGCACCGACACACACGCCGCCGACCGAGCCGCCGGCACCAGGACCGTCTCCAAGAACGACTCTCTGTCCGCGATCGGCTCCTACACCTCCGAGAACGGCTCTCTCCAGCTCATACGCGGATTCCTCTTCGCCATCTCCGCCCTGGTCACCGGTGCCTTCTTCACCGTCTGGACCATCCAGCGCAGCGCGGATGTCGCCGTCCTCAAGGCCCTCGGTGCCTCCACCGCGAGCCTCCTCAAGGACGCCCTGGGGCAGGCGGCCGTCCTGCTCGTCGGCGGCACCCTGATCGGCACCGGCACGGCCGTCGCCCTCGGCGCCCTCCTCGCCGACAGCGAGGTTCCGTTCCTCCTCACCCCCACCGGTGTCCTGATCCCCGCGGCGGTGATGACGCTCCTCGGCGCCCTCGGCGCCGCCCTGCCCATCCGCCGCATCACCTCCGTCGACCCGCTGACCGCACTGGGGAGCGCACGATGAGCCTGCGCCTGGCCGACATCACCCTGACCTACCCCGACGGCGACACCCGCCTGACCGCCCTGAGCCACGTCACGCTCGACGTCCCCCGAGGCGGACTCACCGCCGTGGTCGGCCCCTCCGGCTCCGGCAAGTCGAGCCTGCTGGCCGTCGCCGCCACCCTGATCACCCCCGACACCGGTACGGTCACGATCGACGACACCGACACCTCCGGCCTCAGCCGTGGCCAACTCGCCCGCCTGCGCCGGGAGAAGATCGGCATCGTCTTCCAGTAGCCCAACCTGCTGCCCGCCCTCACCGCAGGCGAACAGCTCCAGGTCATGGCCCGAATCGACGGCCGCAGTGCGACCAGGGCCCGTACGCGCGCCCTGGAACTCCTGGACGCGGTCGGCCTGTCCGACCAGGCCCACCGCCGCCCTCACCAGCTCTCCGGCGGTCAGCGCCAACGCGTCAACATCGCCCGTGCCCTGATGAACGACCCCACCGTCCTCCTGGTCGACGAACCCACCAGCGCCCTCGACCACGACCGCGGCGCCGCCGTCATCGCCCTGCTCAACCGCCTCACCCGGCAACGGGCCACCGCCACCGTCCTGGTCACGCACGATCGCAGCCACCTCACAGCGGTCGACCGGATCGCCGAGGTCCATGACGGGCGTCTGCGGCATCCCCGAGCCGCCCGTTGAGGTCGCGGCCGCAGGGACCGTCCCCGCAGCGGCCGCCGAGCACCAACTGCCCTGCCTGTCAGGCGAGTTCGCTCATTCCTGATCACCGGTTAGGATCACGGCGCAGCTTTTCGATCACAAGGAGTCAGCGGTGCGCGAGAGGGTCCGGCGAGCGATGGCCGGTACGGTCACGGCGGTCATGGTGTTCGGTCTCGGGGCCGGCCTCAGCGGTTGCGGCGACAGCGGCAAGTCCAAGTCGAAGTCCCGGGGAAGTTCCTCGCACAAGGACTCCGACGACACCGACAGCGGTTCCACCGGCAGCGGGCCGGGCTCCTCCGGTGAGGTGCAGCGCGAGGTCACCCTGGAGGTGCCGGGCTCGGGCAGCTCCCAGGTGATGTACATCCTCGGCAGCAACAAAATGGAACGGGTCAGCCTGCCCTGGAAGCTGACCCGCACCCTCTCCCTCACCAAGGCGGAGCAGAGCGTCGGCGTGCTCGTGTCCGTCGTCCCGGGCTCGGTGAAGGGCTCCGACGGCATGCTGGAACAGGCGGCCTGCCGTATCACGGTCGACGGAAAGACCGTCGTGGACCAGTCGGCGGGCAGCAGCAAGACCTGCGAGTACAAGGTGAAGTAGACGCTCCGAGAGTCAAGCGAGGTGACTTGCCACCTCGCCCTCTCCGGGGGTCAGTCCAGACAGAACTCGTTGCCCTCGAAGTCCTGCATCAGGATGCACGAATCGTTGTCATCCGCCAGCAGTCGCACGCGTACCGCGCCGAGCGGGACCAGTCGGGCGCATTCCGCCTCCAGCGCGGCCAGGCGCTCCGCGCCCACGAGCCCGGTACCGACTCGCACGTCAAGATGCACCCGGTTCTTGGCGACCTTGCCTTCGGGAACGCGCTGGAAGAACAGGCGCGGGCCCACGCCCGAGGGGTCACTGCACGCGAACCATGAGCCCTGATCCTCGGGCGGCCGCGACCGATCGAATTCGTCCCAAGTGGCAAATCCCTTCGGGGGCGATACGACGTACCCCAACACCTCGCACCAGAAGCGGGCGACGCGCTCGGGTTCCGCGCAGTCGAAGGTGACTTGGAACTGCTTGACCGATGACATCGGCGCACCTTAGCAGGGGGCTCGGCTGCCCATCTACCGGTCGAGATCCGCGTCTTGACCAGGGGTGTTGTCGCAAGCCGCCGCTGTGTCTCGTGGCCGGGGAGGCGCCGGGATCCGCACGGCGGACAGGGGTGGGTCAGCCGGCCTGTCACCCTGAAAGCCTGGTCGGGGTGCTCGTTGAAGGCATGCACGTCACGGTGGTCGACAGCGTCTGCCTGCTCCGGAGTCAGCGGCTGATCGAGGCGGAGCGTGAAACTCCACTCGGGCACGGTGCCCGTCCATGTCCTCCTTGTGCCTGCCTAGAGCCCTATGTCCTCGCCCTATGTCCTCGCCCCCTGCCCCCCGCGCCCAACCACATGGCCCACCCAGCGTGCACCCCCCGGCGGCCCCGGGCCAGGATCGGCCCATGGGTGACACAACGGGCCGTAGGGGCGACTCCGGATCCGCTGCGGTGGCCGGGGAGGGACCGCATCAGGCTCTGGCGCTCGCGGCCACTCTCTTCGCGGTGTCGATGACCTTCATCGACCAGACGATCGTGAGCGTGGCCGCGCCCCGCATCGTCGACGAACTGTCGCTGTCCTCGTCCGGGATGCAGTGGGTCATCAACGCCTACCTGCTGTCCCTTGCCGCCTTCTTCGCGCTCGGCGGGCGGCTCGCGGACATCGTGGGGCACCGCGTCATCATGGTCATCGGCACCCTGATCTTCGTCATCTCCTCGGTGCTCTGCGGGTGTGTGCCGGACAACGACTTCGCCCAGACCTGGCTGGTCATTTTCCGGGCCACCCAGGGGCTGGGTGCGGCCCTGATGTTCCCTGCCGCACTTGCGGTGGTGGTCGCCGTCTTCCCGGTCGACAAGCGGGGCAGGGCCATCGCCCTGTTCTTCGGGCTGTCCGGGGCGCTCACCGCCGTGGGCCCGCTGCTCGGCGGCTGGCTCACGGACTGGACCTGGCGGGCGATCTTCTGGATCAACCTGCCGGTGGCCGTCATCGCGCTGGTACTGACCGCCCTCGCCCGCATTCCCAGCACCCGCCGCCCCGAACGGCTCGACGTACCGGGCGCGGTACTGGTGGCCGTCGGCATGGGCCTCGGAGTGTTCGGTCTCCAGCAGGCGTCCGCCTGGGGCTGGAGCAGCTTCGCCACCTGGGCATGCATCATCGGCGGGCTCGTGGTGCTGGTCCTCTTCTGGCGGTACGAGCTGCGGGCGGCGGACCCGCTCATCACCTTCCGGGTCTTCCACGACCGGGCCTTCACGGTGGACATGCTGGTGCTGTTCTTCGCCATGACGGCGTTCGTGCCGGTGTTCTTCTTCATGTCGGTGTACGCCCAGGTCTCGCTGAGCGCCTCGCCCAACCAGGCCGCGCTGTACATGCTCTACTTCTTCGCCGGGTTCGGGCTCGCCTCCCAGCGCGGCGGCAGGATCCTGGACACCCGGGGTGCCCGCCCGGCACTCAAGATCGGCACCGCGCTCGCCACGGTCGGCTTCGCCCTGTGGGCCAACAAGCTGACCGATCTCTCCTTCCACGACCAGTGGCCCTACGCCGCGCTGGCCGGCGCGGGAATCGGCCTGCTCCTCTCGCCCGCGTCCACCGACGCGGTCAACCGGGCGGTCGGCTCCTCGTACGGCGAGGTCACCGGCATCACCCAGACGGTGCGCAACTACGCGGCGAGTGTGGGCCTCGCGGTCTTCGGCACCGTCCTCACCCACGTCACCACCAACCGTGTCACCGAAACGCTCACCGCGAAGGGCCTGTCCGAGGGCGCCTCTCACAACACGGCCCGCGGCATCGCGGAGGCGGTCACGGGACATCCCGACGACCAGGAGCCCTCCGGCGGAGGCGGTTCGGCGGCGGTGATGCGGAAGGCGATGTCGGCGATCCGTATGGACTTCGCCGAGGCCAACCAGTGGGTGTTCTACGGCATGGCGATCGCCTGCGGCATCGCCTTCCTGTGCTCTCTGGCCCATCCCGGTACGCGGGTGGAGGCCGAGCCCGGGGAGGCCGGTGGTCCGGGGACCGGGAAATCCGGTGGTCCGGAGGCTGAGGGGAAGGGCGGCGGTCCGGATCCTGGGGGACCGGGCGACAAGACCATTTCTCCCGGGCATCCGTAGTTCCCCCATTCCCCTCAATTTCCCGGGGTGTGCGAATAGTTGGCCGGTGGCTGGTGCGGCTGCCGGAAGCCGGGGCCCCTTCCGTCCCGGTGGAACTCTTCATCGGTCGGACCGCTGACAGAAAAGCGGCAGAAGAAGCCTGACCAGGGCTCCAAGCAGTGGTGGAGCGACCTGGGCGACGATCTCAAGAACGCACTCTCCCGCTCGATCGACCTGGCCGGCAAGGCCAAGGCGTCCCTCGAGCTCGACGGCTGGTGGGACATCGAGAAGGACTACGACTACCTCTACGCCGAGGTCTCGACCTACGGCGGCGCCCACTCGTCCGGCCATGTGACCGTGACGCCAGGCCAGTTGCTACGCAAACGGGGGCTCGGGACCGCCTACCATGACGGCTGTGATCCACATAGATGACGAGGGAATCGTCACCCGGGTGCTGGCTTGGGCCCACAACCGGCAGGATGTCCGGGCCGTGCTCCGCACCGGGTCACGCGCCCGCAACGACGGCACAGTGGACGCTCTCTCCGACCACGACATCGAGATCTACACCACCGATCCCGACAGTTATGAGGAGGGCGACTGGGTCTTGGAACTCGGCCCAGTGGCGGTGCAGGTCGCGCTGGAGGGCCCCTGGGAGAACCCGGCGCATCTGGTGTTCTTCGAAGGCGGCGTGAAAGCCGACTTCCAGG
Source organism: Streptomyces sp. NA04227 (assembly GCF_013364195.1). NCBI lineage: Bacteria > Bacillati > Actinomycetota > Actinomycetes > Kitasatosporales > Streptomycetaceae > Streptomyces > Streptomyces sp. NA04227. The sequence goes on along the minus strand of NZ_CP054918.1, from coordinate 7,616,560 downwards.
TGGTGCCAGTCGACCTCTTGGAGAAGATGGCCACGGACGGACTGGACGACGTGCACGTCCGGGGCTACGAAGTGCTGCTGGACCGGGACGGGCTGGCAGCGAAGCTGCCAGCCGCCCCAGGAACGCCAGATGTGGATCTGCCGGACGCCGAGGAATTCGCAGAGCTGTGCGCGGAGTTCTGGTTCGAAGTGGCGCACCTGCCGCGCTACCTCGCCCGCGGTGAGCTGTGGGTGGCGCAAGCACGGGACCGGACCACGAAAGAACTGTTGGAGTCCATGATCGAGTGGCATGCTCTGACTCGTCAGGGCACCGGCCACGACATCTGGTACGGCGGCACCCGCATGCGGCAGTGGGCCCAGCCCTGGATCTGGGACGAACTGCCCAGGATCTTCGGCGACTTCACGGTGGACGGGATGTTGCAGGCAGCACAGGCGACGGCCGACCTCTTCGCCCGGCTGGCCAAGGAGGTGGCCGAGGCGCAGGACTTCGCGTACCCGGAGAAGGCGGAACACGCAATCCGCCCCACCCTCGACGCACTGCCACCGCTGCGGCGGCCGTAACACACCCGGTAGTCCCGGGCATTGGAGCTGATGTCCTCTCCCCCTCGGCGAGACACGGATGCAGCGGGCTGTGCTTGGGGGGAGAACGCCTCCTGCAGCGGGCGTTCATCCGCAGACCGCCGCCATCAGATCCGGATTGCCGCTGTTGTCGGCATGCACCAGCGCAACTCCGGCTCCAGAGCCTCGAACAGCTCCAACGGTGACGCCGAGGTCGTCGGGTAGGCAAGCTCGACGTGCACCATTCCTCGGGCGTCGGCAACCACTGGTTCTACCTCGCCAGTGAGGGCAGCGGCGCCAAGACCATCTACAGCGTCACGTACAACAGCCCTACGTACGACGGCTCCAAGGTCACCGGCATCGGCAACCAGAAGGCGGCCGCCTTCTGGTATCGCGCCCTGACCGTCTACATGACCTCGACGACGACCTACTCCGGTGCCCGTGCGGCCGCCCTGAGAGCGGCCAAGGATCTGTACGGCACCACCAGCCAGGAGTACAAGACCGCGGCCGCTGCCTGGACCACGGTCAACGTCAGGTGAGGCCCGCCCGCACATGCTGTCGTCTCCTTGGCGCGAACCCGTGCCGAGGAGACCACGGCACGCAGCCGCATCGCGACACTCGCCCCATGCGACAGACGCTCCATGGCCCGCATACGGACGAACGCTGTGCCGTCAACCGAGAAGCACTCCGCAGCCGGCCGGCGCTGGGGTGGGAACCCGAAGCCGCCCTCACCACGGCCCGACACGACAAACCGGACATGACGTTCACCTGCGCAGGGCGGACGCTGTCCTCCGCGGCTGGGCCGACCAGAGCGGAGTCGCGGGCTGCACCCTGGGGCGAAGACAAACCACTTGATACGTGGTAAGCGTGATAAATGGGCCGTGTATCGGACGCGTCGGGCTGGCGATCGGCCATGGGCTTGCGCAGCGTGGCCACCCAGGTGTTCATCCTGCTCGTGGCGGTCGTGTCGCTGCTCTTCGCGGGCGCAGTGGGCACCTTTGTGTGGAACGCGGTCCAGCACAGTCAGGAACACGCCCGCGAGCAGGCGCTGGCCGCGTCCGAGACCTTCGCGAACTCCCCCGCAACGGTGTCCGCGCTCGGCGGGGACGACCCCTCGGCGTCCCTGCAGCCGCGCGCCGAGGAGGCCCGGTCGCTGGCCGACGCGGAGTCCGTCGCGGTGGTGAGCACCCAGGGCATTCTGTACACCCATCGCGACCCGGCACAGATCGGACGGTCCTACCCGGGCAGTATCGAGCGGGCCCTGCGCGGTGAGAGCTACACGGTGTCCAGCGACGGGCCCTTCAGCAGTGAGGCGGTTCAGGGGCTGGCGCCTGTCACGGATCGTGACGGATCGGTCATCGGCGTCGTGGCCGTGGGAATCGCGCCGGAGAGCGTGGCGCACCTTCCTGTCCTGTTCGCCTCCGCCGGTGGCGCACTGCTCCTCGCCACCGGCGGTGTCGCGCTCGTCAGCAGACGGCTGGGGCACCAGACCCGTGGCCTGGGGCCCCAGGAAATCACCCGCATGTACGAGCACCACGACGCCGTTCTGCACTCCGTGCGTGAAGGCGTCCTCATCATCGACGGCGAGCACAGGCTGCTGCTGGCCAACGACGAGGCGCAGCGATTGCTCGGCCTGCCGGACGGCACGCAGGGCCGTCCCGTCACCGACCTCGGGCTGGACGAGCCCCTCGCCGACCTCCTTGCCTCCGGGCGATCGGCAACCGACGAGATCCACCTCGCCGGAGAACGGGTACTAGCCGTCAACCTCCGCCCCACGCAGGGGCGTGTCCGCCGGTACGGGAGCGTTGCCACCCTCCGTGACACCACTGAACTGCGGGCGCTGACCGGCAAGGCCGACGTGGCCCGCACCCGGCTGAGGCTGCTGAACGAGGCCAGTGCGCGAATCGGCAGCAGTCTGGATGTGACCAGAACCGCCGAGGAGCTGACCGAGGCGACGGTGCCAGGGTTCGCCGACACCGCCATCGTCGATCTTGTGGAGTCCGTGCTGGCCGGAGAGGAGCCCTCCGACAGCAGCACGCACTTGCGCCGGGTCGCGGCCGCGGACACGGGCGCGGGCGCGGGCGCGGACAGCCTGCCACGGTCCGTGGGCGAGCTGATCCGGCACGGTCCGTCGACGCCGCAGGCCCAAGCTTTCGACTCGGGAAAAGCAGTGCTCGTACCCGGTGTGCAGGACCCCACGGCAACGCCCGCCCGGCCCCCGGGGGCCGACGGCCCGGAACCGGAAGGCGGCGATGCCTCGCTCATCACCGTCCCCCTGCGCGCCCGTGGCGTCACCCTTGGGGTCGCGTCCTTCTCACGCGCGCCCCAGTCCGAGCCGTTCGAGACCGACGACCTGGCCGTCGCCGAGGAACTGGCCGCCCGCGCGGCCGTCTCCATCGACAACGCCCGCCGCTACACCCGCGAGCACACCACCGCCGTGACACTGCAGCGCAGCCTGCTGCCGCGCGGAACACCCGAGCAGGTGGCCGTGGAGGTCGCCCACCGTTACCTGCCCGCACGCGCCGGAGTGGGTGGCGACTGGTTCGACGTGATCCCGTTGTCCAGCGCGCGGGTCGCCCTGGTCGTCGGCGACGTCGTGGGCCACGGCCTGCATGCCGCCGCCACCATGGGCCGTCTGCGGACCGCCGTGCACAACTTCTCCGCGCTCGACCTGCCCCCCGACGAGCTCCTGACCCACCTCGACGACCTCGTCAGCCGCATCGACCACGACACGGCCTCGGCCGACGACAGTGACGGGATCGTGGGCGCCACCTGTCTCTACGCCGTCTACGACCCGGTCTCTCGGAGCTGCGCCCTGGCCCGCGCGGGCCACCCCCCGCCCGCCCTCATCCACCCCGACGGCTCCGTCGAGTTCCTCGAAGTCCCCGCCGGGCCACCGCTGGGGGTGGGCGGGCTCCCCTTCGAGACCCTGGTTCTCGACATCACCGAGGGCAGCCAACTCGCCCTCTACACCGACGGCCTCATCGAGTCCCGCAGTCGCGACATCGACACCGGATTCGAAATCCTCCGCCGTGCGCTCTCCCACCCCGGCCGCTCTCCCCAGCAGACGTGCGACGCCGCCCTCAGCGCTCTCCTGCCGGCCGGCAACGACGACGACATCGCCCTGCTGGTCGCCCGTGCCCGCGCCATGGCCGCCGAGCAGATCGCGAGCTGGGACGTGCCCGCTGTCCCCAATGCCGTCGCCGACGTGCGCAAGGCCGCCGTCCGGCAACTGAACGACTGGGGCCTACAGGAAGCCGCGTTCACCACCGAACTGGTGCTCAGCGAGCTGGTCACCAACGCCATCCGCCACGGCACCGGGCCCATCCAGGTCCGTCTGCTCCGTGACACCTCGCTCATCTGTCAGGTGTCCGACGGCAGCATCACCGCACCCCACCTGCGTCGCGCCGCGTTCACCGACGAAGGCGGCCGCGGCCTGTTCCTGGTGGCCCAGTGCACAGAGCGCTGGGGCACCCGCTACACCGCCAAGGGCAAGATCATCTGGACCGAGCAGTCCCTCCCCGTCTCCCTGCCCACGTCACCGTGACCGTCACGGAGCGCCCCTGGCCGCGGAAATCGGGCCGCAATGCCACTCACTCGTGCCGGGGAAACCCCAGATCTACCCCGGCCACACCCGCCGCCGGGTCCCCCCTCCCCCACCACCACCGCGTCGTCACGACCTTGCCGCGGGTGGAGAAGCGCGTCCGTCGTTGCCGTACACGTGGTGATCGCCGAAGGGGGAGACCTTCCAGATGCTGTCAGACGGGATGATGTCCGAGGACATGGTCACGCGCACCCTCGACGTGGGCGACGATCATTTGTCGTAGCAGTTCCGCGTCATGGGTGCGCAACGCCTCGACCATCTTTGCGTGCTCGTCGTCGATGCGTGTGAGTTCGTGTCCGGAGTGCACCCAGCGGCGGCTGTAGGGCTCCACGAGGTGCAGCAACTGGTCGATGAAGCGTAGGGAGAGCCTGCGTTCCGACAGTTCGTAGATGCGCCGGTGGAACTGGTAATTGAGGGCGGCACGGCCGGAGGCGTCCGGTCCCTTGGCGCGCATCTCGTCGGCCAGTGACTGCAGTTCGTCGACGTCGCGGTCCCGACAGCCTCGCACGATTTCCTCCGCCAGCTCTGGTTCCAGCTGCAGGCGTAGCTCGAAGAGGTTCTCGATGTCGGCCCGGCTCAGCTCCGCGACGTGCATGCCGCGCTGGGGCAGTACTTCGATCAAGCCTTCGGCAGCCAAGGTGTGCAGGGCTTCGCGCAGTGGGATACGGCTGACCTGCAGCTCGGCCGCCAGCTTTTCCTGGACGAGCCGGGTGCCGGGGAGCAGCTCACCGAGCCGGATCGAAGCGCGCAGTCGGTCGGCGATCACGTTGGCGCTGTTGTGGCTCCGGGTCGCGGGGATCATTGCTGGAGTGTATCGCCTTGTGTGCAGACGCAGCGAATGTATACAGTCGCAGTGATTCGCTGCGCTCATGGAGGTTCGGAAGATGTCCGAAGCTGTCGATGTCGTCGTCATCGGGGGAGGGGTGGTCGGTCTCGCCACGGCCAGGGCGGTCCTGCGCGCCGATCCCCGCAGGACCGTCACGGTGGTGGAGAAGGAGGACCAATGGGGAGCCCACCAGTCCGGGCGCAACAGCAACGTGATCCACAGCGGCCTGTACTACCGGCCCGGAAGCCTCAAGGCCCGCCTTGCCAGGGCCGGCGGCGAGGCCATGATCCGCTACTGCGAGCAGCACGACGTACCCGTCAAGCGCACGGGCAAGATCGTGGTGGCCACCGCAAAGAGTCAGCTGCCGGGCCTTGAGCTGCTCGCCCAGCGTGGCGAGGCCAACGGGGTCACCGTGCGGCGGTTGGACAGGGGCGAGATCGCCGAGCGGGAGCCGAATGTCGCAGGGATCGCCGCACTCGCGGTCGCCGAGACCGCGATGACCGACTTCGCTCACGTGTGCCGTGCGTTGGCCGGGGAACTGACCGAGCTCGGCGCGACGTTGCGGACGAACGCACCCGCGCTTCAGATTCGTGCAGGCGGCGAGCGGACGGTGGTCCACACTCCCGGCGCGGAGATCCGCGCACGCGTGCTCGTCAACTGCGCCGGCCTGCACAGCGACAGGATCGCTCGTGCGGCCGGCCACACCCCCACCGTACGGATCATGCCCTTCCGCGGTGAGTACACCGAGGTCCGGCCCGGTCGCAGGGACGTGGTGAGCAACCCGGTGTACCCGGTGCCCGACCCGGACCTGCCGTTCCTCGGGGTGCACATCACCCCCATGCTCGACGGCTCCGTGCACGTGGGCCCCAACGCCGTGCCCGCCCTGGCGCGCGAAGGCTACCGGTGGCGCGACATCGACCCACGAATGCTCACCGACATGGTGCGCGACCCGGCCCTGCGCGGCCTCGCGCGGAGATACTGGCGCTACGGGGTCGCCGAGATGAGCCGGTCGCTGATCTCGCCGCTGTACGTGCGAGAAGTTCGCAAGCTCGTCCCCACGCTGGACGCCAAGGACCTGCGCCGCCACACCAGCGGGGTGCGGGCCCAGGCCGTCACCGCCACCGGCGAGCTCGTCGACGACTTCGTCATCGACCGCACACCCGGGGCGATCCACCTGCTCAACGCGCCCTCACCCGCGGCGACGTCGAGCCTGCAGATCGGCGCCCACATCGCCGCGGACGCGTTCTCCCACCTCGGCGACGACGATCTGGCCCGCTCCGTACGCGACTCCGCGGCGATCTGACCACTTTGATGACACAGAAGGAGAAAGTGATGGGAGTTCCCGCTGACCTGGTGCGGCGGCTGATCGTCGACGTTCTCACCGCGTGGGGCATGGACGGCGACCTGGCAGCAGTCACCTCGGACGTCATGGTCGACACCGACCTCTCGGGCATCGACTCGCATGGAGTATCGATGCTGATCGCTTACGAGAAGTATCGGCAGGAAGGACGCATCGACTTTGCGGCGCGACCCACAATCGTGCGGGAGAACGCCGCGTCCGCGCTCATCGACGCCGCGAGCGGCCTTGGGCACCCGGCGGGCGTGTACGCCATGCGCACGGCAATCAGTAAGGCGAAGGAGAACACGGTCGGCGTGGCGTCGGTGGTGCACTCCCACCACTTCGGGGCCGCCGGCTACTACGCAGACCTCGCTGCGAAGGAAGGGCTTCTCGGGCTGGTCACGAGTTCGGCACAGCTCACGTGCGCCCCACCCACGGGCTCCGTGGTGCCCAGACTCGGCACCAACCCGCTCGCGTTCGCCGCGCCCGCCCGCCGCAACACGAACTTCCTGCTCGACATCGCCACGACGACCGCTGCCGTCAACAAGGTGAAGGTCTACGACTACCACCAGCGTCCATTGCCACGCGGCTGGGTCGTGAACGAGGAAGGACAGGCGGTAGAGGACTCCGCCGAGGCCATGCGCATCCTCAAGGCGAAAGACAGGGGTGGGTTGACCCCGCTGGGTGGTACTCCGGAGATGTCCAGTCACAAGGGCTACGGGCTCAGCATGATGGCCCACATCCTCGCTGCGACGCTGTGCGGCGGGACGTTCCCTGCCATCCGTGAACGTGATGATCCTGCCGCGCCGCACAACATCGGGCACTTCTTCCTAGCATTGGACCCCACGTTCTTCCGCCTTTCCGGCACGTTCGAGGACGACCTCGACGATGCCATCGACCTCCTGCACCGGACCCCGCCGCTGCACGCGGAGTCGCCGGTGCTGGTGGCCGGTGACCCGCAGGCCGGAGCGCGCGAGGAGCGTACCCGCGACGGCATTCCGATGCCGGCCACACTGGTGACCCAACTACGCGGGGTCGCCCAGCGAGCGGGCGTGCAGTTCGAGCTGCGGTAGCGCCGCCGGTGGGGGAACTGCCTGCGAGGCGCGCCCACCAGTCCGCAACCTCCACCCCTTCCCGCAGGTCAGCGCACCCGTCCCCGCGGCTTCAACGGCACCGCCGGAAGTTCGGGCGCCGGCAGCGCCGCCCCGTCGTACCCCTTCACCTCACCGAAGCGGGAGCCGGTCATCCAGTCCTCCCGGGCCTGCTCGATCTCCTCCTGCGACCGTCCGATGAAGTTCCACCACATGAGCAGCTCCTCCTCGAAGGGCTCGCCGCCGAGGAGCATCAGGCCCGCGTCGGAGGGTGCGCTCAGGGGGAGTTCGCGGCGGCCGCAGCCAAGGTAGAGCATCGAGCCGGGGAGTACCGGGACGCCGTCGACCCGGGCCTCGCCCGACATGGCGAGGACCGCGTACTCGAAGTCGGGGTCGAGGGGGAGGTTCAGATCCGCGCCCTCGCTGAGCGAGAGGTCGGCGCCGACGATCGGGGTGAACGTGGTGCCGGGCGAGGCCGCGCTGTCCAGGGAGCCGAGGAGCACGGTGGCGTCGAGGCCGGGCGCCGTCACACGCGGCAGATCCCCGTGGAACTCGAACCGCGGATCGGTGTGGCGGTCGGCGTCGGGCAGGGCGACCCAGAGCTGGGCGCCGTGCAGCAGGCGGGCGTGGGAGCGCGGGCTCTGTTCCGAGTGGCTGATGGCGCGGCCGGAGGTCATGAGGCCGAGCTGGCGGGGGCGGATGATCTGGGTGCTGCCGGTGGAGTCGTTGTGCAGCACCTCGCCCTCGTGCAGCCAGCTGACGGTCTGCAGGCCCATGTGCGGGTGGGGCGGTACCTGCATGCCGGGCTCGTCGGCGATGTCGTCGGGGCCGTAGTGGTCCACGAAGCACCAGGCGCCGACCATGCGGCGGCCCAGGTTCGGGAGCAGGCGCCGGACCTCGGTGGATTCGCCGAGCTTGACCGTGCGCGGGCTGAGCAGTTCACGTACCGGTTCGGCGACGACGAAGCCGCGACCGCCGCACAGACTGGGGACCGCCTCGCGATCAAGATTGCTCATGCGCTCAGCGTAGAGCCTCGGCCGCCCTCCCGGCGGGCTCGCGGCGACGGGAATGTGCGTTCTCAGGTGGGTGTTGGAGCTCATCGCGAGGACATCGCGATCCGTCGTCGAGCCGCATGAGGAGGCATCAGTGAACGTGCAGGACCGCAGTGTGGAGCAGCACACGGAACCCGACTACTGGACCGAGGGTGCCGCGGCCGAGCGCTGGACGCGGGCGCGGTTCTTCTTCGAGGCCAAGGAGTACGCGAACGCCGCGCGCATCCTTGAGGGGCTGCGTGCGCAGGAGCCGGAGAACGACGGCGTACGGCTGCTGCTCGCACGCTCCTACTACCACTCGGCGCAACTGCGGCGTGCGGAAAGGGAGTTGCGGGAGATTGTGGAGCGGGACCCGGTGGCGCGGTACGCGCGGCTGATGCTGGGCCGGACGCTGGAGCGGCAGGGCCGCGACGCGGAAGCGGCGCCGTATCTGCGGATGGCCGCCGTTCTGGGCGGCGATTTCCCCGAGTGAGGCGCCGGGCCGTCGGCCACCACAGCTTGAGTGGCCGACGGCCGACCGGGGTCCGCGCCCCGGGCTCGGCTAGCCTGGGCGGCACGATGAACGACCCCTTTCCCACCCCCTGGGGTGAGCTGGCGCTTCGCCGGTTTCCCGAGGATCCGCGCGACCGGCTCCGTGCCTGGGACGCCGCCGACGCCTATCTGCTGCGCCACCTCGATGAGCACGGGCCCGAGAAGACGGCGCCCGTGGTCGTCGGCGACCGGTGGGGTGCGCTGACCACCGCGCTCGCCGAGCGTGGGCCCGTACTGATCACCGACTCGTATCTCGCGCGCGAGGCCACGAAGTCGAATCTCGCCGCGGCCGGGTACGACGACACCGCGGCGACCCTGCTCACCACGCGGGACGAGCCGCCCGCGCAGGTCGATCTGCTGCTGGTCCGGGTGCCCAAGTCACTTGGGCTGCTGGAGGATCAGTTGCGCAGGCTGGCTCCGGCGGTGCACGCGGGGACGGTGGTGCTCGGCACGGGGATGGTCAAGGAGATCCACACCTCCACGTTGCGGCTCTTCGAGGACATCCTGGGTCCGACGACGACCTCGCTCGCGGAGCGCAAGGCCCGGCTGATCTTCTGCCGCCCGGAGCGGGGGCTCTCACCGGGGCCGAATCCCTGGCCGTTGCGCTACCGGCTGCCCGAGGACATCGGAGTGTTGTCCGGCCGGTGGGTCACCAATCATGCCGGGGTGTTCTGTGCCGACCGGCTCGACATCGGGACCCGGTTCTTCCTCGGGCAGCTGCCGCACGGGCTCGGGGAGGCGGACGTCGCCGATCTCGGGTGCGGGAACGGGCTCGTGGGCACCGCGGTCGCGCTCACCGAGCCGCGGGCGCGGGTGCACTTCACGGACGAGTCGTACCAGGCACTCGCCTCCGCGCGGGCCACGTACGAGGAGAACCTGGGGCCGGACGACGAGCGGGCGCGGTTCTCGGTCGGGGACGCGCTCACCGGCTTTTCTCCGGCGAGTCTCGATCTGGTGCTGTGCAACCCGCCGTTCCACAGCCACCAAGCGACGACCGATGCCGCGGCCCGGCGGATGTTCACCAGTGCCCACCGGGCCCTGCGCACCGGCGGCGAACTGCGCATCGTCGGCAACCGGCACCTCGGGTACCACGCGCTGCTGCGGCGGCTGTTCGGCGGCTGCCAACTGGTCGCGAGCGACCCGAAGTTCGTGGTGCTGCGTGCGGTGAAGCGCCGCTGAGGTGACCGGGGCCCGGGTCTCGTACGCTCACTCGTCCCGGTACTTCTCCAGAAGCCGCAGCCAGACCTCGCTGATGGTCGGGTACGAGGGGACGGCGTGCCACAGCCGTTCCAGCGGGACTTCACCGGTGACCGCGATGGTCGCCGCGTGCAGGAGTTCGGCGACGCCGGGTCCCGCGAAGGTCGCGCCGAGCAGCACCTCGCGGTCCAGGTCGACGACCATACGGGCGCGGCCCCGGTAGCCGTCGAGGAAGAGACCGGCCCCGGCCACGGAGGTCAGGTCGACATCGACGGCGCGTACCCGGTGGCCCGCCGCTTCCGCCTCGGCGAGGGACAGGCCGACGGCGGCCACTTCGGGGTCGGTGAACACCACTTGGGGCACGGCCTCGTGGTCGGCCGTCGCGGCGTGGGCGCCCCAGCGGTCGGTCTCCAGGAGCGGGATGCCGCGGGCGCGGGCGGCGAGGGCGGCGCCCGCGACCCGGGCCTGGTACTTGCCCTGATGGGTGAGCAGCGCACGGTGGTTGACGTCGCCGACCGCGTACAGCCACTCGAAGCCGTGCACCCGGCAGGTGTCGTCCACGTCGAGCCAGCTCCCGGGCTCCAGGCCCAGGGTCTCCAGGCCGATGTCGTCGGTGCGCGGTGCCCGGCCGGTGGCGAACAGCACCTCCTCCGCCTGGGCGCTCTCCCCGGTGTCCAGGCCGACCGTGACCAAGCCGTCCTGCCGTTGTACGGAGGTGACCGAGACGCCGGTACGCACCTGGGCCCCGGCCCGGCGCAGTTCGTCCGCGACAAGTTGGCCCGCGAAGGGCTCGACGCGCGGGAGCAGCCGTTCGCCGCGTACCAGCATGGTCACTTCGGAGCCGAGGGCCTGCCAGGCGGTGGCCATCTCCACGCCGACCACACCGCCGCCGACGACGAGCAGCCGCGGCGGAACCCGGTCGGCGCTGGTGGCCTCGCGGCTGGTCCACGGGCGGGCGTCCTCGATGCCGGGCAGCGGGGGGAGCATCGCGCGGCTGCCGGTGCAGACCGCGACGGCGTGCCGGGCGGTGAGGTCGTGACGGCCGCCGTCCGGGGCGACGACCGTCACCCTGCGCGTTCCGTCCAGGCGGCCCCGGCCCCGGTAGAGGCGGGCGCCGGTCCCGTCCAGCCACTTGACCTGGCCGTCGTCCTTCCAGTGCGAGGTGTACGCGTCACGGTGGGCGAGGACGGCCGCGCTGTCGAAGGTGCCGGTGAGCGCCTGGCGCAGGCCCGGAACCCGTTTCGCGTCGGCCGCGGCGATCACCGGCCGCAGCAAGGCCTTGCTCGGCATGCACGCCCAGTACGAGCATTCGCCGCCCACCAGCTCGTTCTCGACCACCGCGGTGCTCAGTCCGGCGGCGCGGGCCCGGTCGGCGAGGTTCTCGCCGACCGGGCCCGCGCCGAGCACGATCACGTCGTATGCGGTGGATCCGTCCCGTTCCGCGCTCTGCGTCATGCGGCCAGTCTGAACCGAGGTGTGCGCGGCGGCCACACGGGTACGCGGCCGGAATACGCCGGGTTCCCGCACCGTTGTCAGCTGCGGTACCCCGGGTACCCGTATACGTACCAGCACCCGCAGAACGAATTAGGGGACACCATGACGAGGACCGTGGAACTCACCAAGGAGAACTTCGACCGGACGGTCACGGACAACGCGTTCGTCCTGATCGATTTCTGGGCCTCCTGGTGCGGTCCCTGCCGCCAGTTCGCCCCCGTCTACGAAGAGGCCGCCGAGGCCAACCAGGACCTGGTGTTCGGCAAGATCGACACCGAGGCGCAGCCGGAGCTCGCGCAGGCGTTCAACGTCAGCTCGATTCCGACCCTGATGATCGTCCGTGATCAGGTCGCCGTTTTCGCCCAGCCCGGAGCGCTGCCGAAGGCCGCCCTGGACGATGTCATCGGCCAGGCACGCAATCTGGACATGGACGAGGTGCGCCGGGCGATCGCCGAGGCCGAGGCGCAGGAGCAGGAGAAGGGGGCCGGGGCGGGCCCGCAGGCCTGACGCTCCGGACGGCCGAAGGGCCCGCGGCCGGGCGGATGTGCGTACGGCGCACCCGCCCGTCCCGTGCCCCGGCCGCTCAGCTCGATTCGCGCGGCACCAGGGTGGTGCCGAGCAGGTCGCGCACCACGGGTGAGCCGCCGGGGTGGCGGACGGTGCGGTCGACCAGTTCGGCCAGCTCCTGCCCGGAGGGCAGGTCCATGCGGACGGTGGTCAGGCGCGGCCGCAGAAGGCGTCCCAGTACGAGGTCGTCGACGCCGACCATGGCCGTGTCGGCCGGGATGTCGAGGCCCTCGTCGCGCAGGGCTGCCATCAGCAGCATCGCGTACTCGTCGTTGAAGGCGAAGACGCCGTCGAGGCCCCAGTCGCGCCACCGCGCCGCCAGTCGGGCGGCGGACTCCTCCTCGTAGGCCAGCGGCAGCTCCCTGACCTCGGCGCCCGCGGCCTCGGCGGCCTCGCGCACCCCGGCGAGGCGGGGCCGGGAGTAGAACTCCAGGGCGGTGAGTTCCGGCATGACCACGCCGATCCGGCGGCAGCCGCGGGCGAGGAGGTGTTCCGCGGCGCAGCGGCCGACCGTGCGGTGGTCGACGAGCAGGGCGTGCGCGCCTTCGACGGCGCGGGGGCCCACCGTGATGACGGCGCGCGCGCCGGAGCGTTTGAGGATGGCCACGCCCTGCGGGCCGAGTTCGTGCGCGCCGGGCGCGACCACGGCCACCGGGCGCAGCTCCGCCCAGGCGAGCGCCGCGTCGTCGCCGCTGAGCCCGACGCTGCCGTACTGCACGACCGTGTAGTCGAGACGGCTCAGCGCCCACTGGAACTCGTTGAAGAACCGGTGGTAGAGCGCCCCGACGGGTGCGCTCGGGGAGGGCATCAGGACCATCCGGCTCTGTCCGGCGCGCAGGCTGCGCGCCGCGGCGTGCGGGACGTAGCCAAGTTCTCTCGCCGCCTCCCGCACCCGGCGCCGGGTCGGTTCGCTGATGCGCACCGCCGGGACGTTGTTCAGCACGTACGAGACGGTGGCGCGCGAGACTCCGGCACGCCGCGCCACGTCCGCGCTGGTGGGCACGGAGTGCGCGGCGCGCTGTGGCGGAACCTGTGCCCGCGTGGCCTGTTCATTCGGTATCTGCACCATGACCGGAGCATCCTTTCACGCCAAGCGGCGGCGCGGCAGCGGCCGTTGTGGCCGCCTGCGGGACGTTGCCCGGGGGACGGTTCGTACGGGATGCGTGTACCGGGCCCGCTCAACAGGGCGCAGGGGAAGGGGACTTGGCCTGCGGCACGCGTCCGGTGCCGCGTGGTGCGGCTTCGCCCCGGCGCACGCACCGCCGTGGCACTCCCCTACCGTGGCCGCCGTGACAGCCAATCCTGATACGCGCGCCACCGGACCGCACGACGCCGCGGGCCCCGCCACTCCCGGTCGGTGCGGTCCCAGCGCGACAACCGAAGCCGATCCGGACCGGGTGGGACGGGTACGCACCGAGTACTCCCCCGCCCACGACGGCGACCCCGACCCGGGCGAGATCGTGTGGACGTGGGTGCCCTACGAGGAGAACGACGGCCGCGGCAAGGACCGCCCGGTGCTCGTGGTCGCCCGGGAGGCGGCCGGCACCCTCCTCGCCGTCCAGCTCACCAGCAAGCCGCACCACCACAACCGCGAGTGGGTGCCGATAGGCAGCGGCCCCTGGGACCGGGCCGGACGCGACTCCTGGGTGGACGTCGACCGCGTACTGCGCGTGCACGACAAGGGGATGCGCCGGGAGGCCTGTGCGCTGGACCGGGGCCGCTTCCAGTTGGTGGTGAACCGGCTGCGCGAGCGTTACGGCTGGCGCTGAGGGGGCGGGCTCGCCGGGAAGGCAGGGCACGTCACCTCGCGAACGCGGGGCCGCGTCACCTCTCGAACACGGAACGTGATCGTCCAGCGCGACACGATCCTTGGACGGGCCCAGAATGTCCTTTGTCTGCTCCACCAAGGGGGAGCGGTACCGGCCCACACCGGTGCCGCTCTCCGCAGAGCCTCCGTCGGCCGGCGGCACCGGGAGCAGGTGACGGAAAGGGCACGTGGGAGGCCCTGGCGAACGGCCCGTGCCGGGTACGCGACAGGTCGTCGCGCCCTCTTCGGGCGCTCTTGTGGGATCCGCCGGGAAGGTCTTGGCTGTACGGGCGGGTTCGCCGGAAGCGGGCCCGTACCCCGACCTGAGGATCGGAGAATCCCCAGATGTCCGACCAAGTCTGCAGGACCGACGGCCCCGGGATATCGGTGGCCGAAGTCGAGGAAATCGTCCACGGGATCTGTTTCAAGACCGGCCCTCCCGCCGCCGTGGGTGTCGAGGTGGAGTGGCTGCTCCAGGAGACCGGACAGCCCTCCCTGCCGCTCTCGGGCGAGCGGCTCGACGAGGCCTGCCGGGCCCTGAGAGCTCTCGATCTGAGCTCACCGCTGACCGTGGAGCCGGGCGGTCAGCTGGAACTCTCCTCCCTCCCGGCTCCCGCCCTGACGGACTGCGTACGCGCCGTCTCGGCCGATCTGACCCGCGTACGCGACACCCTGGCCACCCTCGGACTGAGCCTCGCCGGACTCGGCGCCAATCCGTGGTGCGCCCCGCGCAGGCTGGTCCACGCGCCGCGCTACGACGCCATGGAGGCCTACCTCGACCGGGCGGGACCCGACGGGCGCGGCATGATGTGCGCCTCGGCCTCCGTCCAGGTCTGTCTGGACGCGGGCCACGAGGAGCCCGGCCCCCTCGGCCACGCGCGCCGCTGGCTCCTTGCCCACCGGCTCGGCCCGGTCCTGGTGGCGGCCTTCGCCAACTCCCCCGTCCACGCGGGCCGGTTGACCGGCTGGCGGTCGACCCGGCAGGCGTTCTGGGCGGGCATCGAACCGGGCCGCAGCGCGGCGCCCGACCTGACCGTCGCCCCGCGCACGGCCTGGACGCGCCGGGTCCTGGACGCGCCGGTGATGTGCGTCCGCGAGGAGGCCGGGCCGTGGTCGGTGCCCGAGGGCCTGACCTTCCGGGACTGGGCAGCAGGCGCGGGACGGCGCCCGCCCACCCGCGCGGACCTGGACTACCACCTGACCACGCTCTTCCCGCCGGTGCGGCCGCGCGGGCACCTGGAGTTGCGGATGATCGACGCGCAGCCCGGCGAGGACGGGTGGATCGTGCCCTTCGCCGTCACCACGGCCCTGTTCGACGACCCGGCCGCCGCCGAGACCGCGTACCGGACCGTGAAGCCGCTCGCCGAGCGGTACGGCGAGTGGCCCGCGCCGCACAACGCCCTGTGGGAGTGCGCGGCACGTGACGCGCTCACCGATCCCGAGCTGCACGAGGCGGCGGTGCGGTGCTTCACGGCCGCGCTCGACGCGCTGCCGCGACTCGGCGCGGGTGAGGAAGTCCTGGGCGCGGTACGGGAGTTCATCGAGCACCGGGTATTGCCCGGACGATGTCCGGCCGACGACCTGATCGAGAGTTTCACCGTCCACGGGAAGGACGCCCTGCGATGACCGGCCACCACCCCACCCCCACCGCCGACGCGTCCGCGCACGACGACGCCGCCGCGGACGCCGCGGACCATGGCGTACTGCGCGCACGCGCCCTGGCCGCCCTGCTGCGGGCCCGGGAGCGCACCTCGCTGCTCACCGGCTGCGTCGACGAGGCCGAACTCACCGCCCAGCACTCGCCGTTGATGTCCCCGCTGGTGTGGGACCTGGCCCACATCGGCAACCAGGAGGAGCAGTGGCTGCTGCGCGCGGTGGGCGGCCACGCGGCGATGCGGCCCGAGATCGACCCGCTGTACGACGCCTTCGAGCATCCGCGGTCCGCGCGGCCCTCGCTGCCGTTGCTGCCGCCCGTGGAAGCGCGCCGGTACGCCGCCGAGGTGCGTGGACGCGCCCTGGACCTGCTGGAGGGCACCGCGTTCACCGGTGGTCCGCTCACCGACGCCGGGTTCGCCTTCGGCATGATCGCCCAGCACGAACAGCAGCACGACGAGACCATGTTGATCACCCATCAGCTCCGCAAGGGCCCCGCCGCGCTGACCGCGCCCGATCCCGCTCCCGTGGTGGGCGACCCAGGACCGGCCGAAGTCCTCGTCCCGGCAGGCGAGTTCACCATGGGGACGTCCACCGAACCCTGGGCGCTGGACAACGAGCGCCCCGCGCACCGCAGTTGGACCGAGGCGTTCCATCTGGACACGGCCCCGGTCACCAACGGCGCGTATCTGCGCTTCCTGGAGAGCGGTGGCTACGAGGACGCGCGCTGGTGGACGCCCGAGGGCTGGGCGTATGTCCAGGCGCAGCGGATCACCGCACCGCTGTTCTGGCGGCACGAGGGGGGCCGGTGGCTGCGGCGCCGGTTCGGTGTCACCGAGGAGGTGCCGCCGCAGGAGCCGGTGCTGCACGTGAGCTGGTACGAGGCCGACGCATACGCGCGCTGGGCGGGACGCAGGCTGCCCACCGAGACCGAGTGGGAGAAGGCCGCCCGCCACGACCCGGTCACCGGACGCTCCACCCGCTACCCGTGGGGTGACGAGGACCCCACCGAGGAGCACGCCAACCTGGGCCAGCGCCATCTGCGGCCCGCACCCGCCGGGAGCTATCCGAAGGGTCAATCCGCGCTGGGCGTACGGCAGTTGATCGGCGACGTGTGGGAGTGGACGGCGAGCGACTTCGCTCCGTATCCGGGCTTCGCGGCCTTCCCCTACCGGGAGTACTCGCAGGTGTTCTTCGGTCCCGAGTACAAGGTGCTGCGCGGTGGTTCGTTCGCCGTGGACGCGGTGGCCTGCCGGGGCACGTTCCGCAACTGGGACTATCCGATCCGGCGGCAGATCTTCTCCGGGTTCCGCACTGCGCGGGACGCCCACCCGGACGAGGCGGTCGCCTGATGTGCCGTCATGTTGCCTATGTGGGGCCGCCGTTGGTGCTCGGCGAACTGCTGATCGCGCAGCCGCACGCGCTGTACCGGCAGTCCTGGGAGCCCCGGCACCAGCGGCACGGGACAGTCAACGCCGATGGTTTCGGGGTGGGTTGGTACGCCGAGGGCGATCCGGTGCCCGCGCGGTACCGGCGTGCGGTGCCGATCTGGTCCGACCTGTCGTTCGGGGATCTCGCCCGGGTGGTGCGATCCGGTGCGCTGCTCGCCGCGGTGCGCGACGCGACCCTGGCGGGCGCCGACGGGGAGGCGGCCGCGGCGCCGTTCGCCGCCGAGCGCTGGCTGTTCAGCCACAACGGCGCGGTGAACGGCTGGCCGCAGTCGCTGGCCCCGCTCGCGGCCGGGCTGCCGCCCGCCGAACTGCTGAGCCTCGAAGCGCGCTGCGACTCCGCGCTGGTGTGGGCGCTGGTGCTGCGGCGGCTGCGCTCCGGCGAGGCGCTCGGCGAGGCACTGGCCGCAACCGTCCGCGAGGTCGCCGAGGCGGCGCCGTCGTCACGGCTGAACCTGCTGCTCACCGACGGGACGTCGATCGCCGCCACGGCGTGGGGGGACAGTCTGTGGTTCCTCGCCGAACCCGGCGAGCGGGCCGTGGTGGCCTCCGAACCGTACGACGACGACCCGCGCTGGCGGCAGGTGCCCGAGGCCACTCTGCTCGTCGCGAGCCGTACCGATGTCCAGCTGACCCCGTTGAAGGAGCCGTCCGCGTGAGCCCGTTCCATCTCACCCGCACCCTGCCCGAGGACGCGACGGACGCGGCCCTGCGCACCGATGTCCTGCACGGACTGACCTGTACCCCCAAGACGCTGCCGCCGAAGTGGTTCTACGACGCGCGTGGCAGTGACCTGTTCGAGGAGATCACCCGGCTCCCCGAGTACTACCCGACGCGTGCCGAGGCGGAGATTCTGCGGGAACGTTCCGGCGAGATCGCCGCGGCGTCCCGGGCCCGCACCCTGGTCGAACTCGGCTCCGGTTCCTCGGAGAAGACGCGGCACCTGCTCGACGAACTGACCGAGCTGAAGGCCTATGTGCCCGTCGACGTCAGCGCCAGTGCCCTCGCCCAGGCGGGCGAGGCGATCGCCGCGGAGCACCCCGGTCTCGATGTGCACGGTCTGATCGCCGACTTCACCACGTCGTTCGCCCTGCCGGCCACGCCGGGCCCGCGCCTGGTCGCCTTCCTCGGCGGCACCCTCGGCAACCTGCTGCCCGCCGAACGCGCCCGCTTCCTCACCTCGGTCCGGGCCATGCTCGACCCGGGCGACGCGCTGCTGCTCGGCACCGACCTGGTCAAGGAGGAGGCCGTGCTGGTCGCCGCCTACGACGACGCGCAGGGTGTGACCGCCGAGTTCAACAAGAACGTCCTCTTGGTCGTCAACCGCGAACTCGACGCGAACTTCGACCCCGAGGACTTCGCGCACGTGGCCCTGTGGAACCGCGAGGAGGAGTGGATCGAGATGCGACTGCGGGCGCTGCGCCCGGTCGGCGTGAAGATCCCCGCCCTCGACCTCGCGGTCGACTTCGAGGCGGGTGAGGAACTGCGTACCGAGGTCTCGGCCAAGTTCCGCGAGGAGGGGCTGCGCGCCGAGCTGGCCGCCGCGGGCCTGGACACCAGCCACTGGTGGACGGACAGCGCCGGACGGTTCGCGCTCTCCCTCAGCGTCGCGCGTTGAGCGTGGCCGTGCCCCGGCCCGCCTCGCGGAAGGGGGCGGGCTGGGGCACGGTGGAGGTACGCCGCAGCCGCCGTACCGCGAAGGAGTTCCGCATGTCCGACCACACCTATCGGGTCACCGAGATCGTGGGCTCGTCGCACGAGAGCTGCGACCAGGCCATCCGCAACGCCGTCAGCCGGGCCTCCCAGACCCTCCGCAATCTCGACTGGTTCGAGGTCACTCAAATGCGCGGGCACATCGAGAACGGCGAGATCCGTCACTACCAGGTCGGCCTGAAGGTGGGCTTCCGCCTGGACGAGGAGGGCTGAGACGGCGGGTCCATCCCTCTGATGCCGGAGGGGGACGGTCAGGTACGGCCGAGGCGCTCCTGGGCGTCCTTGAGCGCCGCCGAGGTCTGCGCCCAGTCGGCCCGTACGACCCGGAAGCCCGCCTGCTCGGCCTCCTGGCAGACGAGAACGTCGTCGTCGACCAGCATCCGGACCTCCCGGGTGCGGGCGATCCGGCGCAGTACCTGGACCTTGGTGTGGCGGGCCGGACGGCGGTCGTCGTTGCGCCGCATCCAGATCCGGCCCGCCACGAGGTCGTGCCGGGCCAGCCACTCCTCGGTGTCCGCGCGGCAGCGCTCCGGACGCCCGGTGAGGTACTGGATCTCGCACTCCTCGCCGGTGGCGCGCAGCAGCGCCACGCCCTCGGCCAGCGGTGGATCCTGCGGCGCGGCGGCGAAGAAGGCGTCCCAGTCGCGGGGCTTGCGTTCCAGGTGGTGCTGACGGTGGGCGGTGTCGGCGAGGGTGCCGTCCAGGTCGAAGAGAGCCAGGGGCCTACGGGTCTGCGTCACGTAAGGGAGCGTACGGCCCGGCGCCCGAGCGGGAATGCCCGGCCGCACGGGGCGTTGTACGGGAGGTGAGCACAGCGATCCCCGCGGTCAGGTTCTCCGTCCTGGACCGCTCCCGTATCCGCGAGGGGCAGCGGCCCGACGAGGCCCTGCGCGACACCGTGGACTTCGCCCGGCACATCGAGGAACTCGGCTTCCACAGGTTCTGGGTGTCCGAGCACCACGGTGTGCCCGGCGTCGCGGGTTCGGCGCCGACCGTGCTCGCGGCGGGCGTCGCGGCAGCCACCCGGACGATCCGGGTGGGCACCGGCGGCGTGATGCTGCCCAACCATCAACCCCTCGTGGTGGCCGAGCAGTTCGGCGTACTCGAATCGCTGTACCCGGGCCGGATCGACATGGGGCTCGGGCGGTCCGTCGGCTTCACGGACGGGGTGCGCCGGGCACTCGGCCGGGGCCGGGACGACGCGGACGACTTCGCCGGACAGCTCACGGAACTGCTCCGGTGGTTCGACGGCGGCTCCCCGACAGGAGTACGCGCGCGACCGGCCGAGGGCCTGGACGTCCCCGTCTTCGTACTGGCCACCGGCGCGGGCGCGGTCACCGCGGCCGAGGCGGGTGTGCCGCTGGTGGTCGGGGACCTGAAGGGACGCGAGAACCTGCTGCGGGCGATCGACACCTACCGGTCCCGGTTCCGGCCCTCCGCCCGGGCGTCGGCACCCCATGTGGTGGTGGCGGGCACCGTTGCCGTCGCCGGAACCACCGAAGACGCCAGGCGGCTCCTGATACCGGAGGCATGGGCCTCCGCCCACGCCCGCACTCGCGGTTCCTTCCCTCCGCTGCTGCCGCCGGAAGAGATCGAGAGCCTCGAAATGACCGCGAAGGAAAGCGAGTTGTACGAGTCCGGGCTGCGCGGTCAGCTGTACGGCACCGAGGACGAGGTGACCGAGGGCCTGCGGAAGCTGCTCGCGGAGACCGGCGCCGAAGAGGTCCTGGTGACCACCAGCACGTACGACCGGGAGGCGCTCCTCGACTCCTACCGGAGGCTCGCCCGGCTCACCGGCCTTGCGGGGGCGGCGAGTTGACCTGCCCGTGACGTTCCGCGCGGTGCGCGAAGGGCGGGCAGGCACGACGGGGGTTCCGTGCCTGTCCGCCCTCCGGCCGCGGGGTGGCAGTGCCCCGCTGCGGGTGTACGGCCGAGTGGAAGCGGCCGTACGGACGTCGTATCGCCGGACAGGCCCTAGCGGCGGACCTTGCGGGTCGCCCGGAGCCACTCCTTGTTCATGCCGCTGATCGAGCTGAGCGGAATGCCCTTGGGGCAGGCGGTGGCGCACTCGCCGGTGAGCGTGCAGCCGCCGAAGCCCTCCTCGTCCATCTGGGACACCATGTCGAGCACCCGGGTCTCGCGTTCCGGGGCTCCCTGCGGCAGGACGTTGAGGTGGTTGACCTTGGCCGAGGTGAACAGCATCGCGGCGCCGTTGGGGCAGGCCGCGACGCAGGCGCCGCAGCCGATGCACTCGGCGTGCTCGAAGGCGAAGTCCGCGTCCGGCTTGGGGACCGGTGCGGCGTGCGCCTCCGGCGCGGCCCCGGTCGGAGCGGTCACGTAACCGCCCGCCTGGATGATGCGGTCGAAGGCGGTCCGGTCGACGACCAGGTCGCGCACCACCGGGAAGGCGGCCGCACGCCAGGGCTCGATGTCGATCGTGTCGCCGTCCTTGAAGGACCGCATGTGCAGCTGACAGGTGGTGGTGCGCTCAGGACCGTGGGCGTCGCCGTTGATGACGAGGCTGCACGCGCCGCAGATGCCCTCACGGCAGTCGTGGTCGAAGGCGACCGGGTCGTCGCCTTCGAGGATGAGCTGCTCGTTGAGGGTGTCGAGCATCTCCAGGAACGACATGTCCTCGGAGATCTCGTCCACCTGGTAGGTGGCCATGGCGCCCGGGGCGTCGGTGTTCTTCTGGCGCCAGACGCGCAGGGTGAGCTTCATGCGTAGCTCCGCTGAGTGGGGTGGACGTACTCGAAGAGGAGGTGTTCCTTGTGCAGGACGGGGGCCTCGCCGGTGGAGGTGAACTCCCAGGCCGCGGCGTAGGAGAACTCCTCGTCGCGGCGGGCCGCCTCGCCGTCCGGGGTCTGCGACTCGTCGCGGAAGTGACCGCCGCAGGACTCGGCGCGGTGCAGCGCGTCCAGGCACATCAGCTCGGCCAGTTCCAGGTAGTCGACGACCCGGTTGGCCTTCTCCAGGGACTGGTTGAACTCCTCGCCCGTGCCCGGCACCCGGATCCGCTTCCAGAACTCCTCGCGGATCCGCGGGATGCGCTCCAGGGCCTTGCGCAGCCCCTCGTCGGTGCGGGCCATGCCGCACAGCTCCCACATCAGCTCGCCCACCTCGCGGTGGAAGGAGTCCGGGGTGCGGTCGCCCTTCACGGCGAGCAGCAGGTTGAGCCGGTCCTCGGTCTCGGCCAGCACCTCCTGCACCACCGGGTGGCCGTCGGTCACCGGCTCCTGGTTCGGGTTGCGCGCCAGGTAGTCGTTGAGCGTGGCGGGCAGGACGAAGTAGCCGTCGGCCAGGCCCTGCATCAGGGCGCTCGCGCCGAGGCGGTTGGCGCCGTGGTCGGAGAAGTTGGCCTCCCCGACCGCGAACAGGCCGGGCACGGTGGTCTGCAGGTCGTAGTCGACCCACAGGCCGCCCATGGTGTAGTGCACGGCGGGGTAGATCCGCATCGGAACCTCGTAGGGGTTCTCGGCGGTGATCCGCTCGTACATGTCGAAGAGGTTGCCGTACTTCTCGGCGACCTTCTCGCGGCCCATGCGCTTGATGGCGTCGGCGAAGTCGAGGTAGACGCCCTGGCCGCCGGGGCCGACGCCGCGGCCCTCGTCGCAGACGTTCTTCGCCGCGCGCGAGGCGATGTCACGGGGCACCAGGTTGCCGAAGGAGGGGTAGATCCGCTCCAGGTAGTAGTCGCGCTCGTCCTCGGGGATCTCCGCGGCCGGGCGGGTGTCGCCCTTGGCCTTGGGCACCCAGATACGCCCGTCGTTGCGCAGGGACTCACTCATCAGCGTCAGCTTGGACTGGTGGTCGCCGGTGCGCGGGATGCAGGTCGGGTGGATCTGCGTGAAGCACGGGTTGGCGAAGTAGGCCCCGCGCCGGTGGGCGCGCCAGATCGCGGTGGCGTTGGAGTTCATGGCGTTCGTCGACAGGTAGAAGACGTTGCCGTAGCCGCCGCTGGCAAGGACCACCGCGTCCGCGAAGTGGGTCTTGATCTCGCCGGTGACCAGGTCGCGGGCGACGATGCCGCGGGCGCGGCCGTCGACGACGATCAGGTCCAGCATCTCGGTGCGCGCGTGCAGTTCGACGTTGCCCGCCGCGATCTGCCGCGACAGCGCCTGGTACGCGCCGAGCAGGAGCTGCTGGCCCGTCTGGCCGCGGGCGTAGAAGGTACGGGACACCTGGACACCGCCGAAGGAGCGGGTGTCGAGCAGGCCGCCGTACTCGCGGGCGAAGGGCACGCCCTGGGCCACGCACTGGTCGATGATCTCCACCGAGATCTCGGCGAGGCGGTGCACGTTGGACTCGCGGGCGCGGAAGTCGCCTCCCTTGACGGTGTCGTAGAAGAGGCGGTGCACCGAGTCGCCGTCGTTGCGGTAGTTCTTGGCGGCGTTGATGCCGCCCTGCGCGGCGATGGAGTGCGCGCGGCGCGGGGAGTCCTGGTAGCAGAACTGGACGACGTGGTAGCCCTGTTCGGCGAGGGTGGCTCCGGCGGAGCCGCCGGCCAGGCCGGTGCCGACCACGATCACCGTGTGCTTGCGGCGGTTGGCCGGGTTGACCAGCTTGGCCTCGAAACGCCGGGTGGTCCAGCGCTCGGCGACCGGCCCGGTGGGGGCCTTGGCGTCCCGGAGCGGGTCGCCGGCCTCGTAGTGCAGGTAGGAAGACATGTTCAGCTCACCAGTCCGGTCATGACGCCGACGGGGACGGACACGAACCCGACGGTCAGTGCGAGCGCGAGGAAGTTCGCGGTGATCTTCAAGCCGCGGTCGAGGTGCGGCTTGCCCATGCCGAGGGTCTGCGCGGCGCTCCAGAATCCGTGCCTGACGTGCAGGCCGAGGGCGCTCACCGCGACGATGTAGATGACGTTGCTGTACCAGGTGGAGAAGGTGTCGATGAGGTTCTGGTACGGGTGCAGGTGCTCGAACTCGCCGGGGTGCACGGTGCCGGTCGTCAGGTCGAGGATGTGCCAGACCACGAACAGGCCGAGGATGACGCCGCCCCAGCGCATGGTGCGGGTGGCGTAGCTGGAGCGCTGCCGCTTGTGCACGTACTTCTCGGGCCGTGCCTTGATGTCCAGGCGGCTGAGCTGGTACGCGGAGACCGCGTGCGCCACGACCGCGAGGATCAGGACGATGCGGACGAGCCAGAGCGTCCACCCGTAGTGCATGAAGGGCTCGCCGAGCTCGCGCAGCCAGTGGGCGTACTCGTTGATCTCCTCGGGACCGAAGAAGACCTTGAGGTTGCTGAACATGTGGGTCAGCAGATACGCCAGCATGATCAGTCCGCTGACCGCCATGACCGTCTTCTTGCCGACGGTCGAGTCCCAGAGCGTCCGGGCCATGGACGGCCGCCGACCCGTCCTCGTTGCCAGTGCCATGGAGCCGAAGGTAGGCCCGGGCCGCACCATCGGTCCAAGTCATGGAACGGCTCATTTCGATAGGCAGTGACTATCACTGCTCTATGCTGGGGTAATGCAGTTCCAGCAGCTCCAGTACTTCGTCGCGGTCGCCGAGACACGGCACTTCACCAGGGCGGCGGAAACCGTGCATGTCGCCCAGCCCTCGCTCTCCCAGCAGATCCGTGCCCTGGAGCGCGAGCTCGGCGCGGACCTCTTCCAGCGGGCCCGCGGCAACATCACCCTCACCGACGCGGGTGAGGCGCTGCTGCCGCTGGCCCGGCGGATCCTCGCGGACGCCGACACCGCGCGGCACGAGGTCATGGAGCTGGCCCAGCTCCGGCGCGGCCGGGTCCGGCTCGGAGCCACGCCGAGCCTGTGCACGGGGCTGCTCCCGGGGGTGCTGCGCGCCTTCCACGACCGGTACGGCGGCGTGCAGTTGCTGGTCGAGGAGGGCGGATCGCACGACCTGGTACGGCACTTGGCACGCGGCTCCCTGGACCTGGCCCTCGTCGTCCTGCCGCTTCCCACCCCCTCCCCCGCGCTCACCACGGTCGAGGTGCTGCACGAGGACCTGGTGGTGGTCTCCTCGCCCGACGCCCCGGCCCCCGGACGGCGCGGGCGCCCGGTGCACATCCGCGAGCTGGAGCAGACCCCGCTGGTGATGTTCCGGCACGGGTACGACCTGCGGGAGCTGACGGTGGCCGCCTGCCGGGCCGAGGGCTTCGACCCGCGGTTCGCGGTGGAGGGCGGCGAGATGGACGCCGTGCTCGGCTTCGTACGGGCGGGGCTCGGCGCGGCGGTGGTGCCGCACATGGTGGCCACCCGTGCCGAACTCGGGCTACGGGTGACCCCGTTGGCCAGTCCCGGGCTCAAGCGCACCATCGCGCTGGCGCACCGCAGCGATGTGGCCCCGCCGCGCGCGGCCCGTGAACTCCAGCAGTTGGTGCTCGCCAAAGCGCCGCAGCTCGCGGCGCGGAACTCCGGCTGACCGGGCCCGTACGGCAGCCCTGGCCGCGCCCCCGGATCAGGAAACGGCGTCCGCCATGGCGAGTTGGTGGAGGCGGTCCGGCGGGCCCGGACGCGCGTAGTACCAGCCCTGAGCGGTGTCGCAACCCAGCTCGCGCAACTGCTCGGCCTGGGCGCCGGTCTCCACGCCCTCGACCGTCACGGACAGGTCGAGGTTGTGCGCGAGGGAGACGATGCCCTCGACGATCTTCAGGTCTATGGGGTCGGCCGGGAACTGCTGCATGCCCTGGGTGAAGGAGCGGTCCAGCTTGAGGATGCTCACCGGCAGGCGGCGCAGGTTCGCGAGGTTCGAGTAGCCGGTGCCGAAGTCGTCCAGGGCGATGTCGACGCCCATCTCGGCCAGCCTGCGCAGGGGTTTGAGCAGATCGTCGTCCGCGCCGATCAGCGCCGACTCGGTGACTTCCAGGCAGAGTCCGCCGGGTTCGAGGCCGACGCGCTCCAGTATCTCGACCGTGTCGGAGACCAGTCCGGGGTGCGTGAGCTGGCAGGGCGAGAGATTGACGTTGATGCGCAGCGGGCCCGCGCCCGCGTGGCGCTCCTTCCACTGCCGTGCCTGCCATACGGCCTGTTCGAGCACCCAGCGCCCGAGCGGCACGATGAGCCCGGTGTGCTCGGCGAGCTGGATGAACCGGTCGGGGCCGAGGACGCCGTGCTGCGGATGCAGCCAGCGCACCAGGGCCTCGGCGCCACGGACGCTGCCGTCGCCGAGGTGGACCAGCGGCTGGTACTCGATGAAGAACTCGCTGCGGGCGAGCGCGGCGGGCAGCGCGGTGGTCAGACCGTGCCGGGTGATGGCCCGCGCGTCCTGCTCCGGGTCGGCGAGTTCGAAGCGGTTGCCGCCCGCGGACTTGGCCCGGTACATCGTGATGTCGGCGCTGCGCAGCACCTCGGCGGCGTTGCGCTCGGCGGCCGGGCCCTCGACGATGCCGATGCTGCCGCGGACCGTCAACTCCCGTCCGTCGATACGGATCGGGGCGGACAGGGCGTGCATGATCCGCCCGGCGAGGTCGTCCACCTCTTCCTCGGTGCGCTCGCCCGTGATGAGGGCGACGAACTCGTCGCCGCCGAGCCGGGCCACCATCTCGCCGGGGGCGGTCGCGCAGGCCTGGAGCCGGTCCGCCACCTCGACCAGGAGCCGGTCGCCCGCGGCGTGCCCGAGGCTGTCGTTGACGGTCTTGAAGCCGTCCAGGTCGAGGTAGCACAGGCCGAACCGGCCCGGTCCGCCCGCGGCGAGTGCCTTCTCCAGGCGCTCGAAGAACAGGGTGCGGTTGGGCAGCCCGGTGAGCGCGTCGTGGGTGGCCTCGTAGCGCAGGCGCAGGTTCAGCAGCCGTCGCTCGGTGGTGTCCTCCATCAGCGCGAGCTGGTACTGCGGTTCGCCGTCGGTGCCGCGCAGCAGCGAGACGGTCATGTTGGTCCACAGCGCCGTGCCGTCGGGCCGGTAGAAGGCCTTCTCCACGTGGTAGTGCTCGCGCTCGCCGCGGGTGAGTTCGCCGTAGAGGTTCCACACGTGCGGGGAGTCCTCGGCGTGCCGGTACTCGGAGACGTTGCGGCTGCGCACCACGTGTTCGGGTGCGCCCAGCATGCGCAGCAGGGCCTTGTTCACGTCGATGATGGTGCCGTCGAGCGTGGCGATCCCGATGCCGATCGCCGCGCCCTCGAACACCGCGCGGAACCGGGCCTCGCTGGCGTGCAGCGCCTGGGCCACGGCGCTGCGGGCCTTCAGCGCGGCGGCGGAGATCGCCTCCTGCTCGGACAGGGTGCGCTCGCGCAGGGCGTGTGCGAATCCGGCCGCCGCGGAGTGCTGGAGGCGGGACGAGCGGGACCGCATCTCCTCGCGGTCGCCGTCGCCGCCGCAGTAGAGCACCAGATACGACTCGACGACGTCGAGCGCGCGGGCCAGTGCGTCGGGGTCGGTGCAGTGGGCGTCGACCAGTGCGGCGCCCACCGCGCGGCCCCGGCCCGCGTCGAAGACCGGGGCGCACAGCGCGTCTCGCAACTGCCGGGCCAGCGGCACCAGTTGCTCTTCGAACTCCGGGCGGGTGAGCGAGGTGGCCGTCAGCGGGTACACCGCCCGGCCCCATATGGTCGCGAAGCGCCGCACTCTGTCTTCCGGGCCGTCCGGATCCTGTGTCATCACGCCGTACGCCCCACAGCCGCGTAGCCCGGGGCAAGGGACTGTGGGTCCTCCTCCTCGGGGGTGGCGGCCTCCGGCCGCCAGTGGGGTATCGGCACCAGGCCCGGTTCGACGAGTTCGAGTCCGTCGAAGAACCGGGCGACCTCCTCCTTGGGGCGCAGCCACAGCGGGCTGCGGATGGCCTCGTAGACCCCGGCCACCCCCTCGGTCTCGGCCCGGCCCGGCATCAACTCCGGTGCGGCATGGGTGAGGACGATCAGGCTGCCCGGGGCAAGGGCGCCGACGAGTTCGGCGAGGACCTGGTGCGGGTTGTCGTCCTCGTCGATGAAGTGGAGCAGCGCGATGAGCAGGACGGCCACCGGGCGGTCGAGGTCCAGGAGTTCCTTGACCGGCGGGCTCTGCAGGATCTCCCGGGGCCGGAGGAAGTCGGCGGCCACGGACTGCGCGTGCGGGTTGTCCGCCAGTACGGCCTCGCCGTGGGCGACAGCGACCGGGTCGTGGTCGACGTAGACGACGCGGGCGCCGGGGGCGGCCTTCTGGGCCACCTCGTGCACATTGCCGAAGGTGGGGATGCCGGAACCGATGTCCAGGAACTGCTCGATCCCCTGGTCCACCGCATACCGTACGGCGCGGCGCATGAAGGCACGATTCGCCTGCATGATCTTCGGAAGTCCCGGCATGAACTCCATGGCCTTGCGCGCGGCTTCGCGGTCGACTTCGAAGTTGTGCGAACCGCCCAGGTAGTAGTCGTAGATGCGGGACACGCTCGGCACCGAAATGTCGATACCGGTCGGCGCCCAGGCGGGTCGCTGCATCTGGAGTCTCCAAGGCGTAGGAAGCCACTGTCCGGGCAGAGGTTACTGATCGCCCGCCAAAGGAGCGAGCCAAAACGGAAATTGGCAGTCCGTTCTCAGTCACAACGCGCACGTAGACGTACGGAAAAGACGGACGAATTCGCCCCTATGCATTCCGAACGGAACAGGGCGAAAACCGGCCAGTCGGCAGGCACAGCACGGGAGTTCACCGTCGGCGGCGCCAACTACCGCCTATCGGCGGCCAGGTGAAGCCCCGCTTTGAGTCATACCGGACGGGCGGACTGAATTGCGCCACGCACCGCCACGGTCACGCGCTGTCGTGATCACGAACTCCCGTTAGGCGCCCCGTTTCGATTACCCGAGATCACTGTCCAGGATTCAACAGGGCACTTCACATGACGGTTTCCCGGGCTCGCAAACCCCATGACGCGGAACTCCGCTCCATCGGAGCAATTCCATGTCCGCTTCGGCTTGAGTGCGCATGCCGCCGCCGATGCTTCCGGCGTGCAGCCAACCCCGCGGACTCCTTCCGCCCTAGTCACCCGCATGATCGCGCTCCTGACGCTGGTCTGGGTGCTCGGTGTGCCCGCCGGCGCCGCCTCGGCCGCGGTGCCTGCGGACAGCTGCGCCTGGGCCTCGATCGGCGACCTCGGATCGGGACTCGGCGACCTCACCGCCGTGGCCGGTGACGGCGCCTTCTGCCGTCCGCCGACTCCCCGTCCGCCCGATCCTCCGCCCCCGCCACCCCCGCCACCGGACCGTCCGCCGCCACCGACCGTGCAGCCTCCGGCACCTCCCCCGCCACCGTCGCCCGAGCCGCCCCCGCCACCTCCGCCGCCCCCACCGGCCCCGCCCGCCCCACCGAAACCGGAGCTTCCGGAGCCGGAACGGCCGCGCCCCAAGCCGCCGCCCGTACGTCCGAGCCCCGAACCCGTGCACTACCCGGAGTACCGCCCGGTCCGGCACAGCAGTCCGGTGCGTCACGGTCCGTCGCTGGTCACTCTCACTCTGCTCATCACCGCGCCCGCGGTACTCGCCGTCGCCGCCCTGCGGCCGCGCTGAACACCCGGAGTCCTCATGTCGGAATGGCTTGTTCTCACCCTCGCGATGGCGGCCGCGTGCGCGGTCGTGCTCGTGGTGACGATCATTCAGCAGCGCAGGATCGGCACCGACGACGACCCGACGGAGACACCTGACGTCATCGAGTACATGACGATGATGATCGGTGTGGTGTACGCGATCGTCCTGGGCCTCGCGATCGCCGGTGTCTGGGAGGCACGCAACGCGGCCCAGGCCAATGTGCACGCCGAGACCCAGGCCCTGCACGAGATCCAGGAACGCGTACGTGCCTATCCCGCCGAGACCCGCGACAAGGTGCGCGGGGACATCGAGACGTACGTGACGTATGTGGTCGGTACCGAGTGGGACCGGATGATCGACGACGGCAGCCTCACCGAACGCGGCGACGAATTGTTCGCCACGGTCCGCCACGACCTCACCGACTACGAACCGAAGAACGACTTCGAGGCCCAGGCCTATCAGCCGCTCCTCGACCAGATCACCGCCGCGGACGACGCCCGCAGTGCCCGCGGCGACGCCTCCGCACCGACGCTGCCGGGGGTCGTCTGGTTCGGGCTGATCGCGGGGGCCCTGGTCACCGTCGGCATGATGTTCGCGCTCCAGATCAGACGGACACCGCGGGAGCTGATCCTGGCCGGACTCTTCTCGGCGCTGATCGCCTTCCTGCTGTTCCTCGTCTGGGACTTCGACATGCCGTACAGCAGGGACATGGCGGCCTCCACCGAGCCGTTCCGGGAACTCGTGCCGCGGCTCATGAGCTGAGGCGGCCGGTGGCCGGGCTCCGGGATCCTCCGCCCGGAGCCCGGCCACCGGGCGCTTCCACCGGGTGCGGGTCCCGGCCGCCCGGCGCACTGTGAAGACATGGCCTGGCAGGCACCCGTGGTGGTGATGCCGCCCGCCCCCGACGGCGAGCGGCGGATTCTGCTGCGCGGACGGCTCCTCGGCACCGCCCGCAGCGACACCGAACTGGTCACCCTGCTGCTCTCGGCCGGGCTGGGGGAAGCGGACGTGGCCCTGGACGACCGGCACCTCGTCGAGTGGCGCGGGGCGCCCGCGCATCTGTGGCAGCGCGCTTCCTGAGTCCGGGAGCCGCGCCGCACGCACGCCGACACACCGCCGTCGCGACGCCGGACAACCCGGTCGGCCGACCGGATTCGCCCGAACGCCCGACAGCGATCGCGGCCCGCGGCCGCCATTCCTAGCGTCGCCGGTATCGAGGGCACGACCGGTACATGCGGAAAAGCTCCGCGGCTGTCCTCGGAGACCGGAGGACTCACATGCGCGCGATACGCGTCGCCTCGGCCGCCCTGCTCGGCGTCTCGGCCCTCACGCTGACCGCACCCGGCGCGGTGGCCGACTCCCCCCACAAGGGCGACGAACGCTTCGAAGTGGCCGTGAACCCCATGACCGTCAAGCCCGGCGGCGAGGTCCGGCTGACGGCGGACGGGTGCAAGGGCAGGACCAAGGTGCACTCCGGCGTCTTCGACACCGTGGTCATCGAGGCGGGCAACAACTCGGCCACCACGAAGGTGGACTGGGACGCGCGCAAGGGAGCGACGTACTCCGTCACGTTTTCCTGTGAACGCGACATCACCCGCACCGTCGAGCTGACGATCGGCAAGGGGCGCCCGGGCGGCCACGACGGCCGTGACGACCAGGGCCGCCCCGGTGACGACTGGCAGAAGGACCCGCAGAACGACTGGCAAAAGGACAAGGACCGCCAGGACTGGCAGAACGACAAGGACGGCGAGGACTGGCAGAAGGAAAAGGACGGCCAGGACTGGCAGAAGGACAAGGACCGCGACGACTGGCAAGGCCGCCCCGACGACATGGACGGGCCCGGCCACGACGGGCAGCATCAGGGCCGCCACCCCGAGCACGGCGTCAACGCCGGTGCGGGCGGCGCCTTCGGCGGACTCGACCTGCACGAACTGGGCCTGGGCGCGCTCCTCGTGGCGGGCACCCTCGGCACCGCGTACCACTTCTCCCGCCGCCGCGCCGACGAGAGCTGACCGCGCCGACCGCGGCCGTTCGGCCCGTACGCCGACAGCCGTTCGCCCCGGGTTCCTAGCGGATCCGGGGCGAACGGCTGTCACGTGCCCAGTCGCAGAAGGAGAGCGGGGATATCAAGCCCGGTTCTCCGCGCGGCGGCGCATCCAGAACACTCCGCCACCGATCGCGGCGGCGGCGACAAGACCACCGCCGACGGCCATATCGGCACCGGTGGCACCGTCCTCCGTGCTGCCGCCGAGGCCGCCCTGCGCGCCACCGCCGATGACGGTGAAGGCGTCCGGGCCGAACACGGTCTTGCCGTTGCAGGTCGCCTTGATGTCGTACGAGCCCGGGCGGGCGTCGCGCTTGATCGTCGCGGTGGCGGTGGCGGGCATGCCGGGCCGCAGGCGGACGGTCTTCTCGAAGGCCTTCGAGGAAACCCAGCCCATGCCGTGGGCACACTTGGGGTCGCTCACGGAGATCCTGAGCTGACCGCCCCTGGCGATCACGCTCGGCACGGCGATGACCCTGCTGTGGCTGGAGCCTTCAACGCTGTCCTGGCCGGAGCCTTCGACGCTGCTTTGGCTGGAGCCCTCGACCTCGGCGCCGGACTCTTCGGCGAGGGCGGGCGAGGCGAACGCGACAGCGGCCGCCACCGCGGCCGACGCCACCAGAACACGAGTGGTACGCATGAGCTTCCTCCGGGAAGGCGCCCCGGGGATCCGTCCCCGGTGATGGGCAGGTGCGCCTCCCAGACAGACCCTCAGTTGCCCTGCGCACGGCCGCATTTCGGGACTCGGCCGTACCGGTGAGGCGACACGCCGGGCCACGACCTGCGGCTTCGCCATAGCCGCAGGTCACACACCGTCAGGAAATTCCACGGACCGCTCGCCCCGGATGGCTCACCACGACGCGGGCGGCCACCCGTTCGCCCCTTCGTACTCGCCGCCGCCGCGGTGGCCACTTAGCTTTCTCGTACCCAAGGCCCTGCCGTGGGTACGAGAAAAGGGAGAGCGAATGCCCCAGGCCAAGTCCGCCGAGGGCGGCGGGCAGATGAAGCGACGAGCACCGTGGGGGGTGCTGGCGCTGGTGCTCCTCACCGGGGTCGCGCTCATCCGCAACGGATCCGGCGAATTCGACTCCGGTCCCCCGCAGCCCGCCTCCGCCGACAACGGGACCACCGATGCCCGCGAGGCGAAGGGCGGCGAGCCGCTGCCCTTTTCCGAGCCGGAGCGGGTGCGCATCGACGAGATCCGGGTCAACGCGCCGTTCATGCCGGTCGGCATCGACAAGAACGGCTGGATCGAGGCGCCACCGCCCGAAGATCCCAACCTCGCGGGCTGGTTCACCAGCGCCGTCACCCCGGGCGAGAACGGCACCTCGGTCGTCGTGGGCCACGTCGACAACCGCCTCGGCCCGGCGGTCTTCTACGGCCTCGGCTCACTCCGCAAGGGAAACCACATCGAGATCCGCAGAAAGGACGGGATCACCGCGGAATTCGAGGTCTACGGAATCGATGTGTTCGAGAAGGACGATTTTCCGGGCGAGAAAGTGTACGGAAATCGGGGTGCTCCGGAATTGCGTGTCATCACCTGCGGCGGGGGTTATTCGAGGGAATCGGGTTACGACGGAAACGTCGTGGTCTTTGCCCGCATGGTCGACTCGCGCTGAGTCCTCGGGCGTGCGGGTGCGGGTGCCGACGCAAGTAAGCCGGCGTTCGCTCGCGACCGACCGTGCGGGGGCCGGAAGTGTCCCCACCGTAGCCCCGACTCCCGTTCTGGCGGGGCCCGTTGTGAACAGTCTCACCCTCGCGACCGGGACGGGCGGGGCACAGCGGGGCGGATGTGACCGATGAGGTGCGCGGGCGTCACGCACCCCCGCGTACGCCGGATACCGTGAACCGGAGTGCGGACGGGACCTGTGCTCTGCGCCCCTCCTCCGCACCACCGGCAGCGGGCAGTGACCTGCACAGAAACCGACAGCTGAGTCAAGTCTCGGCAAAGCGCCTTGCTCCGGACCGCGGTTGGGTACTGCGCTGTCCTCATCCGTGTGTGCGGACGCGGAGCCCCAGGCGCACGGACCCGAGGAGGCAGGTCGTATGCGGCACAAAGGCCAGGGAAGCGCGGAAGGCGCCGACGGCGGAGAACTCACGGTGCCGATGGCTTGGCTCTACGCCGAGTACATCGCGGACGAACTCCTGCGTACGGGCGACCTGATGCCACCCAGCTCCTTCGAGTTCCGGGCCGGCCGGGACGCTCTCGCCCTCACCATCTTCCTCTCCGACAGCGAGGGCGAACTCTCCGGCATCAGGGTCGTCTCCCAGCTGGACAACTGGCTCTCCCTGACCGCCTACGAGCGTCCCTGGCAGCGCTGGGTGAGCGAGCGGATGGACGCCCTGGTGAGCGAGGCCGACAGTGCCGGGGCACGTGGCCCGGACCTCGAACTCGCCCTGAACGCCTGGAGTTGGCTGGAGGAGACCGAGCTGCTCGCGCCCGATCTGGGCGCGGTGGTGGACGCCCTGCCGCTGATGGGGCGCTCCACCGACGACACGGCCGACGGGGCCGACTGGGCGAACGAGGCGGACGAGGTGTCCGATGAGAGGCTGCCGCAGGTCTGGACTCCGGCCTGGCAACTCGGGCTGCCGCTCGGGCACTTGGCGATTCACCTGTTCTGACCGCGTTGCCACCGCCTGCCCCTTGCCCCGCCCGGCCCCGCCCAACTCAGCGCAGCAGCCGCGACATACGCCGGTCGGCGAGGGTCTTGCCGCCGGTCTGGCAGGTCGGGCAGTACTGGAGCGAGGAG
The DNA here is from genome assembly GCF_013364195.1 of Streptomyces sp. NA04227. NCBI lineage: Bacteria > Bacillati > Actinomycetota > Actinomycetes > Kitasatosporales > Streptomycetaceae > Streptomyces > Streptomyces sp. NA04227. The sequence goes on along the minus strand of NZ_CP054918.1, from coordinate 7,582,434 downwards.
TCGCTGAAGGAGACCTCGCGGATGGTGTCCCCGCACACCGGGCACGCCTCCCCAGTGCGGCCGTGGACCCGCAGGCCGCTCTTCTTCTCCGCCTTCAGACGTCCGGCGGCCACTCCGCGCGAGCGCTCCACGGCCTGCGTCAGGGTGTCCCGCAGCGCCGCGTACAGTCCTCGGGTCTCGTCCTCGGTGAGGTCGGCCGCGAGCTTGAACGGCGACATCTTCGCGGCGTGCAGGATCTCGTCGCTGTAGGCGTTGCCGATCCCGGCGATCAGGCTCTGGTCGCGCAGGGCACCCTTGAGCTGACGGCGCTCGCCGCTCAACAGGGCCGCGAACCGTGACACGTCGAAGTCCTCGGCCAGCGGGTCGGGGCCGAGCCGCGCCACCCCGGGCACCTGCGCCGGATCCGTCACCACGTAGACGGCCAGGCGCTTTTGCGTACCGGCCTCGGTGAGGTCGAAGCCCGCGCCCGTCGCGAGTGCGAGGCGCAGCGCCAGCGGTCCCTTGCCCGGCCGGGGCGCGCCGCTCGGCAGCTGGTCCTTCCAGTGCAGCCACCCGGCCCGGGCCAGATGCGCCACGAGGTGCAGCCCGTCCGCGTCCACGTCCAGGAACTTGCCGTGCCGCCCGACGGCGGTGACGGTGCGGGACTCCATCGCCGTGACGGGCGGGTCGTACGTCTTGAGGACGCTGATGGCCACCGGCAGTACGCGCACGATCTCCTGGCCGACCAGGTGCTCGTCGAGAAAGTCCTTGAGTGCTTCGACCTCGGGCAGTTCGGGCATGGCACCAGAGTGCCACTCGGTGCGCGCCGGGGCCGGGCGGGCGCTGCGGCCGGTCCGTATGCCGGGCCCCGCAGGCCGGACGCTCCCCGCACCGCAGCCACTCCCCCGCCTCACCGTTCCGGTGCCTCAGCCGCCCTGCCCGGCCCCGGCGACCGCGAACTCGCACCACACGCACTTGCCCGTGCCGCGCGCCTCCACGCCCCACACGTCGGCGAGGACGTCGATCAGGAGCAGCCCGCGGCCCGAGACCCCGGAGGCTCCCGCGTCGCGGCGGCGCGGGAGCGCGCTGGAGACGTCCTCGACCTCGACCCGCAGCCGCCGCTGAGCACCGGTCAGGACCCGTACCGTGACGATCGCCGCACCGTCGGTGTGCATCAGGGCGTTGGTGATCATCTCGTCGGCCACCAGCTCGATGTCGTCCGCGCGTTCGGCCGATCCCCAGGAGCGCACGGCCGCGCGGATCATGTGCCGTGCCTCGGTGAGCGCTTCCGGTTCGCCGGGGGCGACATGCTGCTGGAGCCGCCCGCCCGCCTGTGGCGCGCCCGCCCCTCGGCGCCGCAGCAGCAACAGCGCCACGTCGTCCTCGCCACCGCGTTCGTCCACGCCCGAGCACAGCAGGTCGGCAAGTTCCTGTACGTCCTCGGGTCCGGTGCGCACCAGGGTGGTCAGCGCCCGCACGCCCTCGTCGAGGTCGGCGCCGGGACGCTCGACGAGCCCGTCGGTGCACAGCACCAGCGTCTCGCCGGGGTCGAGTTCGAGGGTGCCCACCGGGTATTCGAGCACCCCGAACTCGGCCGAGAGCCCGATCGGCAGGCCCCCGGCCACCGGCACCCGCCGGAAGCCTCCGTCGACGCTGCGCACCATCGGGTCCAGGTGTCCGGCCCGTACCGCCTGGACCACCCCCGTGGACAGGTCGACCTCCGCGTAGAGGCAGGTGGCGAAGCGGTCGGTGTCGAGTTCGTACAGGAAGACGGAGGCGCGGGCCATGACGGTGGCGGGTGTGTGTCCCTCGGCGGCGTAGGCGCGCAGCACGATGCGCAACTGGCCCATGACGGCGGCGGCATGGGTGTCGTGGCCCTGTACGTCGCCGATGACGACGCCGACCCGGCCGCCCGGCAGCGGGATGACGTCGTACCAGTCGCCGCCGACGTCGCGGCCCGCCGACGCGGAGCGGTAGCGCACCGCGATGTCCGCGCCCGGCACGTCCGGGACGGTGCGCGGCAGCATGGCGTGCTGGAGTCCCTCGGCGAGGTCCTTCTCCTGCTCGTAGAACATCGCGCGCTGGAGGTTCTGCGCGATCCCGCTGCCCAGTGCCACCAGGAGGCTGCGGTCCGCCTCCTCGAAGCCGGTGCGGCCCGCGTAAAGGAGCCCGAGCGCGCCGATCGCCCGTGCCTGCGCGATGAGCGGCAGATACGCGGCCGAGGTGACGCCGATCCGCTTCACGTCGGGCCACAGATGCGGGTAGGCGTCGGCGAACTCCCGCGGGTTCGCGATGAAGCGGGGCGCGAGGGTCCGGATCACCTCGGGCATCGGGTACGGCTCGTCGAAGCGCAGGGTCAGCGTGCGCCGTACGAAGGGGTCGACCGGGCCCTCGGAGACGACCTTGATCCGGCCGTGCTCGACCAGGCCCATCACCAGGTAGGTGGCGCCGAGATGACCGAGTCCGTTGCGCTGCTGGAGGATGTCGAGGATGTCCTGCACCGTGCGGGCGTGGGACAGCGCCGCGGTGGTGCTCTGCACGATGCCGGTCTGGGTGGGGTGGCCGTTCGGCGGATGCGGGCCGTGCCCGGCGGCCGAGGTGTCGTCGAGTTCCTCGGTGGCGTCGCGCAGGATGCCGTGGATTCTGCGCGGGCGGCCCTCGGTGTCGCGGGTGATGTGGCCCTTGGTGTACAGCCAGCGCGGTGAGCCGTCGCGCAGCCTGATCCGCAAGTACGTCCCGTAGTGGCTGTCGCCCCGCTTCACCGCCTGCGAGATGAGCCCGTCGAGCCGTAGCGCCTCCACCCGCGGTACGCGCCGTACGAGCGTCTCGGGGTGGGCGTCGTACTCCGTCGGCCGTATGTCGAAGAGCTCGTGCGCGGTCGCGTCCATGTGCATGAGCCCGGTGTCGAGATTCCAGACGAAACAGCCCATGCGGTTGAGCACCAGGAACGGATCCGGGGCGGCGGCGGGCCAGTCGTCCGGGAGTGACAGCTCACTCGCTCCCCGGTCAGCCATGCAGCCACCTTGCCAGCAATCCCCTGATTATTCGAGTTCATGCGGTTCATATGGTTTACGCACATTGCGGGGGTACGTACCCGCATCCGACAGCGAGTTCCGGTGCGGAACGCGCGGCCGACATCACACAGCGTCACACTGGAACCGTGGACTGGTTCACGGCTTCCGACTACTGGCTGAGCCGCCTGATCTTCCAGCGCGGGCTCGCCGCCGTCTATCTGGTCGCCTTCCTGGGCGCCGCCCTGCAGTTCCGTGCCCTGCTCGGGGAGCGCGGCATGCTGCCGGTGCCGCGTTTCACCGAGCGGGTCGGCTTCCGGCAGGCTCCGAGCCTGTTCCACTGGCGCTACTCGGACCGGCTGTTCGCCGGGTGCGCCTGGACGGGCGCCGCGGTGAGCGCGGGACTGTGCGCGGGGCTCGGGGACCTCGTACCGCTGTGGGCCTCGATGCTGCTGTGGGCCCTGCTCTGGGCGCTGTACCTGTCGATCGTGAACGTGGGGCAGACCTGGTACGGGTTCGGCTGGGAGACGCTGCTTCTGGAAGCCGGATTCCTCGCGATCTTCCTCGGCAACGACGAGGTGGGGCCGCCGCTGCTGCTCCTGGTACTGCTGCGCTGGCTGCTGTTCCGGGTGGAGTTCGGGGCAGGCCTGATCAAGATGCGCGGCGACGCGTGCTGGCGGGATCTGACCTGCCTCTACTACCACCACGAGACCCAGCCGATGCCCGGCCCGCTGAGCTGGTTCTTCCACCGGCTGCCCCGGCCCCTGCACCGCGCCGAGGTCGCCGCCAACCACGTCACCCAACTCGTCGTCCCGGTACTGCTGTTCACGCCGCAGCCGGTGGCCACGGGGGCGGCGGCCCTGATGATCGTCACCCAGCTCTGGCTGGTGCTCTCCGGGAACTTCTCCTGGCTGAACTGGATCACGGTGCTGCTCGCCGTGACCGCCCTGGACTTCACCCCGCTCACCGGCCACCGCACGGACCCGGGTGCGCCGCTGTGGTACGAGTGCCTGGTCGTCGCCGTCGCCGCGCTGATCGTGCTGCTCAGCTACCGGCCCACGCGGAACCTGTTCTCCCGCCGCCAGTTGATGAACACGTCCTTCGAACCGCTGCGCCTGGTGAACACCTACGGTGCCTTCGGCAGCGTGACCCGGGTACGCCACGAGATCGTGGTCGAGGGGACCTCGGACGAGGCACCGCGCGAGGACTCCGACTGGCGCGCCTACGAGTTCCGCGGCAAGCCGGGCGACCCGCGCCGCTGGCCGCGCCAGTTCGCCCCGTACCACCTGCGTCTGGACTGGTTGATGTGGTTCGCGGCGCTCTCCCCGGCCTACGCGCACCCCTGGTTCGGTGCCTTCCTGGAGCGGCTGCTGCTCGGCGACCGCGACACCCTCCGGCTCCTTCGGCACTCCCCCTTCCCGCGCGCCGAGCCGCCCCGGTACGTCCGCGCCCGGCTGTACCGCTACCGCTTCTCCACGGCCGCCGAGCTACGGGCCACCGGCGCCTGCTGGCAGCGGAGTTTCGTACGGGAGTACTGGCCGCCGACCCGGCTCGACCGCGGACAGGCGCCGACGGCCGGGTGAGCCCGGGTGAAGCGCCGCCGGGAAACGCTCATGCCGGTGCCCGGACCTCGCGATGGCGGGTCCGGGCACCGGCATGAGCGGGAACCGCGGCCGGGGCCGCGTGGGTGCGGTGCCCTGCGGTCAGTCGACGCTCGGCAGGATGTGCGGCTCGGCGAGGTCGTCCTCGTATCCGGCGAGCCTGATGGGTGCGGACCGGGCCCAGACGTCGAGGCTGCCCAGTTCCTCACTGCGGGGAGCAAGGCGTTCGACGGGATCGTGAGGGCCCCGTTCTCGCGTGGTCTTCTCTGGTGTCACCGCGTACTCCTTCTGTGTCGGTCAGCCGACGGACGCGCCGAACCGGGCTTCCTGCCCGGCTTCTGGCACCCGCAATGAGGTCTGTCGAGGGCGGCTCGGACGCGGTGGCGCCGGCGACTCGCCTGGGAGCGAGCCGTGTTGACCGGCAGTTCCCGGGGCGGAAGGTGAACCTTCTTGGGGTTCCGGATGGACTGTCCGCCGACTCCAGGTTAACCAAATGAGCGCCCCCGCGCTCGATAGCGCTGAAAACAAGTGGTCCAGTTCAGGACGCCTGACGTTCATTCGTTCATGCTGTGCTTCTTGCGCCGCCGGCCCGCCCGTTCGAGGGAGTGACGCATGGAACTGCGCACTGTCGATGAGCTCATGGACCTGTTGCGCGCCTGCCGTGGAGTACGAGGCACCCCGGATCACGGTGGTGCCCTCGGCCCGGATCTGCACGAGCATGCGCTCCAGACGGCGGCGCTGCTGCGCCGAGGCCACCCGAGCGACAAGGAGTTGCAGGTGGCGGGTCTGGTGCACGGCATCGGCCGCGCACTCCGTCCGGGTGACGACGTGGGGCACGCAGGTCGTGCGGCCGACGCCGTACGGCGGTTGCTCGGTGAACGCGTCTCGCAGATCGTGCGGCTGCACATCGCGGCGAAGCGGTACCTCGCGGCGACCGAGCCGGGTCACTGGCTGTCGGCCCAGCACCGGCTCACTCTCAGCCGCCAGGGCGGCCCGATGCCGGAGCGGGAGCGGGCCGCGTTCGCACGGGCCCCCTTCGCCGAGGAAGCCCTCATCCTGCGGCAGGCCGACGACGCGGCGCGAACGACCGGGATGGACGCGGGAGTTCTCGAGGACTGGCACCAGGTGATCGAACTCGTCGCCGCGCGACAGCCCGCACGCCCTCTGCGCGCGTACGGCTGACACCCCGCGCCGGAACAACCGCAGCCCCGGCGCGCGCTCTGGATCCGACACCTTTGTCGCCCCCTCTTGCCCGCATCCCCTTGTAACAAGGTCACATACGAGGGGCTGTGATCGGGAGCACATTCCCGGGATCTGGCCAAATGCTTGCGCATGCCTCGGGCGGGTAGGAGTTCTTCCCACGAGGGCGGCGTTCAACTGCGCCGATGCCCGTGAAGGGGCGCCCGGGAGCGACTTTCCGGGCCCTGCACGCAAGCGATTGCGCGGTGGGCGCACGCCGGGGCCTGGTCACCTGTGCAACTGGGGAAGTGCACAAAAACCCGCCCAAGCCGAACAGCTCCTGCCGGAGGGCCGGATTCCCTCGCCCCACCACCTTGGCCGGATCCGTTCGCCGCTCGGAGAGCGACGGGCAGCAGCGCCCGTGAATCCGCGGGAGGCCACTTGTCCGGCCGGGCGCCCGTTCTCCGCTACCGCCGGGCGCCCGTTCCGCCGGAGTGGGCGGCGCCTACCAGTTGCCGGGTGCGTAGTCCTTCAGGAAGACCCCGAACAGGTCCTCTCCGGCCTCGCCGCGCACGATCGGGTCGTAGACGCGGGCGGCGCCGTCGATGAGGTCGAGGGGCGCGTGGAAACCGGCCTCGGCGAGGCGCATCTTGTCCGGGTGCGGCCGCTCGTCGGTGATCCACCCGGTGTCCACCGCGGTCATCAGGATGCGGTCGCTCTCGAACATCTCCTGGGCGCTGGTGCGCGTGAGCATGTTCAGGGCGGCCTTGGCCATGTTGGTGTGCGGGTGGCCCGCACCCTTGTAGCCGCGGCTGAAGACGCCTTCCATCGCCGAGACGTTCACGACGTACGCCCGCTGCGAGGTGCCCCGTGCCACGGCCGCCGCCATCGCCGGGCGGAGCCTGCTGATGAGGATGAACGGCGCGGTGGAGTTGCAGAGTTGGACTTCGAGGAGCTCGATCGGCTCGACCTCCGACACCGTCTGCACCCAGCTGTTGGAGTCGTGCAGGTCCGGCACCAGACCGCCGGCGTCGATGGCCGTGGCGGCCTCGATACGCGCGGGCGTCGCCGACTTGGCCACCAGCGCGAGCTCGGTGATCTCCGTCGCGCTCAGGCCGCCGCTGCGCGCCTGCGGCAGCGCGGCGACCGCGCCGGAACCGTAGCTGCCGATCACCTCGGCGGCGGGCAGCACCCCGGCGGGCGGCGGCGCGGACTCGGCGGCGATCAGTTCGCTGTAGGCCTGGGGGGAGCGCCGCACGGTCTGCGCGGCGTTGTTGATCAGGATGTCCAGCGGTCCGGCCGCGGCGACCGAGTCCGCCAGGGCGACCACCTGCGCCGGGTCGCGCAGGTCGATGCCGACGATCTTCAGCCGGTCGATCCACTCGTCGCTGTCCGGCATCGCCTTGAAGCGGCGTACGGCGTCGGCGGGGAACCGGGTGGTGATGGTGGTGTGCGCGCCGTCGCGCAGCAGCCGCAGCGCGATGTACATACCGATCTTGGCCCGGCCGCCGGTGAGCAGGGCCCGCTTGCCGCTCAGGTCCGTGCGCGCGTCGCGGCGGGCCCGGTTCTCGGCGGCACAGGTACGGCAGAGCTGGTGGTAGAAGGCGTCCACCTCGACGTAGCGCTGCTTGCAGACGTAGCAGGAGCGCGGGCGCTGGAGTATTCCGGCGATCTCGCCGGTGGCGGACCCCGACGGCAGGATGCCCTGCGTCTCGTCGTCGATCCGCTCGGCGGAGCCGGTCGCGGTGGCCTCGGTGACCTGCCGGTCGTGGGAGGTCTTGGCGGCCCTGCGCTCCTGACGGCGGCGCTGCTTCACGGTGCGGTAGATGCCGGAGGTGGCGCGACGCACGGCGATCGCGTCGGGGTGATCGACCTCCAGCTTGTCGAGTTCTTCGAGCACGCTCAGGCACACCGCGAGCCGCTCCGGGTCGATCCCGGGGCCGTACTCCTGGCCGTCCTCTGCCGTCTGGGTGCCCGTGGTGGCCGTCATCGCGGTGGTGTCCTCGAAGGTGCTGGGGAGATGCGGGGAAGGTGCCGGGTCGTGTCCGCGACGTCGCGTCGTTCGCCCGGAGGGCGGGCCCTGCGGCGAGTAATGCGTGCGGACACGGCCTGCCTGATGCTCCAAAGGCCGGATTTTACGTAGGCACGCGTGTTCCCGCCAAACCGCCGCCGTCCGGCCGCTCAGTTCCGCCCGGCGCCTCGCACTCCGCCGCGCCCGCCGGGCGGCACCGTGAAGCAGCAGTCGCCGCAGACTCCGCCGCCCTCGACCCGGTAGTACAGACAGCAGCTGCGCCGCCGGAAACCCGCCGCCGTGCGGCTGCCGGTGGCCACGAGCACCGGGTCCGCGAACAGCGCGTCGCCGTACGCCGCCGCCCGGGCCGCCACCTCGGGCCGCCCTCGGCGCAGCGCCCAGCGGTCGATCTCCCGGACCGCCGCCGCCAGCGCGGAACCCGAGTTGCCGTCCAGCAGGCCCTGCGCCATGGCGTACCGGGTGCGCAGGACCTCCGCGAAGGGGTCGAGGTGGGCGGCGCGCACGGTGCGGTCCACGGCGGCCGTGTCGGCCGGTACGGGGCGCACCTCGTCGAGCCACAGGTCCTCGCCGGTGGTCGCGAGCGGGTCCCAGTACAGGCGGTCGGGGTCCAGGCCGGGCAGGGTCTCGTACAGCGCGGCCGAGCCGAGGGCCAGCGACCACAGGCGGGCCGCGAGTCCGAGGTGCACGAGCGCGACGGCCACCCGGGGCTCGGGGGCGCGGATCCGCTGCGCGACCATGCGGACCCGTGCCGTCAGCGGATCGTCGTCCGCGTCCGCGTCCGCGGCGTAGACGTCGCCGAGCGGGCGGGCCGTCGCCGGGGCGCGGCCGGTCCGGATTCGGAAGAATCCACCGATGTCCGCGAGCTGGGTCGCGTCGAAGTCCTGAGCCACCCCCGAAGTACATCAATTGCCCCTGCGATACGGGACATCGGGGTTTCCCCGTACCTTGTCACCGCCCGCAGCATGACCGCCGTGGGGGTGTACTCCACCGGCAGTAGGAGGCAAGGCACCCTCAAGTACGACGACGTGAACAACAACACGCGTCATGGTTGAAGGTATGGAAGCCGACCGTTCACGATGCCGGGTCACCCTGGCCCTCTTCCCGGGGAGCGCCGGATGAGCGCCCTGGCGTTGTCCGTGGTCCTGTCGTTCGTCTCCGCGGTCGTGTACGCGGGCGCGGCGATCTGGCAGGAGCAGGTGGCGCAGAGCAACCCGGACCGGCCCTACGCGCCGATGCGCAGCCCCGGCTGGTGGGCCGCGGTCGGCCTCAACGGTCTCGGCGGACTGCTGCACGTGGTGGCGCTCGCGTACGGCCCGCTGAGCGTGGTGCAGCCGCTCGGCGCCCTCACCATCGTCTTCGCCCTGCCCATGGCCGCGGTACTGGTGCGCCGCAAGGCCGGGGCCGCCGCCTGGCGCGGCGCGGTGCTCGCCACGGTCGGCCTGGCCGGAATGCTGGCGCTCACCGGCTCCGCCGAGTCGCAGTCGCTCGGCGGGCCGCAGCGCCTCGCCCTCGCCGTGAGCACGGCGGGCGCGGTGGCCGCGCTGATCGCAGTCGCCCAGACCGCGCAGCGCCACCCGGCGACCCGCAGCGTGCTGCTCGCCGCCGCGGCCGGTGTCGCCTTCGGTATGTCCTCGGTGTTCACCAAGACGGTCGCGGTGGACGTCTCGGCCAACGCGGCCGTGAGCCAGATGCCCTCGCTCGCCGCCATCGGCGTCTTCGCCACCGCCGGAGTGCTGCTCTCCCAGGCCTCCTACCGGGGCGCGGGCCTGACGGCCCCGCTGGCCACCGTGACGGTGGTCAACCCGGTGGCCGCCGCCGCGGTGGGCCTGACGATGTTCGGTGAGTCCTTCCGGTACGGGACCGCCGGTACGATCTGCGCCCTGCTGTGCGGCGCGGTCGCCGCGGGCGGTCTGGTGCTGCTGACCACCGAGCGCATCGGCCAGGACGCCCGGGAACGGGCTGCGGCCTCCGGTGCGGTTCCGGCTCCGGGCGCGCCGTCCGTGGACGATGCCGTGAGCGCGGTGGGTGTCTCGGCTCCTACCGATACGGACAGCGAGGGCGCGCCGGAGGCGGCGACGGTCGCCAAGGCCCGGAGCCAGGCGCCGGGCGCGGCTGCCGTGCTGCCTGCCGTATCCGGGGCCGGATCGGGGTCCAGGTCCGGGTCCGGGTCCGGGTCCGGGTCCGCAACCAGGTCCGGGGCCGAGTCCCAGGACCCGGTGGGGGTACCCGCACAGGACACCCCGTCGCTGTCCTCCGGTGCCACGGTCATCCCGACACCGGTGCAGCTCTCGGAGCTTCCGGAACTCTCGCAACTTCCGGAACTCGCGGAGCTTTCGGAGCTTTCGGAGCTTTCGGAGCTTTCGGAGACCGAACTGCCGCCGGTGCCGCGTCCCGCACAGCTCCCGCTGATGCCCTCGCAGCCGGTCCTCACGCCCGCCCAGGTCCTCTTCGCGCCGCTCTCCGCACGCGAGGAAATACGCTCCTGAACTGCTGAACGCCCGCGACACACGCGCCGTGCACTTCTGTGAGGAGGTGCACGGCGCACTTGTACGCGCGGACGCGGAGTGGGCCACCGGATGCCTCCCGGCGGCCCACTCCGCGTCCGTTTGCGTGCTGCCGTACGTCCCCGAGGTTCTCGTCCGGGTGCGTAGTGCGTACTCAGCCGTGGTGCGTACTCAGAGGCTGACGCCGCGCGCCCTGAGGTAGGCGACCGGGTCGATGTCCGAGCCGAAGCCGGGGCCGGTGCGGATCTCGAAGTGCAGGTGCGGGCCGGTGCTGTTGCCGGTCGAGCCGGAGCGTCCGATGCGCTGGCCGCTCACCACGCTCTGCCCGTCCCGTACGGCGATCGCCGACAGATGCGCGTACTGGCTGTACCTGCCGTCGTGGTGCCGGATGACGACCTCGTAGCCGTACGACCCGGCCCAGCCCGCCGAGACCACCTGGCCACCGGCGACCGACTTGATGGAGGTGCCGGTGGGGACGGGGAAGTCGACGCCGGTGTGGTAGCCCTTCGACCAGGAGCTGCCCGCGACCCGGTACTGCGTTCCCGTCGACGCGGCGACCGGCGCGCTGTAGGAGGGTCGGGAGTCGTCGACCGGAGTGGTCCTGGCCGGGGGCTTGTGCGGCTTCGGCGCGGGCTTGTCGGGCTTGGGCGCGGGTTTCGGCGCGGGCTTGTGCGTCTTGTCCCGGTCGGGCTTCGCGGGGGCGGGCTTCGGCTTGGGCTCGGGTTTCGGCTTGGGCTTCGGCGACTCGGCGGGGTGCGCGGGCCGGGTCTTGTGGTCCTTGGGGTCGTCCGTCTTCGTGCCGCCCTTGGACCCGCTGCCGGGGGCGTGCGTACGGGCCGGACCGGTCAGGACGAGCCGCTGGCCGGGGATGATCAGGTCGGGGTCGGACCCGATGGTGGCGCGGTTGCCCTCGTACAGGCGCTGCCAGCCGCCGGGGACGTGGCGCTCGCCCGCGATCTGCGAGAGCGAGTCGCCGGACACCACGGTGTACATCTCCGCCTTGCCCGCCCGGGACTGCGGAGTGGTCTGCGGCTTGACGTCGGCGACCGAGGTGCGTGCGACGGGCTTGGCCTCGGCGGCCTGGCCACGGGTCAGACCGGCGGGCCCGGAGCAGTTGGGCCAGGCGCCGGGGCCCTGCCCGCGCAGCACCTTCTCGGCCACGGCTATCTGCGCGTCCTTGTCCGCGAGGTCGGCGCGCGGGGCGTATTCGCGGCCGCCGTACGCCTCCCAGGTGGACTGGGTGAACTGCAGACCGCCGAAGTAGCCGTTGCCGGTGTTGATGCTCCAGTTGTTGGTGGACTCGCAGGCCGCGACCTTGTTCCAGGTCTCGGTGTCCGCGCCGTGGGCGAGTCCGGCCCCGATGAGCGGCAGGGCCACTCCCGCGCCACCGGCCGTGACGGTGAACGAAGCCCGGTTCATCAGACCGGGCTGCTGCCGACGGTGACGACCGCGTGCCGCCATGGGGTGCCCCCTCAGGTTTCGTCCGGGGACACCGCGTACCGTCCCACGACACATCAAGCGCCGCAAAAGTACGCACAGTTGGGCTGCCGGGACAAGGCCGCATCGAGCCGATTGAGCCGGTGTGCGGGTGGCCGAGGTGTGCCCCGGCCGCCCGCACACCGAACCGTCAGAACCTCAACTTGCCCGGCAACCAGCGCAGTTGTGCCGCCTGCTGGTAAGGGCCGCCGCCTTCATGGTCGTTGAAGGAGTAGACCTCGATTGTCTTGTCCTCGCCTGCGTAGGAGTTGAACGCCGCGAAAACCGTGGACGGCGGACAGGTCATGTCCTCAAGCGCGGTCGAGAACAGCGCGGGCGCCCGGCCGCGCGACGCGAAGTGCACACCGTCGAAGTAGGACAGGGTCCGGAACACCGCGTCCCGGTCCGCCCGCCGCGCCTTCAGGAATCCGGCGATCTCGCGGTACGGCAGCCGGTCGGTGAGCGTCGCCGCCCGGGGGAAGTCGCACAGGAACGGCACATCGGGGGCGATGGCGGCCAGGTCGGGCACAAGCCCGCCGACCGCGACCGTCAGCCCGCCGCCCTGACTGGTGCCGAGCGCGGCGACGCGCGCGGGGTCCACCAGGGGGTGCGCGCGGGCCGCCGAGACAGCACGCACCGCGTCCGTGTACACCCGGCGGTAGTAGTACTCGTGCGGGTCGGCGATGCCACGGGTGAGGTAGCCGGGGAAGGCGGGCTCGCTGCCGACCGGGTCCGGGGTGTGTCCCTCGGCGAGGCCCCCGCTGCCCTGTCCACGGGTGTCCATGACGAAGTGGGCGAAGCCCGCCGTCGCCCACAGCAGATGCATGTGCGGCAGCCCGCGTCCGCCGCCGTAGCCGATGTACTCCACCACCGCCGGCAGCGGTTCGGTGGTACCGGCCGGGAGGACCAGCCAGCCCTTCACGGTGTGCCCGCCGAACCCGGCGAAGCTCACGTCGAAGACCTCGACCCCGCGCAACGGGAGGTCCACGGGCTCGAACCGGGCGTCGAGGTCGTACTCGGCCGCGGCCGCGAGGGTCTTCTCCCAGAAGGCGTCGAAGTCCTCGGGCTCGGGCAATGCGGGCCGGTAGTCCCGCAGTTCATCGAGCGGCAGGTCGAAGTGGGGCACGGGCAGCTCCTGACGTGGCGGACGGCGGGCAGGGCGCGGGGACATTCTCACTGCGGAGGGGTCGGCGCGATACGGCGCGAACGGGTTGGGGCGGGGCGGCAAGGTGCGCGCCGCCCGGGTCTCGTCCGGGACGGACGCGACCCGGGCGGCGCGCTCTCGGGAAAGGCGCCGCACTCTCAGGAAACGGGACCCGGCTGCGGCGTCGGGCTGGGTTCGGGGCCCGGCGGCTGCGGGATCGGGGACGGCGGCGGCTGCGGCACCGGCTGGGGACGCGCCGGGTCGGGGCCGCCCGGCTCGGGCGGTACGGGCCCGGGCGGCTCGGGACCGTCGGGCCCCGGCTCGGGTCCCGGTGGCAGGGGGCCCGGTGTCGGCGGTTCGGGGTACGGATGCGTCATGGTGGCCCTCCAGGCCGGTCGACGTGCGTCGGCTTCTGGACTTGTCCCACGCGTACCCGACCTGATCGCCCCCACTCACCCCGTCGTACCACCGGGACAGGGCCACCCGGCGGCCGGATCACTCGACAGAACGCCCGACGGCACCAGGATCGGCGGGGTGGGTCGCCGGCTCAGCTCCCCGGCGCGATATCCGTATCCGTATCCGTGCCCCGCGCCCGGAGGACCTCGGCGGCAGCGGCGGCAAGACCCGGCCGCGGGCTGGAGAGAACGCGAACCCGGCCGTCGAGATCGCCGAGCAGGCGCTCCGCCCCGGCCATCGACGCCTGGGCGAGCACGACGACCTCGGCCCCGACCGTACGACGGACGGCGTCCGCGATCCGTCGCGCGTACGCCTCGGTGTCACCGGCGGCGAAGAGCTCCCAGGCACCTTCGACGAGGGCGGTCCGCACCTCGGCGACGCGGCCCGCCCGGTGGGCCTCCTCGGCGAGCAGGCGCGCGGTGGGTTCCAGGGTGCTCGCCACCGCGGCCAGGACCACCACTCGGCGGCCGTCCGCCACCGCCTCGGCGGCCATCGGCCGGTCCACCCGCAGCACGGGCACGCCCGCCCGTACGGCCGCCGATTCCGCGACGGCTCCGATGGTCGAGCATGTACACAGCACCGCGCCCGCTCCCTCGGCGGCAAGCCCGACGAGCAGCGCTCCGACGTCCTCGGCCACCGCCTCGGGCCCCTCGGCCCCGGCCCGCGCAAGCAGTTCCTCGTCGACGAGGTGTCGCAGTACGAGGCCGGGGTGGTGTGCGTCGCGCAGGGCGTCAAAGACCGGGACGTGCAGGGGCGAGGTGTGCAGCAGCGCGAGCACTCCCCCGGCAGCCGGGCCGGGGGCCGGCCCGGCTCCGGGCACGGTCGGGGCGGTGCCCTCGCGTCCCGTACTCAAAAGCGCCCGGGGTGCGCCACAACGTATGCCTTGGCCGCCTCCAGGAGGGCGGGGTCGGCCGGGGGCGCGTCCTCGGGGTGGCGGGCCGCCCATTTCACGACGTACGGGCAGAGCGGCGCGACCGGCACGTCCTCGCGCGCGGCGATGGCGTACAGCTCGGCCGCCAGGGATCCGCCGATGCCCCGGCCTTCGTGGCCGGGGTCGACGATCGTGTGCACGGGCACGAGTGCGCGGCCCGGCTCCTCGAGTACGAAGTACTGGATGTGACCGACCGTCACACCGTCCTCCACGGCTTCGAGCCGCTCGGCGGTCCGGTTGTCGCGGATGTCGAGCTCACTCATCGTTCTCACCTGTTCCCGAGTTACATGTGGCATGCGAGGCATGTGAGTTCAGGAGTCCATGAGAATCGCGGACGGTCCGGGGTACGGGGGTTCGTGACGCTCCCGCACCCCGGTGCCGGACGAGCGCGGTTCAGACGCCGGCCGCCGCCATCGCCTGGGGGCTGCGCCGGGTGTCGCTGCCCGGGACCGGCTCGGACGGGTCGGCGCCGAGCGAGACGATCCGGTTGTCCTGATCCACGTGGACGACGCTGGGCCGCATGGTCCTGGCCTCGGCGTCCTCGACCTGAGCGTAACTGATGATGATCACAAGGTCGCCCGGGTGCACGAGATGTGCGGCGGCACCGTTGATCCCGATGACACCGGAACCGCGCTCGCCCTCGATGACGTACGTCTCCAGTCGGGCGCCGTTGGTGATGTCGACGATGTGGACCAGCTCGCCGGGCAGCAGATCGGCGGCGTCGAGCAGGTCGGCGTCTATCGTGACCGAGCCGACGTAGTGCAGGTCGGCCTGGGTCACCGTGGCACGGTGGATCTTGGACTTGAACATGGTGCGCAGCATCGAGGCACTCCCGGATCTAGGCTCCCTGCCTGCGTTCTTGCAGGTCAAGGGCTGTTTTCCACCCTACAGCGCGTCGCAAGTACGGGCAGCCGTCGCCGGGTTCCGCAGAATCCGCGCCGACCACTTGCCGACTTTCCTGACGTCCGCCGCGGCGGTCCGAGAGGGTGCGGTGCGCCAACCCCTCCGACCGTCGAAACGGCCCCACCAGCGTACGCAACACCCCTGGGGAACTGTCCGTGACTACCGTCACTACGACAGTCGGAAGCGGGACAGTTCCTGCCATCTTCGCTACATGTCCGACCACGGCCGAACAGACGTCGCTCACAGAACGTCATCAGAACAGTTCCATGGGTTCGGTCGTACATTCTTGTTGTGGGAACCTCCGTGGAGACCTTTCTGTGCGATCTCGCTCGAGGGCTCAGGCCCCGAGCCGACCAGCTGGCTGACGTACTGCAGCAGCGTCTCCGTATCGAGCTTCCCGAGCTGTGGGACCACCGGGACATCGCCACGCTGGCGCCGACGACTGCGTCCGAACATGTGACGGCCTTTCTGGACATCCTTGAACACGGCCTCGGGGAGACCGAGGTCAAGGCCCCACCGGCCGCCGTTGAGGTCGCGCGACGACTGGCTCGGCACGGAGTGCCCATCCGTGACCTCTTGCGCTCCTACCGGCTCGCCCATGCCGGTCTGCTGCAGCGGCTGTACGAGGAGGCGGACGGCCTCACCGAGGACACGCAACTGGTCCACGCGGCGGCGCTCGCGCTGAACACGGTGGCTTTTGAATACGTGGATCGCACCGCGGAGCAGGCCGCCACGGCGTACCAGGAGGAACGCGACCGTTGGTTGCAGCGGCGTCTGATCGCGATCAACGAGGCCGGCAAGCGGATCGGCACCACTCTCGACATCACCCGCACCGCCGAGGAACTGACGGAAGTCGGTACCGACCACGTCGCCGACCTCGTCACCGTCGACCTGCTCGACTCCGCGCTCCACGAAGAGGGCCTCGACCTGTCAGGAAGTCCGCCGGCACTGCGCCGGATCGCCCAGCGGTCCGTCCTGGACGGCTGCCCCGACTCGGCGGTCTCCACCGGGCGGAGGCACACCTACCCCGAGGGCACGGATCCGGTGCGCGCCCTGCTCACCGGAGAGCCCCTCCGTTACGGCCTCACGGCCGTTGACCTGCCCGCGTGGCTGGCGGACTCCGAGGACCACAGTCGTGCCGTGCGTACCTTCGGCATCCACTCGATGCTGCTGGTGCCGCTGTGGGCCCGCGGAAACCCCCTGGGCCTGGCCCTTTTCTACCGCCACCGAACGGCTGACCCTTTCGACGACGATGATCTTCTGCTGGCCCAGGAAATCGCCTCCAGGGCCGCTGTCTACATCGACAACGCTCGCCGCTACACCCATGAGCGGACCACCGCGCTCACCCTCCAGCGCAGCCTGCTCCCCCAGCGGGCACCGGAACAGTCCGCCGTCGAGACGGCCGCCCGCTACCTGCCCTCCGGGGGCCGCGCGGGCGTGGGCGGCGACTGGTACGACGTGATTCCGCTCTCCGGAGCCCGTGTCGCCCTCGTCATCGGCGACGTGGTCGGCCGCGGCCTGCACGCCTCGGCCACCATGGGCCGACTGCGGACGGCCGTGCGCGCCTTCGCCGACATCGACCTGATGCCCGACGAACTGCTCACCCACCTGGACGACGTGGTCATCCGCCTGCAGCGCGAGGAGAACCGGGGCGCGGACGAGATCAGTGCCACCTGCCTGTACGCGGTCTACGACCCTGTCTCCCGCCTGTGCTCCCTGGCCAGCGCCGGGCACCTGCTGCCGGCGGTCGTGACCCCCTTGGCCGCCGACGGTGATGCCCCGGCCTCGGGCGTGGTCGACTTTCCGGAGCTGCCGATCGGCCCGCCACTGGGCCTGGGAGGGCTGCCGTTCGAGACCGCCCAGTTCAAGCTGCCGGAGGGCAGCCTTCTGGCCTTGTACACCGACGGCCTCACCGAAGGCCCCGGCCGCGACGTGGACGCCGCACGCACACTCCTGCGTAACGTCCTCGCCCGAGCTTCGGCGTCACTGGAGGAGACCTGCGACAACCTGCTCGCCGCGCTGCTTCCCGCCCGCCCCGCGGATGACGTCGCCCTTCTGGTGGCCCGCACCCGGGCGCTGGACGCCGATCACGTCGCTTCATGGGAACTGCCCTCCGACCCCGCAGTGGTCTCGCAGGCGCGCAGCGACGCCTCCGGCCGACTGGCGGCCTGGGGACTGGAGGAGCTCTCCTTCACCACGGAGCTCATGGTCAGCGAACTGGTGACGAACGCGATCCGCTACGGCAAGAGCCCCATCCAACTGCGGATGATTCTCCAATCCACGCTGACCTGCGAAGTCTCCGACGCCAGCAGCACCGCCCCGCACCTGCGCCGGGCCCGCACCTTCGACGAGGGCGGCCGCGGCCTGCTGCTGGTGGCCCAGCTCGCCGAACGTTGGGGCGCGCGGCACAGCCGCGAGGGAAAGGTCATCTGGGCCGAACAGCCCCTCCCGGTCGGCGTGATCCCCGGGCCTGGCCGGTGACGGCACCCTGAAGTCCCGTAGCCAGGCAGTCTTTCGCCGGCGCAGGGAGCCGCCGGTCGGTGCAGCGGCCCCCTGTGCGACTCCGCGAGTTGCCGCTGGAGACCCGTGAGCAGAGAGCGGGTGATGGCTTCGGCGTTCTGCGCGAGTCCCTGTAGCGGGATGGTCCCATCGCAGACCAGGACGTTGCAGTTGGCAGGGGCGTCCGGACCGATGCCGAGGGCGCCGAGCAGCAGCTGAGGGTCGGCGAACTGTTCGGGCTGGAAGTCGAAGTTGTACTCGGGCTGATACGGGCCCGGGTCGGGCAGGTCCACGTCGGTGAAGGCCTCGGCGAGGCGCCGGAAGAAACCGTGGTAGAGCTCGCTGTTCGGGCTGATCGAGAGGGCGGTGGCGGGGTCGAGGGAATGGTCGCCCGCCACGCCGGTCCAGGAAACGACCAGGTTCAGGCTGGGCACGATGAAGTTGTTCTGATGCAGGAAGCCGACCATCGCGTAGGCATCCGAGGGCAGCGGTCTCAGTGGCGCTTGCGGGTAGACGTGGCGCGACGGCAGGGACGGTCCGATGCACGGGGTGTGGTTGAGCCAGAGCAGATAGCCGTGGCAGGCGTTGGTCTTCGACGGTGTCGTGGCCTCGGCTATGTAGCTCGGTGAGATCAACTGCTCACCGCGCCAGTTCCCGTTGTTGAGCATCAGCAGCCCGAGCCGCGCGAAGTCGTTGGGCTTGAGGTAGAGGTTCGCGAACCCGTAGGTGTTCCCGGAGCGGTCACGCAGCCAGAAGTAGTCCGAGCGGGAGATGCCCAAAGGCCCGAACAGAGTGTCCTGGGCGTACGTTTGCAGGTCCTGGCCCACGGCACGTTCTACGACGTGGGCCAGCAGGTCGACCGTGCGCTGGCCATAGGCGAAGTAGGTTCCGGGCTCATGCTCGAGAGGCAGCGCCAGGGCCTGTTTGGGCACACTGGCATCCAAGCCCGCAGCGCTCAGGGCGGCTTCCGAAACGATGGACTGCTTGAGCCCGGAGGTCTGAGTCAGCAGTTGCCGCACCGTGATCGCCCGGTGCGCGGCATCGCCCCAACCCGGCCCGGTGGGCAGATACTTCCCGATCGGGGCGTCCAGCTCTATTTTGCCCTGACTGTGGGCGATGCCGGTCAGCATCGAGACCACGCTCTTCGTGGAACTCCAAACGTTCCACGGCAGGTTGCCCGTTACCGGATTGAGGACGCTACCGGCGACAAGGCAGTTGTAGCGATACACCTGTACCGACAGCCGGTTGTGCGCGGCAGCGAACTGGACTGCCTCACGCAGCTTGTCAGCATCCAAGTCGACGTCGCCCGGTGTCGCCCCACGCGGCGCCGCCCCGTCAGAGGGCAGGGCGCAACGCTTGGGTTCGCCCGCCGCGGTTGCGGGCGCCATTGCTGACGGTGCTGCCACTGGCGCGGCGGCAGCGGGAACGCCGCCGGCCCCAGCAGCCGCGAGTGCGATGACCATGCTCAACACGAGCGATCGGGGATACACGGACCGCATTGCCACCTCGCTTGATGCCGTTGCAGGCGCGGTGTCATGCACCGCGCTTTACCTGACGGTAAAGGTGTAGCACGGCTTTACCGTGCGGTAAAGTGATGCCATGAAGCAGCAGCGCGCGACCCCCCGCGCAAGCCAGGACACGCGGCTCAGCACGGCGGCGCGACCGTCGGATGATCAGATACTGGACACGGCATGTGCGGTGTTCGCCGAGAGCGGGTTCCGCGGCGCGTCCATGGTCGCGATCGCCGCTCGCGCCAAATCCACCAAACCCACGCTGTATGCCCATTTCGGCAATAAACAGCAGCTGTACCGGACATGTCTGCAACGCGAAGCCGACAAGCTCACCCAGTGGCTGTTCGCCGGCTATCAACGGTCAGCCGACTTGCCCATTCGCGAGGAAGTGCGCACGGACATGCGGGCGTTCTTCGACTACGCCGCCACGCGCCCGCACGGGTTCCGACTGCTGTTCGACGATCACAGCTCGGTCGACAGCGCACAGGCACGCGAGGCCGTCCAGCAAAAAATCATCCATCGCATGGCACAACGGATCCAGACCGTCCTGAGCGGGAATCCAGCGGCAAAGCCGGAAGCGAGCGCCGAATTGTTGGCCGCGATGGTCGTCGGCCTCGCCATCCACGGGGCCCGCCACGCGCAATTGGTTCACCCACTGGACCCCGTCAAAGCCGGTGAACTGGCGTCCTCGTTCGCCTACGCAGGACTGCGTCACCTCGACAGTGAACTCATGACCGATCTCAACGAGGCGGCGTCCGGATAGGACAGGTCGGCCACCGGTCCACCTCACAACAGTGAAGCTTGTCGCCGACAGTGGGTGCGAGATGCACACACGTAAGGGCAAAGCCACGATGGACATCGTCGCCACGTCCACGGGGCTCTATTCGCGAGCCAGCGAGAGCTTTCTGCGCATGGGGGAAGCCACGCGGGGCGGCGAGGAGGTGCCCCACAAGGTGGAGATCATGGCTGACCGCTGGATCCGGCGCAGTCCCGAAGCCCACGAGACTGTACTCAAGACGTGCCCTCTGAAAGCCGAACGGACTCGGCTGGAGAGTGACTACGTGCCGGCTCAGGGGGACCTGGAGGGCCCGCATGTGCGGGAGGCCGCGGTCTTCCAGGGAAAACCCACGGTGAAGATCACCTACAGAGTCGGCCGTGACACCGTGGTGCTCCACATCGCCGCCAAAGGCAAGCCCTACCTACTGAATGTCGTCAACACCGCCAATGGTGAGGACACAACGTTCAGGGATGTCGGCAAGCGCCTCCAGGTGATGACGCCCCCCGGCGCGGTACACGAGCTGGATATCGCGCGAGAGGTCATGGAAGCCCAGTGAGCTTGGTCGGCTGTCGGACCTCGCCGCGTCCCACCAGTTGAGGAACCGTCCGTGACTGCCGTCACCACAAGGCACCCGGAGGGAGCTGTGCGCGGGTGGCCCGATCCTCCGGGCCCGGAGGCGTCACAACGCCTGCGACCAGGCCCGTCCCCGGACCCGCCACCTAGAATGAACTGTTCCCGCCGCAGGACGGAGACAGGCCGTGAGCAGCAGCCACAGCACGGGGGACGCGACGACGCCGGGCTCGACGCGACATGCCCGTATGCGGCTGCTGAACGCCCTGGGTGACGGTGGCGGCGCGCTCGACGTCCTGGCGGTGGCGCTCGCGCAGGTGACGGCCGAGTTCGGTGGCCTCGGCGGGATGGCGCACCTGCGCGTTGCGGCCACCCACCGCAGCGGACTGCGGCTCATGGTGAGCAACGGGCTTCCCGAGGCCTTCATCAAGCAGTGGGAGAACGTCTCCGAGCGGGTGGACGTTGCCCCGGTGCGTGCGGTCCGCAGTGGCCGTCTCGTGTCGCTGCCCACTCTTCGGATGCCGGAAACGGACCCGCGGCAGCCGGGCGCAGAGCCCCTGTCCGACCAGCTACCGGTGGACTGCGGCATCGTCTCCGCCGGACTGAAGGGGGACTCCCGCTACATCGGCGCGCTGTCGGTCGTCACCCCGCCGGGGGCCGCGCCCGGCTCCGAGCGGCTGGAGTTCCTCACTGACACGGCGCAGTGGATCTCCCAGCGGCTCCGGCTCGACGCACCCCATCCGGACGGCCTGCCCCGGGGCCTGCTCCAGGCGCTGGAATCCGAGGGTGCCCTGCGCGATACGTCCGCCCCTTCCGCGGTCGGGGCCTGGGAGTGGGATCTGGAGACCCGGCGGTTCAGGAGCGATCCGCGCTTCGCCGAGCGGCTCGGCCTGGCGCGTACCCACTTCGCCCAGGTGGAGGAGTGGGCCGACCTCATCCACCCGGACGACCTGCCCCATGTGGTGCACCGTGCCGACGCGGCGATCCGCGGCGAGGGCCGGTACGACGTCGAGTACCGCGTGCGCTGCGCGGACGGCCCGTACGCGTGGGTGCACGCACGGGCGGGCGTACAGGCCGACGAGGAAGGCCGTCCGCTGCGGATGGTCGGAACCGTGGAGGAGACCACCGCCCGCCATGCGGCACTGGAACCCGTGGGGCGGGCGCTTCGGCACATGAGCGACCTGTTCCTGTCGGTGGACGGCGACTGGCGCATCGAGTTCGTCAACGCCGCCGCCGAGGCGTTCATCGGCACCTCCGCGCACCTGGTCGGCAAGCGGCTGTGGGATCTCCCGGCCCTGCGTGCGGTGCCGGGCCTGGAGGAGCGCTGCCGCAAGGCGCTGGCGGGTGGCGGCCCGACCGGCTTCGACTTTCACTGGCCGCCGGGAGACCGGTGGTTCGCGCTGCGGATGGTGCCCGTACCGCAGGGGGTGACGCTCTACGGCACGGACATCACCGAGCGCCATCTGCACGAGGCCGAGCGCGCCCGGGCGGAGCAGAGCGCGGCGGCCCGTGCCGCGCTAGTCCGCGGGCTCACCGCTTCCCTCGCCGAGGCGCTCACCGTGCGGGACGTTGTCGAGGCGGTGGGCCGCAGCGTGCTGTCGCACTTCTCGGCCGCCGGGCTGCTCGTGGCCGTACGCGAAGGGGAACGCCTGCGGGTGCTCGGCTCCTTGGGGCGCCCGGCGAAGCTCGTCGAGCGGATCGACGGCGCCGTGTGTGCGGCGACCCCGTTGGAGCGGACCGTGCGTGAGCACGTGCCGGAGTTCGTCGAGTCTCCGCAGGAGCTGTCCGAGCGCTTCCCGGGTTCGGCCGCGGCGTGGTTCGGCGAGGGCGCCTGGGCGTTCCTGCCGCTCACCGCGTCCGGCCGCGTCGGCGCCTGCGTGCTCGCGTACGACCACCCGCACCGGTTCGACGACGACGAACGCGCCCTGCTCACCGAGTTGAGCGGACTCATCGCGCAGGCGCTGGGCCGGGCCGTCCAGTACGACGAGGCGGCGGCCAAGGCCGAGGAACTGCAGCGTGCGCTGCTGCCGCGGACCCTGCCCGCCCACCCGTCGGTCGCCACGGCTGTCCAGTACCTGCCCTCCGGACACGGCACCGAGGTCGGCGGCGACTGGTACGACGTGATCGCCCTCTCCGCGGACCGGGTCGCCCTGGTGGTCGGCGATGTGATGGGGCACGGCAGTCCGCAGGCCGCCACCATGGGCAGCCTGCGCACCGCGGCGCGCACTCTGTCCGAGCTCGAACTGCCGCCGGACGAGGTGCTGACCCGGCTCGGTGACATCGTCGCCGAACTCGGCGAAGACGCCTTCGCCACCTGTGTGTACGGCATCTACGACCCGGTCGCGGGCACCTTCACGCACGCCGGGGCCGGCCACCCGCCACCGGCGCTGCTCGCCCCCGACGGCTCCGTCGTCTTCCTGGAGCACACCGCGGACCCGCCGCTCGGCGCGGGCACCCCGCCCTACTCGACCGTCACGAGCGACGTCCCGGACGGGAGCCTGCTCGCGCTCTACACCGACGGTCTGGTCGAGTCGTCCTCCCGTGACGTCGACGCCGGGATGACTCAGCTCGCGACCGCGCTGTCCGGCACCCGGCTGCCCTCGACGCGGGCCTCCCTGGACGGGCTGTGCGAGCAGGTCACCACCAGCCTGCTGCCCGGCCGTCGGCCCGTGGGCGACGACGCCGTCCTCCTCCTGGCCCGTACCCGCCGACTCGCCCCGTCCGATGTGGCCAACTGGTCACTGCCGGACGAGCCGCAGGCCGCGGGCAGGGCCCGCGAGCACGTCCGGGAACAGCTCGCCGCCTGGCACCTGGACGACCTGCTCACGACCACCACGGAGCTCATCGTCAGCGAGCTGGTGGGCAACGCCGTCCGGCATGCCCGCGGCCCCATCGACCTGCGCCTGCTGCGCAGCCGTACCCTCATCTGCGAGGTCTCCGACGGCAGCCTGACCACGCCCCACATCCGCACCGCCTCGTTCACCGACGAGGGTGGCCGGGGTCTGCAGTTGATCGCCGCGATGGCCCAGCGGTGGGGGGCCCGCTACACCGCCGAGGGCAAGTCGATCTGGGCGGAACAGGCCCTCGGGGACTGAGAGTTCGCGTTGCCGGGGCAGGCCCCCACCGGTGCCTACGCGGCGTCGGCCCGTCTCATTCCGTCGCGAGGTCGGTGACGCGGATGTTGTCGTGGTGGACCACGCGGGTGGGAACGAAGCCGCCCTCGATCGACTGGTCCGGGCGGTAGAGGCCCCACTTGATGTAGCCGAACTCGGTGGGGTTCTCCGGATGGAAGGTCTGGACGTTCTCGTGTGTCTTGCGCAGCGTGAAACCGGACTCTCCGGGGAGCTTGGAGGAGATCTTGTAGAAGCCTGTCGCGTCGTCCGTCCAGCGCACGTCGACGCGGAAGGTCATCCACTTGTTGATGTACGGCGTGAAGTCCTCGACGATCGCGTCCTGGAACTGGAGCTTCGGCGACCGGAAGACGATCGCGTTCCGCTTGGCCGCCAGGAAGAACGAGGGGAAGTTGCCGCCCGCGTGCTTCCCCTGGAAGAGGATGTCGCCACCCACCGGGTCCCCGGGGTCGAACGACTCCCAGTCCTTCAGGAGCACGCTGAACTCGTACCGTCGCATGTCACCGACGTGGAAGACGCCCTCGGGCACCTTGTTCGCCGCGCTCTCGCTGCGCGGCGCACCGTCGGATTCGTAGGCGGGGTCGCCGAGGGTCACCTTGTGCGCGACGGCGTGGTCGTCACCGGAGGGCAGGGTGTAGGAGGCGTCCTTCGCCGTGGCGTGCGTCGTGGTCAGCTCCGGGATGCCTGAATTCAGGCTGCCGTCCTGGTAGTTGACGTTCAGCAGGTCGGCGGCGGCGCGAGCGGTCCGGGACTTCGCGGTCTCTCGTTTCGGCGAGGTCTCCCCCGCTTCGGCCACGGCCAGGCATACGACGGTGAGGGTGCCCGCGAGCGCCAGGGCGAGGGGTACGCGGGTGGCACTCCCGTTCTTCTTCCTGTTCCGGTGAACCGGCTTCACGGTCATGTCAACGAGCCTTCCTGTCATCGGTCTTCACGAGGTTGGGGCCGCGCATGGTGGAGAGGAAGCGGATGGGCGTAGGCGTTCACATGCGGGCCGCTGCACCAATTCCCGTCGATCTTGGGAATCACGGTGCCGACCGCGAACGAGGCCAGGACCGAGATCGGTCACCGTCACGTGCGAGGCGGCCGCCGCCTGCCGCAGGCGTCCGCGGCTCAGGGAAACGGAATCGTGCACGAGAACCCCTCGGCTGGCGGCGGTGGACGCGCCGGGACACGGCCCGGCGGGCACGGCGGAACCGGCGTACCCATGGCCTGCCCCCGCTTCCATGGGGCTCCGGTGGGGCGTGCCGTGGAGGGAAACTAGCCAGAGATAATTATTTCCGTCAATGACAAAAGCAAAAATGACTGCCCGCCCGGCGGTACGGCGCATGCCGGAGGTCCGGGCCGGGGCGCCGCCCACGCCGCTGCCGTCGGCTACCGACCGACGGCCAGGGGGAAGCCACCCCGGACGCGCCTACCGCGTAGTGAGCGCCGCCCGCGTCGAGTCGGCCGTCTCGGGAACGGCCGTCGTGAAGGTGCGGGAGAGCGCCGAGTGCGCGGCGCCTCGGGCGAGCAGCGGGGACTTCGCGGTGGTCAGCTCCAGGGCGGGCGGGGCGGTGTTCTCGTGCAGGTACTGCGCGTGGAAGGCCTCGCGTGCGCTGACCAGGAGCGGCGGCAGGCTCATGTCCTGGGTGAAGGCGAGCGCGACGCGTTCGGGGCCGAACATCTTGGCCGCGTTGGCGACGGCCGTCCCGAGGACCTCGCCCGCCCGTTCCAGGAGCTCACGGTCGCGGTCCGCGTCGAACGGGCGCGGCTGTTCGCCGTCGCGCTCCAGTTCACGCCGCAGGCCCCAGCCGCTGGCCCTGGTCTCCAGGCAGCCGGAGGCACCGCAGTGGCAGGGCAGGGCCCGGCCCCGCACCCCGAGCCGGGCGTGCGCGAAACCGCCCGCGGACCCGTTGAATCCGCGGTGGATGCGCCCGCCGACGACCACGGAGGCGCCCAGACTGGTTCCGACACTGAAGACCAGCAGGTCGCGCCCTTCGAGGCCGGTGTCCAGGAGAGGCAGCGCGAGAGCGATGCAGTTGACGTAGCTGTCGATGACGACCGGGACGCCCAACTCCTCGGCGAGCAGGGCCTGCAGAGGCACTTCCTCCCAGTCCAGCGCACCGCTGTGGCGCACCACTCCGGCCCGGTGGTCGACGATGCCGGACACCGCGACGCCGACCCCGACCAGCGCCGCCGCGGGCCGCTGTCCGGCCACCGTACGGACCGCGCGGACGAGGGCTTCGACGGCGTCCGCGGCCGCGACAGAGGCGAGCGGCTCCTGATGCTGGGCGATCACCTCACCCCGGAGCGTGGTGAGTACGGCGTGTGCCTCGGTGGCCGAAAGACGGACGCCCGCCGCGAGGACCGCCTCGGTGCCGAGGTCGAGGAGACGTGCCGGTCGCCCCCGGGTGGCGCGAACTACGTCCGACTCGACGAGTAGTCCGCTCTCGAGGAGCTTGCCGGTGATGCCGGTGACCGTCGCCGCGCTCAGTCCTGTGGCCGTCGCGATCCCCGCCCTGGCCACCGGGCCCTGGGCGCGGACGACATCGAGCACCAGAGCCTCGTTGATCTCGCGGATCAGGGCCTTGCTCCCGGCACGTGGCTTCATCGCAGGCAAGTCCTTCGGTCACTGACGGTGGACGGTTCATTCTTGCAGCGTTCGGATTTAATTTGGTCATTGACAAAAATACCGCGTGCTGACTAGTTTCCGCCACATGAGCCACAGACCCGATGCCGATGCCCCCGGCTCCGGCACCTTCGACGGCCGTCCACGGATCCTGCTGAGCGTCCCCGCTCACGAATCCGCCGCCTTCTTCCCGCCCGACACCCGCCGTGACCTGGCCGTATTGGGCGAGGTCACGGAGATCCCGCCGGGCGAACTCCAGGACCCGGCCCGCTGCGCCGCCGCCCTGGCGGAGGTCGACGTCCTCGTCACCGCCTGGGGTTTCCCCCGGCTCGACGCACAGCACCTGTCGATGGCGCCCCGGCTGCGGTTCGTCATGCATGCCGCCTCCTCCCTGCGCTCCCTGGTGACCGACGTCTTCTGGGCCGCCAGGATCCCCGTTTCGCAGGCCGGAGCGGCGATGGCGCCCTCGGTGGCCGGTCAGTCCCTGGCCATGACGCTCGCCCTGCTGCACCGCCTCAACCGCCAGGACCACGCGCTCCGTTCCGGCGCCGACTGGGAGGCCGCCCGCGGGACCGGACGGCCCTGCGAGATCGCCGGCGCGCGTATCGGCGTGATCGGCGCCTCGCGCACCGGCCGCCCCTACATCGACTCCTGCCGTGCGCTCGGCGCCGACGTACAGGTCTACGACCCCTACCTCACGCCCGGCGATCCGCTCGCCCCGCTCGCCACCTCCCTGCCCGAACTGCTCGCCACCAGCGACGTGGTGGCCCTGCACGCACCGGCCACGGACGAGACCCGGGGCATGCTCGGCGCCGCCGAGATCGCCCTCATCCGGGACGGCGGAAGGCTCGTGAACACCGCGAGGTCCTCACTCGTCGACATGGACGCGCTCTACGAGGCCGTCGCCGCGGGCCGTATCGATGCCGCCCTCGACGTCTTCGACGAGGAGCCGCTCCCCCGGGACGACCGCTGGCGAGCCCTGCCGAACGCCCTGCTCACCGCACACCTGGGCGGCGCCAGCACCCAGTCCCGCCACCGCGCGGGACGGATCGTCACCGAGGAGATCGACCGGTTCCTGCACGGTCGTGAGCTGCGGCACGCGGTCACCCGCGAAGCGATGGAACGGATGGGGTGAGCACACGATGACCTCCGCCCCCCGCAACGTTTTGCTGCTGCACTGCCACGACCTCGGCCGCTTCCTCGGTACGTACGGCGTGCCCACCGTGGCGACACCTCACCTCGACGCCCTCGCCGCCGAGGCCACGCTCTTCGAGAGCGCCTTCGCCAGTGCCCCGCACTGCAGCCCGGCCCGTGCCTCGCTGTTCACCGGGACCTATCCGCAGACCAACGGCGTACTCGGCCTGACCCACGAACCCTTCGCCTGGGACCTGAACGACCCGAGCGGCCACCTCGCCCACCGCCTCAAGTCGGCCGGGTACCACACCGAACTGATCGGCGTACACCACGAGTCACGCGTACTGCCGGACGAACAGGTGGCCGCACGCCTCGGCTTCGACCGGGTACGCAGCGGCGGCGACCGGGACACCGTCGTCGAGCGGGCCACCGGCGCGCTCGAGAGTGCCGCCCGGCGCACCGAGCCGTTCTACCTCCAGGTCGGCTTCCACGAGCCGCACCGCTCCCCCTCCACCCGGGACCCGCACGGCGTCATGGGCTTCCTGTCCGAGGGCGTACGCGCCGACGACTCCCTCGGGCACACCGTCCCCGCGTATCTGCGCGACGACGCGGGCGCGCGCGAGGAGATCGCCGAACTCCAGGGCGCCGTACGGCACATGGACGAGGGTGTCGGCCGGGTACTGGACCGCCTGGACGCCCTCGGCCTGCGCGAGGAGACCGTCGTCGTCTTCACCACCGACCACGGTCTCGCCCTGCCGCGCGCCAAGTGCACGCTCTACGACGCCGGGCTGGGGGTCGCCCTGATGATGCGCGTCCCCGGCCGGGAGGCCTGGACCGGACGCCGGATCACGCCGATGGTCAGCCATGTCGACGTCCTGCCGACGCTGCTCGCACTCCTGGGACGGCCACTGCCGCCGGAGATCGCCGGTACCAGTCTGGTGCCCGTGGTCGAGGGCGAGGGTGCGGCCCGTACGCACTGCTTCGGCCAGCTGACCTACCACACGTACTACGACCCCAAGCGGTCGGTGCGCTCGGCCACCCACAAGCTGATCGTCAACTTCGCCAACGCGCCCCGGGTCATGGACTCCACCCAGTCGTGGACCCATCGCAGCACGCCGGTGGACATGCGCGGCCCCACGATCGAGAGCAGTGCCCCCTTCGAGCTCTACGACCTGCTCGGCGACCCCCACGAAGGCCGCAATCTGGCCGCCGATCCGGCGTACGCCGAGGTGGTCGCCGAACTCGCGGACGCCCTGCTCGGCTGGATGGACGAGACGGGCGACCCGCTGCTGGAACCCCAGCCCCTCGCGCCACGCCACCGGCTCGCCCTCGACGCCCTGCGCGGCGCGGCCGCCGCCACTCCCCCGCCGTTCGTCCCGTCCGCGTCCCCCGCCCCGGCCGGGCCCTGTCCGCCACCCACACCCCGAGAGAGAGAAACAGCATGAGCACTCGACCCCTGCGGCTCGCCGCCCTCGCCGCCACCGCCATGCTGGCGTTCACCGCATGCTCGACGGGAGACGACGACGGCCGGGCGGACGTCACCCTGTGGATGTACCCCGTCATCAAGGACGCTTCGGCGAGCAAGAAGTACTGGGCGAAGACGGAGGCGGCGTTCGAGAAGGCCCACCCGGACATCGACCTCAACATCGAGCTCCAGACCTTCGACAAGCGGGACCCGCAGATCTCCGCCGCGCTGGCGGCCGGTTCGGGGCCCGACCTCGTCCTGATCACCCCCGACCAGGCCGCCACGTACAAGAACGTGGACGGGCTGCTGCCGGTCGACGAAGCGGTGGCCAAGGACCGCAAGGCCTTCTACCCGGGCACCCTGGACGCCGCGACCTTCGACGGCAAGCTCTACGGTGTCCCGCTCTTCCAGAACGTCAACACCACCGCGTACAACACCGAGATCTTCGCCGAGGCGGGCCTCGAACTCCCCACCACCTGGGACGACGTCCTGGCCGCCGCCCCCGTCCTCGCCAAGCGCGGCATCGCGGTCATGGACTACGCGGGCAGCCCCGAGCAGACCCTGAACATGTCCTTCTACCCGCTGCTGTGGCAGGCGGGCGGCAAGGTCTTCACCGACAACGGCAAGGACGTGGCCTTCGACTCGCCCGCCGGTGTCTCGGCCCTGGACTTCCTCGTCTCGCTGAAGAGGAAGGGCGGGCTTCCCTCCGACGCGGCGACCGACGGTCCCGCCGTGGAAGGCTCCCCACTCGCCAAGGGCAGGGTCGCCATGCGCGCCATCACCTCACTGCCCGAACTCACGCAGATGCGCGCCGCCCTCGGCAAGGACAAGGTCGTCCTCGGCCGACCACTTGAGGGCAAGTCCCGTGCCACGTACGGGAATCCGGGGCTGCTCGCTCTGACCTCCCTCAACAGCGAGGGGAACCGGAAGGCGGCCCACACCGCGCTGTCGTACCTGACCTCGGCCACGTCGCAGGCCTCCCTGAACAAGGCGGCGGGCAACTTCCCGGCCCGTACCGACGCGGGCGTTCCGGGCACCGGGCCCGACTTCAAGGCGCTCGAGTCGGCCCTGGAGTACGCCCACCCCGGCGAGCCCTCGCCGAACGCCCGGCAGGTGATGGGTGTGCTCGCCCCGTACATCCAGGCCGCTCTCGGCGGCGAGATGTCCGCCCGGGAGGCGCTGGAGAAGGCGGCCGAGGAGGCCCGTGACCTGCTGTCCCGCGCCTGAGCCGGCGCGACCGCGGGTTCCCGTTCACCGAATCCCTCGCCGATTGGTCCCTCATGTCCGTGCACAGCTCGCCTCCCGCAGTCGCGGGGCGCAGGTCGCAGCGTCGCCGCGAGGCGCTGACAGGCCTCCTGTTCGTCCTGCCCACGCTCGTCATCTTCGGGCTCTTCAAGTTCCTGCCCATCGCGGGCGCGGGCGCCATGAGCCTGACCCGCTACCGCCTGAACGGTGATTACACCTTCCTGGGCACCGACAACTACACAAGGCTCTTCGACGACCCGCACTTCTGGGAGAGCCTCGGCGTCACCGTCAGCTATGTGCTGCTCTTCGTGCCGCTGATCATCGTCGTCTCCCTCGTCGGGGCGCTGCTCCTGGACAAACTCGTGCGCTTCACCGGGACGTTCCGGGCCCTGCTGTTCGTGCCCTATCTCAGTTCCTTCGTGATGGCGGGCATCGTCTGGTCGTGGATCTTCGACACCGACGGCCCGCTCAACGCCGCCCTGGACGGGATCGGCGCCGACCCCGTCGCCTTCCTCTCCGGTGACCAACTCACGGTCCTGGCCTGCCTGGCCATGGTCTCGGTGTGGAAGGGCTTCGGCTACTCGATGCTCATCTTCCTCGCCGGACTGAAGGCCCAGCCCGCCGAGGTGCACGAGGCCGCCCGCATCGACGGCGCCAACGGCCTTCAGGCCTTCTGGCATGTGACCCTGCCGCTGCTGAAGCCGGTGCTCTTCTTCGTCCTGGTCATCGAGACGATCATCGGCTTCCAGGTGTTCGACACCATCTACGTGATGACCGGCGGCGGCCCCAACCGGGCCAGCTACAGCCTCATCTACTTCCTCTACGACGAGGGCTTCAAGTTCTTCGACTTCGGCTACGCGGCCGCGATCGGTGTGGTCCTGTTCGCCGTCGTGCTCGTGCTCTCCCTCGTCCAGCGGCGGCTCGTCGAAGGAAAGGACGCCTCGTGACCCTTCATCCGCAAGCGGCACCGGCCCGGCGGCGCCGCAGCCGTCAACAGCGGCGCCAGCTCGCGCTGTTGCTGATCCTCGGCGCGATCTCCCTGTTCACCCTGGCGCCCCTGCTCGCCGTCGTCGTGCTCGCGCTGTCCCCAGCCAACGCGCCCACCCTGCCGCACGCCCTGCCCGACTCGCTCACCTTCGACAACGTCGTACGCATCTTCGACGTGGGCGAGTTCCCGCAGTGGCTGTTCAACTCCTTCGTCTACTCCGCCGTCTCGGTGGTCGTCATCCTGCTCACGGCGTCCATGGCTGCCTACGCGCTGGCCCGCAAGCGCTTCCCCGGCCGCAACGTCCTGCTGTGGTCGATCGTCGCCACCCTCATGGTGCCGATGCAGGCCACCCTGATCCCGACCTTCATCCTCATCTCGCGCATGAACGGCGTGAACACCCTGTGGGGCCTGATCGTGCCGACCCTGGCCAACGCCCAAGCGGTGTTCCTCATCAGGCAGTTCGTCCGCGAACTCCCGGACGAGATCTTCGACGCCGCCCGTATCGACGGGGCGGGCGAGTGGCGCACCTTCACCCGCATCGTGCTCCCGCTCATCCGCCCGGTACTCGCCACCCTGGCCATCTTCGTCTTCCTGTGGCACTGGAACGACCTGCTGTGGCCACTGATCGTGGGCCAGACCGACGAGGCCCGCACCCTGACCGTCGGCCTCGCCACCCTCAACACCGAAACGGTGTCGACGGCGAACATCATGGCCGCCGCCCTGGTCAGCTTCGTGCCGTGCCTCGTGGTGTTCGTCCTGCTCCAGCGGCACATCGTCGCGAGCATCACGTCGAGCGGGGTCAAGGGATGAACACCGACCACTCGACTCGACCGACTCAGCCGATTGAACCGATTGAACCGGCTCAAGGAGCTCAATCGACTCAACCGCCCGTCCGTTTCGGCCTCATCGGGGTCGACTCCTCCCACGCGCCCACGTTCACCCGGCTGTTCGGCGACGGCAGGCACGCGGAGGTGTCCGGCGGCACGGTGACCGCGGCCTGGCGGGGCGAGGTCTCCGCCGACCTCCCGCCGAGCCGCGACCGCATGGATTCCCTCGCCGAGGAGGTGCACCGCCTGGGCGTCGCCTTCCACGACAGCCCGGAGGACGTCGCCGAGGCCTGCGACGCCCTGCTCGTCACCGCCTGCGACGCACGTACCCACCCCGCGCTGTTCAAGCGTCTCGCCCCGTTCGGCAAACCGGTCTACGTGGACACCCGCTTCGCGCTCACCACCGGCGAGGCGCACGCCATGCTGCGTACGGCACGCGAGCACGGCTGCCTGCCGCTCGCCGGATCACCGAAGCGGTTCACGCCCGAGTTTCTGGGCGCGCTCGACGGTGACGGCCCCGTGACCCGTATCGACGTGGGCGGCCCCCTGCCCACCCAGCCCGGACACCCCGGACTCGCCTGGTACGGGGTCCATCTGGTCGACCTGGTGGTGGCCGCTCTGGGCCCCGGCTGCGCGACGGTCGGCGTGCGGGAGGACCTGAGTACCACTCTGCACTGGTCCGACGGCCGGATCGCCACCCTGAGCGGTCCCGCCGAGTGGTCGCCCTTCACCACCGGGCGCGTCCAACGCGGCGCCGTATCCACGGAGTTCGGCATCGAAGCGGGCCCGCCGATGCTCACCGGGCTGCTCACCGCGCTGGTGGACTCCTGTCGACGGGGAGTGCCGACGGTTCCGGAGGCTCAGGTGCTCGAAACCGTCGCCATCGTCGAAGCGGCTCACCGCAGCCTGCTCAGCGGCAAGCCCGAACGGCCCCTGCGATGACCGATGTTCCGGCCTGCTGCGCGGCGAGCCGCGCGCATCCGACCGTACGGCCGCCGCGTGCCTCGAATCCCGCCCCGAACCCTGCCGCCGCGTCTCCACCCTCTCCGCCGGCCACGGAGCCGCCGCCCCGCCGGACCGTACAGCTGGAGGGCGGCCTCTTCCGGATGGGCACGGACCGCGAGGACGGGTACCCGGCGGACGGCGAAGGTCCGGCCCGCCGGGTCCGTCTCGACGCCTTCGCCCTCGACGCCACCACGGTGACCAACGCCGACTTCGCGGTCTTCGCCGAGGAGACAGGCTGGGTGACCGAGGCCGAACGGTACGGCGCCTCCTACGTGTTCAGCGGTCTGCTGCCCGGGCCGCCCGACCCGGCGGCCCGGGCCGTGGCGGCCACGCCCTGGTGGCTGGAGGTCCCGGGCGCCGACTGGCGTCGCCCCGAAGGCCCCGGCTCGGACGTCATCGCACGGATGGATCACCCGGTCGTGCATGTGACCTGGTACGACGCAGAGGCCTACGCGCGCTGGGCCGGGAAACGGCTCCCCACCGAGGCCGAGTGGGAGTACGCGGCCCGCGGCGGACTGGAGGGTGCCCGCTACCCCTGGGGCGACGAACGCGAACCCGGCGGCGAGCACCGGATGAACGTCTGGCAGGGCGAGTTCCCCACGCACAACATGGGCGCCGACGGCCATCTGGGCACCGCCCCCGCCGACGCCTACGAGCCCAACGGCTACGGCCTCCACAACATGTGCGGCAACGTGTGGGAGTGGTGCGCGGACTGGTTCCACCCGAGCTGGCACGCCACCGGGCCGCGCATCAACCCCCTCGGTCCCCCGCCCACCGGACGCAAGGTCATGCGCGGCGGCTCCTACCTCTGCCACGAGAGCTACTGCTTCCGCTACCGCGTAGACGCCCGCAGCTCCAACACGCCCCAGAGCAGTGCGGGGAACATCGGGTTTCGCTGCGCCTCGGGGTGAACGGCGCCCGGGTCCTTGCCCGGAAGCGCCCGGGTCCTTGTCGAGAACTCACCGACACCGCGCCGTACGTTGTTCCGGAAGCGGGTGCCCTCGCCGCCCCACTCGACGACCGAGCACCACCGGCCCGCTGAACCTTGCCGAGATTTAGTAGATCGTATACCTTCAATCCTCGATCCCGCTCTTCGCGCACTCAAACCCTCAAACCCTCAAGGCTCCCCGCGCCCGCAGCCCACCCACCCCCCTTTCCACCAAAGGCAGGCACACCTCATGTCCCGCACCGCACTGGTCACCGGAGCCGCGGGCGGCATCGGCCGCGCCGTCGCCGGCCGGTTCGCCGCCGACGGGTTCCATGTCGCCGGGGCCGATCTGGCGGATCCCCAACTCCCTGGGGTGGACTGGCACCGCACGGACGTGACCTCGGCGCAGGACGTGGCACGCACGGTGGGCGAGGTCCAGGAGCGCCACGGCGGCGTCGACGTTCTGGTCGCCTGCGCCGGAGTGACTCGTGGCGCCCCGCTGCACCTGACCGGCGAGGAGGAGTGGGAGGAGGTCCTGCGGATCAACCTCACCTCGGTCTTCCTCTGCGTGCGCGAGGTGCTGCCCGCCATGATGGCGGCGGGTTCCGGTGCCGTGGTGACCATCGGCTCGGTCCTGCACCGGACCGCCGCGCCCGGGCTGCCCGCCTACGCCGCTTCCAAGGGCGCGCTGGCCGGGCTCACCCGCCAACTCGCCGTGGACTACGGGCCGTACGGGATCCACTTCGTGACACTGTCACCGGGCTGGATTCGGACACCGGCCACGGAATCGCGCCTCGAGGGCGAGGAGGAACTGGACCGGCTGCGCCAGAGCAACCCGTTGCGCCTGCTCGGCACCGCGGAGGACATCGCCGCCGCGGCCGCCTACGCGGCCACCCCGGAAGCGGCCCTGCTCACCGGCAGCGAACTGGTCCTGGACGGCGGCGCCTCGGTGGTGAGCCCGGCGAGCCTGCTGCGGGACGGCCACCGCGAGCGCATGGGACTGCCGCCGCTGCGGGACCGCGAGGCCTGAACCCCTACTCCTGCTCGCCTACTTCTGCTCGCCTGCTCCCGCCCGTCTACTTCTGCTCGTCGATCTCGTGCCCGGCCTGCGAGGCGGTGTGCGCCTGTGCGGCGGCTTCCGCCGCTGCGGGGTCCTTCTCGCGCAGGGCGGCGAGGATCGTCTCGTGCTCCTCGATCACCTGGCCCCAGTTGCGTACGTCGTCGGGGGTGGTCATGCGGTAGCGCCGTACGGTGAACAGGAGTTGCTCGGTGAGCTCGGCGAGGATGCGGTAGCCCGTCGCCCCGGCGAGGAGCCCGTGGAACTCCGAGTTGTGCTGTTGAAGCTTGTCGATGGCACCCTCGGCCAGCGCCTCGCGCATGAGCTGCTGCGCCTTGGCCAGGGAGTCGATCAGCTTGTCGTCGGCCTGCTCCGCGGCCAGCCGCGCGACGAGGCCCTCGATGGCACCGCGCGCGAGGAAGACGCCACGCATCTCCGCCTTGTCGACACCGGAGACGACCACGCCGGAGTGGACCCGCGAGGTGAGCAGGCCGTCGGACTCCAGGCGCTTGACCGCCTCACGGATGGGAATCTTGCTGACCCCGAGCGTGCGGGCCAGCTCGTCCATGTTGAGGCGCTCACCCGGATGCAGGTGCCCGTCGGCGATGGCTCCCCGCAGGTGGTCGTATACAAGGTCCGCCTTGCTCTTCACCGCGGGCAGGGGCCGGGCCCAGCTCTTGTCTCCCATGACCGCCATCGTATGCACCTGGGCGTTTCCGGAGGCGCCGAGCCGGGAGAACCCGTCGGGACCGCATGCTCCCGGCAGGAGCAGGGAAGCGGATATCCGACCAAAGGCGACCCGATTCAGCCACTCGGGAGACCTTGACCGGATTCCGTATACCGTATACCTTCTTTTTAAGAGCTTTTCGCTCCCCGGACGTGGCCTTCGGTTCCGGTGGCCCGTCCCTGTCCCGGGCCGGGTTCTCGCCCGGCCTCCCCTGTCCAAGGGGCCCGTGGCACGGACACCGCCCGCGGTTCCCTTCCCGTGCCGGCGCGCAGGAGGCTGCCATGGCCGCCACTCTCACCTCGACCGGGGACCCCCTGCGGCGTCCCGTCCCCCGTGAGACCCGCTCCTGCCGGCTGCCCGCCGACCACAAGGCCGCGGCGGCCCTTCGCCGCTGGGTCCGCGCACAGCTGTCCGGCTGGCGGCTCGAGGGGCAGCGCGAGGATCTGCTCCTGATCGCCAGTGAGCTCGCGTCGAATGCCGTACGCCACGGTCTGGGCAGCCCGCGGGTGACGCTCGCGCTCACCCGCGACGCCACAGCCGGGACCGTTCTGCGTCTCGGCGTCACGGACGCCGGGAACGGCTTCGATCCGCAGCAGGTGGCCCGGTCCTGGCGCCACTGCGACCCGGCGGACCGGTGCGGTGGCCGGGGCCTGCTGCTCGTGGCCGAACTCAGCAGCGACTGGGGCGCCGGGCCGGTGCCCGGCGGCCACGAGGTGTGGGCACACCTGAGCGTCGCCTGATCCGCCGCCCGCCCACCCGACGCACCTCACAAACTCCACAAATTCCACAAGGAGCAGCGCGCATGCGCGAGTTCACTACCCCGTCACGGTCCGGCCGGCCCGCGATGGGAGGTCTGGCCGACGCGCTTTTCGACGCCGCCCTCCGCGATCCGTACCGCGTGGTCGCCCTCACCGGCGGGCGGGCCGGAGACGCGGGCCCGAGGGAGGTCCGCGCGCGGGAACTGCGTGACCAGGTGAGCGCGTTGGCCCGGGGCATGCTCGCGCACGGCATCCGCTTCGGCGACCGGGTCGCGGTGATGTCCGACGACGGGTACGCGTGCCTGCTCGTCGACCTCGCGCTGTGGTGCCTGGGCGCCGTGCCGGTACCGGTCCCCGCGGCCGCGCCCGCCTGGCAGGCACACCGGATCATCGAGGGGACCGGTGCCGTGGCCTGTTTCCTCCAGAACGAGATCCAGGCACTGACCGTGGGACCGCTGTGCGGCGGCCGGACCGGACTGCGGCACCTGTGGCAGCTGGACACCGGCGCACTCGACCGACTGTGCCGGTCGGGAACCGAGTTGGACGAGGAGCCCGTGGAGCGCCACCGCAGGGCCCTGGTCCCCGACTCGATCGCGAGCATCGTGCACACCGCGGGGACCACGGGGCCGCCGAAGGCGTGCGTACTGACGCACGGTGCGCTCGCGGCCGGTGCCGACGCCCTGGCCGCGAGCTGCTGGCCGCCGGCGGCCGGGGAGCGCTCAGGGGAGCACTCCGGGCAGCCGTGCGTCGCCCTGGCCGCGCCGCCGGAACAGGCCACCGCACGGCTGCTGCGGATCGCCGCCCTGCGGCACGGCCTGCCCCTGGCTCACCTGCCCTCGGGTGGCGAGGCCGGCCACGAGGCCGACCGATCCGGCCTCACCACGCTGCGGCCCTCCTTCCTGCTGGCCCCCGCCACCCGCTTCGAGCACTCCTTCGCCGCCGTCCGCCGCGAGGCCCATCTGTCCGGCCGGACCGGCGCCTTCGGGATGGCGGTCGACATCGCCGTGAAGTACGCCGAGGCCTGCCAGCGCCGTGCGCGCGGCGAGGGGCCCGGACCGGGCAGAGCGCTGCGGGTTCAGCACCAGCTCTTCGACCGGGCCTTCTACGCCGGTGTCCGCGAGCGGTTCGGCGGCCGTCTGGAGCGGGCGATAGCCCTCGGCGCGGGCCCCCAGCCACGGCTCGTGTCCTTCTTCACCGGCGCCGGAGTGCCCTTGCACACCGGTTACGGACTCACCGAGTTCGCCGGGCCCGTCACCCTCGCTCCCCCGGAGCATCCGCACTCCGCTACCGCCGGTCGCCCGGTGCCGGGCACCACCGTGCACGTCGACGAACACGGCCGGATCTGGGTGCGTGGTCCGCAGACCTTCACCGGCTACCACGGCGACCTCCCGCGCACCCGCCAGGCGCTGTCCGGGGGTTGGCTGAACACCGGCGACCTGGGCGTCCTCGACCCCGACGGGCATCTGACCGTCACCGGCCGCGCGGCGGACGTGTTCGCCCTGCGCGACGGACGCCTGCTGGCACCGCGACCGATCGAGGAGCGGGTACGTGCGCACCCGTTGGTCGCCCACTGTGTGGTGGTGGGGCACGGCATGCCGCGGCCGACGGCACTGATCACGCTGGACGCGGATGCCGTTACGGACTGGCTCGCACTGTCCGGTCTGCGCGGCGTCACAGCCGAGCGCTACGCCGAGGACTCCCGGGTACAGGACCAGATCGCCGGTGCGGTCAAAGCGGCCGGACCGCTGTGCCCGCCGGACGCGACGATCCGGGCCTTCCGCATCCTGCCCACGGCCTTCCACCGCGACTCCACGTTCCTCACCCCGGCGGGCACGATCCGCCGCGACGTCGTACGAGAACACTTCGCCAAGGAGATCGCGGCCCTGTACGAGGCCTGAGTCCGGTACGAGGCCCGAGTCCCGGCGACACGCACGCGAAAGCGTCGGGCGGCCCCACCCTCACGCGGGCCGCCCGACGCGGTCTCACTGCCGACCGTGCGGCCGGGGTCGGTCGCGAACCCGGAGCTCGGTCGAAACCGGCTCCCGGCGCCGGGGTTCCAACACGGCGCCGGGAGCCTTGTGCGGGCGGGTAGTCGGGGGCAGCGCCCGCCCGCACGGCTGGGAGGACCGAGGTACGCGAGGTACCGGGTCAGTAGCGGGCGACCGTGTAGCGGTCGACCACCGCTTCGTCGATCTCGATGCCGAGACCGGGGCCGGTGGGCACGGTCAGGGCGCCGTCGCGGAACTCCGGCGGCCGCACGAGGATGTGCTCGCGGATCGGGTTGGGCAGCCGGTTGTACTCGTAGGTGCGCAGGTTCGGGGTGGCGGCGCACAGGTGGAGCGCCGCGGCGAGGCTGACGCCGGAACCCACGCCGTGCGGGGCGATGTCGACGTGGAAGGCCGAGGCGAGTGCCGCGATACGGGTGGCCTCGGTGATGCCGCCGCAGCGGGCCACGTTGGGCATGAAGACGTCGATGGCCCCGAGCAGCAGCGAGTCCCGGAGGTCGAAGCGGGTGAAGTGGGTCTCGCCGTTGACGGTGGTCAGGCCGGTCCTGCGGCGCAGTTCTGCCAGGTTGCGCAGATCGTCGACCTGGAGCGGCTCCTCGTACCAGGAGATGCCGAGGTCCCTCAGGACGGCGCCGACCCGGGTCGCCTCGTCCAGGTCGTAGGCGCAGTTGACGTCGGTGAGGATCTCGATGTCCTCACCGACCTCCGCCCGTACGGCGGCCAGGTGCGCACGGTCGGTGCGCTCGCCGCGGCCGATCTTCACCTTCAGGGCCCGGAAGCCGTCGTCGACGAAGCCCCGGGCCTGCCGGGCCGAGTCCTCGGGGTCGGCGTGCAGGGCGACCGGACTGGCGTAGCAGTCGATGCGCTCCCGCAGCGGTCCGCCGAGCAGGCGGTGGACCGGTACGCCCGCCGCCTTGCCGCGCAGGTCCCACAGCGCGAGGTCGATGCCTGCCATGGCTTCGAGGTAGAAGCCGCGGTTGTGTCCGCCCGCCGCCTGTCCCCGGTACAGGCGTTCCCACACCGCCGTGGTGGCGAGGGCGTCCTGTCCGACGAGCAGCGGGGCCAGGACGGTGGACACGACGGTGGCGGTGACCTCCGGCGAGGGCAGTCCGTAGCACTCGCCGATGCCGACACTGCCGTCCTCGGCATGGACCTTGATCAGGGTGGCGTACTGGCCCTTGCGGGGCAGGACGAGGTGGCTGGAGGCGGGGTAGCGCAGCCAGTCGGGCACGTCCTCGGGCGAGTCGTAGAGATCGTCGAAGCTCGCGGAGAGGGCCAGGGCCTCGATCTTGGTGATGGGAAGGGGGGCGGTACTCACGTGGGTTCTCCACTCGGTTGGCTGCGGACCGGGACGTCTGATGCGGTGCGCAGACCGGTCAACTGGGCTGTGGCTGGGCGTAGGCGGTCTCGTCCTTGGCCGTCTCGCGACCGGCGAAGACGGCGATACCGGTGACGACGCAGCCCGCTATCACGTAGAAGGCGACCGGTGCGATGGAGCCGCTGGAGGACTGCAGCGCGGTGCCGATGAAGGGCGCGGTGCCGCCGAAGATCGCGCCGCCGAACTCGCGGCCCACGCTCACGCCGCTGTAGCGGACACGGGCGTCGAAGAGTTCGGCGACCAGGGCCGCCTGCGGGCCGAAGACCATGTCCTTGCAGATCGGGATGGCGACGACCATGGCCAGGAAGATCAGCCCGGTGTCCCCCGTCTCCAGAAGCCTGAAGAAGGGGAAGACGTAGACCACGGTGCACAGCAGGCCCGCGCTCACCATCAGACGGCGGCCGATGCGGTCGCTCAGCCAGCCCCAGAAGGGGATGGCGGCGATCTCCAGCGCGGAGGCAAGGGCAATGGCCCAGAGCATCGTGGACTTCTCGACGTCCAGTTCCTTGGTGGCGTACGAGAGGGCGAAGGCCTGGATCAGATAGCCCCAGACGAACCCGGAGACGGTGATGCCGAGGACGCGCAGGACGGCGCCCGGCTGCTTGCGGACGGTCGTGACCAGCGGGTACCGCTCGCGCTCGCCGGTGTGCTCGATCTCGGCGAAGACGGGCGTCTCCTCGATTCCCTTCCTGACCCACAGGCCGAACAGCACGAGGAAGGCGCTCAGGAGGAAGGGGATGCGCCAGCCCCAGGACTCGAAGGAGTCGTCGGGCAGCATGGACACCAGGCCGAACACGGCGCTGGCCAGGACGAATCCGGCGCCGGTGCCCATCGCCGGGATCGCGCCGTACAGGCCGCGTTTGCCCGGTGGCGCATTCTCGACGGTCAGCAGGGTCGCACCGGCGAACTCGCCGCCGACGGCGATGCCCTGACAGACCCGCAGGAGGATGAGCAGCAACGGGGCCCAGATGCCCACCATGGCGTGGGTGGGCAGGACACCGATCAGTGTGGTGGTGACGCCCATGCCCATCATGGTGATCAGCAGGACGTACTTGCGGCCTATCCGGTCGCCGAGGTGGCCGAAGAGCATGCCACCGATGGGGCGGGCCGCGAAGCCGACGGCGAACGTCGCGAACGAGGCCAGGGTGCCGCCGGTCGAGGAGGACCCGAAGAACAGCGGGCCGAAGATCAGCGCCGACGCCAGACCGTAGAGGTTGAAGTCGTACCACTCCATGACGGTGCCGACGGTGCTCGCGACCATCGTGCGCCGATCGGCCTTCTTCTTGCTGTGTGGTTCCACTGTGCCGCCATCGGCTACTACGACGGTGCTCATGAGGATGTCACCACCTTTTCGGGAAGAGCGGGAACTGCGGGGGGACGCAGATCACAGTATGCGATATACGAAATCAGAACCAGAGGGTGTGGCGGATTTCCGGCAACCAATACGAAGGGTTCCGCGCCGCTTACGCAGCGCGTGGACCCGGCGCGGACGAGGGGACCGACGGGGCGCCGAAGCAGGCGGCCGCGGGCGCGGTGACGCGGGTCTCGCGGGCGAGGACGGCGCCCGCGAGCGGGTCGGGGTCGGCCAGGCGATGGGTGGCCGTGCTCACCCAGATCCGGCCGTCGGCGAAGGCCACGCTGCTGGTGTGCGGCGTGGGGAGGGACAGGGAACCGGCCACCGAGCCGTCCGGGGCGTAGCAGCGCACCTGACCGGCACCCCACAGCGCGACCCAGAGTCTGCCGAGGTCGTCCACGGTCATGCCGTCGGGGCGGCCCTCGTGCGGCGCGAGGCAGGCGAACAGCGACCCGCCGCGCAGGGTCCCGGCGACCGGGTCCACGCCGAAGCGCAGGATGGTCCGCTCGGCGCTGTCGGCCAGGTACATGACCCTGCCGTCCGGGGAGAACGCCGGACCGTTGGGCACGGTGAGGCCCATCAGCATGCGCTGGACCGCACCGTCGTACCCCACCCGGTAGAGCGAACCGGCCGCACCCCTGCCATCGGCGGACATGCTGGTGGCCCAGAAGCGGCCGAGCGGGTCGCAGACGGCGTCGTTCATCCGCATCGGCACCGGTGCGTCCGCCTCCGGGCGGGCCAGCCAGTACGGTTCGCCCCTCGGCCCGGCGAGCGCGATACCGTCGCCCGCCGCGACGATCCACTCGTCCGCGCAGCCGCGGACCGGGGCGGCCGCGCCGAGCGGGATCCCGAGGTCGAGCAGGAGCGCGGGCGGCTCCCCGGGCCGTCGCGCACAGCGCCACAGGCGTCCCGCGAGGAGGTCCACGAAGTGCATCGCGCCGTCGTGTGCGCGCAGCCCCTCGGCCAGCCGGTAGCGGTCCGGGGCCCACACCTGCCACGGCTCGACGTCCTCGCCGCGCCGGTCCTCCTCGAAGGCGGTGCTGCCCGTACTCACCGCAGTGCGCTTCCCGGTGCGGCGCTCAGCAGGGACAGTTCGTCCCGGCGGGGCAGCCCTTCCCAGTCGCCCTCGCAGGCCACCGCGAACGCGCCGGTGGTGACGGCCCGTTCGAGGCGTCCGGCCGGGTCCGCTCCGTCGAGCAGCGCGGAGAGGTATCCGGCCACGAAGGCGTCACCGGCGCCGACCGTGTCCCGCACGGGCACCGGCACCGCGGGCCGCGACTCCCGTCCGGCGGCGGAGAAGACCTCGGCCCCCGAGGCACCGCGCTTGACGACGACTTCGCGTACACCGAGATCGAGGAGTGCCGTCACCTGGTCCCGCTCGGTGCGCGCCCCTTCCGGCGCCACGAGTTCCAGCTCGTCGTCGGAGGCCACCACGAGAGCGAGGCCGTCGGCGAGGGGGCGCAAGCAGGCGGCCGCTTCCGCGCGCGACCAGAGTTTGTCCCGCTGATTGACGTCCAGGCAGACGAGGGCCCCGGTCCGCCGGGCCTCGCGTACCGCCGTCACGACCGCGAGCCGTGGGACCTCGCCCAGGGCCGCGGTCACCCCGGTGACGTGGACGATCCTCGCGCCGTCGGCCAAAGCGGCCCGTACGTGGTCCGGGCCGAGGTCCGTGGCGGCCGAGCGGGAGCGGTAGTAGTGGACGCGCGTCAGGTCCGCGACGCGCGGCTCGAAGACGAGAAGACCGGTCGGGCCCCTGCCCGTGGCAGCCCGGGAGACATCGACCCCTTCGGCGCGCAGGGTGCGCAGCACCAGGTGGCCGAACTCGTCCGCGCCGGTCAGGCCTGCCCAGCGGACCCGGTGTCCGAGCCGGGCCAGACCGATGGCGACGTTCGACTCGGCTCCGGC
Organism: Streptomyces sp. NA04227; assembly: GCF_013364195.1. Lineage (NCBI taxonomy): Bacteria > Bacillati > Actinomycetota > Actinomycetes > Kitasatosporales > Streptomycetaceae > Streptomyces > Streptomyces sp. NA04227. The sequence continues at coordinate 7,539,344 of NZ_CP054918.1, read as the reverse complement.
GACGGACAGGCCGAGCGTGCCGCCGAGTCGCAGGGGGCCAGTGGCGCGCAGCGCGGCCATGGTCTCGCCGAAGGTCAGTACGTCCGTCGGGGTGCTCACCGCGTCGGTCCGCGCGTGCGGTGCCTCGGTCGACATGCTCACCACTCTCCCAGCGTCGCGGCGCGGAACTGCTCGGCGCGCAGGGCGAGTTCGCCCTGATCCCGGCCGTCGGCGGCACCGCCCACCAGCGGGGAGCCCACTCCTACGGCCAGGGCCCCGGCGGCGAGGTAGGCGCGGACCGCCGCCGCGTCGACGCCGCCCACGGGGACGAACGGAACGTCGGGGAGCGGATCACGCAGGGCGCGCAGATAGGCGGGGCCGCCCAGGGTCGCGGGGAAGAGCTTGACCGCACTGGCGCCCTGGTTCATCGCGGCGACCGCCTCCGTGGGGGTCACCGCTCCCGCCAGGACGGGCAGGCCGAGATCACGGCAGGCGCCCACCGCTTCCGTCACCGCCGGGGTCACACCGAAACAGGCACCGGCCGCCGCCGCGTCACGCGCCTGCTGTGCGGTCAGGACGGTCCCGGCGCCGAGCAGCGCCTCGGGGCCGAGTGCCGACCTGGCCTGCGCTATGACTCCCAGCGCGTCGGCCCCGGTCAGGGACACCTCCACGATCCCCACGCCGTACCGGAACAGGGAGAGCACGGTGTCGAGGGCGGCGGCGGGGTCCTTGCCCCGGACGATCGCGAGCAGGCGCTGATCTTCCAGCGCGGAGAGCAGGTCGGCAGGGGGCATGGCGGACTCCTGGGGGACGGGGGTACACGTTTAGTAGATCGTATACCTTCATCTTCGCAGCCAACCGCCGCGAGGAACCTGGACCAACAGCGCCGATGGCCGTACGGCGGCCCGACCCACCGGATCGACAGCCGGATCAGCCCACCCCTCAGACCGGGTCCGCGATCTCCAACCCGGCCTGCGAGGCGGTGTGTTCACGCGCCGCGGCCGCCGCCCGCTCCGGGTCGCGCACCCGCAGCGCCTCGATGACCGCATGGTGCTCCTCAAGCACCGCGAGCCAGTTACGGGCGTTCTTGGGAGTGGTGACCCGGTACCGGCGAATGGTCAGGAGCAGTTGCTCGGTGAGGTCGGCCAGTATCCGGTAGCCGCTGGCCTCGGCGAGCAGCCGGTGGAACTCCGAGTTGAGGCGCTGGAGTTCGTCGACCTCGCCCGCACCCAGAGCGGCCCGCATGGATTCCTGCACCTGGTCGAGCGCCTCGACCAGCGGGCCGTCGGCGCGCTCGGCCGCCAGCCCGGCGACCAGCGCGTCGATCTCCTTCCTGGCCAGGAAGACGCCGCGCATCTCGGTCCTCTCGATACCGGCCACGACCACGCCCGAGTGCACCCGGGACACCACAAGCCCCTCGGACTCCAGACGCTTGACCGCCTCGCGCACCGGGATCTTGCTCACCCCGAACCTCCGGGCCAGCTCATCCATGTTGACGCGCTCACCCGGGCGCAGGTCACCGGCGGCGATGGCCTCGCGCAGACTGGCGTGCACGAGGTCCGCCTTGCTCTTGACCGCGGGCAACCGCGCGGCCCAATTCGTCTCCGTCACTCTTACATCGTATGCGATATCCCCTCCAGCTCTCACGGGCCTGCGCACACCCGCTCGAATCCGTGCGTGCCCTCCGTCGCGTGACGCGCCCTCCCACCTCGGCCGGGTCTCCCCGGCCCGCCGCACGACCTGTACGAAGCTGACCGAATGGTCGAATCCGGGTACTCCTCACGGCCGGGGTCCGTCCGGCGCCGCCTGCCGGGACTGGTCCCGCGGAGCGTCGCGGGGCAGGTGCTGCTGTTGCAGGTCGTCGTGGCGCTGGTGCTGATCGCCGCGACCGTGCTGCTGCTCGTCGTACAGTCCCGGCACCAGGCGGTGGACGAGGCGCGCGACCGGTCGCTCGGCGTCGCGACGGCGTTTCGCGACGCGCCGGGAACCGTCGACGCCATGCGCTCCGAGGACCCGAGCCGGGTGCTCCAGCCCAGCTCGGAGAAGATCCGCAAGGACGCGCGCGTCGGCTACGTCGTGACCTTCGACCCGAAGGGCATCCGCTGGTCGCATCCGGACCCGAGCCGCATCGGCGGTCATGTGACGGGTTCCTTCGAACCCGCGCTGTCGGGCAAGCCCTTCCAGGAGACCTTCGACAGTGCGCTCGGTCGGGCGGTCGACACCACGGTCGCCGTCTTCGACGAGGAGCGGAAGGTCGTCGGGCTGATCTCGGTCGGCATCTACGTGAAGAGCGTCAACGACCAGGTCGCGCACCAGTCGGCGGCGCTCTTCGGCATCGCGGGCGGAGCACTCCTGCTGGCCGCCGCGGGCTCGGCCGTGGTGAGCCGACGGCTGCGCCGCCAGACGCGGGGGCTCGCACCCGCGGAGATGACGCGCATGTACGAACACCACGACGCCGTACTGCACTCGGTGCGCGAGGGCGTGCTCATCATCGACGACCGGGGCGTACTGACCCTGGCCAACGACGAGGGGCACCGGCTCCTGAACCTGCCGCCGGACGCCGAACAGCGTCCGGTGAGCGAGCTGGGCCTGGCGCCCGAGATCACCGAACTCCTGGTCTCCGGCCGGTCCAGCAGCGACGAGGTGCACGCCTCGGGGGACCGGCTGCTCGCGGTAAACCTGCGCACCGTCGAGCGCCGCGGGGTCCCGACGGGCAGCGTCGCCACCCTGCGGGACACCACCGAACTGCGCGAACTGGCCGGAAGGGCCGAGACCGCCCGCTCACGTCTGCAGTTGCTCTACGACGCCGGAACCCGCATCGGCACCACACTCGACGTCAAGCGGACCGCCGAGGAACTGGCGGGTGTCGCGGTACCGCAGTTCGCCGAGTTCGTCACCGTCGAGCTCTTCGAACCCGTACTGCGCGGCGAGGAGCCGCCGGGCGGGAGCACCGAGATGCGGCGCGCCGCCGCCACCGGGGTGCGCGCGGACCACCCGCTGTCCCCCGTCGGCGAGTTGCTGCACTTCCCGCCGACCAGCCCGTCGGCGCGCGGGGTCGCCGAGGGCAGGGCCGTCCTCGCGGCGGACCTGTCCGCCTCCGGGAGCTGGCGCGCCCAGGATCCGGAACGCACCCGCAGAGTGCTGCACTACGGCATCCACTCGCTGATCTCGGCGCCGCTCCAGGCGCGCGGGGTGGTCCTCGGCAGCGTCGACTTCTGGCGCAAGGACATGGAGCCGTTCGACGCGGAGGACCTGTCCTTCGCCGAGGAGCTGGCGGCACGGGCGGGCGTGGCCATCGACAACGCGCGCCGCTACACCCAGGAGCACGCGACGGCGGTCACGCTGCAACGCAGCCTGCTCCCGCGCGTCCTGCCCGAGCACTCCGCCCTGGAGGTCGCCCACCGCTATCTGCCCGCCCAGCCGGGGGTGGGCGGCGACTGGTACGACGTCATCCCGCTGCCCGGCGCCAGGGTCGCACTGGTGGTCGGCGACGTCGTCGGACACGGTCTGCACGCGGCGGCCACCATGGGCCGCCTGCGCACGGCCGTGCACAACTTCTCCGCCCTGGACCTCTCCCCCGACGAGCTTCTCGCCCACCTCGACGACCTCGTCACCCGGCTCGACGAGGAGAGCGGCACCGGGGTCGGCGTCTCCGGAGCGACGTGTCTGTACGCGGTCTACGACCCGGTGGGCGGACGCTGCACCCTGGCCAGGGCGGGGCACCCCGGCCCGGCGCTCGTACTTCCCGACGGCAGCGTGAGCTACCCCGAGGTGCCGGTCGCGCCACCGCTGGGCGTGAGCGAAGGGCTGCCCATGGAGACCACCGAACTCGATCTACCCGAGGGCAGCAGCCTGGTCCTGTTCACCGACGGCCTGATCGAGCGCCGCGACCGGGACCTCGGCGAGGGCCTCGACCTGTTGCGCCGCACGCTCGCCCACCCCGGCCGCGCCCCGCACGACATCTGCCGCGCGGTCCTCGACGCGATGCTGGGCGAACGACCCACCGACGACGTCGCCCTGCTCGTCGCACGGACCCACCTCCTCGACCCCCGCCGCGTCGCGTCCCGCGAGGTGCCGGACGACCCGAACGCCGTCTCCGGCATCCGTGCCGAGGCCGCGCGCGTACTCGAATCGTGGGGACTGGGAGCGATCGCCTTCACCACCGAACTCATCGTCAGCGAACTGGTCACCAACGCCATCCGCTACGGAGCTCCCCCGATCCGGTTCCGCCTGCTGCACCACGAGGACACCCTGATCTGCGAGGTGGCCGACGCCAGCAGCACCGCACCGCATCTGCGCCGGGCCGCCACGACCGACGAGGGCGGGCGGGGCCTGTTCATCATCGCCCGGATCGCCCAGCGCTGGGGCACCCGCTACACCCCGCGCGGCAAGGTCATCTGGGCCGAACAGTCCCTGCGGACACCACCGCCCGAGGAGGAGATGGACGGCGAGGCGTTGTTGGAACAGTGGTCGGACGAGGGCTGGTAGTGGGGATGTCGGGCCGGGGGACGGTTCGAGGGTGAGCGCTCCGGGCTACGGGCACGGCTGCGGGATACGGGCTACGGGCTCTCCGAGCCGGAGTCCCCGGCCCGCGCATGCGGCCGTGGCGAGCCGCGCAGAGCCGCACAGAACAGCGTCAGCGCCGCGCCGCACACCACCCAGGCGCCGAGTACCCGCAGTGTTCCCCCGGCCCCGTTGCCGTCGAAGTAGACGACGGAGCGCACGCCTTCGAGTCCGGCACCGGGTGGCAGCAGCGGACCGACCGTGCGCCAGAAACCCGGGAGCAGCGGGTGCGGGAACATCCCCCCTGCGCTCGGCAGTCCGAGGACCACGATCAGCAGTACGGCCACGGCGATCCCCGCCTCCCCCGCCGCTTCCCGCAGGGCGAGTGCGCCGGCCGCGGCGGCCAGGACGAGCAGCGAGCCGAGGCCCCACAGGGCCCAGACACTGCCCGGCAGGGCGTCCAGGACGGGCCCGGCGACCAGCGCCCCGAGCAGCCCCGCGACCAGGGCGTACAGGGCGAGACCGGCGAGTCGGGCGAGCGGGCCGCGGAAACGGCCCGAGCGCCCCCGGGCGGGCGCCGAGAGCGCGCCCAGCAAAAGGCCTCCGCCGCACCATCCGACGACGAGCGAGAAGGAGGCCAGCGACCGAGGGTCGCCGGGTGCGCCGGGGACGATGTCCCGTACGCGCACGGTCCGGCCCTGGGTGCGCTCGGCGGCCCTGACGTACGCGGCGAGTTCCCTGGCCAGTTCTGGGCCCGCGCCTCCGGCGACGAGCAGCACGTCGGCTGTGCCGTCGGGGTCCAGGATCAGTGCGCCGTCCACGTCCCGGTCCAGGATCTGGCGCCGGGCCGCCGCCTCGCTCGCCACCCGCCGTGGGTCCACCGGTTCGCCGGGGAGCAGGGCCAGCCGGTAGAAGGCGTCGTCGCCGACGCGGGTGCTGGGCACGGTGACGGCGAGCGGGATGCGGTGCGCGTCCCGGTTCCGCAGTGCCCCGACGCACGAGGCGACAAAGGCGATCTGCAAGACGAGGACGCACAACGCGACGGCCGCCCACCGCCCGCCGGGCGTGCGCGCGGACCCGTCACGCGTCTCGACGCCCGGACGCCCGCCGCCGTCGTCCGAGCGCTGTGCCATGCGCCCAACCTCGCCTCGGCCGCCCCGGGTCGCAGCCGGGGCGGGGCCGAAAGACTGACCGGGCCGGAACGGGAGGAGTTCCCGTTCCGGCCCGGGCCGGTCTCGCGGCCGACCGCGAGGCGGTCGAGGTGGTCGACTCTCAGCGGTCGACCGCGAGGCGGTGGTGGTGCTCGGCCCGGGTAGGACTCGGCGGTCGGGCCCGGCCGGTCACCTCGGGCGCGGGGCACCCCCGACCCTGTCCCAGCGGTCGGTACGGGACCTGTCTCAGCAGTTGATCTTCAGGTCGGCCCAGTCCGCGTGGTCGGAGTCGTTGCCGTCGCCGCCGTCGGTGGCGACGAGGGTGACGGTGCGGGCTCCGGCCACGTCGGCGGTGATCTCCTGTGCCGCCTGCGCGTTGGTGAGTACGCCGGTACGTGCGACGGTCTTGCCGTCGGCGCGGACCTCGAAGGTCACCGTGCCCTTGTCGCCCGTCTCGTCGTCGAGGCCGACCTGTGCCGTCACCCGGTCACAGCGGCCCGCCGTGTAGTACTCGACCGAACTGTCCGCGTGTGCGCCGAGGCCCTTCTCCCAGGTCTTGCCGCCGATGGTGAGCGTGCGGCCGTCACCGGCCGCGGTCTCGCCGTTGCTGCGGTCCTTCTCGACCGGGCCCCAACCGTTGACCGAGCCGAGCGGCGCCAGGTCGCTCAGGTACGACTGCCCGTCCTTGGGCGCCCGCGCCAGGCGTACCGAGACCGGCGAGGTCGCCGTGACGCGGTCACCGGCGACGGTGCGGTACGTGGTCGTCAGCTTGAGCTCGTACGTGCCGGGCTCGGTCGCCTCGGGGGCCGTGACCCGCCAGTCGGTGGCCAGCTTCTCGCCGCCGGGCAGCTCGGACGTACCGGGCCGGGACTCGGACTTGATGGTCCAGCCCTTGGGGCCGGTCAGCCTGGTGGAGACCGAACGCACGGGAACGCCACCGAAGTTGTGCGTCGTGGAGGTGACGCGCACCGCGCTGCCCGGCTCGGTGACCGTGTTGCCGGCCACGCCGGAGTCGACCGACGGGGGCAGCGAGGCCCAGTCGGCCTCGGGGCTCACGCGGACCAGGACGGTGCCGTGCGCGGGAACGGTCGCCGCGATGGTGCCCGAGGTGTGGGTGTCCTTGTGCTTCCACAGGTCACGGACCCGGTAGCCGTCCGCCTCGGGCAGACCGGCCTTCTCGGCGGTGGTGGAGAGGTACTGCGACTGGTCGCTCTCGTTGAACAGGGCCACGACGCGGCTGCCGTCGGACATTTCCTTGGCGACCACCCAGCGACCGTTCTCGGAGCTGAGCACCTTGCCCTGCTTGCCGAGCTTGTCCTGGTCGACCGCGATGACCTCCTTGTTGGACAGGATGTCGAAGGCCGACTGCGGGGCCTTGCGCAGGTCCGAGCCGATGAGCAGCGGCGCGGCCATCACGGACCACATGGAGAAGTGGGTGCGGTACTCGGTGTCCGTCATACCGCCGTTGCCGACTTCGAGCATGTCCGGGTCGTTCCAGGCGCCGGGGCCCGCGTACTCGTCGAGCGGCAGGTTCTTCTTCATGATCGACAGCATGGAACCCCAGTTGTCACTGATGTCCCCGGTGGTGCGCCAGAGTTGGCCCACCCCCTTCGCCCACTCCCAGGGCTTGTTCTGGCCCCACTCGCAGATGCTGAACACCATCGGACGGCCGGTGGCCTTCAGCGCGTCCCGCATGGTGGTGTAGCGCTGCTTGGCGTCCACACCCTCGTTGTTGCAGTTGTCGTACTTGAGGTAGTCGACGCCCCAGTCCGCGAACTGCTGGGCGTCGCTGTACTCGTGGCCGAGGCCGCCCGGGAAGCCGATGTCGCTACAGGTCTTCGTACCCGCGCTGGTGTAGATGCCGAACTTCAGTCCCTTGGAGTGGACGTAGTCCGCAACTGCCTTGATTCCGTTGGGGAATCGCTTGGGATCGGGGACCAGCTTGCCCTCGGCGTTCCGCTCGGGCAGCGCCCAGCAGTCGTCGAGATTGATGTACTTGTAGCCCGCGTCCTTGAGCCCCTTCTCGATGAAGAGGTCGGCCATGCCTTTGACCATCTGCTCGTTGAACTCGGCGCGGCAGTGGGTGGAGTTCCAGTTGTTGAAGCCCATCGGCGGGGTGAGCGCCAAGTGGTCGTCGTCCGCGGGTGCTTGAGCGGCCGGAGCCTCAGCGGCGTCGCGCTGCGGGGCCGGCGCGGCGAATGCCGGGGAGGCGAGCGCGCTCGCGCACAGTACGCCCGCGACGGCGGCGGCGACCGCGCCGCGCCGGTGTGGACCGAACCTGACTCTCAGCGGGGGAAGGTGAGCCATGTGCGGACTTCTCCTCTGTGGTAGCTGACTTCGGTTGCGTTCGGCGGCCGAGCGGGCCCGCCTGGTGGAACGTCGAGGTGGAACCAGTCCCCACCGGTGGCCAACTCCCGGCGTCGGTGGGCGACTTCACCGACCGAGGCCGCGTCAGCGGTAGTCGACGGTGTTGTAGTAGAGGCAGGTGAGGGCGCTCGTGCCGACGTCATGGCCATCGGCGGTGCGGTGCTGCCAGAACTCCTCGAAGGTGCCGGAGACGTGGTGCACGAAGGTGTCCCACAACGGGCCCATCGGGTCCTCGGAGCAGGTGTCGTCCTTCTCGTGGCGGCTGGCGTCGACGAGGTCGATCAGCGACCCGGCGATCCGGCCCTCGACGGTGTCGCCGTCCTCCCAGACGCGGCCGGGGAAACTCGTCCCCCAGGTGGCGTTCTCCAGGTCGAGGGTCGCGCCGGTCTCCCAGCGGAAGGTGGGGTCCTCAAGGACCGTGGCCGCGTAGTAGGTGGGCCAGCCCTCGGTCCAGGCGCAGCCGGGCGAACTCGCGCGGTGCAGGGAGTGCGGCGAGCAGTTCGGGGAGTTGGGGAAGGCGTTCTCGTACACGTCGTCCATCAGCCCGTGCCCGAACTCGTGCAGGACGACGACCGGCAGGTCCGGGGTGGCCGCCGAGATGTAGGCGGCGTCCTCCTGGAGGTCGTACCAGCAGCAACTGGTCGAGTCCGGCTCCCAGTTGACGACCGCGCGGCGGCAGGTGCCGTCCTCGGTGTCCCAGCACTCGCCCTTGGCCTGGAAGTCCCAGGCGCTGTTTATCGTGTCGAAGGCCTGGACGCCGCGCATGAGTTCGGCCGCGGCGGGCTGTACGTCACCGAAGTCGGCGGTGGCGCCGTTCTTCAGGCCCTTCTTGGTGGCCGTGGTGAACTCGTAGGCCGCCTTGGTCGTCTTGGACCGGATCACCCACTGCGGGTTCTCGGTGGCGAACCGGACCTTCACGTCCTGGCCGGTGCCCTCGTCGTCCTTGTTGGCGAAACACAGCCGGTAGTCGCCGAGTTCGCCGGTGACCCCGGAGGCGAGCAGCTCGTCGCCGTCCGCGTCCTCGTCGTAGACCCGTACCTCGGCGTTGGCCCCGACGCGGGTGTAGCCGGTGTGCTCGACGTAGTTCCAGGTGCCCGTCACACAGGCCTCACCCTTGCCGGGGCCCTCGGCCGCGCCCCCGGCGGCCACCGGCCGGTGCTTCCAGGCGAGGTTGGCGCGGGTGGCCGGAGAGGCGGTCGGCGCCACCTCGTTGGCCTTGTCGACGGCGATGCCGGGCTTGGAGGACTCCTTGCCGACGGTGAAGTAGTTGTTGTCGGTCGCGGAGTGGGCGCCGCTCGGGGTGTTCGCCGTGGCGCGGATCTCCACGGGTCCGGTGCCCACGGCCTCGATCCTGCCGGTCAGGCGCAGGGGTTCGGCGCCGGTCACCTCCTGGCGGCCTTCGGCGCTGCGGATGCCGCCCCGGTCGACGGGCCGCTTGGACGGCTTCGTCTTCGCCTCCAGCCCGTGCGGCGCCTCAACCCACTTGAGAGTGGCCGGGAGTTGGAGGTCGAGATCGACGTCGGCCTTGTCCGCGCTCGTGCTCACCTCGACCACGAGGTCGGCCTGAGCACCGAGCTTCGGCAGTCGGTCGAGCTTCACGTCGAGGGCGAGGCAGCTCGCGGAGTTGTCCGTGCGGTGTTCCACAGCGGCCTTGACCGGCTTGCAGTCGGGGGCCTCGGGCGCGGCCGGGGCGGCGGGAGATTCGGCGCCTCCAACTGCCTTGTCCGCCAGAGCTGTTGGGCTTGGCACGGCGGAGCCGGGCGCCGCCTGGGCGACCAGCGCCAGCGCCGCTGTGACGCTCAGGGCCAGAGAACGAAAGCGCATGCGGACGCCTTCCTTTCACCTGCGGTGCGGAACGGGGTGGGAGGGATCGGTTCGTCTGGCCCGAAACAGCGCTGCGCCGTCGGCCAACGGCGCGCGCACGGCGGTCACTTGGTGCAGCCCGGAGACCCGAACAGCACAAGAGACCTCAGGATGTGTTGCTTTACGCCGAACTTTCCAACAAAACCAATCACTTGAGGTGCGGCGTCATACTTCTGCGGCTCGTTGCCCTCCGTCAACCCCGCGGAAGGAATTTCCTTGTACGGCAGCCCTGTTCAGCGCCGAGCGCTGGGCATTCGCACCGCGCGACGGTGACCGGAATCCGTCATGGCGATTTTGTGCACCGGGAAGTCGGCACGGCGGGTAGGAATGCCCGGCAGCGTCAATTCCCGCCCCTGAACACCGGAATTCGGACTACGGCACACGGCCACGCCCACCGGCTCCGGGGCTCGGTGGGCGCGGCCACGTACGGGCGATTCGTACCGTCTCAGGAGGCGTAGAGCTGGAACCGGTCGACCACCCAGAAGAAGTCGTTGTCTCCTGTGTAGTGGAAGCGAAAGTGCACCGAGGTCGCGCCGTCCGGGACGGCTATGTCGAGGGACTGCTGCTGCGAGATGACGTCGGCGGTGTAACTCTTGATCACCTGCGGGGTTTTGGCATTGAAGGCCACGAGCACCTTCGCCGTCTGCTGTTCCACCTGGCGGTAGTGGGTGATGAACTTGAGGGTGAGCTCGCTCTTGCCGGAGATCCCGTACGTCGGCGATACGAGGGTCGAGTCGAAGGGGCCGGAGAAGGTCTTGTCGGACCACTCGTCGGAGTCGGCGACGGCGAAGACGCCGCGGGCGCGGACGTTCAGTTCACGCCACTGGTCGCGCTGGGTTCGCGACCAGAAGTCGTCGGTGGTGAAGGTCCAGCCGCGCCATTCGGTGACGCCGCCGGTGCCCATGGACTTGTTGTCGACGGACCAGCCGGACGGCGCGGTGTGGGTGAAACCGAGGATGTCGGCGGGGATGCCTGTCTCGTCGACCCGGGTGCCGAGCTTGCCCTGGAGCGTGTCGAAGCGGTCGTCGGTGCGCTCCTGGATCGGCTTGCCGTCCAGGCCCCAGGCGGGGTCGACGGGCAGCTTCAACTGCTTGAACACCGTGGGCACCACGTCCACGAGACGGGTGTCGAGGGGACGCCCGCCCGCTTCGATCCCGGGTCCCTCGGCGAGGATGAAGGTGCGCCGCTCCTCGATCGAGCTGCCGCCGTGCCCGCCCGCGTCGACATGACCGTGGTCCGTGGTGACCAGGATCGTCCAGCGCTCCGAGGCGTACGTGGGCCTGGCCTCGATGGCCGCTCTGAGCCTGCCGAGATGCACGTCCTGTCCGGCGATCGCGTCCAGATAGCGCTCGCCCGTCCCGCTCTCGTGGCCGACCTGGTCGGTGTAGCCGAAGTAGACGAAGAGGACGTCCGGGTTCTGGTTCCGGAGGATCGACGCCGCCTCGTCGGCGATCTTCTGGTCGTTGGGGATGTCGTGCTGCGGCAGTACCAGTTTGGCGTCCGCGCCCGCGGTGATCGCACCGTAGGTGTCCAGCGGCGGCCAGTCGACGGCCGCGTACGTGGACAGGCGCGGTGCGACCTCGGCCAGACGCGCCATCAGGCCCGGGTACTCGTCGAACCGGGCGCCCGTGAAGTTGTTGTCCTTCACGCCGTGCTTGTCCGGCCAGACGCCCGTCGAGACCGTCGACCAGCCCGCGCCGGAGACGGTCGGCGCCATCGGGTTGGCGTACAGCAGGGATCTGGCGTAGGTGCCGTTGCTCATCATCGCCTTGAGGTTCGGCGCGTTCGCCGCCTCGATCCGGTCGTGGCGGAGTCCGTCCATGCCGACGATCAGGATCTTGTCGTCGCTGGTGCCGTCGGGAAGGGTGGGGGCGGCCGCGGCCTCCCGGGCGGTCGCGAGGCCGGTGGCGGCGAGGGCCGCCGTCGCGGCACTCGCGGCGAGCACGGTTCGGCGGGACACGCCGTCGGTTGACATCGTGGTTCCTCCGGAAATGGTTGGTTGATGCTCGCGGCAGTACGGCCGCGCCGGTCGGCGCGCTCCGTGTGCCGCGGGACGGATTGGTGTGGGTGAGTGCGCTCCGGGTCCCGGAACGTGCGGGGCCCGGAGTGAAAGGTGCGCGGGATGGTGACCCTCAACCAGTTGCAGGTACTGGTGAAAGTGGTGGAGTCGAAGGGTTTCTCGGGCGCCGCGAAATCGCTGTTCACCAGTCAGCCCTCGGTGTCCAACCACATCCGGAACCTGGAGAACTCCTTCGGTGTGCCGCTGGTCCACCGCACCCGGCACGGCGCCCGGCCCACCCCGGCCGGTGAGGTCGTCGTCGAACACGCGCGGCGTATCTTCCGGATCCTGGACGAACTGGACCGGACCGTCGCCGGTTTCCGCGGTCTGAGCGGCGGTCGCCTTGTGCTGGCCGGTACGACGACGCTCGGCACCTACCTGCTGCCCCGGCTCCTTTCCGAGTTCTCGGCCTGGGCCCCGAAGGTGACCTGCGAGATCCGGGTGGGCAACGAGGAGACGGTCGAGTCCTGGCTGCTGCGCGGCGAGGTCGCGCTCGGGCTGTGCGTGGGCGCTCCGCGCGACGAACAGCTCACCTCCCAGCGGATGTTCGAGGAGGCGATGGTGCTGGTGGCCGCGCCGGACTCACCGCTCGTCGGCCGCCCGCTGACCCCGGCGGACCTGACCGGGCAGCGCTTCCTGATGCGCGAGGCGGGCTCGGCCACCCGCGCACTACAGGAGAGAGCCCTTGCCACCTGGGGTCTGGAGGAAGCCGAACGATGGGACATGTGGGGCCCCGACACGCTCAAGCAGGCGGTCTGCCAAGGGCTCGGCGCGGCAGTGGTGTCCGAGCACGTGGTCCGGCAGGAGACCGAGTCCGGTCTGCTGGCCACCCTGACCGTTCTCCCGGCGCCACCGACCCGGTCCGTCTCGCTCGTACGGCGGACCGACCGGATCCTCACCCCGCCCGAGGCGGCGTTCATGACCCTGGTGCGCGACATCGCCGAGTGGCCGGTCTGAGTGCTGGTGCTCAGTACTTGATGCACGCCGACCTCAGGTCGGTGTAGAAGTCCCAGACGTCGGGCGAGCATTCGGGCGCGCCGAGCTGCGAGGCCTTGGCACCCATGTGCGGCAGATGGGAGTACGCGCCCACGCCGGGCCGGTTGACGTGCAGCATGCCTGCCTGGAAGTCCTGCAGGGCCTGGAACATCAGTGCCGAGTCCCTGGTGAAGATGGTGCCGGACATCCCGTACTTCACCGAGTTGGAGATGCGCATCGCGTCCTCGTAGCCCTCGCAGTCGATGACCGAGAGCACCGGCCCGAAGACCTCCTCCTGGGCGATCTCGCTGTCCCAGGCGACGTCGGTGAGGACGGTGGGTTCGACGAAGTACCCGGGGGTGTCGCGTTCGGCGCGCCCGCCGCCGCAGGCGACCTTCGCGCCGGAGGCGACGGCCCCACGCACCGCCGCCAGGCAGGCCCGCATCCTCTCCTCGTTCACCACCGGGCCGATGTCCGCCCAGTCCTGGTCCCCGCGCCCGATCCGCATGGCGGCGACCCGCGGTACGAGGCGGTCGAGGAGCTGTTCGCGTACGGCGCGGTCCACGATGACCCGGCTGGTGGCGCTGCACCGCTGTCCGCTCTGTCCGAACGCCCCGTGCACGATGGCGTCCACGGCGGCGTCGAGGTCCGCGTCGGCGAGGACGATCAGGGCGTTCTTGCCGCCGAGTTCGAGCTGGGTGCGCAGCAGCCTCCCGGCGCCGGAGCGGTTGATGGCCTGCCCGACCGGGAGGGAGCCGGTGAAGGACAGGCCCGCCACGCGGGGATCGGTGACGAGCGCCTCGCCAGGCTCGCGGTCGCCCTGCACCAGGTTCAGTACGCCCGGGGGCAGTCCGGCGTCGGCGAAGGCCTGGACGAGGAGGGCCGAGGTCCACGGGGTCAGCGGCGAGGGCTTGAGTACCGCGGTACAGCCCGCGACCAGGGCGGGTGCGACCTTCCACATCGGGATCGCGACGGGGAAGTTCCAGGGGGTGATCAGGCCGACGACGCCGAGCGGGCGGCGGAAGGTCATGGCCAGGGTGCGCGGTTCCTCGGCCGGTGTGGTGACGCCGTTGATGCGCCGGGCCTCGCCGACGGTGAAGTCCAGGATCGCCAGCGAGCGCGCGACCTCGCCCCTGCCCTCGGCCAGCCGTTTGCCCTGCTCGCGGGTGATCGCCTCGGCGAACTCCTCGCGGCGCTCGCCGATCAGGGCCGCGGCGCCGGTGAGCACCTTGGCGCGTGCGATGGGGCCGAGGGCGTCCCAGTCCTTGAGCGCCCCGGTCGCCGCGGTGACGGCGGCGGCGGTGTCCTCGGCGCCGGACTCGGTGAACTCGCCCACGACGTCGTCCGTGTCCGCCGGGTTGAGGTTCGGCCGTACCCGTCCGGTCCCGGACGGCAGCCACCGGCCGTCGATGTGGTTGAGCAGATGGTCTGCGCTCGGCTGCGCCATGCGTGACTCCGTATGAGGTGAGGCGGCCCAACAAGGGCTGCGCGGCAGCGGGTTCGGGCGATGTCGAGGTCGGTGGGGGCGGATGGCGATGAGGGCAAGGGCGAGGGGGGCGGTTGTCAGTCCATGTGGACCGCGATGCGCGGCGCGCCGCCGGTACGGGCCGCGGCCACGGCCGCGTCGATCTCCGCGAGCGGGAAGGACGCGGGCACCAGTGCGGCGAACAGGTCCTGCCGCTCCGTACGGCCGAGGAAGTCCACCGCTTCGGCGAGGTCCTGTACGGCGTAGTTGTGGCTTCCCACCACGCGGCTCAGATTGCGCACGAAGGCGTTCGGCTCGAAGCTCACCTTCGGCCCGGGTGACACCGAACCGACGAGCGCCACGCGCCCGTCGAGTCCGACCAGGTCCAGGGCGGACTGGACGGCCCGGTGGTTGCCGGACAGTTCGAGCACCACGTCGGCGCCGAGGTCCCTGACCGCGGTTTCGAGCGCGCCGGGTGAACAGGCCACGTCCGCACCGAACTTGAGGGCCAGGTCGCGGCGGCCCGCGTCGACGTCACAGGCGATGACGTGCGCGGCGCCCCGGTCGCGGGCGTAGGCCACGGCGGTCAGGCCGAGCATCCCGCAGCCGGTGACGACCACCGTGTCCCCCGCGCCCAGCTCGGTGCGCCGGGCCGCGCACACCACGGTGGCGGTGGCGCAGTTCGCCGGGGCGGCGACGGCGGCGGGGATCGTGGCGGGCACCGGCACCAGGCCGGTCCCCGGGACCAGGTGACAGTGGGTGGCGAGCCCGCCGTTGTACCGCCATGCGTCGGTGAGCGCCTCGTGCCCGTACTTGCGCACGGCCAGGCACTTCTGCGGCACACCGCGCAGGCAGCGGCGGCAGGTGCCGCAGGAGGTGCCGATGGTCCAGGTGACCCGCTGTCCCTCGGTCACCGGCCGGCCGTCGGCCGTGTGCACGGTGCCGCCGACCGCGCTCACGTACCCGACCGCCTCGTGCCCGAGGACGGTGGGCACCGGGGTGGGCCGGTCCCCGGCGATGGTGTGCAGGTCGCTGCCGCAGAGGGTGGCCAGTTCGACCTGTACGAGGACTTCGCCGTCCCGCAGTCGCGGAAGGGGTTCGGCCCGTACGGTGAAGCCGCTTCGCGTGCCCGACCAGACGGCGGCGGCAGGGTCCTGGGGGATCCTCACATCGCGGGCCGGGCTGCTGAGTTGGGTCATGTGCGTGTCCCTCCCGGCTAACGCCGGATCGTCAGAGCGACCAGGGCGCTGCATCCGCAGGCCACGGCCACGAGCGGGAAGATCAGGCTGGTGTTGCCGGTGCTGTCCATGAGGTGGCCGATCATCGGCTCGGCGGCTCCGGCGAAGAGATAGGCGAAGCAGTTGACGGCCCCGGTGGCCGTACCGGCCATCCGCTTGCCCGCGATGTCGGGGCACAGGGCCCAGAACGAGGACTGGGGCCCGTAGACGAAGAACCCGGTGAGGAAGAGAACGACGATGCCGCTCGTCGTGCCCAGCGGTGCCTTGTACATCGTCAGCGCCATCACCGCGCCGAGCACCATGAACAGGATGATCGGACGGTCCCGTCGGGCGCCGAACAGGCGGTCCGATATCTGGCCGTTGACCAGCGCGCCGACCGCCATGCCCACCGGCAGGGCGACGGAGATCCACAGCGGGCTGATGGAACTGCCGCCGTCCTTCCAGTCCTCGCCGAGGAAATAGACCGGGACCCAGATCAACAGGCCGTAGCGGGCGGTGTTCTGGAAGCCGATCGCGATTCCGGCGGACCAGATCCCGGGTTTGCGCAGTACGGCCTTGTATCGCTGGAGGGACGTCTCGCCGGGCGCCTGGTCCGTGCCGTCGGTGTCGTCCTCCTCCTGGACGGCCCGGGGCGGGGTGACGCCCGCCTGGCGGGGGCTGTCCCTGGCCACGAGGAAGAAGACGAGCCCGCCCACCAGCATGAGCAGCACCGGCAGCCGGAAGATCCACTGCCAGTCGAGGTCGAGTGTGTCCACCATGACGGTGGAGGTGACGTAGGCGAGTACGGAGGCCATGCCCGCGGCGAAGGTGTAGAAGCCGAAGCTCTTGCCCCGCTCGCTCGGTGACCACCAGTTGGAGATCACGCGGCCGCCGGAGGGCCAGCCCAGGGACTGCGCGTATCCGTTCGCGCCCCAGAGCACGCCGAGCGAGCGTGCTCCGACGGCGAAGCTGGTGGCCCAGTTGAGCAGCGTGGACAGTACGGCACCGGCGGCCATCATGCGCCGCCCGCCCCACTTGTCGGCGAGGTTGCCGTTGATCATCTGTCCGGCGGCGTAGGACCAGAGCAGGATGCCGCTGATCGCGCCGAGGGTGGCCTTGCTCAGGCCGAGGTCCTCCTCGATACCGGGGATGGCGAAACCGAAGGTCTGGCGGCCCGTGTAGAAGAAGAAGTAGCAGAACATGGCCGCGAGCAGCATGCGCCACTTGAGCCGGTTGTACTGGTCTTGCCGCAGAGGTTCCGGGGTGCGGTTCCCGGACGTCAACTTCTCTGTGCTGGACATGATTCCGACCGATCTGGGGTGCCGTTTCCGCCGCGGGGAGACGGCGGGGGGAAGGCGGTGGCGACCGCCGGAGCGGTGGCCGTCCCTCGTGGGGCGGGAAGGGACGGCCCCGCTGTGTCAGAGCGCGTGAGCGGTTCCGCTCTCCTGCTGTGCGACCAAGGTGGTGGCCACCCAGAAGGCGTCGTAGTTGTGGACCAGGGCCTGGTCGCCGAAGGGCTTGTCGAGCGGCTCGGGAGCGGGGAGCCTCCGGTTGATCAGGAACGGGATCCGCAGTTCGCCGAGGGCTCCGTGGGAGCGCAGCGGAGCGTCGAGACCGCTGAGGTCGTGCCAGGCGGCGAAGCGGCCCAGCGCGGTCCCGGCCTCCGCGAGGATGACGACATCGCCGATGCGGTCCGCGGGGAGGGCGTAGCGCTCGGCGGCGGTCTCGCGGTCGTGGACCTCCTGCACCCCGTCGACGGTGCGCAGGGCCTCGATGACGGCCGCGGCGTCGACGCCCTCGGGCAGGTGCACGCTCGCGAAGGAGCCGAGGGCGCCGTGGTGCACGGTGTACGGGTCGGTGATCGGGAGGATCACCCGGAGGTCGCCCGCCTCGGCGTCGGGGGCGATGCCGAGGATCCGGCGGACCTCCTCCTCGACGTAGACGACCCGCGCGCGGCCCGCGTCGTCGGTCTTGGCGCTCATTCCGTGGTCCGCCGTGAGCACGACGATCGCGCCGAGCTCCGCGAGCCGGCCCGCGTAGTGGTCGATCTTCTCGTAGAGATCGTTGGCGGCCTCGGTGCCCGGCGCGTTCTTGTGCTGGATGTAGTCGGTCAGCGACAGGTACATCAGGTCCGCGCCGCGCGTCTCCATGATCCGTACGCCCGCGGCGAGCGCGAACTCGCTGAGGTCGGCCGAGTACACGCTGGGCAGCGGCTTGCCGACGAGGGCGAGCACATCGTCGATGCCGTTGTCCGCGACCGTCGCCAGGTCGGCCTTCTCCGCCGAGAAGCAGATGCCCCGCCGGGACGGCGCGACGAACTCGCCGGAACCGTCCAGGGCGGGTCCCTCCTCGACGAGCCCGGCGCCGAGCAGCCTGCGCAGCTTGTCCTTGGCGGTCACCACGACCACGTCCAGACCGGCCTCGTTGGCCGCCGCGAAGACCGTGGGGACGCGCAGGAAGCGCTTGTCGTTCATCAGCACCTCTTCACCGAGTTCGGTGTCGAAGAGGTAGTTGCCGCTGATGCCGTGCACCGCGGGCGGGTGGCCGGTCGCGATGGACACGTTGTTCGGGTTGGTGAGCGCGGGCATGGCGCAGTGCGCGGGCCATGAGCTGCCCTCACCGGCCAGGACCTTGCTGAGCCAGGGCATCCGTCCGGCTGCCATCGCTTCGAGGTGGTAGTCCGGCTCGCTTCCGTCGATGCAGATGACGACGACAGGACAGCTCGGCTTGACATAGGTCTTGCCGTTGACGGTGAACGTCCCTGATGTCACTGAGACTCCTTGGTGCTTTTCACGTGCCTGACATCCGTGGGACAAGAGACTGCTGCCGGCGCCTTCGGTGAGGAACCCCCGATTCGGTTATGGCGCGGATAGCCCCGGGCCCGGGTTTATACCGGGGCCACCGCCGTGAATCCAGAGGTCGTGAACGGGCGATATTGCCAATTCGGCGCCGTTCGGGAATTCGCTGCTCCCGCGAATGTCGTACGTGGTCACCGCGCGCACCGCGCCGCGGGCGTTCGGGCGGCTACTCCAGGAGCCGGTTCACCTCACGATTGAGCTTCCCCATCTCCGGTCCCGGCGCGGATTTCCCGGACAGCACCCGGTCCAGGGCGGGGTCGAGCAGGGCCAGGATGTCCCCGGCACGGTCCGTGACCGGCATCTCGAAGGTGGTTCCCTTTTCGACGTGGGTGGTGAACGGGGTGACGTCCACGCCCTTGTCCCGGAACGCGTCCTTGGCGATGCGGGTCGCCTCGGGCCGCGCCGGGAAGACGACGCCGTGCCGGGCGACGATGTTCTGGCACCGCTCACCGGACAGGAACTTCACCCACTGCCAGGCCTCCTCCTTCTTCTCGCTGCCGGACCAGATGGAGTCGGCCAGGCCGTTGAACATGCTCGCGCGCTTGCCCGTGGGACCCTCGGGGAGCGGGGCGAGTCCGGCCTTCACCCCCTTGAGGCCCTGGTACGTGGCGATGCCCCAGTCCCCGTCGGCGACCATGGCGTAGTTCCCGGCGCCGAACTGGTCGGAGGCCTCCACGCCGGAGTCCGCCTCCGCGAGCGGCGGCGCGTACCCCTTGGCTATGAGCCCGCGCAGCCAGGACAGGGCCTCGACGAAACGCGGGTCGTCGTAGCGGTAGCGGCTGCCCCAGGGGTTCTTGTCGGTGAACGTCCAGCCGTTGGCGGCGGCGAGCCAGGACCACAGCACCTGGCCCTGGTCCTGTCCGCCGTTGTCGCCGAAGCCGAAGCCGTAGGTGCGCACGTGCTCGCGGTCAAAGCCCGGCTCGTCGCCGTGGACGCCGTTCCGGTCCACGCTCAGCCGGGCCAGGACCTTCTCGAAGCTGCCGCCGTCCCGGGGATTCCAGTCCAGTGAGGCGAGTTCGGCCGCGTCGATGCCCGCCTCGCGCGTGAGGTCCTCGTTGTAGAAGAGCGCGACCGTGTCCCAGTCCTTGGGCAGGCCGTAGCGCTTCTTGTCGGGGCCCACCCACAGTTCGGCGAGGCCGGGCACATAGGCGCCGGTGTCCACCTTGTCCCGTGCGATGCGCTCGTCCAGCGGCTCCATCTGGCCGTTGGTGATGTACTCGCCGTACTTGCTCAGATGGTTCACGAAGACGTCCGGGGCGGTCTCGGCGACGAACCCCATGGTCAGCGACGACCAGTAGTCGCTGTATCCCTTCTGTTCGAACTTGATGCGGATACCGGGGTGGTCCTTCTCGAAGACCTTGGCGCACTCCTGGTAGGCGGGCAGTTGGTTGGTGTCCCAGAGCGCGTAGCGCAGTTGGCCGGGGGCGGACGAGCCGAGGCCGGACGGCGCGCAGCCGCTCAGCGTGAGCGGCAGCAGTGCCGCGCCGCACAGCAGAACGCGGGTGAGTTTCATACGGGGGCTCTCCTTCGAGAACCGCCCCGGGGCGCCCGGTTGGGGATGCCGGACGGCGCGGAGCGAGCGGGAGCCGGTCACTTGAGACCGGAGAACTGGATGGAGTTGATGACGCGTCGCCCGAAGACGAGCAGCAGCAGGACCATCGGGAGCGCCGCGAGTGTGGTGGCGGCCATCAGGCCCGCCCAGTCGGGGCTGCCCGCCGGGGTCTGCTGACGGAACACGCTGAGCGCGACGGTCAGCACCCGGACGTTCTCGTCCTGGCCGACCAGGTACGGCCACAAGTACTCGTTCCAGGACTGGAGATACGTCAGCAGGGCGAGTGTCGCCAGCGAGGCGGAGCTCATCGGGAGGATGATCCGCGTGAAGATCCGGAAGTGGCCCGCGCCGTCGATCCGTGCCGCCTCTTCGATCTCGTGACTGATGCCCAGGAAGAACTGCCGCATGAAGAAGACCGCGAACGGGGTCATGAAGAAGTGCGGCGCCACGATCCCGGCGAAGGTGTTGAGCAGCCCGAGTTCCTTGATGAGGACGAAGTTGGGCAGCATCGTGAAGATCGGCGGGATCATCATGGCCGTCAGGAACAGGAAGAAGACCAGGTCACGGCCGGGCCAGCGCAGTCGCGCGAAGGCGTACGCGGCCATGGTCGAGAAGGCCACCTGGCCGACGGTGACGAGGGTGGCCACGATCACCGAGTTGCGCAGGTACACCCAGAAGTACAGGGAGGCGCCGGAGCCGCCCTGCGCGCGGGCCTCCTCCGGGTCGGCGAGGCCGAGCACCCGCTCGAAGGCGCCCCAGGTGAACTCGGCGGGCAGCAGCGAGTCCGCGTGCGAGGGCAGCGCCCGGGAGTTGGACAGGCCGGTGCGCAGCACCAGGTAGAACGGCACCAGGGTGAGGAGCAGGACGAGGCCGAGAGCCAGCCAGGCCACCGCCCGGCCGGGTGAGGGCAGGCGTGGTCGCCGGGCGGCGGGGCCGCTTCTTCGCACGGGACTCGACGGGACGATTTCCTCGTCCAACTCCCCCGCGTTGGGCGCGAGTTCGGGTGCGGGCACGGAATCGGCCGCTTCGGTACGGGACATGACGATGCACCGGCCTCTCTATGCCAGGTCCGACTCGCCGGCTCGCATGAGCCGGAGTTGGATGAGGGTGATCACGGCGAGCAGGGCCATCAGGACCACGGACATCGCCGAGGCGTAGCCGTACTCGAACTGCGTGAAGGTCTTCTCGAAGATGTAGAAGTAGATGACCTTGGTGGAGTCGGCCGGGCCGCCCTCGGTCGTCACGGCGACCGTGTCGAAGATCTGGAACGAGCCGATCACCGTCATCACCAGGACCATGGCCAGCACCGGGCGCAGCAGGGGCAGGGTGATCCGGGTGAAGACCCTCAGCTCACCGGCGCCGTCGATGGCCGCGGCCTCGTAGACGTCCTTGGGGATGGTCTGCAGTCCGGCGAAGACCAGCAGGGCCGTGTAGCCGAGATGGCGCCAGACGTTGATCCCGGCGATGGTCGGAATGGCCCAGGTCTCGCTGCCGAGGAAGGGGATGCGGTCGGCCCCGGCCCAGTCCAGGACCTGGTTTCCGAAGCCGAGCCTAAAGTCCAGGATCCACAGGAACATCAGCGCCACCACCACGTTCGGGATGAGGTAGGGCAGCAGCACGATGCCGCGGATCACCGTGGACGAGGTCAGCCGGTGCAGCAGTACCGCGACGGCCAGGGCAAGCACCGTCTGCAGTCCGATGTTGATCGCCACGTATTCGGCGGTGATCCCCAGCGAACGCCAGAAGACCTCGTCCTCGAGCAGTGCCCGGTAGTTGTCGAGGCCCACGAACGAGGCGTCGCCGAGCAGATCCCATTCGGTGAGGCTGTACCAGATCCCGCGCAGTGCGGGCCAGACGAAGAAGACCAGGAACCCGAAGAGCGCGGGCCCGACGAAGACCATCGCCGAGCCGAGTTCGCGCCGACGTCTGCCCCGGCGCCGCCCGTTGACGTTTCCGGGAACCATCACCGAGGAGCCGACCGCTGTCGACCGCTCATCCATCCCCACCACCACCTTCGACGCAATCAAACAGAAGTGAACACGTGGGGCATGCTGGTGCGACCGGATCCCGCCAGTCAAGGACTCTACATCAAGATCTTTTACGCCGGGCAGGCCTGCGAGTGTCGTGGATAAATCCCAGCTCACACGACTTTTTGTCCGATCTGCGCCATGGCTGAACCCTGCACCGAATTCCGGCGACCACATGAGACAGTGCCTGTTGATTTATGTTCGTTTTTGCTTGCTGTATCCCATCGAGGAGTTCATGTGTCCGAGTCCGTCGTGCCGCCGAGGCTGCATCTGCGCGCCTCCGGCTGCTCACTGCTGATCGAGTTCCCCGCCGAGCGGCTGCCGATGATCCGACACTGGGGCGCCGACCTCGGCACATTGGACGCCGCGGCGGCCGAGGACGTCTGCCGGGCCACCACCCGGCTCGGCAGTTGGTCGGGCGAACTGGACGCCGGGCCCACTTCGGTGCTGCCCGAACCATGGACCGGCTGGATGGGGCGCCCGGGTCTGATCGGCTCCCGCGACGGGCGTGACTGGTCCCCCGCGTTCACCGTGGACAGCGTCACCGTCGACGGCCGTCCGCTGTCCGGCTACGCGGAGACGGGTGCGGCCCGTGTGAGCATCGGCGCGGTCGACAGCGCCGCGCGACTGCGGCTGATCCTGACCGTCGAGATGCTCGGCTCGGGCCTGGTGCGGATGCGTGCCCGGCTCGTCAACGAGGGCGACCGGTTCGACCTCCAGGAGCTGACCCTCTATCTGCCGGTCCCCCACCAGGCGTCCGAACTCCTCGACTTCGCCGGACGCTGGGGCATGGAACGCCTCGCCCAGCGACGGGAGTTCGGGGTGGGCACGCATCTGCGCGAGAACCGCCGCGGGCGCAGCGGGCTCGACTCCGCGTACGTCCTGCACGCCACCGAGCCGGGCAGCGACTTCGGCCGCGGTGAGAGCTGGGCCGTCCATGTCGCCTGGAGCGGCAACCACCGTCATGTCGCCGAACACGACAGCACCGGCATCCGGCTGCTCGGCGGCGGCGAGTTGCTGCTGCCGGGCGAGATCGGTCTCGACACCGGGGACGAGTACGGGACCCCGTGGGTGTACGCGGCCTACGGCGACGGGCTCGACCGGGTCGCCCACCGGTTCCACGACTTCCTGCGGGCCCGCCCGCACCATGTCGGACCCGAGCGGCCGGTCACCCTGAACCTGTGGGAGGCCGTCTACTTCGACCACGATCCCGCCCGGCTGGTCGAACTGGCCCGCCTCGCCGCCGAAGTGGGAGTGGAACGCCTGGTCCTGGACGACGGCTGGTTCGGCGCCCGCCGCAACTCCCGGGCGGGCCTTGGCGACTGGGCCGTCGCCGAGGACGTCTGGCCGGACGGTCTGCACCCCTTGGTGGACGCGGTGCGCGAGCACGGGATGCAGTTCGGCCTGTGGGTGGAACCGGAGATGGTCAACCTCGACTCCGACCTGGCGCGCAACCACCCGGAGTGGATCATGGCGGCCAGGGAGCGACTGCCCGTCGAGCAGCGCCATCAGCACGTACTCAACCTGTCGATCCCCGAGTGCTACGAGGCGATCCTCACCCAGCTCAACGCGATCCTCGACGCGTACCCGATCGACTGTCTGAAGTGGGACCACAACCGCGACCACGTGGAGGCGGGCATCCGGCCGCGCGGCGGCGCCCCGGGGGAACACGAACAGACGCTGGCCGTCTACCGGTTGCTCGCCGAGTTGAAGCGCGCCCACCCCGGCCTGGAGATCGAGTCGTGCGCCGCGGGCGGCGGCCGTATCGATCTCGGCATTCTGGAGTTCACCGACCGGGTCTGGGTCTCCGACGTCAGCGATCCGCTGGAGCGGCAGCGCATGCTGCGCTGGACCGGCCAGCTCCTGCCTCCCGAGCTGATGGGCTCCCACATCGCCTCGCCGCGCTCGCACACCACCGGCCGTACCCACGACCTGTCCTTCCGCGCCGCGACCGCCCTCTTCGGCCACTTCGGCGTGGAGTGGGACCTCGGAGCGGCCACCGAGGAGGAGCGCGCCGAACTCGCCCGGTGGATCGCCCTGTACAAGACCCACCGACGGCTGCTCACCACCGGGCGGGTATGGCGAGGACCCGACCCCTGTGCCGGTGTGTGGACCCACGGGGTCGTCGCCGAGGACGGTTCTCAGGCGCTGTACGAGATCGCCTCGCTCGCCTGGATCGAGCAGGCGGCGCCCCCGCACGCCCGGCTCACCGGCCTCGACCCGGACCGCCACTACCTGGTGCGCCCGCTGTACGTCGACACGCCCCCGGCCGGTCTGCGGCCTCCCGCCTGGTGGCGGGACGAGGGCGTACGCATACCGGGAGCCGCCCTGACCCGGATCGGACTCCAGGTGCCGGTGACGCACCCCGAGCAGTCCGTACTGGTTCATGTCACCGCTCTCTGACGTTCCCGGCCCGCGGGCGTCGTCGCCGCTGTCCGGCGGCGCCCGCTCGCTATCCTTCGGCGCCATGGCAGATGCGAAGATCTCCGAGGCGCTGCGCACCCTGGGCGTCGGTGCCGACGCGGCGCGCCTGTATGCGGCACTGCTCGCGCACGCACCCATGGCGCTGGGCGAGGTCGGGGCGCGGGCCGGGCTCCTGGGGGAACAACTGACGGCCGCCTACGACGAGTTGGTCGAGAAGGGGTTCGCCGGCAGCCCGGTGGGCGAGGAGGAGACCGTCGCCCCCACCTCGCCGGACACGGGCGTGCAGATCCTCACCCGGCACCGTACGGCCGAGATCGACGAGTCGGGCATCGCCGTCGCGGGTGCCTTCGCCGCCTTCAGGCGAGAGCGTCTCGCGGAGGCCGGGAACGAACTGGTCGAGGTGGTCACGGGAGACGACGTGGGCCTACGCAGCCGCCAGGTCTGGCGCAGCGCCCGCCGGGAGATCCGGCAGTTCGACACCCCGCCGTACTTTCCCTATCCGCACTCCGAGGGCACTCAGGAGGCGCTGGAGACACTCGGCCGCGGTGTCGTCCATCGCGTCGTCTACTCGCGCGCCTCTCTGGAGGCCCCCGGCAATCTGGCCGCCAACATCGAACCGGTGATCGCCGCCGGGGAACAGGCCCGCAGCGTCGCGGAACTCCCGGTGAAGCTGATGATCGTGGACGGCTCCCTCGCCATGGTCTCGCTGACGTTCAAGGACACCGAGGCCCACCGCACCGCGTTGATCGTGCGTCCGTGCGGCCTGTTCTCGGCGCTGGTCGCCCTGTTCGAGCAGACCTGGGAGAACGCTCTGCCTCTCCAGGAAGCCGCCGCGACGACGCAACGGCTCATCCCCGCCGACCGCCGTCTGCTGTCCCTGCTCGCGAACGGGGTCGCCGACGACGACATCGCCCGCGAACTCGGCATCAGCCGCCGTACCCTCTTCCGCCGGATGGAGGTCCTGATGGCACGGCTGGGCAGCCGGACCCGCTTCCAGATGGCCCTTCACGCACGGCAGCGGGGCTGGCTCTGACTCTCCGCGGCAACCTCAACGACTCCTCTTTCATCGGATCTCTACCGATGCATTGACGCCATCCAGGGGCCGACTCTACGTTTCAGGTCTTGATTGACCCGATGATGCGCGCACCATCAGGCCCGAGGAGTCGACATCGTGTCCCACCCGTCCAGAAGATCCGTACTCGCCGCGGGATCCGTGGTGGGCGCGACGGCGCTCGTGAGCGGTGCGCCGTCGCCCGCCGGCGCGGCCGCGGCGGATGCCGCCGCCGAAGCCTCCGCCGCCCTCGTTGCCCCGCCGGACGCCTGGCGCACCGTCCTCGACGACGCGGACCTCGTCTGGCAGAAGATGCCGAAGAGCTGGGACGAGGGTCCCTTCCTCGGCAACGGCTTCCTCGGCACCGGGGTGTACGCCGAGCCGGGCGCCGAGACCACGGCGGTCCGGTTCACCGTCCAGCACTCCGAAGTGCAGGACCACCGCCCCGAGTTCGGCACCCTGTTCGGCCTGGGGCGACTCCCGGTGGGCCACTTCACGCTCGAACCGGTCGGCACGATCACCGCTCTCGACTGGCGCCTTCGACTGCACGACGCCGAACTGACCGGCACCCTCACCACCACCGCGGGGACCCTGCACCTGCGCGCGCAGATCGTCGGCAAGAGCGGTGTGCTGTGCGTCGAGATCCGGCCGAGCGAAGGGGAACGCGACTTCCGCTGGACCTTCCACCCGGCCGAATCCATCAGCCCCCGCGCGAAGTTCAACCCGCGCCCGGCGGGCTACGAGGGCAACCCCCCGGCACAGGCCGAGAAGAGCGGCGGCATCGACGCCGCCGTCCAGCCCCTGCACGCGGGCGGGCAGTACGTGACCGCCTGGCACGAGACCTCCCGGAACGACACCCGCACCCTCTACGCCACCGTCGCGCACTCCTTCCCCCAAACCACCGCCCGCGACACCGCCCTCGCGACGGTCCGCGACTTCTCGGCGCGGACGTACGACCAGCTCGCGCGGGGCCACCGGGACTGGTGGCACACGTACTACCGCAAGAGCTTCCTCTCCTTCCCCGACACCCGGCTCCAGCGCTTCTACTGGATTCAGCTCTACAAGCTCGGCTGTGCCGCCCGTCGCGACGCCCCCGTGATGGCCACCTGCGGCCCGTGGCTGGAACCGACGCCCTGGCCCGCGACCTGGTGGAACCTCAATGTGCAGCTCGAGTACTGGCTGATCCACGGCGCGAACCACCTGGAACTCGACGCCGTGACACGCTCCCTCGGCGAATTCCGCGACACCATGGCCCGGCAGATGCCCGAGCGCTACCGGGCCGACTCGCTCGCCCTTCCCCGCACCACCGACGCGAAGATGGCGGCCGGGGACGCCATCGGCATCCCGGGCCAGAGCACTCCCACGCCCGAAATCGGCAATCTGGTCTGGGCGTTGCACAACGTCTGGCTGTCCTACCGGCACACCATGGACCGGCAGATCCTGCGCGACGTCCTGCACCCGCTGCTGCGCAAGGCCGTCAACTACTACCTCCACTTCCTGGAGGCCGGGCCCGACGGCAAGCTGCACCTGCCCGCCACGTACTCGCCCGAGTACGGCGGCGTCACCCGTGACTGCAACTACGACCTGATGCTCCTGACCTGGGGCTGCCGCACGCTCCTCGACACGGTTCGGATCCTGGGCATCGAGGACGAGGCGACACCGCGCTGGCGCGAGGTCCTCGCCAAGCGCGCCGCCTATCCCACCGACGAGAACGGGTTCATGATCGGCGCGGACATCCCGTTCGCGAAGTCCCACCGCCACTACTCGCATCTCCTGGCGGTCTACCCGCTCTACGAGATCACCGGACGCACCGACGCCGAGCGGACGCTGATCGACACCTCACTGGCGCACTGGCTCAGCTTCACCGGCGCGCTCCAGGGCTATACGTACACCGGTGCCGCTTCGATCTCGGCGCTGCGGGCCCGCGGCGAGGACGCGCACAAGTACCTCGGCGACCTGCTGGCGAAGTACATCAGGCCCAACACGATGTACCGGGAGTCGGGTCCGGTCATCGAGACGCCGCTCTCGGCGGCGCAGAGCATCCACGACATGATCTGCCAGTCCTGGGCCGGGACGCTGCACCTCTTCCCGGCCGTGCCGGACGCCTGGGGCGACATCAGCGTCCACAACTTCCGTACCCAGGGCGCCTTCCTCGTGAGCGCCGCCCGCGAGAAGGGCGTCACCCGGTGGATCCGCATACGCAGTGAGGCCGGGGAGCCGTGCGTCGTACGGCACGGCATCGCGGGCGAGGTCGACGTGCGCGACGAGGCGGGGCGACCGCTCCGCTACGAGGTGACGGGCGAGGGCACCCTCACGATCACCCTGGCCAAGGGGGGCGTCGCCGTCATCACGGCCCGGGGAGACCGCCCCGAGCTGACGGTCGGGCCGGTCGAGCCGCAGGCCGGTGCCGCGCGCTGGGGGCTGCCCGGCTGACCGTCGGCGGGCTCGGGGCTCCGGCTCCGGCTCCGGCTCCGGCTCCGGCTCCGGCTCCGGCGTCCAACTCGGCGTGTGGGCAAGGGAGTTGCAGGACCGCCCGGGGCACAGCGGTGCCCCGGGCGGCAGTACTCCTCGTACGCGGGGCGAGGACGCCGCGCGGCAGGTATCAGATGACGCCCTGGGCCGTCATGGCGTCGGCCACCCGCAGGAAGCCCGCGACGTTGGCGCCGAGGACGTAGTCGTCCGCGTTGCCGCCGTACGCCTCGGCGGTGGTGCGGCACTGGGTGTGCACGCCGCGCATGACCGCCGCGAGCCGGGACTCGGTCTCCTCGAAGGACCAGCTGTCGCGGGAGGCGTTCTGCTGCATCTCCAGCGCCGAGGTGGCCACGCCGCCCGCGTTGGCCGCCTTGCCGGGGCCGAAGAGCACTCCGGCCTCGCGGAAGACCTCCACCGCCTCGGGGGTGCAGGGCATGTTCGCGCCCTCGGCGATCGCGAGGACACCGTTCTTGACGAGGGCCACGGCGTCCTCGCGGCCCAGCTCGTTCTGGGTCGCGCTGGGCAGGGCGACCTCGCACGGTACGTCGTAGACCGTGCCGCGGGCCGAGAAGCGTGCGGTCGGCTTGGCCTCCGCGTAGGCGGAGATCCGGGCGCGGCGAACTTCCTTGATGTCCTTGAGGAGTTCGAGGTCGATGCCGTCCTCGTCGACGAGGTACCCGGAGGAGTCGCTGCAGGCCACCACGCGGCCACCGAGGGCGTGCACCTTCTCGGCGGCGTACACGGCCACGTTCCCGGAACCGGAGACCACCACCCGGCGGCCTTCGAAGCCGTAGCCGCGCGTGGTGAGCATCTCCTGGGCGAAGTAGACCGCACCGTAGCCGGTGGCCTCGGTGCGGGCGTGCGAACCGCCCCAGCCCACCGGCTTCCCGGTCAGGACACCCGACTCGTAGCGGTTGGTGATCCGCTTGTACTGCCCGAAGAGGTAGCCGATCTCCCGTCCGCCCACACCGATGTCACCGGCGGGTACGTCGGTGTGCTCGCCCAGGTGGCGGTGGAGCTCGGTCATGAAGGACTGGCAGAACCGCATGACCTCGCCGTCCGAGCGGCCCTTGGGGTCGAAGTCCGAGCCGCCCTTGCCGCCGCCGATCGCCATGCCGGTCAGCGCGTTCTTGAAGATCTGCTCGAAGCCGAGGAACTTCACGATGCCGAGGTTGACGCTCGGGTGGAACCGCAGGCCTCCCTTGTACGGGCCCAGGGCACTGTTGAACTCCACCCGGAAGCCCCGGTTGACGCGCACCTTGCCCTGGTCGTCGACCCAGGGCACCCGGAACATGAGCTGCCGCTCCGGCTCGCAGAGCCGTTCCAGGATGCCGGTCTCGGCGTACTCGGGGTGCCGTTCGAGCGCGGGCGTGAGGGAGTCCAGCACCTCGGTCGCGGCCTGGTGGAACTCCGCCTCCCCGGGGTTGCGGCGGCAGACTTCCGTGTGGACTGCCTCGATGTGTGCCCTGACGTTCATCGCGGTCTCTCGCCTTTCTGTCCTGAGAAAGTTCGTAGGGGTGCCGCGCCGGAGCGCGGCCCCCTGTCGGGGACCGTCCCGGTACGGCACTTCCCGCACCGCCCTGTTGGGCGACGGCGGGCGTCACGCATGAAGAAAGCACCTTCCCCGCTGCGGCGACAGCGGCTCCGGATGGTCCCACGACGTGTGCGTCATGATCCACGGCGATGTCGCCACACCGAGGTGAACGCTCGACAGCCACCGCCCTCAAAGGGGCGCGGGGGCAGCACATCAGAGCGGACGTCCCTCGCGCCAACCCGCACTCGAACCGAAACGATCCGACAGCCGGTCGACCGCCCGGATGGCCCTCAGCGCCGGGGCGTTGCACACCGGCGACGGCGCGAACCGGGGCCGCTCGCGCCCTACGGACCCGAGGGCGGCGCGGAACCGGTCCCCGGCGAGCCGGTCGGCGAGCAAAGTGCCCAGGTAGGGCGCCTGGGCGAGGCCGTGTCCGTTGCGGCCGACGGCGTGGAAGACCTTCCCGGTGGCCTCTCCGGCGACCGGCAGCCAGGAGGCTGTGGGCGCGATCCTGCCGCCCCACGCCCGTTCAAGTGCGACATCGTGCGGCGAGGGGGAAACGCTCGTGGAAAGCCGCGCGCGAGGCGCACACGTCAAGGTGCTCTCACGCGAGAGGCAGCGCACCGTGACGGCCAACGCAGGTGCTGATCAGTGCGCACTCCCGCCGTTGTGTTCGCCTGTTCGCCTGTTCGCCAAGTACAGGACGCCGTACGGGAGTTGGAGCCGAGGCCCTATCACCGGGCGCCGCCCCTGGCGTTTGCTTGCCAACGGGAAGCCCCGCACCGGTCAACAGCCAGGAGCCACAGCCGTGATCTCGATCCCTGCCCCTCTCGTACGTGGGCTCGCCGCCTCGGTGACCGCCGTGGCGGTCGCGACGGCCACCGCGATCCTCGGCCCGGCCACCGCCGTGGCGAGCCCGGCCAGGGCCGCCGCGCCCGTGACGGACACCTGCCCGGGCGCGAAGCCCGAGGTGACGGTGTTCAAGGAGGGCGGGGTGCCGGTCCTCGACTGGCGGGAGAACCTGGAGTTCGACGGCCGGGGGACGCTGTGGGTCTCGCACGCGGCGCGCGGGGTGGAGGGGTACCGGCCCGACGGCACCCGGTACGCCGCCGTCGACGTTCCGTCCCCGGCCGGTATCCGGCGCGGTCCGGACGGCGCGATGTACGTGAACTACGGCCAGATCCCGGTGCCGAACGGCTCGGGCATCATGCGGTTCGACCCGCGCCACCCCGAGCGCGCGCCCGAGAAGGTGGTCGACGGGCTGCTCGGCATCAACGGCCTGGCCATCGACGGGGCCGGAAACTTCTACCTGGGCCGGGAGTTCGCGCCGACCGTCCTGAAGCTGCGGCCGGACGGTTCGCGGGACGAGCGGTGGACGGCCGCCGCCGATGTCTTCGGTACGAACGGGCTCGCGGTCGCGGACGGCACGCTGTACACGACGTCCACGGTCCATCCCCGGTCACCGGTCGAGGCGGTGCCTCTCGACGACCCGGGCGCCCACCGGCGGCTCGCGGACCTCAGCGGCTCCCCGCTCGACTTCAAGGGCCTCGACGATCTGACCGTGGTCGGTGACCATCTCTACGCGGTCGCCTTCGTAACCGGCCAGATCATCCGCGTCGACCGCGGGACCGGTGCCGCCTGTGTCGTAGTGGCGGGACTGCACGGTCCGACAAGTGCCCGCGCCCCGCTCGGCTTCGGCAGCCACGACCCGCAGCGGGAACTCTTCGTCACCGAGGCGTCGGGGCGCATTCTGCGCGTCCGCATGCCGTGACGGGCACGAGGGCGAGACGGCCGGAAGCACCGACACTCGGCTGAGTCGGTGACCGGGCAGCCCACGACCGGGAGTGATCAGGGCGAACTCGCACAATCCCGACGCTCGTCCATGCGAGAACCAGGCCCAGGTCTCGCCGCCAGAACATGAATAGTGTTCACTTATTCCGGACTCGCCGGTGCCGCCGCACCCCGTGCCGCGAACCCGGTTCGCCTCCGCGACCCCCGACCCCCCTCCCTTCTCCCCAACTCCGTTACCCACCAACGGACTTCGGACTCCGCAGAGAAAGACGCACGGGTGCCATGTGTGACGAGCTGATACCACCGAGCGCAGACCTGACCGAACAGCAGTGGCAGAACACCGGGGAGGCTGCCGGGCGGCCCGCGCCCCGTCGGGTCGGGCGGCGCTCGCTCCTCGGTGGGGCCGTGGCCGGGGCCGCCGCCCTGACGCTGCTTCCGCACGCCGCACAGGCGGCCACGCCCCCTGCGGGGGCGGCCCTCGCGCGTACCGGCTCGGCTGGGAAGTTCCCGCTGCCCAGCGGCCCCAACTCGGCCGGGGAGTTCGCGGTTCTGGTGACGGGCGACGCCGGTACGGGAGCCGAGGAGCAGTACGCCGTGGCCGCTGCCGCGAAGGAGATCTGCCGGGAACAGGAGATCGGTCTCGCGCTCGGTCTTGGCGACAACATCTACGAGAACGGGCCCGAGTCCGACGACGACTCCGAGTTCGGCGAGAAGTTCGAGACGCCCAACACCGGCATCGACATCCCGTGGCTGATGGTGCTCGGCAACCACGACTGCTCCGGCCTCATCCCCGGCAGCGGCGGCGACCCGTCCCGCGGCGACCGCGAGGTGGCCTACGCCAGGACCTCACCGCGCTGGTACATGCCCAGCCGCTACTACAACGTGGCCCTGGGACCCGAGGAGTCGCCGCTGGTGGAGTTCTTCGCCCTCGACTCCAACCCGGTCGCCTCCTACGTCATGCAGCTCGACCCGTACTACCAGTGGGACGGGCAGTACATGCGCGAGCAGCGGGAGTGGCTGGACGCGAGCCTGTCACGGTCCCGGGCGCGCTGGAAGATCGTGCTGAGCCACCACCCGTACCTGAACAACGGAAAGCACGGCAGCGCCGGTTCGTACGACGGGTTCACGATCGGCCACTACACCAGCGGGGTGCACCTCAAGGAGCTGTACGAGGAGGTGGTCTGCGGCCGGGCCGACATGATCATGTCCGGGCACGACCACACCCTGCAGATCCTGGAGCCCACCGTCCGCACCAGCGGCACCCGGCCCATCGTGTGCGGCGCGGCCGCCAAGTCCGGTGACGGCAAAGCCCACTTCGGCCACCCCGCCGCCTGGCAGAACTTCAGCGACCGGGGCTTCATGGTGCTCAAGGTCACCGGCGCCGCGATGACGCTGGAGGCGTACACCGTCGATCTGGCAACGCGGAAGGCCCGGTTGGCGCACCGCATCCGTACCACCGCACCGGTGGGCGGCACGGCGGTGCAGGGGGCGCCGGTGGCCGCGTCGTAGGGGACGCGGCCACCCGCCGCTCGGGCCCGAGCACTCCACGACTCGGGCCCGAGCAGATCACGCCCCCGCGGCCGCCTTCACCGCATGGGCGACCCGCGCGCGCAGTTCAGCGAACTCGGCGGACTCGCGCAGCTCGTCGCCGTCGACCTCGCCGCGGGGCAGCGGGACCGGCAGGTCCAGGGCGACGGTGCCGGGTCCCTTGGTAAGCACCACGATGCGGGTACCGAGGAACACCGCCTCCTCCGCCGAGTGGGTCACGAACACGGTGGTCCGCCCGGTCTGCGCGGTCACCCGGCGCACGTCCTCCTGAAGTCGTTCGCGGGTCAGTGCGTCCAGGGCCGCGAACGGCTCGTCGAGCAGGAGCAGCGGGTTCTCGGCGGCCAGCGCACGGGCGATCGCGACACGCTGCCGCTGGCCGCCCGAGATCTCCCAGGTGCGCCGGTCCTCGGTGCCTTCCAGGCCGACCCGGGCCAGCAACTCGGCCCGGCGCACGGGCCATTGGGCACGGTCGACGCCCGCGTACCGCAGGGCCAGATCGATGTTGCCCCGCACCGTGCGCCACGGGAAGAGCCGCGGCGTCTGGAACACCACCCCGGCCGTCGCACCGGGGCGCGGCTCACCGCCGGACACCCGCACGGCGCCCTGGGTGGGCTGCTCGAACCCGGCGATCAGCCGCAGCAACGTGCTCTTCCCGCAGCCCGAGGCCCCCACGAGGACGAGGAACTCACCGGCGGGCACGGTCAGGTCGACCGGCCCGACCGCGGTCACCGTCCGGCTGCCGCGCCCGTACCGGTGCAGCACGTGGTCGAGCCGGACCGATCCGGTCTGGTCGGTCGCTGCCACGGCGCGCTCCCCAACCTCCTTGCCACCGACGTCACTTGAGGCCATCGGGCAGCCCCTTGAGGTACAGCGCCTTGCGGATGTCCGCCTCGGAGGGCGCGCTCGGTATCTGCTTCTGGTCCGCGAGGAAGTCGCCGGTACGGGTGAGGTAGGTGACCAGCTTGCCCGGCTTGCCGTCGGTGCCCAGCCAGTCGGCGGAGGCGACCTCCTCCGGGGTGAGGAAGACTCCCTGCGCGAGCTGCGCCCCGGCCGCCCGCTCGCTGATGCCGAGTTCGGCCGCGATGCTCTTGACGGAGCCCGCGCGGTCGGACTTGATCCTGCGCAGCGCGTCGGCCTCCGCCTTGCGCCAGGTGTCGACCACGTCCGGATGCTCGGTCACCAGCTCGTCCGAGACCACCGCGAGGTCCAGGGTCGGCTTGCCCGAGGCGCCGATCTCCTTGCTGCTGATGAGCTGGGTACCGGACGTGCGCAGCTCGTCCAGGGTCGGCAGCCAGACGTACGCGGCGTCGATGTCGCCCCGCTGCCAGGCGGCGAGGATCGCCTGCGGCTGCAGATCGACGAGCTTGACGTCGGACGCCTTCAGCCCCGCCTCGTCCAGCGCCGCGAGCAGGCTGTAGTGCGAGGTGGACGCGAACGGCGTGGCGATCGTCCTGCCCTTGAGGCCCGCGACCTCGGAGATGCCGGTGGACCTACGGGCCACCAGTGCCTCGTTCTCACCGGCCACATCGAGCACGAAGGCGACCTTGTACGGGATCGGCGAAGGCCCGGCGAGCCCACGTACGAACGGGCTGGAGCCGAGCGCCGCGATGTCCAGGGACTTGCCCAGGAAGGCCTGGTTGACGGCGGCCCCGGAGTCGAACTTGATCCAGTCGATCCGGTGCTTCGGCAGCGCCTTGGCCAGCAGCTTCTGCCGCTTCAGGAGCAGGTCCCCGCTGGGGAAGGCGAAGTAGCCGATACGCAGCCGCTTGTCACCGCCGGACGACCCCTGAGTGTCCGAGGTGCATCCCGCGAGGGCCGCCGAGGCCGCGGCGAGCGCACCGGCGAGCACCGTACGACGGGCGGGCCCGCGGGCCGCCGAGCCGACCGGGAGTCTGGGGATCGTGGGAGACATGGTGGAACCGTTTCTGTTGGGGGTGGTTGAGTGCGACGACGGCGGGGTGAGGCCTCGAAATCCGGTCGACTACGTGTGGCCGCGCCAGGGGACGACGGCGCGTTCGAGCCGTAGCAACAAGCCATCGATGAGCAGGCCGGAGACTCCGATGGCGATGATGCCGACGAGCACGACCGGGGTGTTGTTGTAGTTGGCGGCGTCCTTGACCATGCCGCCGATGCCGGGCAGTCCGTTGACCAACTCGGCGGCGACCAGGGAGGAATAGGCCACCCCGACGGCCAGCCGTACGCCGGTGAAGGTCTCGGGCAGCGCGGACGGCACGACGACGTCCCTGACCACGTCCCAGCGCGAGGCGCCCAGCGCCTTGGCCGCCTCGATGAGGCTCTTCGGTACGGCGGCGACGGCCGTCGTGGTGGAGACGGCCACCGGCGGGAAGGCGGCCACGGCCAAGAGCGTGATCTTCGGCTCCTCGTTGATGCCCAGCCAGATGATCAGCAGCGAGAAGTACGCCAGCGGCGGCAGTGTCCGCAGGAAGGTGATCCAGGGCTCGAACAGCGACCGCACCCAGCCGACCGTGCCCATGACCAGGCCGAGCAGCACACCGACAACGATCCCCGCACCGGCCCCGAGCGCGATGCGCCGCAGGCTGATGCCCAAGTGCTCGACGAGATACGTGCCGTTGTAGCCCTTCACGCCGTCGTGCGTGCTGGACACCTCGATGAAGGCGTCCCACACCCGGACCGGCGGCGGCACCAGGGTCTCGCTCCAGGCGCCGCTGGCCGCGAGAAGTTGCCAGCACACGAGGAACAGCAGGAGCGAGCCGAGCGGCAGAGCGGCGCGTCGTACGCGCGCCCAGCCGTCCCCGGCCCGCGCACGACGCGCGGCCGGCGGCGAACCGGGCACCTCGGCGGGAGGAGCCTTCGAGAGCTGTGGGGTGACGGACACGGGGCGGCCTCCAAAGGGCGCCGGAGGATGAGCAGTTGACTTCGGCCCGGGACGGACGGAGCCGACAGGCCGGGAGGCCAGAGATGCCGAGCGGAGGGGTGCCGAGACGGGGCCGAGACGCTTTACGCTGCCGAGCCCGCGAGGGGCGGACCTGAACAGGCGGCTCATGAGCACACCGGAACGCCGAGAACCGCACGTCGAAAACCGCACGCCGAAAGCGAAAACCGTCGATGCTTACGCGGACGAACGCGTCCGGATGAGGCTTCTCGGGAGGTGTTCGGAGCGCGCGATCAGTACCCGATCAGCACCCGCTCGGCGACGGCGGCGCGGGCAGGCGCAACGCGCCGTGCCGGGACCGCCGTCAGGGGATCAACAACAACACGCAGCCGGGCGGCGGCACAGGTCGATGACCAGGCGTCGCACCAAGGGCTCGTGATTCATGGGGCCCAGTTCTACCTCAGCCGGGGCGGGGCACCAAGAGATGTCCGGATTCTGGACCTCCGGCGGCCGAAAACCGTCGTAGCGGAAACCGGAGGGAAGGGGCTCCGCACCGGAGCACAACGGCGGGGCCCCTCCACCGAGTTCGGTGAAGGGGCCCCGCCGTCATCCGGCGCCTGAAGAGGCTGCCGCAGTGTCCTCAGAGGTTGCCGCGTCGCTCCTGCTCCGCCTCGATGGCCTGGAAGAGGGCCTTGAAGTTGCCCTTGCCGAAGCCGAGCGAGCCGTGCCGCTCGATGAGCTCGTAGAAGACGGTCGGCCGGTCGCCGATCGGCTTGAAGAAGATCTGCAGGAGGTAGCCGTCCTCGTCGCGGTCGACGAGGATCTTGCGCTTCTGGAGCTCCTCGATCGGAACGCGGACCTCACCGATGCGCGCGCGCAGCTCGGGGTCCTCGTAGTAGCTGTCGGGCGTGGCCAGGAACTCCACACCGGCGGCGCGCAGTTCGTCGACGGTCTTGAGGATGTCGTTGGTGGCGAGCGCGATGTGCTGCACGCCGGGGCCGTCGTAGAAGTCGAGGTACTCGTCGATCTGCGAGCGCTTCTTGGCGATGGCGGGCTCGTTGAGCGGGAACTTCACGCGGTGGTTGCCGTTGGCGACCACCTTGCTCATCAGGGCCGAGTAGTCGGTGGCGATGTCGTCGCCCACGAACTCCGCCATGTTCACGAAGCCCATGACGCGGTTGTACCAGTCGACCCAGTAGTCCATCTTGCCGAGCTCGACGTTGCCCACGCAGTGGTCGACGGCCTGGAAGATCCGCTTCGGCGCGCCCTCGGGCTTGGTGTACGTACCCTGGCGCTCCACGTAGCCCGGCAGGTACACGCCCTCGTAGCGGGAGCGGTCGACCAGGGTGTGCACGGTGTCGCCGTACGTGGCGAGGGTCGCGGTGCGCACGGTGCCGAACTCGTCGGAGACGTCGTGCGGTTCGACCAGCACGGTGGCGCCCTGGCTGCGGGCGTGCGCCACGCACTTGTCGACGTCGAGCACCTCGAGGGAGACGTCGACGACGCCGTCGCCGTGTTTGCGGTGGTGGTCGAGCAGCGGACTGTCCGGCGTGACGCCGCCCTTGATCACGAAGCGCGCGGAGCCCGACTTCAGGACGAACGCCTTGTGCTCGCGGGTGCCGTGCTCGGGGCCCGCGTAGCCGACGAGCTCCATGCCGAACGCGAACTGGTAGTACAGCGCCGTCTGGGTCGCGTTGCCGACGACGAAGACGACCGCGTCCAGCGCGCGTACGGGGAAGGGGTCCTTGGACTCGTCGTAGTCGACAAGGCCACAGAGCCTCTTCATCTGGTCGAGGCTCACGTCGTCGATCTCGGCCTGCGGCGCGGTCTGCGTCGTCCCTGACATCTAGCCCTCCTAGGCCACGTCACATGGTCACGTGTAGTGAGCCAAGGGTCGTGCAGCAGGAAAAGGTGTGCAAGACTTTCTGTTTGGGCTGGACAGTCTGCCCAGTCCGAGGCCGCGATCGTCGCCCAATGCGCGCAACTTGCCCAGGAGGAAACGGTGTCCGACCGGTCAAACCCCGAAGGCCTGGATTCTCTCGACGCCCGTCTGCTGCTCCTGATGGCCAAGGAGGACCGCATCAGCGTCCTGGAGATCGCGCGCCGCCTGGGCATCGCGCGCGGCACCGCACAGGCCCGGCTGGACAAACTGTTCGCCCGGGGCGTCGTGGAGGGTTTCCCGCCCGCGATGTCGCTGCCCGCGATCGGCTACACGGTGATCGCCTTCGCGGTCGTACAGATCAGCCAGGGCAACCGGCCGCCGGTGATCGAGGCCCTCGACGCCATCGCGGAGGTCTGCGAGGCCCACGCCACCACGGGCGACGCGGACCTCTTCATCCGGATCGCCGCCCGTTCCAACTCCGATCTGCAAAGGGTGATCGACGAGATCGTGACGGTTCCCGGTGTGGAGCGGGTGTCCTCGTCCATCGTGCTGTCCTCGCCGATCCCACTGCGGTCCCGGCAGCTCCTGGAACGTCTGCTCTGAGGCGTCCGCTCTGGGACGTCCGCTGCGAGACGTCCGCCGTGAACTGCCGGAACCTGTTTCCCCCTCGGGCCTCCGGGGCCCGCCCCCCTTACACCGTGACGGCGGCGGGCCCGTCCGTGGCGACCGCTTCCCCGTCGCCCTCTCCCCTGCCCTCGCCGCGGAACTGGGTCCGGTACAACTCGGCGTAGCGCCCGCCCGCCGCGAGGAGTTCCTCGTGCGTGCCCTGCTCGGCGATCTCGCCCGCCTCGATCACGAGGATTTGGTCGGCGGACCGTACGGTCGACAGGCGGTGGGCGATGACCACGGCGGTGCGGCCTTCGAGCGCCTCGGCGAGGGCCTCCTGCACCGCGGCCTCCGAGGTGTTGTCGAGGTGGGCCGTCGCCTCGTCCAGGATCACCACCCGCTGCTCGGCGAGCAGCAGCCGGGCGATGGTCATGCGCTGGCGCTCGCCGCCGGAGAGCCGGTAGCCGCGCTCGCCGACCACCGTGTCGAGGCCGTCGGGCAGGGAACGGACCAGGGCTTCGAGGCGGGCCCGCCGCAGCACGTCCCAGAGCTGCTCCTCGTCGGCGCCGGGCTGTGCGAGCAGCAGGTTGGCGCGGACGGTGTCGTGGAAGAGATGGCCGTCCTGGGTGACCATGCCTAGGGTGCCGCGCAGCGAGGCGGCGGAGAGGTCGCGTACGTCGACGCCGCCGATACGGACCGCGCCCTCGTCGGCGTCGTACAGCCGCGGCAGCAGTTGCGCGATGGTGGACTTGCCCGCCCCCGAGGAGCCGACCAGGGCGATGGTCTGGCCGGGCTCGGCGCGGAAGGAGACGGAGTGCAGCACCTCGGCACCGCCCCGGTTGTCGAGCGAGGCGACCTCTTCGAGGGAGGCGAGGGAGACCTTGTCGGCGGCCGGGTAGGCGAAGCGGACTTTGTCGAACTCGACCGAGACCGGCCCCTCGGGCACCGGCCGCGCGTCCTCCTTCTCCTCGATGAGCGGCCGCAGGTCGAGCACCTCGAAGACCCGCTCGAAGCTGACCAGGGCGCTCATGACCTCGACCCGGGCACCGGCGAGCGCGGTCAGCGGGGCGTAGAGCCGGGTGAGCAGCAGCGCGAGCGAGACCACGGCGCCCGCTTCCAGGCTGCCTTCGAGCGAGTAGTAGCCGCCGAGCCCGTAGACCAGTGCGAGGGCGAGGGCCGAGACCAGGGTGAGCATGGTGATGAACGCGGACTGCGCCATGGCCGTGCGCACCCCGATGTCGCGTACGCGGCGGGCGCGGGCGGCGAACTCCGCGGACTCCTCACCGGGGCGCCCGAACAGCTTGACCAGGGTCGCGCCCGGAGCGGAGAAGCGTTCGGTCATCCGGGTCCCCATCACCGCGTTGAGGTCGGCCGCCTCGCGCTGAAGGGTGGCCATCCGGGCGCCCATCCGGCGCGCCGGCACCACGAACACCGGCAGCAGCACGAGCGAGAGCAGGGTGATCTGCCAGGACAGCGTGAGCATGACGGCGAGGGTGAACACCAGGGTGACGAGGTTCGCGACCACCCCGGACAGGGTGTTGCTGAACGCCCGCTGGGCGCCGATCACATCGTTGTTGAGGCGGCTCACCAGCGCCCCGGTGCGGGTGCGGGTGAAGAAGGCGACCGGCATCCGCTGCACATGGTCGAAGACCGCTGTACGCAGATCCAGGATCAGGCTTTCGCCGAGGTTGGCGGAGAGCCAGCGGCTGACCAGGCCGAGCGCCGCCTCCGCGAGGGCGATCCCGGCGATCAGGAGCGCGAGGCGCACGACCACCCCGGACTCGTCCCCGGAGACGATGGCGTCCACGACCAGTCCCGCGAGGACGGGGGTGGCCACCGCGAGCAGCGCGGTGAGCACGCTCGTCAGGAGGTACTGGGTGAGGCGTCTGCGGTGTGGCTTGGCGAAGTCGAGGATCCGCCCGAGGGTGGCTCGGGAGAAGGGATGGCGCTGCGACTTGGCGTTCATGGCGTTGTACATCTGCGCCCACGCGGTGGTTTCCATGCTCATGCAGGGAAACCTAGAACCTCAACGTTGATTCAGGTCAAGCGCCGCCGAAATCAGGGTCCGCGCCCGCGCGCGAAGCCCGCGCCCCACGCGTCCCACGCGCCCTCGGCCGTCACCGCGCGCCCGCCGCTCCCCGGCCCCCTGGCAGGTCATTGACCAGCGCGTCAGCCCCTGGACCCGTCCCGGCAACCCTTCGTTGGTGCGGCACCGAGAACCTCTGGCGATGTGACGGAAGAACGCGCTCCCCAGGGGCCTGCCCTGCGCCTGGTCCGGCGTCTCCCCCTGAGGCAGATCCTGTGTCTGCTTCCGCTCGTGCTTGTCGGGATCTTCGCCGCGCGCCACTGGCGGGTGCTCGCCGAGGGCTTTCGCGAACTCGGCTCGGCCGAATGGCCCTGGGTCGCCGCGGCCGGTGCCGCCACCTGCCTGGCCTGGGTGGCGGCGGCCTTCTCGCGGCAGGGCGCGGTGGCCGAACCCCTTCCGCCGATGCGCCTGCTCGTGACCCAGTTCGCCTCGGGCACCGCGAACCATCTGCTGCCCACGGGCCTCGGCGCGAGCGCGGTCAACCTGCGCTTCATGACCGTCCACGGCATTCCGGTCGCCCGCTCCACGGCGGCGCTCGCCCTCTATCTCCTCGCGGAGTCGATCGCCCGCGTCGGCCTCCTTGTCGTCCTGCTCCTCGCCTTCCCCGACGCCCTGCGGCTCGGCACCCTGGTGCCCGAGCACGCCATCGCCCCGCTGCTCATCACGCTCGGCGCGCTCACCGTGGCGGCCACGCTGGTGTTCCTCCTCGTACGCCGCGTCCGCGCCCCGGCACTGTCCTTCCTGCGTACGGCGTTCGGCGAGGCGAAGCTCGTCCACACGCGCCCGGCCCGCGTACTCGCGCTGTGGGGCGGTTCGTTCGCCTTCCCGGCCCTCCAGGCGGCCGGTCTCGTGGCGGTGGGCCTCGCCCTCGGACTCGACATCCCCGTCATGCACATGGCTCTCGCCTATCTCGCGGCGACCTGCGCGGTGGCGCTGGTCCCGACCCCGGGCGGCATCGGCTCGGTGGAGGCGGCCCTGGTGGTGGCCCTGGTGGCCGCCGGTTCCCCGGCGGCCGTGGCGACCGCGGTCGTCCTGGGCTTTCGCATCATCACCGTGTGGGTGCCCCTGTTGCCGGGGGCGCTGGTGCTCGGGGCGCTGGTGCGGCTGAAGGTCATCTGAGACCGGAGGTCATACGGGGCCGGGGGTCATACGGGGCCGGGGGGCCATACGGGGCGGGGCTGTGGCCCGGCCTCGGCCACAAAGCCGAGGTCCACTCCGGTGGGCCGCCCGGTGCGCGCCAACTCCGCGAGGATTTCGGGCAGTTGCGGCGGCCAGAGCGCCTCGGTCGGCGCGGCCAGTTCCCCGGGCTCCCACCAACGCCCGCGCTGGATCCGGTCCTCGGCGTGGGCGGCGGCCACATCGCCCTCCAGGTCGCGACGTTCGGTACGGGCCAGGTAGATGTGCTCGTGCTGGCGCACCGGCACACCGGCACGGGTGAAGTCGTGCTCCCACAGACACAGCAGCTCGCCGGGTTCGACGTCCAGCCAGCCGGTCTCCTCACGCAGTTCACGCCGGGCCGCCGCGGCGGGCTCCTCCCCCGGCTCCATGCCGCCGCCGGGCATCGCCCAGTGCACACCGACCTCTTCGTTGTCGTAGCGGAACATGAAGACGGCCCCGGCGGGATCGAGTACGGCGACACGTGCCGCCTGTCGTGGTATGCGCATCGGCACAGCATGCCAAGTACCGGAAGACGCCTCGCAGGTGAGGCCCGGCGCCACCGGCGCTTACCCCCTCATCCGTACACAATCGTCACACCGTATGTACGACAGGCGACAGATCCTCTAACTTGTGCACAGCTGATTGGGGCCAGCTGCCCCGGGCCGAGTTCGGCCCGGAGTTCCGAGGTCATCGGTAGGCGTACCGGGAGCGCGAGGAGTGGTCATGCCTGTCAGCGATGCCGCCATGCCCCAGGGGACGACGTCAGGCCCGGAACCCGGCGGGGAACGCGGAGCGGGCATGATGCGCGCCGCGCCGAGGACCCTCTCGGGCTGGGCGGAATTCGGACGGCTGCTGCGGCATCTGCGGCGCCGGGCCGGACTCACCC
This sequence comes from Streptomyces sp. NA04227, assembly GCF_013364195.1. Classification (NCBI taxonomy): domain Bacteria; kingdom Bacillati; phylum Actinomycetota; class Actinomycetes; order Kitasatosporales; family Streptomycetaceae; genus Streptomyces; species Streptomyces sp. NA04227. Next base: position 7,497,036 of record NZ_CP054918.1, on the reverse strand, counting down.
AGTCCCAGCTGGGCCTGCGGCTCGGCTACCACCACAGCCTGATCAGCAAATGGGAGAGCGGCCTGCGCGAACTGCCCGCGCCGCTGGTGGCCCGGCTCGACACGGTGCTCGGCACCGGCGGCGAACTCGGCGCGGCCGAGGCCCGGTTGCGGGCCGCGGGCTCTGCACCGCGCCCGCTCACCGCCGTGGTCCCCGCTCCGGCCCGCCCGCCCTCACGCCCGGACACACCGGCCGTGCGGCACCTGGACGAGCACGGCAGGCCCGAGCCGCCGCTCGCGGCCGACGAGACCGCCACCCTGCTCGGCTTCCTCGACCACCAGCGGGCGACGCTGGCATGGAAGTGCGAGGGACTCGACGAAGCGGGGCTGCGGGCGACGGTCGCCACCTCCTCGCTCACCCTCGGCGGCATGCTCAAGCACCTCGCCTGCGTGGAGGACCGGTGGTGCTCCCACTGGCTGCACGGCCGCGATCCGCACCCGCCCTGGGACACCGTGGACTGGGCGGCCGACCCCGACTGGGACTGGAACTCGGCCGCCGGGGACAGCCCACGGCAACTGCGCACACTGTGGCGCGATTCGGTGACACGCTCGCGCCGCCTGGTCGCGGAGGCCCTCGCCGAGAGCGGCCCCGAACGCCTCGCCCTGCGCGCACGGCCCGACGGCAGCAGGGCGAGCCTGCGCTGGATCCTGTGCCACCTCATCGAGGAGTACGCCCGTCACAACGGTCACGCCGACCTGATCCGGGAGTCCGTGGACGGCCGCACCGGGGCATGAGCGCCTGACGGCAACCCGTACCCGATTACCGGACACAACTTGCCGCTTTTTGACCGCTCTTCGTGGACGCCGACAAGCCGTTGACGCGCGCGGGCGCGGGGTGTGAATGTCCCGGAGCACAAGCATGGGCATGCCACACCGACGGTCCCGATCCGCACTCGGGGCCACGGCCGCGGCCTGTCCCGGCCAGCATCTCCGTACGCCCGCCCGGCCCGGCACACCCCCGCCCGCACACGGGGGAGGCCGTGCGCGCGTGCACCGCACCGCGTACGCCTCGGTACCGCTCAGGCAGCGGAACCGGCACCTCTCAACCCCACAAGGAGCCATGGTGCTACGAAGACTCAGCCTCGCCGGCCTCTCGCTGGCCGTGACGCTCGGCCTGGCCACCCTGCCGGCCGCCTCCGCGACGGCCACCGACCAGAGCGGCAAGGCCGCCGCCGCCGGCCAACTCGCCTCCGCGGCGCCGGACATCGACATCACGAAGGTGCGCGCGCACCTCACCGAGTTCAGCGACATCGCCGCCCGCAACGGCGGCAACCGCCGTTCCACCGGCCAGGGCTACCGCGACTCCGTCGCCTATGTGAAGGGCAAGCTGCAGGCCGCCGGGTACACGGTGACCGAGCAGCCCTGCACCTCGGGCTGCACCAGTGGCGCCGGGCCCAACCTGATCGCCGAGTGGCCCAAGGGCGACGCCGCCAAGGTGTACATGTTCGGCGCCCACCTGGACGGCGTCTCGTCCGGACCCGGCATCAACGACAACGCCTCCGGCAGCGCGGCCCTCCTGGAGACCGCGCTGACGCTCGCCGCACAGAACCCGAACATGACCAACCGGGTCCGCTTCGGCTGGTGGACCGACGAGGAGCAGGGACTCAACGGCTCCGACTTCTACGTGCGTTCGCTGACCTCCGCCCAGCGCTCGGCGATCAAGGCGTACTACAACTTCGACATGATCGCCTCGCCCAACGGCGGCTACTTCATCAACCACATCAACTCCACCGCCGCCCAGCCGATGAAGGCGTACTGGGACTCCCTGAACCTCCAGCCGGAGGAGAACACCGAGGGCGCGGGCCGCTCCGACGACTACTCCTTCGAGCAGTACTCCATCCCCACCTCGGGCTACGCGATGGGCGCCAGCGCCCGCAAGACCTCCGCGCAGGCGAGCAAGTGGGGCGGCACGGCGGGCGCGGCCTACGACGGCTGCTACCACTCGCGCTGCGACGACATCAACAACGTCAACGTCACCGGCCTGGACCGCAGTGCCGACGGCATCGCCCACACCCTGTGGTCCCTCGCCGCCTCCGCCGAGACGCCCGCCGACGACTTCTCCGTCGCGGCGAGCCCCACCAGCGGCAGCGCCGACCCCGGCACCTCGCTGACCTCCACGGTGAGCACCACGACCACCAAGGGCTCGGCACAGAGCGTGCAGCTTTCCGCCTCCGGCGCGCCTTCCGGGGTCGGTGTCTCCTTCAGCCCCTCCACGGTGACCTCGGGCCAGTCGTCCACGGCCACCATCACGGTGGGCTCCTCGGTGGCCCCCGGCACCTACCCCCTGACCTTCACCGCCACCGGAACGGTCACCCGCACCGCCACGTACACCCTCACCGTCAAGGGCTCGGGCAGCTGCCAGGCCGCCCAGCTGATGTCCAACGGCGGCTTCGAGAGCGGCACTTCGCCCTGGAGCGGCGACACCGGCACCATCGGCGCGCACAATGGTCAGGCGGCGCACGGCGGCACCCGCTTCGCCTGGCTCGGCGGCTACGGACGCAGCGAGAGCGACACCCTCAGCCAGACGGTGACCGTTCCGGCGGGCTGTGACCGGGCGAGCCTGACGTACTGGCTGCACATCGACACCGCCGAGACCGAGAACACCGTCTACGACCGCTTCACGGTCAAGGCCGGCACCACCACTCTCGCGACCCTGTCCAACAAGGACGCGGCGAGCGGATACCAGCAGCGCACCCTCGCCCTCGACGGCTACGCGGGCAAGCAGGTCACCCTGACCTTCTCCGCCACCGAGGACTCCAGCCTCCAGACCAGCTTCGTCCTGGACGACGTGGAGGTGAGGACCGGGGGCTGATCCCGCACGCGCCCCCACGGAAGACCGGGCGGTGCGGCAGCCGAAGCAGGCTGCCGCGCCGCCCGGTGCTTTGCCACCCGGCGCCGCCTTGCCGCTCGGTGCTGTGACCGCTCCGTGCTGTGCTGCTCCGCGCCGTGCCGCTCCTGGCAGCAACTTTGCTACGGCTTGCGCCAGTTGGCGATCACGGGATCACAACGAGGCAGCCGAGGCAGGGGTGAACTCCTGTCCGGCGTCTTCGCCTGCCAGTAGCCTGAGCCGCAGCCACGGACTCGTGCGGAGGCACACGGATGGGGGATCCGACCTTCGGGGTGCTCGGACCGCTCCAGGTACGCGGAGCACAGGGCCCGGTCCGGGTGGGCGGCCCCAAGCCCCGCGCCCTGCTGGCCACTCTGTTGCTCCAGCCGGGGCGCTTCGTCTCCGTCGATGTGCTGACCGAGGTCCTGTGGCCGGGCGGCGCGCCCCGGTCCGCCGTCGCCAATGTCCGCACCTACGTACACGCCCTGCGCCGCACGCTGTCCGCCGCCGGGATCGCCACCGACGGACTCGGCACCCAGCCCTCGGGCTACACGCTCGACCTGCCGCCCGAGGCGTGCGACCTCCTCCTCTTCGAGCGGCGGCTGCACCGGGCACGCGTCGCGCGCGACGAGGGCGACGCCGCCGCTGCCCTGAGCGGTTACGAGTCGGCGCTCGCGCTGTGGCGCGGCGGTGTGCTGCAGGACGTGCCGTCCAGCGTGGTGTGGGATCCGGCGGTCGCCCACCTCGAGGAACGGCGCGCGAGCGCCGCCGACGAGTGCCTCGAAGTGCGTCTCGGCCTCGGCGACTACGCGCCGCTGATCACCGAGCTGCGCACCCGGCTCGGCGAGGATCCACTGCGCGAGGACCTGTGGCAGATGCTGATCCGAGCCCTGCACGGCGCGGGCCGCACGGCCGAGGCCAGGTCGGCGTACGCGCGCGCGGCGGAGCTCCTGGCGGCCGAACTCGGCATCGAGCCGGGCGCCTCGCTGCGCGCCCTCGGCGAGGAGATCAACGAGTACGGACGCCTCGGGCTGCGCCGCCCCGCCCCTCCGGCGCCCGTGAGCCAACTCCCCATCGACATACCGGACTTCACCGGCCGCCGCGAGGAACTCGCGGCACTGGAAGGACTGCTCTCCAAGGCCGGAGGACAGCCGGTGGTCGTGGTGCTCACCGGTCCGCCGGGGGCGGGAAAGTCGACCTTGGCGGTCCACGCGGCCCACCGGATGCGCCACCACTTCCCCGACGGGCAACTCTTCGTCGACCTCGGCGGGATGAGCGGGCGGCCGCGCGACCCGGCCGCTGTCCTGGCGGAGCTGCTGCGCGGTCTCGGCGTGCACGACAGTGCCGTACCGGCCGAGACCGCGGAACGCGCCGCGCTGTTCCGCTCCCGTCTCGCACAGCGGCGCTTCCTCCTGGTCCTGGACGACGCCGCCAGCAGCGCGCAGGTGCGCCCGCTGCTGCCGGGCACCGGCGGTTCGGCGGTCCTGGTCAGCTCGCGCCGCCGGATGCCGGGCCTGCCCGCGCACCACTGCCCGCTCGTCCTCATGACACGCGAGGACGCCCGGGCGCTCCTCGGCGCGATCGTCGGGTCCGAGCGGCTGCGCGCGGAGAGCACGGACGCCGACCGGGTGCTCGACGGCTGCGGTTCGCTGCCGCTCGCCGTGCGGATCGCCGGGTCACGGCTCGCGAACCGCCCCGGCTGGAGCATCGGCACCCTCGCCGACTGCCTGGACGACGAACGCGGCCGTCTCGACCAGCTCCGGACCGGCGACATGGAGGTACGGGCGGGCGCCGAGCTGAGCTACCGGTATCTGCCCGGACCCGCGGCGACGGCCTTCCGCGCCTTCGGAGATCTCACCGAGGAGACGGTGCCCGGCTGGCTGGTCGCCGCCGCGGCAGGCCTCGCCGACGACGCGGCCGGCGTGCTGGAGACCCTGCTCGACGAACACCTGGTCGAGACCGTCGGCGCCGACCGGCTGGGGCTCCAGCGCTACCGGATGCACGACCTGCTGCGCTGCTGCGCCCGCGAACTCGCCGACCGGGAGGACTCCGGTGTCCGGCTGCGGCGCCGTCTGAGGGTGACCGATTCGCTCATCTCCCTTGCCCGGACGGCGAATTCGGCGATGCCCACGCACTTTCTCGGCATACTCGGCCGGCCCGAGACGCCGTCCGGCCCCGCCGCCGCCGTCGCGCCCCGCGTGCGTGCCGCACCCCTGGAGTGGTTCGAGAGCGAACGCCGGATCCTCGTGGGCGGCGTCGAGTCCGCGCTACGGCTCGGTCTGGTCTCCCGCGCCGCCGATCTCGCCATCGAGCTCGCCGGGTTCTTCGACCTGCGTTTCGCGTACGACGACTGGCTGCGCACCCATCAACTCGTCGTGGACGCCATGGAGTCACCGGCCGACGTCCGGGCGGCCGCGCTGCTGCGCAACCTGGGGCAGCTGCACTTCTACCAGGACCGGTACACCAAGGCACTCGCCTCCTTCGACCGTTCGCGCGCGGTCTTCGCCTCGCTCGGCCATCCTTCCGGCGAGGCGACGGCGACGGTGGGCGCCGGATCGGTGTACCGCGTACGCGACGAACTCGACGCCGCACTACGGCTGTTCACCGAGGCGCTGCACCTGTTCGGTGCGGCAGGTGACCGGCATGGCGAGGCGGTGGCCTGCAACGCGATCGCCTCGGTGTGGCTGAAACGCCAGGACCCGCTCTCCGCACGGCCCTGGCTGGACGACGCCCTGCGTCTGGCGCGCGAGGTCGGCGACCGGCACCGCGAGGCGCAAGTACGCCGCCGCATCGCGGCATTGCACCAGCTGTGCGACCAACCGGCCCTGGCGCAGGTCGAGTTGGAACTGGCACTGGGCATCTTCGACGAACTCGCGGACACCCACTGCGCGGCGTACGTACAACAAAGCATCGGCGAGTTGTACTGGCGCCAGGGCAACGCGGGCCGCGCCTCCGCGCTGCTCGCCGGTGCGCTGGCGGTGCAACAGCAGCTCGGCGACCGCCCCGCCGAGGCACAAGTCGCCTGTCTGCTCGGCGAGTTGCACCACGCCACCGGCCGGGAGACCACCGCACGGCGCTACTTCCACCGCTCCCTGTCGACCTATCGGCGGCTCGGCTCCCGGGAACGCGCCGAGGTGGTGGGCGCGCACTTGCGCGCGCTGCGCTGAGCGGCCGTGACGCGCGTAGCGAGAACGGCGACTCGACCGTACCCGCTACGCGCCCTCGGCCGACCCAACGGCCGGATGCTCAGCAGTTGTTGGTGCTGGTCTGATAGCGCGTGAGGTAGTCGCTCCAGGTGACGCCCTGGACGACCGCGACGACGACGGAGCCGTCGTGGATCTGCTCGTAGTGCAGATGCGGCGAGAGGTCGTAGATCGCGGAGGACGCACCGACCTCACCTATCAACTGCCCCTGCGTCACATGGGCGCCCTTGGCCACCGAACGGGTCTTCAGATGCGCGTACCGGGTGCGCCAGCCATTGCCGTGCCCGATGACGATCGTGTGGCCGTAGCCGGTGTCCGTCGCGTAGTACGAGGCGAGGACCTCTCCCCCGGCGCTGGCGAGCACACGGCGGCCGAGGTCGTCCGGGCTCCCGCTCGCGTCGTAGTGGTTCCAGTCGATGGAGTGGGCGGGGCTGTGTCCGTTCCAGTTGCTGCCGCGCCAGCTCTGGCCACAGCGGAACGGCAGCTTGAACCCGGGCCTGGCGGCGGCGCTCACCTCGGTCACCGAGGTGCCGTCCTGCGGCGCGGCCATGGCCGCCGGGGCCGCCACGCCGAGGGCGGCGACGGAGGCGAGGGCGCTCAGGGCGGCCAGGAGACGGCGGGAATGTCTGGGCATGCTTTTCCCCTTGTCGTCGGAAGACGGGGGGATTCAAGGGGGCGGACATACAAAGCGGATACACGCCCGTGCGACACGACGAAGCGCGGGCGCGGTGGGCTCGGCCAGGGCTTCGCCGGCGGGTCTCTCCGGTGGTCATCCCCGGCCCGCCAGCTCCGCCCACACGATCTTGCCCCAGCGCCGTTCATCGGTGCCCCAGTCGGCCGCGAGTGCGGCCACCATGAACAGGCCGCGTCCGTCCTCCGCGTCGTCCTTTGGCGCGCGTGGCCGGGGCAGTTCCCGGGAGAAGTCCGCGACGGCGACGCGCACCGTCCGCACGGCGGTGCGCTCCACCACCACGCGGATGACCTCCCCCCGTGCGTGCTGGACGGCGTTGGCGACCAACTCCGTGACGACCAGGGCGCTTTCCTCGGCCAGCTCTTCCAGGCCCCAGCGAGAAGTGGCGGTGTTCATCAGGCGCCGGGCGGCAGCAGCGCTCTCGGGCTCGCTCGGCAGGGTCTCGCTGTACCTGAGCCTGAGACGCCCGGTCGGACAGGCCCGCGTTGCAGGTTGCGGCATATCGGTCTGCTTCCTCGGATCGGCCGAGCCCCGGGGCCGGTCGCACGGTCGCCGGGGCGCTATGTCCTCAGGTAACCGGGGGGCGTGAAGGAGCGAAGGAGCCGACCAGGGGGCCAGGGAGGGGCCACACTGGATCCGGAAGGGGGCCGACATGGGCGAAACGACCGAGTGACGCCGCCAGTTCGGCGCCTACCTGGCCGGTCTGCGGCGGCACTCCGGCCGCTCGCAGCGGCAGTTCGCCACCACGTTGTGCGCGGTGTCGGGCACCCATTCGATCACGCGGAACGAGGTCTCCCGATGGGAGCGCGGCGAGCGCATCCCGGATGTGTGGCTGCCCACCTTCGCCCAGGTGCTCGGGGTGCCGCAGCACGAGTTGGAGCAGGCGGCCGCGTACGCCCGGGGGGATGCTTCGGCCACCCTGCCCGGGGTGGCGGCGACTCTGGCGGACCTGCTGCCCGACGTGGACGCGCTGGACGCTTCGGCATCCCCCCGCGGCCGTCGGATCGGCATCACCACCGTAGAAGGTCTGGCTGCCCGGGTTCATGGCCTCCGGCTCGCCGATGACGTGCTGTCCGGCGGGGACTTGATCGGCCCGGCGTTCCGTGAGCTGTGCGCCGCCGTCCGGCTGTACCGCGAGTCCGCGCACTCCGAGGAGACGGGGCGCGGACTGATGGTGCAGATCGGGGAGTTGGGGCAGATCGCCGGGTGGATCGCCTCGGACGCCGGGCGCGGTGCGGACGCGTATCGCGCCTACCGGCTGGGAATATCGGCCGCCCGGCAGGCCGGGGACGCGACGCTGGTGGCGCAGCTCGCGGGCAGCCTCGGCTATCACCTGTCGAACAACGGCCGAGAGCGAGAGGGCCTGGAGTTGGCCAGGGCAGCCGTGGCCGAAGCCGGACCGGACGCCCCGGTCACGACGCGCGCGTTGTTCCTCGACCGTGTGGCCTGGGCCCACACGCGCGCGGGCGAGGCGCAACCAGCCCTGCGGGCGCTAGGGCAGGCGCACGCCGCCATGGACCGCGCGGACGACTCTCCGGCGCCCTCCTGGGCGTACTGGGTGAACCGCGCGGAACTCGAGGTCATGGACGCCCGCGTGCTCACCGAGCTGCGCCGTCCACTGCGCGCCGTCCCGCTGCTCCAGGACGTACTGGGGCGCTACGACGCCAGCCACGCCCGGGAAGTGGCGCTGTACCGGTCGTGGCTGGCGGTGGCCCTGGCCGACGCGAACGAACCCGAGCAGGCCGCTGAAGAGGCCCGCCGGGTCATCGACGGGTCCGGGGATCTGTCCTCGGAGCGCACGGCGGAGCGGGCCCGGACGGTCCTGCACCGGCTGAAGGAGTACGAGGACGTGCCCGAGGTGCGCGAAGTGCTCTCCGACTACGGGCACTTGCTGCTCGTCTGACATCCCGTTCCCGGACGCCCCGACTTCTCGTGCGTGATCGCGTACGAGAGCGGCGGCCCCGGGAAAACGACCGAGGGGCCGCATCGGATCACTCCGACACGGCCCCTCGGCCCACGACTTCGAAAAGTCGGGACGACAGGATTTGAACCTGCGACCCCTTGACCCCCAGTCAAGTGCGCTACCAAGCTGCGCCACGTCCCGGTGCATGTCCCGCCGGAACCCGTCGTGATCATGCGTGCAGAACTTTACCCCACCACCGCCGTTCCCTTCGAATTCGGCCCCTGGTGGGGGCGGAGGTCACCGGCGCTTCCCGTGCCGGATGCCCGGCAGGCCCGGTGCCCCACAATCGGAGCATGAGCGAAACACCGGCCGACCGTGACCGCGACTCCGAGGGCCGGGCCCGCAGCGCCCGGCCGCGCGACGGGCTCGGGCGCCCGCTGCCGCACGGCGCCGAGGGCGTGGAGCGCCAGCCCGAGGGCGTCGCCCGTACGCCGGAGCAGACCGTCGACGAGGCGCGGCGCCTGTTCGCCGCGGGCCGCCCCTTCCACGCGCACGAGGTCTTCGAGGACGCCTGGAAGTCGGGGCCCGCGGCCGAGCGTGCGCTGTGGAAGTCCCTCGCCCAGCTCGCCGTCGGACTGACCCACGGCGCGCGCGGCAACGCCACGGGCGGGGCACGGCTGCTGCGACGGGGAGCCGCCGGGATCGAGGAGTGGTCGCACGACAGCGCACAGGCCCGTCCGTACGGGCTCGGCCTCGCCGAACTCGCCGACTGGGCGCGGGACTTGGCGACCCTGCTGGACGAGGACGGTGGCCCGCTCGACCCGGCGGCGCACGCCCCGGCGCTCGGCTCAGCGCACAGCTGAGAGCACGACTGAGGGGGCGGCTGAGGGCACGACTGGTGGCACGGAAGCGGCTGCCGGCGCATTGTCCCCGTCTGTCCCCGTCACCGCAGCGGACCGCCCCACGGTGCGCCCGGTCCGGTGGGATGTGAGGGTGGCCGATGTGACCACCAGCGCGGACGTTCCCGACGCCGGGGCCGGACCGGCCGCCGGGACCGGGGCGCCGCCTGTCCTGGACAGCCGACGGCGGAACATCGTCTTCGCCACGATCATGCTGGGGGTCCTGCTCGCCGCGCTCGACCAGACGATCGTCGGGACCGCGCTGCCCACCATCGTCGCCGACCTCGGCGGCGGCTCGCACATGTCGTGGGTGGTGACCTCGTACCTGCTCACCGAGACCGTCTCGACCGTGCTCGTCGGAAAGTTCGGCGACCTGTTCGGGCGCAAGCTGGTCTTCCAGGTCTCGGCCGTCGTGTTCATCACCGGGTCGTTCCTGTGCGGACTCGCCACCAACATGCTTCTGCTCATCGCCTGGCGAGCGCTGCAGGGTATCGGCGCGGGCGGTCTGATGGTGACCGCGATCGCGCTCATCGCGGACGTCATCCCTCTTCGCGACCGCGGCAAGTACCAGGGCGCGATCGGCGCGGTGTTCGGCATCGCCACGGTTGTCGGGCCGCTGCTCGGCGGCCTGTTCACGGACCATCTGACATGGCGCTGGGCCTTCTACATCAATGTGCCGCTCGCGATTCTGGTCGTCTTCGCGGCCGCCCGCACGATCCCGCAGGTACGGGCCGTCGCACGCCCGGTGATCGACTACCTGGGCATCGCGCTGGTCGCCGTCGGCGCGAGCGCCCTGATCCTGGCGACCAGTTGGGGCGGAAACGAGTACGCCTGGAGCTCCGGGGTGATCCTCGGCCTGTTCGCCGCGGGGCTCGTGGCGCTCGGCCTGTTCTGCTGGGCCGAGACCCGCGCCGCCGAACCGACGCTCCCGATGCGGCTGTTCGCCAATCCGGTGTTCACCGTCTGCTCGGTGCTCAGCTTCATCGTGGGCTTCGCCTTGTTCGGCGCGCTGGTCTTCCTGCCGACGTATCTGCAGTACGTGGACGGGGACTCGGCAACCCTCTCCGGCGTACGCACCCTGCCCATGGTGCTCGGCCTGCTCATCGCCTCCGTGGCCAGCGGCCACGTGGTCGGCCGCACCGGGCACTACCGCGCCTTCCCGATCGTGGGCTGTCTGGTGATGGCGCTCGGTCTGTTCCTGCTCTCCCTGATGGGTCCCGGCACCGACGCCTGGCTCGGGTCGCTCTACATGGTCGTCCTCGGCGCCGGCGTCGGCCTGTCCATGCAGGTCCTGACGATCGCGGTGCAGAACACGGTGGACTACGCCGACCTGGGCACCGCCACCTCGGGCGTCACCTTCTTCCGCACGCTGGGCAGCGCGTTCGGCACGGCGGTGTTCGGGACGATCTACGCCAACACCCTGCGGCCGAACCTGGAGGGCGGCATCGCCGACGCCGTCAGCGCCTCGGAACTGCCTCCGGAGGCGGTCGCGCGGGCGGCCGAGAGCCCCACGGGGGTGCACGCGCTGCCGGGCCCCGCCGCCCGGCCGATCGTCGACGCCTACGCCGAGACCCTGCAGACGGTCTTCCTGTGGACCGTGCCGGTGGTGCTGGCCGGATTCGCGGTGGCCATGTTCCTGAAGCAGGTGCGGCTCCGGGACACCGCGCGGGCGGGCTCGAACGACATGGGCGAGGCCTTCGCCTCACCCTCGGGGCCTTCCTCGCAGCCACTGCTCGAACTCGCGGTCGCCAAGGTCGTACGGGCCTCGGGGCCCGGCACGCTGCGCACCGTCGTCGCCCGCTCCGGCACCCGTCTCGATGTCGCCGGCGCCTGGGCCGTGATGCAGGTCGAACTGCTCACGCGGATGGTCGGGCACGCGAGCATCGGCCTGACGGCGGCCCGCCACCACCTGCCGCCGGAGGTGCTCCAGCCCGTGTTCCAGCGGATGGTCGACGAGGGGTATCTGACGCGGGAGGGCGCGTACTTCTCGCAGACCGCGGCGGGGGCGCGGGAGGCCGCGCTACTCGGCTCGGCCTGGGCCCAGTGGCTCAACAGCCGCCTGTCGGAGGAGGTGCCCCGGCCCGACGACCGCCAACTGCGCAGCGCCCTCGACACGATCGCCAAGCGCATGCTCGCCGAGGACCTCTCCGAGGACGGCTGGCGGGCCGGGCACGCGCTCTCGGCGGTGAGCGGACGCTGAGGCGGTGGAGTACGGGCGCCCGGCGCATGGCCGCGCCCGTACCCAACTGCCCTTTGTCGCCCGGGTTTTCTCTGCCTCAGTCCTTGGCGACGAGTACCGCGGTGCCCTGGCCCACGCCCACGCACATGGTGGCCAGGCCCCTGCTGGTGCCGTTGCGGCGCATGCGGTGCAGCAACGTGGTGAGGATGCGCGCGCCGGAGGAGCCGAGGGGGTGGCCGAGGGCGAGGGCGCCGCCGGTCGGGTTGACCAGTTCGGGGTCGATGCCGAGGGTGTCCACGCAGGCGAGCGCCTGGGCCGCGAACGCCTCGTTGAACTCGGCCTCCTCGATGTCCGCCACGGACCAGTCGCTACGGGCCAGGGCCTTGCGGGTGGCCGGGACCGGGCCAATGCCCATCACGTCGGGGTGCACACCGGCCGAGGCACCGGCGACGTACCGTCCGAGCGATTCGAGGCCGAGCTCGTTCAGGACGTCCTCGGTGACCAGGAGCAGTCCGGCGGCGCCGTCGTTCATCGGCGAGGTGTTGCCCGCGGTGACCGTGCCGCCCGCGCGGTAGACGGGTTTGAGCGAGGCCAGCTTCTCCAGCGAGGTGTTCTCACGAATGCACTCGTCGCTGTCCACGACCACGCCGTCGGGCCGGGTCACCGGCAGGATCTCGGCGTCGAAGAGGCCGTTCTTGCGCGCCTCGGCGGCGAGCTGGTGGCTGCGCAGGGCGAAGGCGTCCTGGCGCTCGCGGCTGATGGAGTAGCGCTCGGCGACCTCCTCGGCCGTCTCTCCCATCGCGAGGACCCCGTGCAGTTCCTTCATCCGCGGGTTGGTGATCCGCCAGCCGAGCCGGGTGTCGAAGGTCTCCATCCGGTGCGGCAGCGCCTCGTCGGGGCGAGGCAGGACGAACGGGGCGCGGCTCATGGACTCCGAGCCGCCCGCGAGGACGATGTCCGCGTCACCACTGGCGACCGCGCGCGCGGCGGTGGTCACGGCCTCCAGGCCGGAGGCGCACAGACGGTTGACGGTCGCACCGGGCACCGACTCGGGCAGCCCGGCGAGCAGGACCGCCATCCGGGCCACATTGCGGTTGTCCTCCCCCGCCTGGTTGGCGGCGCCCCAGTACACGTCGTCGATACGGGCCGGGTCGAGCGCGGGCACATCGGCGAGCACACCCTTGACGACCCCCGCGGCCAGGTCGTCGGGTCGTACGGAGGAGAGCGAACCGCGCAGCTTCCCGATCGGGGTGCGGCGGGCGGCGACGAAATGGACGGGACGCACGATGGGGTTCTCCTAGTCGAGGGTCCGGGGTGTCCGGGCTGCCGAGCGCACGTCTTCGCCGGGGAACACCTCGGCTCCGGAGCGCCCGTAAATTAGCACTGCTAGTTTAGGACTATAGTCCGCCGACTCCCCGCCGGGAAGCCCCTCTGCGGCCCGCCCGGTGACGGTAGCCGGGGCGAAAGGCGTGCGCGACCACCACCGCGAGTGCGGTATGGTTTCTTTGCGCGTTCGGCCGGGGGAAAGCCCAGGTCAGACGAGCACCGGGACGTGGCGCAGCTTGGTAGCGCACTTGACTGGGGGTCAAGGGGTCGCAGGTTCAAATCCTGTCGTCCCGACTTTTCGAAGTCGCATACGAGAGGCCGCACTGGATCAATTCCAGTGCGGCCTTTCGTCGTTGACGTGCGCGTACGCACAAGGCGTGCGCCCGCCTCGGGCACACGCCTCGCGCTTTGGCCACGGCCAGTTGACGGCCCGAGGCCGGGCGGCCGGGACGAGACCGCCGCGGGCGGAGCCGGATTCACCGGCCCCGGCCGCGACGGGGTGTCTCTGCCCGGACTGCTCGGCCAAGTGCTCAGCCGAGGGTCGACAGCGCCTGGTTGAGCGTGGCCGAGGGGCGCATGACCTTCTCCGCCTTGGCCGCCTCGGGCTGGTAGTAGCCGCCGATGTCGGCCGGAGAGCCCTGCACCGCGAGCAGTTCGTCGACGATGGCCTTCTCCTGGCCGGACAGCGTCTCGGCGAGCGGGCCGAAGGCGGTGGCCAGTTCGGCGTCGTCGGTCTGCTTGGCCAGCTCCTGGGCCCAGTACAGGGCCAGGAAGAAGTGGCTGCCGCGGTTGTCGATGCCGCCCACGCGACGGGTCGGCGACTTGTCCTCGTTCAGGAAGGTCGCCGTCGCCCGGTCCAGGGTGTCCGCGAGGACCTGGGCGCGCGCGTTGCCGGTGGTCTGCGCGAGGTGCTCGAAGCTCGCGGCCAGCGCGAAGAACTCACCGAGGCTGTCCCAGCGCAGGTAGTTCTCCTTGACCAGCTGCTGCACGTGCTTGGGCGCGGAGCCGCCCGCACCGGTCTCGAAGAGACCGCCGCCCGCCATCAGGGGCACGACCGAGAGCATCTTGGCGCTGGTGCCGAGCTCCAGGATCGGGAAGAGGTCGGTGAGGTAGTCACGCAGGACGTTGCCGGTCACCGAGATGGTGTTCTCGCCACGGCGGATGCGCTCCAGCGAGAACTTCGTGGCCTCGACGGGCGACTTGATCTCGATCCGCAGACCCTCGGTGTCGTGCTCCGGGAGGTACTGCTCGACCTTGGCGATCAGGTTGGCGTCGTGGGCACGGCCCGCGTCCAGCCAGAACACCGCCGGGTCGCCGGTGGCACGGGCGCGGGTGACGGCCAGCTTCACCCAGTCCTTGATCGGGGCGTCCTTGGTCTGGCACATCCGGAAGATGTCGCCCGCGCTGACCGTCTGCTCCAGGACGACGTCGCCCGCCGTGTCGACCACGCGGACGGTTCCGGTGACCGGAACCTCGAAGGTCTTGTCGTGGCTGCCGTACTCCTCGGCCTTCTGCGCCATCAGACCGACGTTGGGCACCGAGCCCATGGTGGCCGGGTCGAAGGCGCCGTTGGCGCGGCAGTCGTCGAGGACGACCTGGTAGACACCGGCGTAGCTGCTGTCGGGCAGCACGGCGATGGTGTCGGCCTCCTGGCCGTCGGGGCCCCACATGTGGCCGGAGGTGCGGATCATGGCGGGCATCGAGGCGTCCACGATGACGTCGCTGGGGACGTGCAGGTTGGTGATGCCGCGGTCGGAGTCGACCATCGCGAGCGCGGGGCCCTCGGCCAGCTCCGCGTCGAAGGAGGCCTTGACGGCCGCGCCCTCGGGCAGCGACTCGACGCCCTTGAGGATGCCGCCCAGACCGTCGTTCGGGGTCAGCCCGGCGTCGGCGAGCACCTTGCCGTACTCGGCGAAGGTCTTCGGGAAGAAGGCACGCACCACGTGGCCGAAGATGATCGGGTCGGAGACCTTCATCATGGTGGCCTTCAGGTGCACCGAGAACAGCACGTTCTCGGCCTTGGCGCGGGCGACCTGCGCGGTCAGGAACTCGCGCAGCGCGGCGACGCGCATCACGGAGGCGTCGACGACCTCACCGGCGAGTACCGGTACCGACTCGCGCAGCACGGTGGTGCTGCCGTCGTCACCGGCCAGCTCGATGCGCAGCGTGCCGTCCTCGGCGATCACCGCGGACTTCTCGGTGGAGCGGAAGTCGTCCACGCCCATGGTGGCGACGTTCGTCTTCGAATCGGCGCTCCAGGCACCCATGCGGTGCGGGTGGGTCTTCGCGTAGTTCTTGACCGAGGCCGGGGCGCGGCGGTCGGAGTTGCCCTCGCGCAGCACCGGGTTCACGGCGCTGCCCTTGACCTTGTCGTAGCGCGCCTGGATGTCCTTCTCCCGGTCGTCCTTCGGGTCGTCCGGGTAGTCGGGCAGCGCGTAGCCCTGCTCCTGGAGCTCGGCGATCGCGGCCTTCAGCTGCGGGATAGAGGCCGAGATGTTCGGCAGCTTGATGATGTTGGCGCCGGGCGTCTTGGCCAGCTCGCCGAGCTCGGCGAGCGCGTCGGGGATGCGCTGGCCCGCCTCGAGGAACTCGGGGAAGACGGCGATGATCCGGCCCGCCAGGGAGATGTCACGGCTCTCCACGGTGACTCCGGCCGTGGCGGCGTAGGCCTTGATCACCGGCAGGAAGGAATACGTCGCGAGGGCCGGGGCCTCGTCAGTGTGCGTATAGATGATGGTCGAGTCAGTCACCGGGTGCTCCGCTCCACGTCTGCAACATTGCTCGACATCAAGATATCCCCTGACCGAGCACCCCCTCGCCGGGCCCTGCCCCCGTGGCTCGCCGCGCACCCTCCGGGCCCGTCCGCGCACCGCCGAACCGACCTCTCAGATCTTGGGAAGTCCCAGGTCAGGGTGGTTTTCCAGGAGTTTCGGCGAGGCGGCCTGGCGCCAGGAGTCGGCCAGAATGTCGTACAGTTCCCGCTCGTCCTCCAGCGCGGCCAGGCGCACCCGCACCCAGGCGAAGGCCGCCTCGTGGTCCGCGATCCAGAACTTCTCCGGCTCGGCGCGCACCAGTTCGGCGGCCTCCTCGCGGGGGCAGCGCACCGCCATGGACGTCTCGTCCTCGGGCAGGGTCACGTACATCCGTCCGCCCACACGGAAGGTCGGCATGTTCCAGGCGACCCGTTCGGAGGTGTCGGGCAGGGACAGGGCGATACGGCGTACGTCCTCGGCGTCAGGCATGGGACGAACCGTAACGGCGGGTACTGACAGTCCGCTGTCGAGGCCCGGGCGCGTGGCACGGCGTCCGGGCGCCCGCGCGCGGCCTTTAGGGCGCGGGCTCCTGCGCCACCTCGCCGAGCGCGCCCAGCACCGGCCGGATCAGCGGGTGTTCCTCGGCCCCGCAGCGCACCGCGGCGAAGACC
This sequence comes from Streptomyces sp. NA04227, assembly GCF_013364195.1. Taxonomy (NCBI): domain Bacteria; kingdom Bacillati; phylum Actinomycetota; class Actinomycetes; order Kitasatosporales; family Streptomycetaceae; genus Streptomyces; species Streptomyces sp. NA04227. The sequence goes on along the minus strand of NZ_CP054918.1, from coordinate 7,480,546 downwards.
CGGCGGGTCGGTGCCACGCCCTCCACCGGGCGTACGACGACTCCGGCGAGGTCCATGCCGTGCAGCGCGGAGCGGGGCACCAGGGCGACCCCGGCACCCGCGGAGGCCAGCGAGACAACGGCGCGGAAGTCGTCCGAGGAGTGCTCCATGCGCGGCTGGAATCCGGCGTTCTCGCAGGCGAGGACGACCACGTCGTGGCAGGGGTTGCCCGGGTACGGGCCGATCCAGGGCTGCCCGGCGAGTTCGGCGAGCGGCACCCGTCCGGCGCCGGCGAGTGCGTGGCCGACCGGAACGACGGCGTCGAAGGGCTCGGCGTACAGCGGGACCCGGGTGAGGCGCGGGTCGTCGACGCCGGGGGCGCCCCGGTACTCGACCGCGACCGCCACGTCGACCTGCCGGTCCAGGACCATCGGCAGGCTGGCGTCGCCCTCCGCGTCACGCACCCGTACCCGGATGCCCGGACTGGACCCGGCGAGCCGGACCACGGCGGGGGCCACCACGAGGCCGATCCCGGTGGCGAAGGAGGCGACCGTCACGGTGCCCGCCTCGCCGGAGCCGTACGCGGCGAGTTCGGCGTCCGCGCGCTCCAGTTGGGCGAGCACCGTGTTGGTGTGGCGCAGCAGGATCTCCCCGGCCGGGGTGAGGCTCACCCCGCGCGCGCTGCGCTCCACCAGGCGGTGGCCGGTCTCCTGTTCCAGCGCGGTGAGCTGCTGGGAGACCGCGGACGGGGTGAGGTACAGCGCGGCGGCCGCGGCGGTGAGGGTGCGGTGGTCGGCCACCGCACGGAGGATGTGCAGCCGCCGCGCTTCGATCATGCCTCCGATTGTCCTACGGGCTGCGCGTCGAGTTCACCACGGGCCGCCACGAAGGCGTCGACCGCGCGGTTCACGTCCTCCTCGGAGTGCGCGGCGGACAGCTGCACACGGATGCGCGCCTGGCCCTGCGGGACCACCGGGTACGAGAAGCCGATCACATACACACCGCGTTCCAGGAGGAGTTCGGCCATGCGTCCGGCGACGGCCGCGTCGCCGATCATGACCGGGGCGATGGCGTGGTCGCCGGGCAGGACGTCGAAGCCCTCCTCGGTCATCCGCGAGCGGAACAGCGCGGTGTTGGCCTTGAGCCGCTCGCGCAGGTCGCCCGCCGACTCCAGGAGGTCGAGCACCTTGAGCGAGGCCGCGGCGATCACCGGGGCGAGGGTGTTGGAGAAGAGGTACGGACGCGAGCGCTGGCGCAGCAGGGCGACGATCTCGGTACGGGCCGCGACGTAGCCGCCGGAGGCACCGCCGAGCGCCTTGCCGAGGGTGCCGGTGATGATGTCGACGCGGTCCATGACGTCGTGCAGTTCCGGGGTGCCGCGGCCGCCCTCGCCGACGAAGCCGACCGCGTGCGAGTCGTCGACCATGACCATGGCGTCGTAGCGCTCGGCCAGGTCGCAGATCTCGCGCAGCGGGGCGAGGTAGCCGTCCATGGAGAAGACGCCGTCGGTGACGATCAGGCGGCGGCGCGCGTCGCCCGCCTCCTTCAGGCGCTGCTCCAGCTCCGCCATGTCGCGGTTGGCGTAGCGGAAGCGGCGGGCCTTGGACAGGCGGATGCCGTCGATGATGGAGGCGTGGTTCAGGGCGTCGGAGATGACCGCGTCCTGCTCGCCGAGGAGCGTCTCGAAGACACCGCCGTTGGCGTCGAAGCAGGAGGAGTACAGGATCGTGTCCTCCTGGCCGAGGAAGGCCGACAGCCTGCGCTCCAGCTCCTTGTGGACCTCCTGCGTACCGCAGATGAAGCGCACCGAGGCCATGCCGTAGCCCCAGCGGTCGAGCGCCTCGTGCGCGGCGGCGATCACCTCGGGGTGGTCGGCGAGGCCGAGGTAGTTGTTGGCGCAGAAGTTGAGGACCTCTCCGGGGCGGCCCCCGGCGGTGACCGAGACGGCCCGGGACTGCGGGGTGGCGATCACGCGCTCGGGCTTGTGCAGGCCCGCGCTGCGGATCTCCTCGAGGGTGTCTCGCAGATCGGCGCGTACGGAGTCGAACATGTGGCTGTCTCCAGGGGGTCCGGGGAGGTGGGTTCGGTCCCTGCGGGACCGGAGGGCGTGCGGTGGCCGTGGTCGGTCAGGAGGTCCAGTCGAGGATGACCTTGCCGCCGCGGCCGCTGGCGGCGTCGGCGAAGGCGGCCTCGAAGTCGCGGTGGCCGTAGCGTCCGGTGATGACCGGCGAGAGGTCGAGCCCGCCCTCGACCAGGACGGTCATCGCGTACCAGGTCTCGTACATCTCGCGGCCGTAGATGCCCTTGAGGGTGATCATCGAGGTGACGACCCGTGCCCAGTCCACGGCGAACTCCTCGGCGGGCAGGCCGAGCATGGCGATCCGGCCGCCGTGGGTCATGTTGGCGATCATGTCCCGCAGCGCGGAGGGGTGTCCCGACATCTCCAGGCCGATGTCGAAGCCCTCGCGCAGGCCGAGGCGCCGCTGGCCGTCGGCGATGTCCGTCTCGGCGACGTTCAGGGCGAGGCTCACGCCGATCGAGCGGGCGAGTTCCAGGCGGTCCTCGCTGACGTCGGTGATCACCACGTTGCGGGCGCCGGCGTGCCGGGCCACGGCGGCGGCCATCAGACCGATCGGCCCGGCGCCGGTGATCAGTACGTCCTCGCCGACCAGCGGGAAGGACAGCGCGGTGTGGACGGCGTTGCCGAACGGGTCGAACATCGCCGCCACGTCGAGGTCCACCGGGGCCCGGTGCACCCACACATTGGACGCGGGCAGGGCGACGTACTCGGCGAAGGCTCCGTCGCAGCCCACGCCCAGGCCGACGGTGGCGCGGCACAGATGGCGGCGCCCGGCCAGACAGTTGCGGCACTTGCCGCAGACGAGGTGGCCCTCGCCGCTGACCCGGTCGCCGACCGAGGTCTCGGTCACGTCCCGGCCGACCTCGACGACCTCGCCGACGAACTCGTGGCCGAGGATCCGCGGGGCGCTGACGGCCTGCTGGGCCCAGCCGTCCCAGTTCCTGATGTGCAGATCGGTGCCGCAGATACCGGTCCGCAGCACCTTGATCAGCACATCGGTGGGCCCGATCTGCGGCTCCGGCACGTCCATCAGCCAGAGGCCCGGCTCGGCCTTCTCCTTCACCAGCGCCTTCACGTCACGGCTCCCGTCGTACGGCTGGGCGGCGGCCGTACGGGCACACGGGCGCGGCACGGCTGCCGGGGCAGGGGTGGGGTCGCCGGTACGGGCAGCCGGTCGCGGCCTGCCCGGGCGCTCTCGCGGTGCGCGCCCGGCACGGGAGAATCTGCCGCAACGGGGCGCCGCGGTCCATCGAGGATTTCTTAACCACGCCCGCAGCTTTCCTACAGGCCGATTCCGCGGAGCCGGTGGCGGCGGACCGGCCACTGTGCTCGCGGGCCCGCAACACCCGCCCCGACAGCGGGAGTTGCGGGCCGCTCGCTCAGATTGCGCACTCCGGGCGGAGGGTCTGGCTGGCCAGCTCCTCCGCCATCTCCTTGATCGATTCAAGGCCGGTACGGCCCCAGCGGCGCGGGGCGATGTCCAGGGCGCAGACCGTGCCGAGCACCAGACCCGATCCGTCCAGGAGCGGGGCGCCGAGATAGGCGCGTACGCCGTAGCCGTCCACCACCGGGTTCTGGGCGAAGCGCGGATACTCGCGTACGTCGTCCAGGGCGAGGGCCCGGCGCCGGGCCACCACATGCGGGCAGTAGCCGTGGTCGCGGCGCAGCGAGCGCCGGGCGAAGGGATCCAGGCTTTCGTCCGCGAGAGCCTGGGCGCTCGGCCAGTGCAGTCCGGCGAGGAACTGCCGCTTCTCGTCCATGAACGTGACCATCGACCAGGGCGCCGAGCTGGTGCGGGCGAGCCGCTCGGCGAACCGGTCGAAGCGCGGGTCGGCACGTTCGAGCAGGCCCAGCTCCCGCAGCCGCCGCGCCCGGCGGGCGGCCTGCCCGTCCACCGGGGTGAGCAGCAGCCGCCCGGCCGTCGCCCCGGTCACGACCGCACGCCTTCGCTGGGCGCGGCCGCCGGTGCGTGGTCCAGCAGATGCCGTACGAGGACAACCAGGGTGTGCACCGCCGAGCTGGAGATACGGGCGTCGCAGCACACCACGGGGACGGCCGGGTCCAGGTCGATGGCCGCCCGCACCTCCTCGGGGTCGTAGCGGTGCCCGCCGTCGAACTCGTTGACCGCGACCACGAAGCCGAGACCCCGTTCCTCGAAGAAGTCCACCGCGGCGAAGCAGTCCTCCAGGCGCCGGGTGTCGGCGAGCACCACGGCGCCCAGCGCGCCCGTGCACAGCTCGTCCCACATGAACCAGAACCGCTCCTGGCCCGGCGTACCGAACAGGTAGAGCACATGTCCCGGGTCCAGGCAGATCCGGCCGAAGTCCATCGCGACGGTGGTCTCCTGCTTGTTCTCGACTCCGTCCAGGCTGTCGGTCGCCTCGCTCGCGCTGGTGAGGAGTTCCTCGGTGGACAGCGGTGCGATCTCGCTGACGGCGCCGACGAAGGTCGTCTTGCCGACCCCGAATCCGCCCGCCACGAGGACCTTCAGCGCGGTGGGGAACGGGTCAGAGCTGGCGTCGTAGTCCATCGAGCACCGCCTCCAGGAGGGACCGGTCGGTCGGGGTGTGGTGATGTGCGGGGGGTTTGGTGGTGAGGGCGCCGCAGTCGACGAGGTCGGAGAGCAGCACCTTGGTGACGGCCGCGGGCAGCCGCAGATGGGCGGCGATCTCGGCGACCGAGACGGGTGCCTCGCACAGGTGCAGCGCCTGCGCGTGTTCGGGACCGAGATAGCCGAGCGGCGTGGAGCCGGTCACCATGACCTGCGAGAGCAGGTCCAGCGCCGTACTGGGCCGGGTACGGCCGTTGCTGATCGTGTAGGGGCGCACGAGCCGCCCGGCCGCGGCATCGCGCCACGGTCCGTCCTGCACTCTGGCCACGCTCACTGCCCCGGCGTACCGGGTCGCGGGACGGCGTGCCGGGGCGTGGTGGCCAGATACGGCCGCACGCTCTTCACCAGCGTCGCCATCTCGTAGCCCAGGACCGCCGCGTCCGCCTCGCGCCCGGCCAGTACCGCGAGACAGGTGCCGGAACCCGCGGTGGTGACGAACAGCAGCGTGGTGTCGAGTTCGACGACGACCTGACGCACCTGGCCGCCGTCCCCGAACCGCACCCCGGCGCTGCGGCCGAGCGAGTGCAGCCCGGAGGCGAGCGCGGCCAAGTGGTCGGCGCTGTCCGGCTCCAGGCCGTGCAGCGACTTCACCAGGCCGTCGGAGGACAGCAGTACGGCGCTGCGGGTGTCCGGCACCCGCTGTACGAGGCCGCTGAGCAGCCAGTCGAGATCGGCGCTGCGGCCGGAGGTGGTATCGCTCGGCATGGTGGTGGTTCGACTCCTCGGAGAACGGGGTGGTACGGGCCCTGGGGCCCCGGTGCTTGTGGTCATCCCGCGCCTCCGCTCCCGCCGGGGGCCACGCCCGCGTCGGCCGACGAGCGGGGCCGGGCGGGTTCGCGCCGGGGCAGGGCGGGGGCGGGGTGGCGGTTCGGAGCGGTGCCCGGTGCGGATTCCGGTGCGGATTCCGGTGCGGATTCCGGTGCCGGGCGGGCGTCCGCGCCCGGCCGCGGATCGGAGGGCAGAGGTGTGGGTGTGCCGGACAGTCGCGACGGTTCCTGCCCGGTCGTGCTCGTGGCCGCACGAGCCGACGGCGACTGGGCCTCGGCCCGCTGCACCCCGCGCCGGAACGCGGCCATCAGTCCGGGGTCGTGCACCGCCAGCGGCCCGGTCTCCTCGCGGCGCGCGGCCGGTGCTTCCTTGAGCTGCGGTGCGAGGCTCTGCTGGGCGCGGCGCCGGGGCAGCTTCGGGGGACGCTCGGAGGGCACGCCCGAGAGCGGGGCGGCGGGCCGCTCGGGCCGGGGCTCGCGGGGCGTGGAGCTCCCCGCCTGGGCGCTCGCGATCCGCGCCCCGGCACGCGCGATGCCCGGCTCCGAACCGCCCATCTGCAACATGGACTGCGGCTGCCCGGCGGGCAGTTGGGCACCGGAACGGGCGGCGGGGACAGGAGTGCCGTGGGCGGGTGTGGGGTCGTGGGCGCCGCGTGCGGGTGTGGGGATGCCGTGGGCCGGGGCAGGGGTGCCGTGCGCGGGCGTGGGAATCCCGTGGGCCGGAGTGGGCGTCGGGTTCGCGTGGGCCGGGGTCTGCTGCGAGGCGCGGGCGGTGGCCGGGAGCGCGGGTACGGGCGTGCCCTGGGCGGGAGTTGCCCGAGGGGCGGGTGTGCTCTGCGCGGGGGTGCCGTGCCCGGGAGTGCCGTAGGCGGGCGTGCCCTGGGCGGGCGTCCCGTGTGCCGGGGTGCCGGGTGCCGGGGTGCCGTGGGTGCCGATCGCGTGGGTGGGAGTCCCGTGTGCCGGAGTCGGCTGGCCGAGGGCGGCACGTTCCTCCTCCGGTGTGCCGACGAGTGCCTGCGGCAGTACCAGTACGGCCTGCACTCCCCCGTAGATGTTCGCTTGGAGGCGCACCGTGATGCCGTGTCTGCGGGCGAGCTGGGAGACGACGAACAGTCCGATACGGCCGTCCTGGAGCATCGAGGCGACGTTCACCCGGCCCGGGTCGGCCAGCAGGGTGTTCATCCGGTTCTGCTCGGTGACCGGCATGCCCAGGCCCCGGTCCTCGACCTCGACGGCGAGCCCTGCGGCGACGGGGTTCACCCGCAGCAGCACCTCGGTCTTCGGCGCCGAGAACACGGTCGCGTTCTCCACGAGTTCGGCGAGCAGATGGATGACGTCGGCCACCGCGTGCCCGCGTACCGCGCCCTGGATCGGCGGCACCAGTTTCACCCGTGCGTACTGCTCCACCTCGGCGACCGCCGACCGCAGCACCTCGGTGACACTGACCGGGCTGCTCCACTGGCGGCGCGACATCGCCCCGCCGAGCACGGCCAGGTTCTCCGCGTGCCGCCGGATACGGGTCGCCAGGTGGTCCACGTGGAAGAGGCCCTTGAGCAGGTCGGGGTCCTCGACCTCGTTCTCCAGCTCGTCGAGGATGGCGATCTCGCGGTGCACCAGGGACTGGAGCCGCCGGGCCAGGCTGACGAAGACCTCCAGCTTCTGTTCGCTGCCGGTGCGGCCGGGCAGCCGGGAGACCCGGACCACGGCCGCGACCGCCGCCTCGTGGGCCCGGTTCACCTCCCCGGCGAGCAGGTCGAAGCTGTCGCCCTCGGGCGCGGAGGTGTCCGGGGTGCGGCGCTCGGGCGGCTCCTCGCCGCGGGCCAGTACCTCGACCAGGGCGCGCACTTCGGCCTGGCCGCGTGCGGTGGTGCGGCGCAGCAGCGCTATCCGGTCGTGCAGGTGGCGGGCCGCGCGGTGCGCGGCGACGGCACCGCCGGTGACGGCGGCCAGGGCGAGGAGGCCCGTCGCCGCGAGGACCGCCCACCGCCAGGGGGCCGTGGCGTGCGCGGCGATCAGCGCCGCGAGCGCGCACAGCGCCACCGCGGTCGCCGGAAACAGCGCCAGGCGGAGCAGCCGGGCTCGTATGCAGGTCTCCGGCAGCGCCGGTGCGCTGCGGCGGGCGGGCCGTCCGTGGCGGCCGCCCTCACGGCGGTCCGCGCGGGCGGCCGGTGCGCGAAGTTGAGACATCGGCGTCCTCTGGGGAGGGCCCCAAGTCCCTTGGGGCCGGGGGGATGCGGGCGCGCCACACGATGCGTACGGCCGGTGTGCGGCATGGCCCCGTACGGGAGCCGTCGTACCGGTGCGTCGCGCAGCGGCCACTCACGGTAGTTGCCCTTTCCGGGCCCTTGATGGGGAGTTGACAAACTCCGGCGCCCAACGTCCCACTCTGGTATGAGAGTTCGTACAAACGGGCGATGCTCCGGGGCTCTCGACCAACGACGGAAGGGCGGCCCCGCGAGGGGACCGCCCTTCCCTGTCGTTTCGTCGCGCGGTGGCGCCTCAGTGAGCGAGATGCTCCGCCCGCACCTCGCCGCCCCCGTCGGACGCCCCGGTTTCGGCCGTCCCGGTGTCGGCCGTCCCGGTGTCGGGGGTGGCCCCCACCGCGACCGCCCGCCACCAGGGCAGCTCGGGCACCCGGTCGGAGTCGGGCTCGAAGGGCTGCCCCGGCCGGGGCAGCGCGAGCCGCACACCTGCCCCGCCGGCGGCGGCCACCATGCCCTCGCCCGGCTCCGCCCAGGGGTGCGGGGCGAGGTTGAAGGTCGCCCAGTGGATGGGCAGCAGCCGCCCCTCGGGCCGACCGCCCTGGAGGTCCAGGTGGCTGCGTACGCCCTGCTCGGGCGTCATGTGCACATCCGGCCAGAATTCGCTGTACGCGCCGACCTGGATCATGGTCGCGTCGAACGGGCCGTGCTCCGCGCCGATGTCCGCGAAACCGTCGAAGTAGCCGGTGTCACCGCTGTGGAAGACGCGGTGCTCGCCGCCCCGCACCACCCAGGACGCCCACAGGGCGTGCTGCGGGTTGCGCACTCCCCGGCCGCAGAAGTGCCGGGCCGGGGTCGCGGTGAAGGTCAGACCGGCGATACGGGTCTGTTCGTGCCAGTCGAGTTCGTGGATCCGGTCGGCCGGGACGCCCCAGCGCTCCAGATGGGCGCCGACGCCGAGCGGTACGGCGAACACGGTTCGGGTCCCGGCCAGCTTCTTGATCGTGGGCATGTCGAGGTGGTCGTAGTGGTCGTGCGAGATGACCACCACGTCCACCGGGCCCAGATCGACGAGCGGCAGCGGCACGGGGTGCAGTCGGCGCGGGCCGATGAAGCCGAACGGTGAGCAGCGCTCGCCCCAGACCGGGTCGAAGAGCACCCGACCGCCGTCAATCTCGGCGAGGACGCTGGAGTGGCCCGTCCAGGTGAGCCGCAGCCCGGAGGCGGGTGGCGCGATCAGTTCGGCGGCGGCGCTGCCGTACAGCGGAACGGCACCGGCCGGGGCCCGGCGGACGCGCTCCGCCTTGTTCAGGTACCGCTTCAGGAGGGCGCCCGTCGATCCGGTGGGGCCACTGCGCGTGACCTGGGCGTTTCGGAAGGAACCGGCGGAGAAATTGGGCGAGGCCTGTATGCGCCGCAGTCGCTCGCCGACCGGGTCCGCGCCGAAGGCGGCGGATCGCAGGGAGCGGATCCCGGTGCGCAGGGAACGGGAACCGGACACGAATCCTCCAGGTGGGGTTCGGTTCGAACACTCCATTATGTGCGTCACCACACCGACACCGGATGCCACAGTCCGCGTCGCCCGCTCTGTCTTACCCGGGTGGGAGCGCGGCACGCACAGGAGGCGCCGTCATGGCCCGCATTTCGCTCGATCCCCCTCGGACCCCACTGTTCCGTTTCATCGAGTGGTACTCGAAACGCAGCTTCGGCAAAGTCCTGGACCCCGGGAAGGCCCTCGCGCACAGCCCTCGCGTACTGCGGACCTACTTCCGGATGGAGCAGGGCGTGACCAAGTGGCACGCTCTCGACCGCGACCTCTCCGCCCTCGCGGTGCTGGCGGCCGCCACCCGTCTGGACTGCTCCTGGTGCATGGACTTCGGCTACTGGGAGAACCGCGAGCGCGGCATGTCCGCCGAGAAGCTGCGCGCGGTGCCCGGGTGGCGGGAGAGCGGCGTCTACTCGCCGACCGAGCGGGACGTCATGGCGTACGCCGAGGCCATGACCACCACGCCGGTCACCGTGGACGACGAACTGGCCGACCGCCTCCGCACCCGCCTCGGCGAGGCCGCCTTCGTGGACCTGACCGCGGTGGTCGCCGTGGAGAACATGCGCTCGCGCCTCAATCTGGCCCTGGGCCTGGTGAGCCAGGGTTTCAAGGAGACCTGCGACCTGCGGGACGCACCGACGGCGGGCGGCCACTGAGACACCCGACCACGGCCGCGGCAACGCACCGCGCCCGGACAGTCGGCACAACCACCCAGGACCCGGGCGGCACCCGTACCGAACGGGCGCTCACCGGCACCGCCCGCCTCACGGATCACAAGCCTCAACTACCCCTGCGCAGCGCCCTGTCAAGCGGATCAACGCGCGTCCGTCAGCTGTGTAGGGTGAGCAGGTGGCAACGGTCCGGTTGAGCGTCGAGGAGCGGCGCGAAGAGCTGCTGCGCGCCGCGGTGCAGCAGATCGCCTCGCGCGGAGTGAGCGCTGTCCGCGTGCAGGACGTGGCCGCGGCCCTCGGGGTGAGCAACGCCCTGGTGCTCTACCACTTCTCGACCAAGGAACAACTGGTCTGCGGCGCCTTCACCCACGCCGTCCACAGCGACACCGCCCACCTGCGCAAGCTGCTGGGCCGCCGCACCACCGCCCTGCGCCGACTGCGCGCGGCGCTGCGCTGGTACGCGCCCACCGGCGGCGCGAAGAACTGGCGGCTGTGGCTGGAGGGCTGGGCGTTCGGCCGACGGCACGAGGCGCTGCGCGAGGTGACACGGGACGCGGACCGGCAGTGGCGGTCGGCGATGCGCGAGGTCCTGCGAGAGGGCGTCGCCGCGGGCGAGTTCGCCTGCCCCGACCCGGAGCACACCGTACTGCGCCTGACCGCCTTCCTGGACGGCCTGGTCGTACAGATGACCGCCTACGGCCACACCATCGCCCGCCACAAGGTGCACGACTGGCTCGACGACGCCCTCACCCGTGAACTCGGCGTCGACCGGGCGGCGTTGCGCACGGTGCCCGCCACGCCGAAGAACGCCCTGGCGGGCGTGCCCACTCCGGCCCCGCCCCTCGCGGCGGATCTGGGCTGACCCAGGGCTCGCCCCGGCCGACCAGCCGTACATCGCACGGTAGGTCGGCCGCATGTCGCGCCGTAATTCGGGCGCGTGTCGCGCCGTGATCTCGCGCCGTACGTCCGTCGGACGGTGCGCACACCGCTCCGTCACCCGGGGCCATGGGCCCAGCCCACCCCGGGTGACACGACGTCAGAGCGGCAGCAGGTCCGGGCGCTTGGCCGCCGCGTGGTCGCCGCTGGACTCACCGCGCAGCCGTCGGCCGATCCACGGGACCAGGTACTCGCGGGCCCACTGGATGTCGTCGCGTCTGCCCTCCAGGGAGGAACGCGGCGGCAGCGGGGGCCAGGGCTGGTCCGGGTCGGCGGGCACCTCGATGCCGAGAAGCTGGGCCGCCTTGAGCGCCACCCGGGTGTGCCCCTCCGGGGACAGGTGCAGCCGGTCGGCGTCCCAAGCCCTGCGGTCCTGGACGGACTTGAAGGACCACAGGTCGAGAACCCGGCAGTGATAGCGGTCGGCGACCGCGCGCACATGTCCGTTGTACGTGGCGATCTTGCCCCGCAGGTGCCGGAGCACCGGTACGCCGCGGGTGTCGAATCCGGTCGCGATGACCACGGAGCCGACGGCGGGGACGAGAGCCGCGACGGCCGCCTCGAATCGTTCGGCGACCTCGTCGGGGTCGGTACCGGGGCCGATCATGTCGTTGCCGCCCGCGCAGATGGTGACCAGATCGGGAGCGAGTTCCCTGGCACGCGGCACCTGGTCCGCGACGATCTGGTCGAGGAGTTTCCCGCGTACCGCGAGATTCGCGTAGCGGAAGCTGTGTTCGGGGACTCGGTCGTCGAGCAGGACTGCCAGCCGGTCGGCCCAGCCGAGACAGGAACCGCCGGGGCCCGGGTCGCCCACGCCTTCGGTGAAGCTGTCGCCGATCGCAGCGTAGGACCTGATTTCGTCACGTGAGGAAGATGTCGACTCTGCTGCCACGTCAGCGTATTTTTCACCTCCACGCGTGACCTACGCCACCGTAATAAGGGCTTGACGGCTCGTGAGATACGCCACCAGGAAAATTTCCGCCAACTCGGAATAGCCGAAGGGGTGTCGGACGACACATCAGGGCCGCGACGCACCCTTTGGTACGTCGCGGCCCTGATCGTTTACCGCGTTCCGGTTCGGCCCGGCGACGGCGTCCGCGCGCTTTCGTTCAGACGCCCTCGCGGGTTGGTGCCGGATTGACTCAGATGGTCACACCGTGGGCACGCAGATAGCCCAGCGGGTCGATGTCGGAACCGTAGTCCGGGCCGGTGCGGATCTCGAAGTGCAGGTGCGGCCCGGTGACATTGCCGGTCGCGCCGGACAGGCCGATCTCCTGGCCGCCGCTCACGCTCTGACCGGCCGAGACGGAGATCTGGGAGAGGTGCGCGTACTGGGCGTAGCGGCCGTCCTCGAGCTGGAGCACGACCTGGTTGCCGTAGGCACCGCCCGGACCGGCCGACACGACGGTCGCCGGGCCGACGGCCTTCAGGCTGGTCCCGGTCGGCACCGCGAAGTCGACACCAGTGTGGTAACCGCTGGACCACATGCTGCCGGACTGGTGGTACGGCGTGCCGACGGAGCCGGCGACGGGCAGCGTCCAACCCGTGGCGGCGGGCGCGGCCTTGGCCTGCTTCTTCGGGGCTTCCTTCTTGGGCGCGGCCTGCTTCTTCGGGGCCTGAGGCTTCTCGGCCTTGGCGCCGAGGGTCAGCTTCAGGCCCGGGCGGATCAGCGCGGGGTCGGAGCCGATGGCCTCGCGGTTGTCGGCGTACAGCTTCTTCCAGCCGCCGCTGACGTGCTGCTCCTGGGCGATCTTCGACAGGTGGTCGCCCGGAACCACGGTGTAGGTCTCGGGGGCCTTCTTGGCCTTCTTCTTCGGCTTCTCGGCGGCCTTGGTGACGCTCTTCTGCTTGACGTCGGCGCCCTGCGCGGCGGCCGCGTGGGCGCCGGTGGCGCCGATCAGCGGGAGCGCGAGTGCCGCGCCGCCCGTGGAGGCGACGGCGAGCGTACGCAGCAGGCGACGCGAGGTGGGACGGCGGTGCTTGCCCTTTGCAGGCATGGCGGATTCCTCTCCGGCGCCTGCGAGGTGAGCTGTCGGGTTCGGGCTGGAGATGCCCGGCCGTGATACGGCACGACTTCACCCCTAGCCGGTCCACTCGGGACCCGGCCTACTACCTGTGGTTTCCCCGCTCCTGCCGATTCTTAGGTGAGTGCGGATTCCGGGCGGCGGCAGGATTAGGCGTCCGTCCGGATTGAGCGCGACGTTAAGCGAACCGGAATACGGACGACAAGCCGGGAATTCCCACCCACATTCCTTTCTTGATCCCTCGGAGAATTCAGCGGTCACACTCCGTGGAATCTCGATCTTCCGGCCACTCGGAAATCCTTGCCGCGCTTGAGGGTGCGAAACCGGCCGCCGCCACCGACCGTCACGAATATGATCCCGCTCACTCGCATCAAGGCCAGGAGACTTTATTCCGGGGCCACTTGGAAATCAGATGCCATTTCGGGCAATACGGGCATCGCGCGGTGTTGCCTTCGCCATGAACCACGGCACACACATGGCCCTCGCACGCGGTCAGCGGCGATGATGACGGCCGCGACGTGTGTCGTATCGTCGAAATCGTGTCCGCCCGCGAACCACGTCGGCGGCCCGCCGGGAGGAGCCCCAGTGACGCAGCAGGTGCCGTCGACAGAACCGCAGCTGACCGGCGTACGGAACTTCCGTGACGTGGGCGGACTGCCGACCGTGGACGGCAGGCGCGTCAGGCCGGGTGTGCTGTACCGCAGCGGGCACCTGGCCCACGCCACCGACGAGGACACCGCCTTCCTCACCTCGCTCGGCCTGCACACCGTCTTCGACTTCCGCAACGCCGGCGACCAGGCACTCGAAGGTCCGGACGTCGAGCTGCCCGGCGTACGCAACCTGAACCTGCCGCTGACCGACCCGGCCTCCGGCGTCGAGTTCTGGTCCATGGTCCGCGACGGGGACCTCGCCCAGCTGCGCGAACTGCTCGCGGACGGCAAGGCCGCGGCCCGCATGGTCGGCTCGTACCGCACGATCATGACGCAGCGCACCGCCGAGCACAGCCGCGTCCTGCACGAGATGGCCGACGGCGGACTGCCCGCGCTGATGCACTGCGCGGCGGGCAAGGACCGGGCCGGGCTCTCGGTGGCCATCACCCTGCTCGCCCTCGGCGTGGAGCGCTCCGCCATCGAGGAGGACTACCTCAAGTCCAACGCCGCCCACCGCCGCTACAAGGTCCGGCGCAGCAGCGACGCCCCCGGCGGCACCTCCCCCGAGGTCATGGAGCTCCTCAGCCCGATGTTCGACGCGCGCCTGAGCTACCTCGGCGCCGCCTTCGAGACCATCGAGGACACCTGGGGCGACGTCGAGACCTATCTGACCACCGGTCTCGGCCTCACGCCCGCCACTCGCGAACGCCTGCGGGACAGCTTCCTCGACTGAGCGCGCCGCGGCGCGCGCCTTCCGGCCGCGCCGCACGCGCCCCCGGCTCAGCGCCCGGAGACCGCCTGCTTCACCAGGGTCTTGCCGAAGTCCCACATCAGCCCGCCCCCGCTGTGCGCCTCGTCCATCACCGCGCGGAAGGCGGTGACGAACCGGTCCACGTCCGCCTCGTCGACGATCAGCGGCGGGATCAGCTTGATCACCTCCATGTGGTCGCCGGAGACCTGGGTGAGGATGCGGTGCTTCTGCAGCAGGGGCACCACCACCATCTGCGCGAACAGCCCCTTGCGGGCGGCCTGGAGCATCGTCCAGCGGCTGCGCAGCCGCAGCGAGGACGGTCTGCCGAACTCGATCCCGATCATCAGGCCGCGGCCGCGTACGTCGCTCAGCAGCTCGTACTCGTCGACCAGGGCGGCGAGCCGGTTGCGCAGCAGGTCACCGGTGGCGCGGGCGTTGGCGACGATCTGGTCGTTCTCCATGACCGAGAGCACCGCGAGGCCCGCGGCCATGGCCTGGGCGTTCGAGCCGAAGCTCGCCGAGTGCACGAGCACCCGGTCCATCGAGGAGTACACCTTCTTGAAGATCCACTCCTTGCCCAGCGTCGCGCCCACCGGCACATAACCGCCGGACAGCGCCTTGGCCACGCAGACCAGGTCCGGCTCCACGCCCTCCTCGTGCTGGTAGGCGTAGAAGTCCCCGGTGCGGCCGAGGCCGGTCTGCACCTCGTCGGCGATGAGCAACGCCTTGCCGCGGTGCAGGAGTTCCTGCGCCGCCCGCAGATAGCCGGGCGGCGCCGCGTGCACGCCCTTGCCCTGTACGGGTTCCACGATCAGCGCGGCCACGTCGCCGCGCGCCAGTTCCCTGCGCAGGGCGTCGAGATCGCCGAGCGGGACGGCACTGTCGGGCAGCAGTGGGGCGAAGCCGTCGCGGAAGCCCGCTTCGCCGTTGACGGACAGGGAGCCGGTAGTGAGCCCGTGGAAGGCGTGGTCGCAGTACAGGACGCGCGGCCTTCCGGTGGCGTACCGGGCGAACTTCAGCGCGGTCTCGACCGCCTCGGTGCCGCTGTTGCCGAAGAACACCCGGTCCAGATGCGGACTGTGGGTGAGCAGCCGCTCGGCGAGCAGCCCGGGCAGCGGCGGGCAGTCGAAGCGCGTGAGGTCGGCGAGCGAGGCGTCCAGGACATCGTGCAGCGCCTTGCGGACGACGGGATGGTGGCGGCCGAGGCCCATCACGCCGAACCCGGCGAGCATGTCGAGGTAGTCGTTTCCCTCGGCGTCCCAGAAGTGCGCGCCCTCGGCCCGTTCGTAGACCTTGTCGAAACCGATGGTGTGCAGCATGCGCGGAAGCTGGTGGTTCAGGTGCTTCTCGTGCAGCTCGTAGCGTTCGGCCCCGCGTGCGGCGAGCAGCGCGCCGAGGTCGAAGTCCTTGCCCATGCCTGCTCCTTCACGACGGTCGCCGCCCGGGCGCGAAGGGCCGGGCAGCCGGATGCCCGGCCACCGTGGTGGCCGGGCGGTCCCGCGGGACGTACGGACGTGGCCGTGGGTGTCCTTCAATCAGTCGCGGCTGCTCGCGAGGGTCTCGCGGGCGGCGCGCAGCGATTCCTTCAGCGAGCCCATGGTGGCCAGTACGGCGGTGGGTTCGTAGCCGCAGTGCGCCATGCAGTTGTCGCAGCGCTCGTCCTTGCCCCGGCCGTACGCGTCCCAGTCGGTGTCCTCGACGAGTTCCCGATAGGTCGTGACGTACCCGTCGTTCATCAGATAGCAGGGCCTCTGCCAGCCGAAGAGCGAGTAATTGGGGATCGCCCAGGCCGTGCACGGGAAGTCGACCTTGCCCTCGAGGAAATCGAGGAAGAGCGGCGAATGGTTGAGCCGCCACTTGCGACGATTGCCGCCGGCGAACGCCTTCTTGAACAGTTCCCTGGTCTGCTCGACACCCAGGAAGTGCTCCTGGTCGGGAGCCTTCTCGTAGGCGTAGGCGGGCGAGATCATCATCTCGTCGACCTTGAGATCGTCATTGAGGAAGTTCAGCACCTCGACAACGGTCTGCGGGGTGTCGGTGTTGAAGAAGGTGGAGTTGGTGGTGACCCTGAAGCCCTGTCGCTGCGCCTCCTTGATGGCCTCGACCGCCTCGTCGAAGACCCCTTCCTTCGCCACCGACTCGTCGTGCCGCTCGCGCAGTCCGTCGATGTGCACGGCGAAGGCGAGATAGGGCGAGGGCGTGAACTTCTCCAGCTTCTTGCGCAGCAGCAGGGCATTGGTGCACAGGAACACGAACTTCTTCCGCGCCACCAACTGCCGTACGATTTCGTCGATCTGCGGGTGCATCAGCGGCTCACCGCCCGCGATGGACACCATCGGCGCACCCGATTCGAGAACCGCCCCGACAGCCTGGGCCACCGGCATGCGCTGTTTCAGTACGCCCGCCGGATGCTGGATCTTTCCGCAGCCCTCGCATTTCAGATTGCAGGCGAAAAGCGGTTCGAGTTCCACGATGAGCGGGAACTTCTCGCGCTTGCGGAGCTTTTGTTCGAACAGATACGTCGCGACCTTGACGGACTGGCGCAGCGGCATGGCCATGGGGCTCACCTCCGGGGGAGCAGCAAGTTACGGTGCCATTCGAAGAAAGCAGGAAGTACGGAACGCAGTACGCGAAAGGCGGTTATGCCACCGCGCAGGGTGGAGATGCGGACGAGTTCGTGCTCGGGCGCGTCCACCACGACGCGTACGGCGGCGACCGGGCGCCCCAGCGTCGAAGCGGCCCGCAGTGTGGCCGCCGACTCCATGTCGACGGCGATGGCGCCCGTGGCGCGCAGTTCGGCGCGCTCGCTCCCGCGCACCACATGATCCGTGCCGAGCAGCGCGCCGGTGTGTACGGTGCGCCCGGGGGCCAGCCCGAGCAGTTCCTTGACCAGGAGTTCGGTGCCGGTGCAGGCCAGCGCGCCGCCCGCGCCGCGGGTCGTGGACGCCACGATCACATCGCCGGGGTGCATACCGGGTTCCAGGCCCGCACAGAACCCGGTGGCGATCACCGCGGCCTCGCGCATGTCCCGTTCGGCCAGGGTGGACAGCACGGCCCGCTCGGCGGCCGCCGGGCCCATGCCGGTCTTGAGCACGGTCAGCGGCGGACAGGACCTGCCCCGGTCCCCGGAGCGCAGCGCGAACTTCTCGATGCCCAGGGCACAGGCGACGAGCAGGGGCGGGGGCTCGGGTGCCCTGTCCCCCGGTGCCCGTCCCATCAGCGGCCCGCGCCGGTGAACAGCTCGCCGTGCACGTACCGGCCGAGTGCCGTCAGCGGGAACACCTGCCGGTACAGGTGGTAGTTGATGGAGAAGTCCCACGGGAAGCCGGTCCCCGTGAAGTAGGGCTCGTCCCAACTCCCGTCCTCGCGCTGGGTGTCGACGAGGAAACCGACCCCGCGCCGCGCGGCCGCCGACTCGCGTTCCCCGGCGGCGAGCAGGGCGAGCAGTGCCCAGGCGGTCTGCGAGGCGGTGGACTCCCCCACGCCCTGGCCGCCGCCCGGCAGGTAGGTACGCAGGTCCTCGCCCCAGCCGCCGTCCTCGTTCTGCACCGCCTCCAGCCAGCGCACCGCCCGCCGGACGGCCGGATGTCCGGGTGCCAGGCCCGCCGCGACGAGCGCGGGCACCACCGACCCCGTTCCGTAGACGTAGTTGACGCCCCAGCGCCCGAACCAGGCACCGCTCGGCTCCTGTTCGGCCAGCAGCCACTGCACGCCGCGGCGGGCGCGCGGATCGTCGGCCTTGCCCTCGTGGGCCAGCATCTCCACGACGTGCGCGGTGACATCGGCCGAGGGCGGGTCGATGACCTCGCCGAAGTCGCAGAACGGGAGCCGGTTGGGCATCCGGCTGGTGTTGTCCACGTCGAAGGCGCCCCAGGCGCCGTTCCTGGACTGCATGCCCAGGGTCCAGCGCACTCCGCGCGCGACGGCTCCCTCGACCCGCTCCGGGTCGGGGTGCGCGACCCGGCGCAGCGCGAGGACGACCTCCGCGGTGTCGTCGATGTCGGGGTAGTTGTCGTTGTGGAACTCGAACGCCCAGCCGCCCGGCGGCAGTTCGGGCCTGCGCAGCGACCAGTCGCCGGGCCGCAGCACCTGCTCGCCGAGCATCCAGTCGGCCGCCTTCACCAACTGCGGGTGGTCGGCGGGGAGTCCGGCGTCGAAGAGGGCGATGGTGGCCAGGCAGGTGTCCCACACCGGGGACTGGCAGGCCTCGATCATCCGGGCCCCGTCCTCGCGCCAGACCGCGAACTCGTCCAGCGCCTTGAGCCCCGCCCGCATGACCGGGTGGTCGAGGTCGTAACCGAGCAGATGCAGCGCGATCAGCGAGTACACGGCCGGTGGCTGGATGCCGCCCCAGCAGCCGTCGTTCTCCTGACGCTCCACGATCCACTGCGCCGCCGCACGCATCGCCGCCCTGCGCAGCCTGCGCGGAGCCACCTTGCGGTAGGCGCGTACGGCCTTGTCGAGCCGCTGGAAGGCGCCCTCCCAACTGCCCATCGGGGCAAGCGGCTTGGCCGGTCTCGGGACGGCGGGATCGACGTGGAGTTCGTCGAGTGCGAAGGGCGCGGGCCGCACCGGACGCAGCGCGGAGACCACGGTCAGCGGCACCACGGTCTGCCGCGCCCAGCAGCCGAAGTCGTAGATGTTCAGCGGCAGCCAGTGCGGGAAGTAGATGAGCTCCGGCGGCAGTTCGGGCAGGTCCTCGTACTTCCACCAGCCGAAGAGCGCGAGCCAGACCCGGGTGAACACCCGGCTCGCGGCGATCCCGCCCCGCTCCCGGATCCAGGCGGAGGCCTTCGCCATGTGCGGGGCCTCGGGGGCGTCGCCCGCGAGCCGCAGGGCCACGTACGCCTCGATGGTGGCGGAGAGTTCACCGGGCCCGCCGTAGAAGGTGGCCCAGGCGCCGTCCGCGCGCTGCTCGCCCCGGATGAACTGCGCGGCGGCCCGGGTCGTCTTCTCGTCCCGGATACCGAGGAACTGACGCAGCATCAGGTCCTCCGCGTCCATCGTCACGTTGGTCTCGAGGTCGCCCTTCCACCAGCCCTCGGGGTCCTGGAGGGAGAGCAGATACTCGGTGGCCCGCCGGGCGGCCTCGTTCGCCCGGCCTCCGATGTCGTCCGGTGCGGTCCCGGTGGCGGAAGCGGCAGTCAGGGGAACCGGGGCTCCCGTGCTTCCGTCGGTCGTCGCTGTCATGGCTTCCCCTTCGTGCAGTGTTCCTTCTGCTGGGTCCGCCGTCGGCCGTTGCCCGCCCCCCGGGGCCGCGGTCGGCGACTTGTCGCGAGGTGCGCCCTCTCACCCCCGACGAGGCTGTACGGGTCGGGCGTTCACCGCTTCCGTACGACGATGAAGTCCGCCAGATCGGCATGCTGCCCACGTACCTCGTAGGGCATGTCCACAGTGGCCAGCGCGTCGAGGGCCAGGGCGTACTGCCTGCGCGCCTCGTCGGACGTCCACTGCCGTCCGCCCGCTTCCTCGATCAGCGCCGCCCGCATCGCGAACTCCTCCTCCGAGAAGCTCTCGAACTCGTTGCTCTTCGCGTCCGCGGCGAGCAGTTCGCCGAGCTGCTCGGAGGCCGGGCCGCTCGCGGCGAGCGCGGCCACCACCGGCAGCGACTTCTTGCGCTTGCGCAGATCGCTCCAGGTCTGCTTGCCGGTCGACTCCGGGTCGCCCCAGATCCCGAGCAGGTCGTCGACGGCCTGGAAGGCGAGGCCCAGGTGGTATCCGTACGTCTCCAGGGCGTCGGCCGTACGGTCGTCCGCCCCGCCGAGCACCGCGCCGATGGAGCTGGCACAGGCGAGCAGCGCACCGGTCTTGTTGCCCTCCATCTGCAGGCACTCCTCGACGGTGACCCGCTCCCGGTGCTCGTAGGAGATGTCGTGGGCCTGACCGTCGATCAGCCTGCGGGTGGCCGTGGTGAGCCGACGGGCCGCGCGCAGCGCGTCGACCGTGCCGATCTCCAGCAGGATCTCCCCGGCCAGGGCCAGCAGGGCGTCCCCGACGAGGATCGCCTGGGCGGGTCCGTGCACCTTCCAGACCGTGTCGCGGTGGCGGCGCTGCTCGTCGCCGTCCATCAGGTCGTCGTGGAGCAGGGAGAAGTTGTGCACGAGTTCGACGGCCACCGCGCCGGGCACGCCCACCTCCGGTGCCGCGCCCGCGGCCTGGGCGGAGAGCACCGCGAGCGCCGGGCGCACCGCCTTGCCCCCGTCGGCGTCGGAGGGCTTGCCGTGCGCGTCGATCCAGCCGAAGTGGTAGGCGGCGACGGTGTCCATCGGAGAGGCGAGCCTGTCCACGGCGGCCTTGAGTACGGGGGTGACCAGAGTCCGGCCACGCTCCAGGAGCGCGGTCACGTCCACCGCGTCGGCAGTCGGTTCAGCCGAGGGCACAGTGGGCACAGTTTCTCCTCTTTCGTGCGGTGGTGCGGGGGGCCGACCCCTGACATCCGTTGGTCATGCGGCCTCCTCGAAGAGGCGCTCGCGCGGCTGCCGGCCGAGTGTGAGCAGTGCCGCCTCGGCCGCGGCCACGCCGCTGCGTACCGCGCTCTCCATCGTCGCGGGCCAGCCGGTGCCGGTCCACGCACCCGCAAGGTACAGCCCGGGGAGCCTGGTCCGCGCGCCGGGACGCAGCGCGCCGACGCCCGGAGTCGGCGCGAAAGTCGCGGTGTGTTCGCGGGTGACGAAGAAATCCCGTACCGCGGCGCCCCGGGTCGCGGGCAACAGCTTTTCGAGCTCCGGCAGATAGCGGCGGCGCAGTTCGGCCACCGGCAGGTCGATCTCCCGCTGCGCCGCCGACTGCGACAGCGCCAGGTACTGCCCCTCGGCGAGGCCGGAGGAGTCGGTCCGGTCGAAGACCCACTGGACGGGCGAGCCGATCGCCGCGAAGAAGGGCTGCCGCAGCACCTTGCGGTCGTAGACCACGTGCACATTGAGGATCGGGGCGTTGGCGATGTCCAGGAGCCCGTCCTGCCGGGCCAGCGCTCCGTCCGGCAGCAGGGCGTGCGTCTCCGTCTGCGGTACCGCGAGCACCACGGCGTCGGTCTCGATCCGCTCGCCCCCGACCTCGGCGCTCCAGCGCCCCTCCTCGGTCCGGGTCAGTCCGGCGACCTTGGCCCGCAGCCGGGTGCGGACACCCGCCGCGTCCAGCGCCTGTCCGGCACGGCGGTCGTGCAGTTCGCCGAGCGGAGCCCGGGCCCAGCCGATGTCCGCGCCACCGGGGTCGGTGAGCAGTCCGGTCTTGAACACCATCGCGCCCAGAGCCAGCGAGGCGTCCTCGGCCCTGGCGTTCAGCGTCGCGATACCGACCAGGTTCCACAGCGCCCGCACGGCGCGCTCGGACTGCCCGTGCTCGGCGAGCCACTCCCCGAAGTTCGCCCGGTCCAGCGCGGGATCGGCGAGGTCGAGGGCGCGCAGGGCGAGCGCGGCCCGGCCGGCCCGCGCCCGTTCGGCGAGCGAGAGATGCGGATACGTCCCGAGCCCGCGGGCCAGATGGAGCGGTACGGGCAGGGCGTCGCGCCGCAGGCGGCCCAGCCGCAGTCCGTGGTGCCGGGCTCCGGGCGCGGCCCGCGAGGCATCAAGGACGGGTACGTCGAGCCGGTCCTGGAGTGGGGCGAGCGCGGTCGCGTCGATCCGGTCGAGGAACCAGCGGTACGCGGTACAGCAGCGCAGGTAGACGTGCTGCCCGTTGTCGACGACCAGGTCCCCGCGGGTGAAGGAGAAGGCCAGTCCGCCCAGGCGCGGCCGCCCCTCAGCGAGCGTGACGTCGAGCCCCGCGTCGGCCAGCGACAGCGCCGCGGTGATCCCCGCGAGCCCGCCGCCGACGACGAGCACGGACCCGGCCCGGCCGGTCTCCCGCGCCGCCTCGGCCATGTCGGCACCTGCGCTGCTCATACGCTCCTCCACGTGGCCGTACCGGATGCGGGCACCGCCGCCGCGCCCGAAGCGCGTCGGGCCGACGCCGACGGGGGCGCCGTGCGGTACCCGGTGATTGTCCGCCCGGCCGGAAGACGGCTGCTCGACGCTTGCTGACCCGCCATCAGACGCGCCTCCCGACGTTCTGCCGCAGGGCGCTGCGGGCCTCGCGGGCGTCCAGCCCGGTCAGTCCGCGCACCGCGACGTAGGCCTTCTCGCGTCCCGGCAGCGAGACCCTCCCCCGCAGTACGGACTCGGGGTCGCGCTCGATCCGGCCGAGCAGCCGCCGGTAGATGCCCGCCATGGCGGCCACACAGGCGCCGCTGCGCCGGTCCAGCATCGGCAGCAGCCGGTAGCCCTCCGCGAACAGGGTGCGGGCGCGGCGCACTTCGTGGTGCACCAGGCCCGCGAAGTCGGATCCCGAGGGCGGCACCGGCCCGTGGAACCCGGCCGAACAGCCGAACTTGGCGAGATCGTCGGCGGGCAGATAGGTGCGCCCGTTGTCCGCGTCCTCGCGCACGTCGCGCAGGATGTTCGTCAACTGGAGGGCGAGCCCGAGGGTGTCGGCGTACTCGGCGGCGTGCGCGCGCTCGGATTCGCGGGCGCCGGGCGCGGTGCCGAAGATGCCGAGCGAGAGACGGCCGATGGCCCCGGCCACACAGCGGCAGTAGACCCTGAGGTCCTCCCAGGTCTCGTACGTCTGGCCGTGCACGTCCATCAGTACGCCGTCGAGGAGTTCGTCGAGACCGCCGAGGGGCAGCGGGAAGTGCGCCGAGGTGTGGGTGAGGGCGACCGCGACCGGATCGGTGTCGTCCTCGGCGACCTCCAGGTTGCGTACACGTGTCAGCAAGGTGCGCGTACCTTCGAGGCGCCGGGTCTTCTCCTCGGCGCTCAGCTCGCCGTCGCCGATGTCGTCGACCCGGCGCGAGAAGGCGTACAGCGCCGACATGGCGCGCCGTTTGGGAGGCGGCAGCAACCTGATGCCGTAGGCGAAGTTGCGGGCCTGCTGTCCGGTCACCGTCTCGCAGTAGCGGTACGCGGCGAGTACCGGCGCCGACAGGTGTTGCTCCGGCTCCACGCTTCGCCTCACCCCTCTCCTCGCAGCATCACGCCCACCTCGCGCAGCAGCCGGACCTTGGTGGGTTTGGGCGGTCCGGGCAGTACGTCGTACGCGGCGGTCTCGATCGCGTGCAGGGCCGCACGCCCGCCCGCCACGAAACCGGCCAGGAGCAGCCGCAGCCTGCCGTGCACGCTACCCACCAAGGGGGCACCTTCAAGCAGGAGTTGACGAGCCCGGTCCGCTTCGAACGCGATGAGCGCGCGCACCGAGGCCCCGGCCGAGGGCGCTTTCAGGTCGGCCTCGGCGACCCGAAACCGGGCCATGTCGTCGGCCGGGAGATAGATCCGGTCACGGCGCAGATCCTCGGCGACGTCCTGCAGATGCTCGACAACCTGCAGAGCGGTACAGATCTTGTCCGAGAGCCGGATCCGCTCCGGGGACGAGGTACCGGTGACGGCCAGAACCAGCCTGCCTACGGGATTGGCCGAAAGTTCGCAGTACGCGAGGAGCTCCGCGTAGTCCGCGTACCGCCGAACCGTCTGGTCCTGGCGATTGGCGGCGATCAGGCCGAGGAAGGGCTCCGGCGTGAGCGCACGCCCGCGCACCACGGGCTGGAGTGCCCGCAGCAGCGGATGGCGGGGTTCGCCGTCGAAGACCCGGCCCAGGTCCGTCTCGAAGGCGTCGAGCAGGGCGAGCCGGTCGTCGGCGCGCTCGGGCGGGACGCCCAGGTGGCGGGCGTCAAGGCCGCCGGGGGCGAGGTCGCCGTCGCCGATGTCGTCGACCAGGCGGGCGAAACCGTAGAGGGCCATGAGGTCGTCGCGCCAGGCGCGGGGCAGGAAGAACGGGGCCACCGGAAAGTTCTCGTGCACGGCCTTGTCGAGGGTGGCGCCGCGCACCGCGGCGTCCTCCGCGGGCCCGGCTCCCGTCACTGCCGGCCGCCCATGACGGGAGCGGCGGACGCGTCGCGGAGCCGGGGAGTATCCGTAGCCATGGCCGTCACATCTCCCGTTCTACACTGCCGACACAATACAGCCCATTTCGGACACGCCGCCACGACGGCGCTGGTGAGGGCGCTTGTACGCCCCCGACGCCCGTGCTTTCCGGAGCCGCCTGCCGCCCTCGGTCCGGCTTACGTTGTACAGCGCGACGACGAGCCGCGCGTGACCCACAGATCACAAGAACACACCGATCGTCGTCAAGATTCCGCCCAGGGAAGGAAGTTGACCCGGAGATTGCCCTGAGCCCCGCCGGATACGCGACGGGGCTCGGGTCGGACACGCCAGGCTCATCGGAGTTCACGGGCTATTTGCCGGTGAACTTCTCGTACTCCTTGATGACCTCGTCGGTGGGGCCGTCCATGCGCAGTTCGCCGCGTTCCAGCCACAGGACGCGGTCGCAGGTGTCGCGGATGGACTTGTTGTTGTGGCTGACGAGGAAGACGGTGCCGGCTTCCTTGCGCAGTTCGCGGATGCGGGCCTCGGAGCGCTTCTGGAAGGAGCGGTCGCCGGTGGCGAGGGCCTCGTCGATCATGAGGACGTCGTGGTCCTTGGCGGCAGCGATGGAGAATCGCAGGCGGGCGGCCATGCCGGAGGAGTACGTACGCATCGGCAGGGTGATGAAGTCGCCCTTCTCGTTGATGCCGGAGAAGTCGACGATCTCCTGGTAGCGCTCGCGGATCTGCTCGCGCGACATGCCCATGGCCAACCCGCCCAGGATCACGTTGCGCTCGCCGGTGAGGTCGTTCATCAGGGCGGCGTTGACGCCGAGCAGCGAGGGCTGCCCGTCGGTGTAGACCCTGCCCTGCTCCGCGGGGAGCAGGCCCGCGATGGCGCGCAGCAGGGTCGACTTCCCGGAACCGTTCGAGCCGATCAGGCCGATCGCCTCGCCGCGGTAGGCGGTGAAGCTGACACCGCGCACCGCGTGCACCTTGCGTACGCCGCGTTCCTCGCCGCGCTTGATGATGCGGCTCAGGGCCGCGGTCGCGGTGCCGCGTCCGGTCTTCGCGCCGTTCACGCGGTAGACGATGTGCAGCTCGTCCGCGATGACGGTGGGGATCTGCGCCCCGGTGATGTCCTCGATGTCCTCAGCCACGGCCGTACTTCTCCTCAGCCTTCCAGAAGTACATGAACCCGCCCACGGCGAGCAGGACGGCCCAGCCCAGCGCGACCGCCCACACATGTGGCGGCAGATTGCGCGAGCCGTACCCGTCGATCAGCGCGAACCGCATCAGGTCCATGTAGACCGCCGCGGGGTTCCACTGCAGGATGTCGGCCACCCACTGCGGCTTGTCCTCCAGCATCACCGGGATGGAGAACATGACACCCGAGGCATACATCCAGGTGCGCATCACGAACGGCATCAGCTGCGCCAGGTCGGGGGTCTTGCTGCCCAGCCGCGCCATGATCAGCGCCAGGCCCGTGTTGAAGAAGAACTGCAGCACCAGCACCGGGACCATCAGCAGCCACGACCACGTCGGGAAGCTCCCGAACGCCATCGCGACCGCCACCATCACGATCATCGAGAACAGCAACTGCTGAAGCTGCTGCAACGAGAACGAGATCGGCAGCGACGCCCGCGGGAAGTGCAACGCCCGCACCAGACCCAGATTGCCCGCGATCGCCCGCACCCCGGCCATCACCGAACTCTGCGTGAACGTGAACACGAACACGCCCGTCACCAGGAACGGAACATAGACCTCACGCTCCATACCCCGGTCCGCCTGAAGAATCAGACCGAAGATCAGGAAGTACACCAGCGCGTTCAGCAGCGGCGTCGCCACCTGCCACAACTGCCCCAGCTTCGCCTGGCTGTACTGCGCCGTCAGCTTCGCCTGCGAGAACGCCACAATGAAATGCCGCCGCCCCCACAACTGCCGCACATACCCCCGCAGCGTCGGACGCGCACCACTGACCGTCAATCCGTACTTGCCGGCGAGCTCAGCCGGTGTGAGCCCGTCATCGGGCGACGGAGGAGCGGTCACCGCAACACCGCCGTCATGCGTTGTCTCACTCACCAATGGAAACTTTCGTCCTCAAAATACGCATCCGGGTCGGGCGTAGGCCAGGGCCAGGGACCTGGATACCGCCGAATGCTCTCAGATCCGAGCGGTTCAGATCACGGGAGGTCGGCCCAGCCGGGTCAGGCGCCACACCGTACGCCACTTCATCGGCCTGCGGGGCCCGCACGGTGTGGCCCATCCCTCACGGAAGCCGCCGAACCAGGCCTTGAGCGCCGGACGGGAGGGGCGGCGGACCAGGGTGAGCAGCAGCCAGACGCCGAGATAGACCGGGACGAGCGTGGCCGGAAGGTTTCGCCTGGCGAGCCAGACACGGTTGCGGGCCACCATGCGGTGATAAACGGCATGCCGGGACGGGGCCGCCGTGGGGTGGTTGAGGACCATGTCGGAGCGGTAGTCGATCATCCAGTCGGCGTCGAGCGCGCGCCAGGCGAGGTCGGTCTCCTCATGGGCGTAGAAGAACTCCTCGGGCAGCTCCCCCACCTCGGCGAAGACCTTGGTGCGCACCGCGTTGGCGCCGCCGAGGAAGGTGGTGACCCGGGAGGAACGCATCGGGTCGGAGGCCCGCAGGCGCGGGACATGACGGCGCTGCGTCGCCCCGGTCTCCGGGTCGACGATGCGGAAGCTGATGATGCCGAGCTCGGGGTCGTCGGCGAACGCCTGGCGGCAGAGCTGTGCGGTGTCCTTGCGGGCGAGGAGACCGTCGTCGTCGAGGAAGAGCAGGATGTCGACATCCCGTCCGGCGGGCCCGAAGGCCTCGATGCCGACATTGCGGCCGCCGGGGATGCCCAGGTTCTCGGGCAGTTCGATGGTCTTGACTCCGGCGGGGACGTCGGGCACCGGCGAACCGTTGCCCACGACCACCACCTCGACCGGGTCGCCGACCTGCCCGGCGACCGAGTCGAGGAGCGCGCGCAGTTCCTCGGGGCGGTTTCCCATGGTGATGATGACCGCGCCGACTCTGGGGGCGCCTCCCGCCGGGCCGGTCACTTCAGCCTGCTCGACGCGAGGACGGACACCAGGTGCAGCAGGGTCTGCAGCAGCGCGATGCCCGCGAGGACGGCGGTGCCCAGACGGGTGAAGAAGAGGTCGCCCCGGGCCGCGTCCAGGATGGCGAGGACCAGGATGAGCAGGGAGGCCTCGATACCGAGGATCAGCCGGTGGAACTTCAGCGCCGCGGCGGCCCGCCGCGCCGTCGCCATCCCGGAGGAGCGCGGCGCGGACGCCGACTCCTGCACCGGCGGCATCCCGGCCTGGTGGCGGGCCACGCCCACGAGGTCGGTCTCCGCCTTGATCAGTATCGCGCCGAGCGCGGCCAGCGTGCCGAGGAACGCCCACAGCCAGTCGATACGGCCGGTGCCCCACAGGTCCGCCGCGCGCAGACCGAGGCCGACCAGGACCGCGGCGTCGGTGAGGTAGGCGCCGACCCGGTCCAGGTAGACCCCGCCGAGCGAGTACTGACTGCGCCAGCGCGCGATCTCGCCGTCGACGCAGTCCAGGAGCAGGTACATCTGTACCGCGAGCACGCAGAGCACGGCCCCCGCGACGCCCGGCACGAGCAGCGCCGGGGCCGCGAGCACACCGAAGACGGTCATCAGGTACGTGAGCTGGTTGGGCGTGATCCTGGTGTCGACCAGGTAGCGGTCGACGCGCAGCGAGACCTCTCGCATGTACAGGCGTCCCGCCCAGTGCTCACCGCTGCGCCGGTCCTTCACCCCGGCGGGGTGGACGACGGGGCGGAGCTCAGCTACCGATGGCCTTGGCATAGTCGGCGTATGCGTCCTTGATCTGGTTGGTGGACAGGTCGAGGTGCTCGAGGATGGTGTAGCGGCCGGGGCGGGTCTGCGGGGCGAATTCCACGACCCGCACGAACTCGTCCATCGAGAAGCCGATCTCCTCGGGGAGCACCGGGAGTCCGTGGCGGCGCAGCACCTCGGTCATGTGCCCCGCGGTGTCGTGGTCGCCGCGCAGGAAGGTGGCGAAGGCGCCGCCGAGGCCGCACTGTTCCCCGTGCAGCGCGTTGCGCTTGGGGAAGGTGAGGTCGAAGGCGTGGCTGATCTCGTGGCAGGCACCGGAGGCCGGGCGGCTGTCCCCGGCCACGGACATGGAGATGCCGCACAGGACCAGCGCCTCGGACAGCGTGGTCAGGAAGTCGTCGTCGCCGATGCCGCCGGGGTGGCGCAGTACGGCCTCGGCCGCCTGACGCGCCATGGCGGCGGCGAGGCCGTCGACCTGCTCGCCGTTCTCCCGGTGGGAGAGTTCCCAGTCGGCGACGGCGGAGATCTTGCAGATCACATCGCCGATGCCGGCCCGTACGAAGCGCACGGGCGCCTCGCGGATCACATCGAGGTCGATGACGATCCCGATCGGGTTGGGCACGCCGTACGAGCCGCGGCCCGCGTCGTTGTCCAGGGTGGCGACCGGGGAGCACAGACCGTCGTTGGCGAGGTTGGTGGCCACTGCGACCAGGGGCAGACCGACCCGCGCCGCGGCGTACTTGGCGCAGTCGATGACCTTGCCGCCGCCGAGGCCGATCACCGCGTCGTAGTGGCCGCCCCTCTTGATGGAGTCGGCCAGGCGCACCGCACCGTCGATGGTTCCGTCGGCGTCGTCGAACCAGTCCGCGTGCGGCAGCGCCGGGGCGAACCGCTCGCGCAGTACCTGCCCGGAGCCGCCGCTGATGGCGAAGGCCATCCGGCCCGACGGCGCGATGCGCTGGTCGGACAGGATGGTGGCCAGGTGGTCGAGCACCCCCGGCCGGATGTCGACGACGACCGGCGAGGGGATGAGCCGGGTCAGTACTGGCATGCGATCTCACGACCCTTGGCGAGGTCGTCGTGGTTGTCGATCTCGACCCACTTGACGTCACCAATGGGCGCGACATCGATCTTGAAGCCGCGGTTCACGAGCTCCTGGTAGCCGTCCTCGTAGTAGAGGTCGGGGTCGCGCTCGAAGGTGGTCTTCAGCGCGTCGGCGAGTTCGTCGGCGGCCTCGCCCTCGATGAGGGTGACGCCGATGTACTCGCCGGTGGCCTCGGCGGGGTCCATCAGCTTGGTGATGCGCTGGACGCCCTTCTCCGGGTCGACGACGACCTTCATCTCCTCGTCGGCGAGCTGCTTGACGGTGTCCAGGGCGAGGATGATCCGCTTGCCCTCACCGCGCGCGGCGAGCAGGGTCTTCTCGACGGAGACGGGGTGCACGGTGTCGCCGTTGGCGAGGATCACGCTGTGCTTGATCGAGTCCCGGCCGCACCACAGGGAGTAGGCGTTGTTCCACTCCTCGGCCTTGTCGTTGTCGATCAGCGTGATCTTCAGGCCGTACTTGGCCTCCAGAGCGGCCTTGCGCTCGTAGACGGCCTCCTTGCGGTAGCCGACGATGACCGCGACCTCGGTGAGCCCGATCTCGGCGAAGTTGCCGAGGGTCAGGTCGAGAACCGTCAGGCTCTCCTCGTCGCCTTCGGGTCCGACCGGCACCAGTGCCTTCGGCAGGGTGTCGGTGTAGGGGCGCAGACGCCGGCCAGCGCCGGCCGCGAGCACGAGGCCGATCATGCGGGTTCTCCTTCGTCGTGTACGGCGGGTGCCTTCGCGGACACCCAGAAGCGGATGCTCTCGACGAGCACCACGAGGGCCACGAGCACGGCGAGTGCCGTGAGCGCGACAGTGAAATCCGAGGTGGCGAGCGACGCGGCCAGCGCGGTGACCAGCAGCGTCCTGCCCTCATGCCCGCCGACGGTCCTCACCAGCCAGTGCGGGGGTGCACCGGTGCCGCCACGGATGCGGTACACGGTGTCGTAATGATGGTAGGCGACCGCGGCCACCAGCCCGAAAGCCGCGGGCAAGGCTCCGTTCACCTCCGAGCGAGCGGCGAGCACGAGCACCGTGCAGTACTCCGCCGCCCGGAAGACGGGCGGGACCAGCCAGTCCAGGCTGCCCCCGAGGGGGCGCGCGACGGCCAGGCCCGAGGTGAGGCAGTAGACGGCCGCGGCGAGGACCGGCCAGACGCTGCCGAAGTCCGCGACCGCGCCGGCCGTCACCACGAGCGCGCCGCCGAGGACGGCGAGGGCGACGGGCGCGAGAGCGGGCAGGGCGCGCGCGGTGCGGTGGCCGAGTGCGGCGACCGAGGCGGCGATGGCGCCGGTGTCGCACAGGTCGGCGAGTGCGGCGGTGGCCCGCTCGGTGCGGTGCGCCTTGCGGGTGAGCGAGCGCAGTACGCGTCCGGCCGTGGTGTACAGGGCGGCGACCGAGCAGCCGACGAGCAGCACCACGAGCGTGATCCGGGGTGTGGTCACGGCCGTGAGCAGGGCGATCAGCGCCCAGCGTTCGCCGATGGGCAGCACGATCATGCGGCGCAGCCACACCGTCCAGCCGAGCCGGTCGAGCCGGTCGGAGAGCGCGGCGGTGGGACTGGTGTTGGCGCTGGCGTCGTGATTGGCCTCGTTGAAGGCGAAGTCGACGACGTGGCGGCAGGTCTGGAGCACCATCGCGCCCAGCGCGAGCGCCCATACGTCGTCGCCGGTGGCGGCCGCGGCGCCGAGGGCGAGACCCACGTAGTAGGCGTACTCCTTGGCGCGGTCGAAGGTCGCGTCCAGCCAGGCACCGAGGGTGGAGTACTGGAGGGAGTAGCGGGCGAGTTGGCCGTCCGCGCAGTCGAGTACGAAGGACAGGAGCAGCAGGACGCCCGCGGCCACGAAGCCGATGCGCTCGCCGGTGGCCGCGCAGCCCGCCGCGAGCAGGGCGGTGAGCAGCGAGGCGGTGGTGACCTGGTTCGGAGTGAGTCCGCGCCGGGCGCACCAGCGGGCGAGGTAGCGGGAGTAGGGGCTGATGCAGAACGTCGTGAAGAAGCCGTCGCGCGACTTCACGGCGGTGCGTAGCCGGACCGCTTCCTCGTCGACGGCGGTGACGGCCGCCCGGGCCGCTTCGCGCGCGGCGGTGTCCGTGGGCACTTCGGCGACGAGAGTGCCGAGTTCGGGCCGGTGGACGTCGCCGCCGTCGGCGAGCAGGTTCTCGGTGAGCCGGTCGGCCGGTGAGTCGACGGCGAGGGCGGCGGTCCCGGATCCGCCCACGGTCGCGGTGACCTCGGCGGCCAGTGCGCGCGTCAGCGCTGGGCGCGCGGCGGGCTGTGCGGTGAGTGCGCCGGGTACGGCCGCGACGGGGAAGCGGGGGTCGGTCAGGGCGAGCCGGAGTGCGTGCCGGTGACCGACGAAACGACTGTCGACCACGGCCACCCGCCGCCCCGCCGGGACGTCCTGGAGCAATCCGGCCACCTGTGACGCGTCCTCGGCGTACCGCACCTCGAAGCCCAGTGCCTCCAGATCACCCCGAAGAGGGGACCCGGGCACCGCGGAACCGGTGACGATCGCGGTCGACAGACGAATCCACTCCTTGACTTCGGCACCTTCGCGCGCCGGATCATTGCTGCTGAAACGCCTCTGGCCGGTCCCGCCGGGCGGCGATTCGGCAGAGGGTACCGGATGACGAGGGGCGTGGGTTCACCACACGTTCATGATCCGATAAGCGGGTGCTGACTTTTCGGCCGCCACGATCATCATCACGGATGTGCCCCCGGGCCGACAAACCCGCCTCTCATACCAACACATTTACGACATGCCTACGGTCCACCGAAAGCGCCCAGTTGGCCCTCGCGGCCGCGACATCGCTGATCACATGAGGGAGGGCGGGCCCGACTCCGCGCCCGGGGGGCAGCCCTTGGCGGCCGAAGGGCCTTTCGGCCACACCACGAGGCGGCCCCACGCGAACCACGCGACGCCCTGTCACCACTGCCGCCCCGCGTTCATCTCACCCGCCGTCACGGCTATTTGCTCACGCACAGCACTGCGCCGGGCCGGTACGCACACACCAACTCGCGCCCGCACCGCCGGAGATGAGCGAGAAGCGGAATCCATCGCCCTGAAAGCACCCGCGGAGCACGGCCCTGCGCCCCCGCCCGCCGATTCCAGCCCGGGAGGCCGGAACCGATCCCTCCGGATTACTTGGCTCCGATCATCATTTCCGCAGGTCAGAGCATATGACAACGGTGTTCACTGCCGTGTTGCCCGAACGGTCGGGAACGTAGTTCACTGTCGGCGTGCCGGGAGATCCCAGGGATCACGGCCATCGGCTCGTAGCAGTGGCGGGAGGGCCTTCACGGGCCGGACGGAGGTGTCGGCATGGGGGCAGGTCACGACCACGGGCACGCGCACGGACACGGCGCGGCCCCGGGCACCGCGAGCGCCGCGTACCGCGGTCGGCTGCGCATTGCGCTCGCGATCACACTCGGTGTGACGCTCGTCGAGGTCGTGGGCGGCTTGGTCGCCGACTCGCTGGCGCTGATCGCCGACGCGGCCCATATGGCGACGGACGCGCTCGGGCTCGCCATGGCCCTGCTCGCCATCCACTTCGCCGGGCTGCCGCCCAGCGACAAGCGCACCTTCGGCTACGCACGCGCCGAGATCCTCGCCGCCCTCGCCAACTGCCTGCTGCTGCTGGGAGTGGGCGGCTATGTGCTGTACGAGGCGATCCATCGGTTCATCAACCCGGCGGACACCGAAACCGGACCCGTGATCGCGTTCGCACTCGTCGGCCTCGTGGCCAATGTCGCCTCGCTGCTGATGCTGATGCGCGGTCAGCAGGAGAGCCTCAACGTCCGCGGCGCCTTCCTGGAGGTCGTGGCCGACGCCCTCGGCTCGGTCGCGGTACTGATCTCCGCCGTGGTGATCATGACGACCGGCTGGCAGGCCGCGGACCCGGTCGCCTCGCTCGTGATCGCCCTGATGATCGTGCCGCGTACGGTCAAACTCCTCCGCGAGACCCTCGACGTACTTCTGGAAGCCGCGCCCAAGGGTGTGGACATCGCGGAGGTCCGCGCGCACATACTGGCCCTCGACGGAGTGGAGGACGTACACGATCTGCATGCCTGGACGATCACTTCGGGTCTGCCCGTGCTCTCGGCGCACGTCGTGGTCCGCTCGGACGTACTCGACGCGATCGGCCACGAGAAGATGCTGCACGAGTTGCAGGGCTGTCTCGGCCACCACTTCGACGTGGAGCACTGCACCTTCCAGCTGGAGCCCGGCGGGCACGCCGAGCACGAGGCCAGGCTCTGCCACTGAGCCGCGGCACCCCCGGGCGAAACGGACACAGGGTCAGTCGGCCCCGGGAATCCGGGATCTCGGCCCATGCGCGACAAACAGGCAAAACAGCGGCGGAGAGCAGAGAACCAGGACGGGAGGGAACTCGACGGCCATCCGCGACGTCTGTACCGATGCGGGGGGACGACGGCACCGCGGATTCGATGCCGTCACGAAAACCGCCCCCCGCTGCCGACAGGTGTGCAGGCGGACGTCGGCCCGGACTCCCTCCCGGGCCGCCCCGCACGCACGCCCCGGCACCAGAAGCCGAAGGAGGAAGCGTGCACGTCCCCGTCTGCCCGACTTGCGGGCGCGTCCGGTGCATATGCGGTTGAAGCGAGGGGCGGACGCCTGACTCCTCAGGCTTCTGCCCGGGCCGCCCCAGGGGCGGCCTTCGCGCTGTCCGGCCCCATGTGCCGGACAACCGCCGGTTTCCTGTCCCTTTCCTGTGAAGCGCCCATCCTGTGAAGCTTCACCGACTGCTCCTGCGGGACTTCACTTCCTGTTCCGGTGCGGCTTCGCTCCCCGCGGGACTCCGCCCTTCCGGTGAGCCCTCGCGCGAGGAGCACGCGCCCCTGTCGGACGCCACCCTTACGGGACGTATCGCCTCGGTGACCCCCGGGCACGATCAGGAGACCGGTCGGCCATCCGGCCGGTCGTCCCAGTGCCGACGACTCGCGATCCCCCTGCGGGACATGCGAAATCCGCCGGAACCACCCGATGTCAGTGGGATACGGCAGACTTGGGGCGCGAAGAACGAGCGAAGGATGGGCATGCCGATCACACCTGCCACCGAGACGGACGGCGCACCCGGATCCACGACGGATCCGATCCTGCTTGAACTGGTCGACGAGGAGGGCAACACACTCGGCACCGCCGAGAAGCTCGCCGCCCATCAGGCTCCCGGCCAACTCCACCGCGCCTTCTCGGTGTTCCTCTTCGACGAGCAGGGGCGACTGCTGCTCCAGCGGCGCGCGCTCGGCAAGTACCACTCCCCCGGCGTGTGGTCCAACACCTGCTGCGGGCACCCGTACCCGGGCGAGGCCCCGTTCACGGCGGCGGCCCGCAGGACGCACGAGGAACTCGGCATCTCGCCCTCGCTGCTCGCCGAGGCGGGCACGGTCCGCTACAACCATCCGGACCCCGAATCGGGCCTGGTGGAGCAGGAGTTCAACCATCTCTTCGTCGGCATGGTGCAGTCGCCGCTCGAGCCGGACCCCGAGGAGATCGCCGACACCGCCTTCGTCACGGCCGCCGAGCTCGCCGAGCGGCACGCACGGGACACGTTCTCGGCCTGGTTCATGACGGTCCTCGACGCCGCGCGTCCCGCGGTACGGGAACTGACGGGCCCCGCCGCGGGCTGGTGAACCGGCGGCCGCCCGAGGGCGGCCGCGAAACGGTTCAGCTGGCGCCCAGCGTGGTCAGCGGCAGGGCGGCCCAGATGATCTTGCCGCCGCCCGCGGTGTGCTCCACGTCGCAGACGCCACCCGCCTCCCTGGTGACCTCCCGCACCAGCAGCAGACCGCGACCTCCGGTCTGCGCGTGGTCGGCCACCAGGGCGGTGGGCCGGTAGGGGTGGTTGTCCTCGACGGAGACGCGCACCCACTCGGCGCCCACGGCCACCTCGACGGCGAGCAGGGGCGAGAGCACCGCCGCATGCCGGACGGCGTTGGTGGCGAGTTCGGAGACGATCAGCAGCAGCCCCTGCACCACTTCGTCCGAGACCGGGACCTGCTGCCTGCGCAGCAGGTCACGTACCGCGTGCCGCGCCTTGGGCACCGAGGCCTCCTCGGCCTGTGCGGTGAATCGCCACACACCCTCGTAGGGCGGTGGTGCCCCCGCCGGTGCGCCCGCGGGCACCCGCGCACCCGCCCCCGGCCGCGGCAGCGTCCCCCACCCGCGGTCCTCCATCGTCCGGTCGCCACCCCTGTACTCGATTGTCGCCACAGTCAAAGTCTTGGGAACGGACCGGTCCATGCCGCGGGCATGACCACAAGTCGCCGAGTATCGACGCATTCTGACCGTTGCGGCCCGAGTGCGCCCCGGCACGGACCGGGTACCGCCCGACTTGTTCCGGATTCAATCGCACCCGCATAGGACGGATACGGCCAGGGCACGCGAAACCGCGCGAACCAGCACCGCGCCGGGCCTGTGACGGACGGCACCCCCGACAGAGATCAACCGCCGGTTACGATCCGCTGCATGGAGCCCCAGCTGCTGCACCGGGTCGCCGATTCGGTGGCCACCGTCGTCATTCACCACCCCGCCAAGCGCAACGCCATGACCGCGGGCATGTGGGCCTCGCTGCCGTCGCTCCTCGACCAACTCGCCGCCGACGACACGGTGCGCGCGCTGGTACTCACCGGCGAGGGCGAGACCTTCTGCGCGGGCGCCGACATCTCCACCCTCCGCGGCGAGGACGGCAGCCCGGCCGACGCCCAGCACCTCGCCGTACGGGCCGAAGAGGCGCTGGCGCACTTCCCGAAGCCGACGCTCGCCGCGATTCGTGGCTACTGCGTGGGCGGCGGAAGCCAGTTGGCCGCCGCCTGCGATCTGCGGTTCTGCGAGGA
This sequence comes from Streptomyces sp. NA04227, assembly GCF_013364195.1. Taxonomy (NCBI): domain Bacteria; kingdom Bacillati; phylum Actinomycetota; class Actinomycetes; order Kitasatosporales; family Streptomycetaceae; genus Streptomyces; species Streptomyces sp. NA04227. Next base: position 7,444,657 of record NZ_CP054918.1, on the reverse strand, counting down.
CGGGTCACTGTTCGGGGTCACCCCGGCCAAGCTCGGCATCGTCTACCCGGCCTCGTCCACCGCGCGCCTGGTCTCACTGGTGGGCCCCGCCGCCGCCAAGTACCTGCTGTTCTCCGGTGAACTCGTCGACTCCGCCCGCGCCTTGCGCACCGGCCTGGTCGACGAGGTGCTCCCCGCCGGTGAACTCGACAAGCGGGTGGCCGAGTTCACCCGTACCCTCACCTCGCGCTCACTGCTCACACAGTCCGCGGCCAAGGAGTACGCGGCCGGACGGATCGACCGCGTGGACCACTGGTCCGCCGAGGTCGCGAGCAGCTCCGAGGCCGCCGAGGGCATCAGCGCCTTCCTGGAGCGGCGTGCCCCGCGCTTCGGCTGGACGGCCTCGGGCTGACCGGCCGGGGCGGCCCCCGACCTCGCCGCCCTCCCACTCCCCGCCTGACCGGACCACGCCGACCGCCTCACTGCGACGCGCCGCTCCGGGCACGCCACTGCGCGACGAGTTCGGCGGGTGCCTTCTCCGGGGAACCCGCGTCGTAGGGCGGCTGCGGGTCGTACTCGGTGAGCAGCTGGATGGACTGCGCCACCTCGTCGCCGGCCACCCGGCCCGCGAGCAGGAGGCCCATGTCGATGCCGGAGGAGACTCCGGCGGCGGTCACGTACTTGCCGTCGGTGACCACACGTCGGCCCGTCGCCCGCACGCCACGCGCGGTCAGTTCGTCGAGGGCGAGCCAGTGCGAGGTGGCGGTCCGGCCGGTCAGCAGTCCGGCGGCGGCCAGCAGGAGCGAGCCGGTGCATACCGAGGTGGTCCAGGTGCTGTGCGCGTCCACCTCGCGCAGCCAGTCCAGGAGGACCTGGTTGTCCATCTGGTCGGCCTGCCCCGGCCCGCCGGGAACCACCACGATGTCGGGCCGCGACACCTCCCGCAGGGTCCGGTCGGCGACGAGGGCGAGCTGACCGTCCTCGTTGCGGTACTCGCCGGTGCGCTCGGCGACGAAGACGGACTCCGTGTCCGGCAGCTTGGCCAGCATCTCGAACGGGCCGACGATGTCGAGCGAGGTGAATCCCGGGAAGAGAACGAAGGCGATCTGCATGGGAGATCCTTTCGGGCGTTGGGTGCGGTGCGGTTCTGTGGCGCGGTTCTGTTGCGCCGTTCTGTTGCGCCGTTCTGTGGCGCCGTTATGCGCTGAGATGTGATGCTTGATCCAGGGGACTGGGCAGCAAAAGGCTTACGTCCGGCGGCAGTTGAGGGCTGCGAGGACGGCGGGGTGGGCCCTGGGCGGGGGTTGGCGTGGCTAGCGGCGTCTCAGGCCGATGCAGATGCCGGAACGGCCTCGGTGCTCCGCTCCGGGCGGAAGCGGCGGCGGTACTCGAAGGGCGGTGCGCCCAGCGTTTTCACGAAGGCGCGGCGCATCGCCTCGGGCGTTCCGTAGCCGCAGTGCCGGGAGATCTCCTCCACGCCGTACGAGGAGTCCTCCAGGAGGCGGCGGGCCTGCTCGACCCGTACGCGCTCGACGTAGCGGCCGGGCGTCACGCCGGTCTCGGCCCGGAAGGCGCGGGCGAAGTGGCGCGGGGAGAGGTTCGCGCGGGCGGCGAGGGTCTCCACCGAGAGGTCGGCCGCCGGGTGCTCGGCGATCCAGTGCTGCACCTCCCGCAGCGGTTCGCTGTGTGCGGTCTGCGCGGCGAGCTGCACGCTGAACTGCGCCTGGTTTCCCGGCCGTCGGAGGAAGACCACCAGGTACCGGGCCACGGTCAGCGCGGTCTCGTGGCCGTAGTCCTCCTCGACCAGGGTCAGCGCCAGGTCGATCCCGGCGGTCACGCCCGCCGAGGTGGACACCTTTCCGTCGCGTACGAAGATCGGCTCGGGTTCGACGCGTACGGCCGGATGGTCACGGGCGAGGGTCGCGCAGTACGCCCAGTGCGTGGTGGCCCGGCGTCCGTCGAGCAGGCCGGTCGCGGCGAGCAGCAAGCTGCCGGTGCAGACCGAGACCAGCCGTTCGGCGCGCGGGCCGTGCTCGCGCAGCCAGTCGACCAGTACCGGGTCCGCGCGGTTGGCTCCGGGGCCGCCGGGGACCACCAGAGTGTGCGGCACCTCGGCGTCTTCGAGCGCGAGGTCCGGCATCAGGGTCAGCCCGCTGTCGGTCCTGATCGGAAGCCCGCCCGGCGAGGCGGTACGCAGCGGGTAGGCGCCGCTGTCCCTCAGGTGTCGGCCCGCCCCGCTGAAGACCTCGAACGGTCCGGTGAGGTCCAGGCTCTGCAGGCCGTCGAAGAGGACGAACAGGACGGGCCGGGGGTGAACGGCCCGACGGGCGCCGGGTGTTGCGGTCATGCCCGGAATTCTCGCGGGCCTGCCGGATGGCAGCAATGACGGGGGCCCCACTCTTCCTGCCACCGCCGCTGCCACGCGCATCCCCGGGCGGACGCGCCCCCTCGCCGCCCGCCGGTTCAAGAGTCGCGATCCGGTTCAAGAGTCGCGATGACACGCCCCTCGGCGACGTACCGACCGGTCAGTAGCATGAGGCCATGACGACTGCCGCCTTGCCCGACCGCGCCGCCCGCCGCTGCCACAACGTCCTCAACCCGCTGCACTCCACCCACTACTTCTCCCCCGAGCTGGCGTCGGAGCTGGCCGAGCTGGGAGTCGAGGACCGCAGTGCCGCGTACTTCGCCGTGCGGGCCGCCGCCCTCGGGCCGGTCGAGGCGCCGGTGGTCACGGCCACCTTCTACAACTTCCGCCCCGAGCTCGTGGCCCGGCACGTGCCCGCGGTCTGGCGGACGGCCTCCCCCGCGGCGGTACTCGACGCCCGGCTGCGCGCCGTGGACACGAGTCTGCGGCGCCTGCTCGGCGAGGAGATCATCGGCTCACCGGAGCTGGCGGAGGCCGCCGACCTCGCCCTGCACGCCGCCCAGGCCTGCGCCCCGCACGCGCGCCCGCTGTACGCGGCGCACGCGGCCCTGCCGGTGCCGGACGCTCCGCATCTGGCCCTCTGGCACGCCGCGACCCTGCTGCGCGAGCACCGCGGCGACGGTCATCTGGCGGCCCTGCTCGCCGCCGGCCTCGACCCGGTGGAAGCCCTGGTGACGCACACCGCGACCGGCAAGGGCATGACCCCCAAGTGGGTACTGGCCACCCGGGGTTGGACCGAGGCGGACTGGGACGCGGCCGCCGAACGACTGCGCGGACGCGGTCTCCTGGACGCCGACGGCGAGCCCACCCCCGAGGGCGTCGCCCACCGCAAGGAACTGGAGCTGGCCACCGACCGTCTCGATGTCGCACCGTACGAGCATCTCGGCGCGGACAAGGTGGCCCGACTGACCGAACTGGCCACCGGTTTCCTCACCACGGCCTTCCTCAACGGCGCCTTCCCGGACGACATGATCGGCAAGGGCTGAGCGCATCCGTACGGCGGTGCGGGGCTCTTGGGTGACCGGGTGACGGACGTCCCGCCGACGGTGCGCGCCCGCCGCCCGGTTCGCGGCGGCACGCTGCCGCGGCCGCCCTGTCCCCCGGATGTCGGTCCGGCCTGCCACAATTGCGGCGCAAGCTGAACCGGATAAGGCGGTACGGGATCGTGACCACAGCCCTCACAGGGTCCATCGAAGGCAGGATCGCCGAGGAACTCGGCGTGCGGGAGCGGCAGGTGAAGGCTGCCGTGGAACTGCTGGACGGCGGTTCGACGGTGCCGTTCATCGCCCGTTACCGCAAGGAAGCCACCGAGATGCTCGACGATGCGCAGCTGCGCACCCTCGAGGAGCGGCTGCGGTATCTGCGCGAACTGGAGGAGCGCCGGAGCGCGATCCTCGAATCGGTGCGCGAACAGGGCAAGCTGACCGAGGAGTTGGAGGCCCGGATCCGCGCCGCCGAGACCAAGGCGCGGCTGGAGGACATCTACCTTCCGTTCAAGCCGAAGCGGCGTACCAAGGCGCAGATCGCCCGTGAGGCCGGTCTCGAACCACTGGCCGAGGGCCTGCTCGGCGACCCCTCGGTGGAGCCGGCCGCGGCCGCCGCCGCCTTCGTCGACGCCGACAAGGGCGTGGCCGACGCGCAGGCGGCGCTCGACGGCGCCCGCGCGATCCTCACCGAGCGCTTCTCGGAGGACGCCGACCTCATCGGCGAGCTGCGCGAACGCATGTGGCAGCGCGGCCGTTTCGCGGCCAAGGTCCGGGAGGGCAAGGAGGAGGCGGGCGCGAAGTTCGCCGACTACTTCGACTTCGCCGAGGAGTTCACCCAGCTTCCCTCGCACCGGATCCTCGCCATGCTGCGCGGTGAGAAGGAGGAGATCCTCGACCTCGCCCTGGAGCCGGAGCCCGCCGACGCGGCGGAGGAGACCGGCCCCTCCTCGTACGAGGCGCTGGTGGCGGACCGGTTCGGCATCGCCGCCCAGGGACGGCCGGGCGACAAGTGGCTCCAGGACACGGTGCGCTGGGCCTGGCGCACCCGCATCCTGGTCCACCTGGGCATCGACCTGCGGCTGCGGCTGCGCACCACGGCCGAGGACGAGGCCGTACAGGTCTTCGCGGCCAACCTGCGCGACCTGCTGCTCGCCGCACCCGCGGGGACGCGCGCCACGCTCGGCCTCGACCCCGGTTTCCGTACCGGTGTGAAGGTCGCCATCGTCGACGCCACCGGCAAGGTCGTCGCCACGGACGTGATCCACCCGCACGTCCCGCAGAACAAGTGGGACGAGGCGATCGCGAAGCTGGCCCGGCTGGCCGCGGAGCACTCGGTCGAGCTGGTCGCGATCGGCAACGGCACCGCCTCCCGGGAGACGGACAAGCTCGCCGGTGAACTCATCACCAAGCACCCGGAGTTGAAGCTCACCAAGGTGATGGTCTCGGAGGCGGGCGCTTCGGTGTACTCCGCCTCGGCCTTCGCCTCGCAGGAACTGCCCGCCATGGACGTCTCGCTGCGCGGCGCCGTGTCCATCGCGCGCCGCCTTCAGGACCCGCTCGCCGAACTGGTCAAGATCGACCCCAAGTCGATCGGAGTCGGTCAGTACCAGCACGACCTGTCCGAGGTGAAGCTGTCCCGCTCCCTTGACGCGGTCGTCGAGGACTGTGTGAACGGCGTCGGCGTGGACGTCAACACCGCCTCCGCCCCGCTGCTCGCGCGGGTCTCCGGGATCGGTTCCGGGCTCGCCGAGAACATCGTGACGCACCGCGACTCCAACGGCCCGTTCCGCTCCCGCGCCGCCCTGAAGTCCGTGCCCCGGCTCGGCCCGAAGGCGTACGAGCAGTGCGCGGGGTTCCTGCGGATCCGGGGCGGCGACGATCCGCTGGACGCCTCCAGCGTGCACCCGGAGTCGTATCCGGTGGTGCGCAGGATGGGCGAGCGCGCCGGTGACGAGGTGGCCGCGCTGATCGGCAACACCGCGGTGCTGCGCTCGCTGAAGCCCGCGGACTTCGTCGACGACAGCTTCGGTCTGCCGACGGTCACCGACATCCTCAAGGAACTGGAGAAGCCCGGGCGCGACCCGCGGCCCGCGTTCCGTACGGCCACCTTCAAGGAGGGCGTCGAGAAGATCTCGGACCTGTCCTCCGGGATGGTCCTGGAGGGCGTGGTCACCAATGTCGCGGCCTTCGGCGCCTTCGTGGACATCGGTGTGCACCAGGACGGCCTGGTACACGTCTCGGCGATGTCGCGGACCTTCGTCAAGGACCCGCGGGACGTGGCCAAGCCCGGCGACATCGTCAAGGTGAAGGTCCTCGACGTGGACATCCCGCGCAAGCGGATCTCGCTGACGCTGCGCCTCGACGACGAGGCGGCGCCGCGCGGCGAGCGCTCCGAGCAGCGCGGCGACCGCGGACCGCGTGGCGGCGGGCGCCCGCCGCAGCAGCGCGGGGAGCGTGGGGAGCGCAACCAGCGCGGCGGCGGAGGTGGCGGCCAGCGCGGAGGCGGCGGCCAGGGCCAGCGCGGGGGCAACGGCGGCGGCCAGCGTGGTGGCGGAGGCGGCGGTGGCCGTCCGCAGGCCGCGCCCGCCAACAGCGCCATGGCGGACGCGCTGCGCCGGGCCGGTCTGGTCGACCCCAAGCGCTGAGCCTCCGTCCCGAGGACGGTGAGAACGGTGTGAAGGGCCGGGCGTCGCGAAGCGATGACGCCCGGCCCTTCGTTGTCCGGCTTCTCGAAGTCCGCTTTCTCGAAGCCTGTTCTCTCGAAGTCCGGCTCCTCGCTTCCCGGTCTCTTCTTCGAGGACCGGACAACCAAGGACCGGACCGTCCGCCCCGCTCAGACCTCCGTGATCTTCCCGTCCGCCACCTCGATACGCCGCGTGAGCTGTACGGCGTCGAGCATCCGGCGGTCGTGGGTGACGAGCAGGAGAGTGCCGCGGTAGGAGTCCAGGGCGGATTCGAGCTGTTCGATGGCGGGCAGGTCGAGGTGGTTGGTCGGCTCGTCGAGCACCAGCAGGTTGACGCCCCTGGCCTGGAGCAGGGCGAGCGCCGCACGCGTCCGCTCGCCGGGTGACAGGGAGGACGCCTGCCGCAGTACGTGGTCGGCGCCGAGCCCGAACTTGGCGAGCAGGGTGCGTACTTCGGCCGGGTCCTGGTCGGGCACCGTCTCCCGGAAGGCGTCGAGCAGCGGGGCGGGACCGTAGAAGAGCTGGCGCGCCTGGTCCACCTCGCCGACCACCACGGAGGCGCCCAGGGTGGCGTGACCCGCGTCGAGCGGGAGGCGCCCGAGCAGCGCGGCGAGCAGGGTGGACTTGCCCGCGCCGTTGGCTCCGGTTACCGCGATCCGGTCGGCCCAGTCGACCTGCAGGCTCACCGGACCGAACGCGAAGTCCCCACGGCGTACTTCGGCCTCGCGCAAGGTGGCCACCACGGCTCCGGAGCGAGGGGCGGAGGCGATGTGCATCCGCAGCTCCCACTCCTTGCGCGGTTCCTCGACGACGTCGAGCCGCTCGATCATGCGCTGGGTCTGCCGCGCCTTGGCCGCCTGCTTCTCGCTGGCCTCGGACCGGAACTTGCGCCCGAGCTTGTCGTTGTCGGTCGCCTTGCGCCGAGCGTTTTTCACACCCTTGTCCATCCATGACCGCTGCGTGTGCGCACGGTCCTGGAGGGCGGCCTTCTTGTCGGCGTACTCCTCGAACTCCTCGCGGGCGTGCAGCCGGGCGCGCTCGCGTTCTTCGAGGTAGGACTCGTAGCCACCGCCGTAGAGGTTGATCTGCCGCTGGGCGAGGTCGAGTTCGAGGACCTTGGTCACCGTGCGGGCGAGGAACTCGCGGTCGTGGCTGACCAGAACGGTCCCGGCGCGCAGCCCGGTGACGAAGCGTTCCAGGCGTTCGAGTCCATCCAGGTCGAGGTCGTTGGTGGGCTCGTCGAGGAGGAAGACGTCGTAGCGGGAGAGCAGCAGCGAGGCGAGCGAGGCCCGGGCGGCCTGGCCGCCGGAGAGCGAGGTCATCGGCTGTTCCAGGCTCACCGCGAGCCCGAGCGAGGCGGCCACTTCCGCCGACCGATCTTCCAGGTCGGCGCCGCCCAGGGCCAGCCAGCGCTCCAGGGCGTTCGCGTAGGCGTCGTCGGCGCCCGGCGCGGAGACCGCCAGCGCCTCGGCGGCCTCGTCCATCAGGCGCTGCGCTTCGGCCACTCCGGTACGGCGGGCCAGGAACCCCGCCACGCTCTCGCCCGGCCTGCGCTCGGGTTCCTGCGGCAGGTGCCCGACGGTGGCGGTGGGCGGCGAGAGGCCGATCCGGCCCTCCTGGGGGGCGTCCAGTCCGGCGAGCAGCCTCAACAGGGTTGATTTGCCCGCCCCGTTGGCGCCGACGAGACCGATCACCTCGCCGGGTGCCACGACCAGGTCGAGACCGGCGAAGAGCGAGCGGTCGCCGTGCCCGGCGGCCAGTTCCTTGGCAACGAGAGTCGCAGTCATCAGCTGGCCATCCTAACGAGGTCGCGGGGCCCCCTGGTCCGGCGACCGGCCCCACGCCGAAGGCGCGCGTACGCGAAGGTCCGGCGGGCGCCGCCCACCCGTACGATCCCCGGATGGACACTGAGGTCGTCGTCGTGGGCAGCGGAGTCATCGGGCTGACCACCGCCCTCACTCTCGCCCGGCGCGGATACCGCGTGCGCGTCTGGACCAGAGAACCGGCCGAGGAGACCACCTCCGCCGTGGCCGGTGCCCTGTGGTGGCCGTACCGCATCGAACCCGAGGAGCGGGCCGGTCCCTGGTCGTTGGAGTCGCTGGCGGAGTATGTGCGGCTGGCCGGGCGGCCTGAGGAGACCGGTGTACGGATGGTGCCCGGTGTGCACGAGGGCGTGCGGCCCGGGGCGCTGGGCGCATGGTCGCGCGAGGTGCCCGGACTGCGGGCCGCGCGCGAGGAGGAGTGTCCGGGCGGCGGACTGTGGGCGCGGCTGCCGCTCGTCGACATGCCGGTGCATCTGCGGTGGCTGACCGATCGTCTCGCCGAGGCGGGTGGCACCGTCGAGCGGCGCGAGGTGCGGGCGCTCGACGAGGCGAGCGCCCGGGCGCCGGTGGTGGTCAACTGCACGGGACTCGGCGCCCGCTCGCTCGTACCGGATCCCTCGGTGCGGCCGGTGCGGGGGCAGTTGGTCCTGGTGGAGAACCCGGGCATCGACACCTGGTACGTGGCGACCGAGGGCCACTCCGCGGCGCCGGCGTACTTCTTCCCGCACCCGGACCGGCTGGTGCTCGGCGGCACCGCGGAGGAGGACGCCTGGTCCACCGAGCCCGACCCGGCCATCGCGGCGGCGATCGTACGGCGCTGCGCCCGGGTGCGGCCGGAGATCGCCGGGGCCCGGATCCTCGGGCACCGGGTGGGACTGCGGCCCGCGCGGAGCGCCGTACGCATCGAGGCCGAGCGGCGGGCGGACGGCTCGCTCCTGGTGCATCACTACGGGCACGGCGGCGCCGGGGTGACCGTCGCCTGGGGCTGTGCGCGGGAGGCGGCGGATCTGGTGACGGACGCCGGGTGAACGACGGTGCCCGCCATGCTCGGGAGCGGGGCGGGCACCGGTGTTCGTACGGGTCGTACGGGATCGTGCGGGGTCAGACCTTGTCGACCGCGTCCTTCACGGTCTCGGTGCCGTGGCCGGGACCGATCGGGTCGCCCTCGACCTGCGGTCCGGAACCGGGGCCGACCCGGATCTCGAACTCGCCGTCGTACTTGGTGTGCCCCTGGACCACGGCCGCGCCGACCGCCTCCATGCCCATCTTGCCGCGCACGATCAGCGGGTCGCGCCGCAGATCGCGCATGAGCGCGACGCACATCCCGATCATCACCAGGACGAACGGCGCCGCCGCGAGAATCGTCAGATTCTGCAGGCCTTGCAGGGCATCGCCCTGACCGTCGCCGATCAGCAGCATGATCGCGGCGACCGCGCCGGTCACCACACCCCAGAACACCACGACCATCCGGCCGGGTTCCAGGGCGCCCTTCTGGGAGAGGGTGCCCATCACGATCGAGGCGGCGTCGGCTCCGGAGACGAAGAAGATACCGACGAGGACCATCACCAGGAGGCTGCTCACGGTGGCGATCGGGAACTGCTCGAGCACGTCGAAGAGCTGGCCCTCGGGCGTGGTGGCGTCGGCGAGTTCGCCGCGCTCCTGGAGCTTCATCGCGGTGCTGCCGAAGATGGCGAACCAGACCAGGCTGACCGTGCTGGGCACCAGGATCACGCCGCCGACGAACTGCCGGATGGTGCGGCCCCGGCTGATCCTCGCGATGAACATGCCGACGAACGGCGTCCAGGAGATCCACCAGGCCCAGTAGAAGACCGTCCAGCTGCCCAGCCAGTCGGCGACGTCCTTGCCACCGGTGGCGTCGGTGCGCCCGGCCAGCTCGGGCAGGTCACCGAGGTAGGAAAAGACGGAGGTCGGCAGCATGTCGAGCACGATGATGGTCGGCCCGGCGATGAACACGAAGAGGGCCAGGATGAGCGCGAGCACCATGTTGGTGTTCGACAGCCACTGGATGCCCTTCTCCACACCGGAGACGGCGGAGAGCACGAAGGCCGCGGTGAGCACCGCGATGATCAGCACGAGCAGGCCCGTACCGACGTCGCTCTTCCAGTCCAGAACCTCTATGCCGGAGCCGATCTGCAGGGCGCCGAGGCCCAGCGAGGCGGCCGAGCCGAAGAGGGTGGCGAAGATGGCGAGGATGTCGATGACCCGCCCGGCCGCGCCGTTGGCGTGGCGCTCGCCGATCAGCGGGGCGAACACCGCGCTGATGGTCTGGCGGCGCCGCCGCCGGAAGGTGCTGTAGGCGATGGCGAGTCCGGCCACCGCGTAGATCGCCCAGGGGTGCAGCGTCCAGTGGAAGAGCGTGGTGGCCATCGACGTCTGCATCTTGTCCGCCGAGGTGGCCGGATCGGTGCCCGGTGGCGGGGAGTTGTAGTGCGACAGCGGTTCGCTCACGCCGTAGAACATCAGGCCGATGCCCATGCCCGCGCTGAACATCATCGCGACCCAGGACACGGTACGGAACTCGGGCTGTTCGCCCTCCTTGCCGAGCCGGATCCTGCCGTAGCGGCTGGCCGCGAGCCAGAGCGCGAAGACGACGAAGCAGGAGGCGACGAGCATGAATGCCCAACCGCCGTTCTTCACCAGGCCGTCGAGCATCTTCCCGGAGACGCTCTCCAGGTTGTCGGTGGCGAGCCAGCCCCACACCACGAAGCCGAGGGTCAGTACCGCCGAGACACCGAAGACGATCCGGTCGGTGACCGGGCGTCCCTGGGCGGGTGTCAGGGGGTCACCACGGCCTCCGGTGAGATCCGCGGTCGCGCCCTCGTCCGCTCCTTTGTCGTCCTGCCTCACGGGCGGCACCTTTCATACTTTTTAGTCATGTGCTGTTGTTTGTCCGAGTTCGTTACGTATTCAGCTGTTTCACTTGTTTCGGCATACCACATAGCGGGCCATAAGCCACCCATTCGACCGATCGGTCAACGGCATGGAGCGGGCCGATGTCCGGCGCCTACCCCGATACCTCCAAGCAATTCCAGCCAGTTCGTACAAGCTGTTCGATAGCCGTGCGGCGGCCGTACAGCGCGGAAATACCGGAAGCAACGCGCGGAGATGTCGGCCCGATGTCAGTCCTGTGGCGCACGAGACCGTAGACACGACAGGGACAGGGGGGCTGAATATGCTCCAACACATCTTGTGTCCCCCACCACTTGGAGAATTCGTGCACCGCAGACTCCTCGTCCCGGGCGTCCTCGCCACCGGTCTGCTGCTGGCGCTCCCCGCGTCGGCGGCCGACTACACCCCCGGGGCTCCGAGCATCGGCGACTCGTACTACCCCGCCGCCGGCAACGGCGGGTATGACGTTTCGCACTACGACCTGAGGCTCAAGTACCAGCCGAAGACCGACCTGCTCGAGGGCACCGCGACGATCCTCGCGACCACCAAGCAGGACCTGTCCCGGTTCAATCTGGACTTCGCGCTGAAGGTCACCGACGTCCGCGTCAACGGTGAGAAGGCGCGGTTCAAGAAGACCGGTCAGCAGGAGCTGGAGATCACTCCGGCCCAGGGCCTGCCCAAGGACACGCCCCTGACCGTCGTCGTGCGCTACGCCGACAAGCCGTCCACCGTGAAGATCAACGACTGGACCGCCTGGGTGCGCACGCCGGACGGCGCAGTCGCCGCGCAGGAGCCGGAGTCCGCGGCCTGGTGGTTCCCCTCGAACGACCACCCGCTGGACAAGGCCAGCTACGACGTCTCCGTCTCGGTCCCCGACGGCACTCAGGCGATCTCCAACGGCACGTTGCAGTCGACGAGTTCGAAGGCCGGGTGGACGCGCTACAGCTGGCGCTCCCCCAAGCCGCAGGCCTCGTACCTGACCACGCTGGCGGTCGGCAAGTTCGACATCACCACCGGCAAGACGTCCAGCGGCCTGCCCATCGTCAACGCGTACAGCAAGGACCTCGGTGAGAACGCGGGCGCGGCGCGGGCCAGCATCGAGCGCACCGGCGAGGCGGCGGAGTTCCTGGAGCAGTACTTCGGCCCCTACCCGTTCAACGCGCTCGGCGGCTACGTACCGAACGTGAAGAGCGGCTTCGCGCTGGAGACGCAGACCCGGCCGTTCTACAGCCCCAAGCAGTTCGCCAAGGGCTCGAACGTCTCCGTCGTGGTGCACGAGCTGGCCCACCAGTGGTACGGCGACAGCGTCTCGCTCGGCGCCTGGTCGGACATCTGGCTGAACGAGGGCTTCGCCAGCTACGCGCAGTGGCTGTGGTCGGAGGCCCAGGGCGAGGGCACCACCCAGGAGATCGCGGACTACGTCTACGACTCCTACCCGGCCGACGACGAGTTCTGGACGGTCAAGCCGGGCGACCCGGGCCCGGACAAGCAGTTCGACGGCGCGGTGTACGACCGCGGCGCGCTGACCGTGCAGGCGCTGCGCAACGAGGTCGGCGACAAGGCCTTCTTCGAGATCCTCAAGGGCTGGCCCACCGAGCGCGCCCACGGCAACGCCCGGATCCCGGAATTCGTCGCGTACGCGGAGAAGGTCTCCGGCAAGCAGCTCGACGAGCTCTTCGACACCTGGCTGTTCCAGCCCACCCGGCCGGAGAAGTCCAAGGCGAAGGCGGCCGGTCTGTCCCTGCGCTCCGGTGCCCCCATCGAGGCACCCAAGGGCTGGAAGCAGATCGAGGCGGTGCACGAGCTGCACGGCCACGGCGGCAAGTGCGCCTGCGGCAAGCACTGATCCCCGCCCCGTACGACATCCGTGGCCTCCGGTTCCGACCGGGGGCCACGGCCTTTTCGGCACCCTGCGCACACCGTGCGGCACGGGCTGCCCTCAACTCGCGAGCAGGGGAACCAGATAGCGGCGGGCGAAGGCCCGCGCGCCCTCCTCGCTGTCCAGGTCGAAGCAGGTCTCCGGATTCAGCAGGAACGACACGGTGATACGGACCATCAGCTCGGCCACCGCGGTGGCGCCGCCGACCGGCAGGCCCTCGGCGCGGCGTTCCTCGTCCAGGCGCCGGGCGACGTAGTCGCGCATCGCCCGCAGGACGGGGCCGCCGTCGACGGTGAGGTACGGCAGCAGGGTCTCGGGCTCCGACTCCAGCATGCCGCCGATGAGTTCGTGCTCACGGATGTGCCGCAGGACGGCCACGAAGCCCTCGGTCACCCGCTCCTGGACCGACGGCAACGGACCCATCGCCGCGTCCAGGTCCTCGACGAAACGGCGGTACTCGCGCAGCAGACAGGCCGAGACCACGGCCTCCTTGTTGCCGACCCGGCGGTAGACGGTGACCCGTGCGATCCCGGCCGCGCGGGCGACGTCGTCGACCGTGGTGCGCCGCAGTCCGAAGCGGATCAACTGCTCGCGCGCGGCGTCCAGGACGCGCTCGGTGACCTCGTCCGTCTCGGGCCTGCGGCCCGCCGCCCGCACGGGCCGCCCCACATGTGTACGCGTCATGCGCCGCCACCCCTCTCGCCCCGCGAGCCGCCCCGGACAGGTGCCCGACCCTAGCCCACGCCCGGTTCGGTCCGAACCCCTTGACGCAACAATGAAACAGATTCATCGTCAGTGTTGCATCTCGCCGGAGCGATCCGCCCCGCCGGGCCCCAAGAGGTGCGTATGGAAAGGGAGTTGTGCGTCCGGACGTCGGCGCACGGAAGAGCGCGGCCCGGCAGCCCGAGCCCGTGCACCCGCCGAGGAGGACCCCCGTGGGCCGCTACAGCCGACTGCGCGCCATCCGCCGCATGGACCCAGAGCGCGACCACGCACAGATCACCCGCTGGATCACCCAGTACGAATTCCCCTGGGACTACCGCCAGGGTGTCTCGGTCGCCTTCCTGCGCGACTTCGGTGTCCCCCGAATCTCCCAACTCCTCGACCGCACCCAGGAGTTCGAGAAGGCCGGGCAGAAGCGCTACGACGACACCCTGCTCTTCGGCTACGAGATGACCGAGGAGGGTCCCGGATCGCAGCGGAGCCGGGCGGCGGTGCGGCACCTCAACCGCATCCACGCCCGGTACCGCATCCCCAACGAGGACTTCCTCTACGTCCTGGCCACCACGATCGTCGGGCCCAAGCGCTGGATCGACCGGTTCGGCTGGCGGCCGCTGTGCGAGGTCGAGAGGGAGGCACTGGCGGTCAGCGCGGCGACGACGGGACGCATGATGGGCATCGAGAACGTGCCGGCCCGCTACGCGGATTTCGAGAAGTTCCACGACGACTACGAGCGGGCGAGGTACGCCTACGACCCCGCCAACCACCGGGTGGCGGGCGCCACTTTCCGCACCGTGGCGGCCTGGTACCCGGCTCTCCTGCGCCCACTGGTCGCCCGGGTCCTGCTGGCGCTGCTCGACCGGCCGCTGCTTGAGGCGCTGGGCTACCCCGAGCAGCCCCGCCGCACGCGCCGTCTCGTGGCCGGTGCCCTGCGCGCGCGGGCGCTGCTGGTACGGCTCGGACCGGCGCGGCCGGAGTCACGGCCCGCGCGTGTCCGGGTGCGCTCGTACCCCTTCGGTTACACCCTGGACGACCTCGGCCCGGCCTGGGCCCAGAGCCGTCCGCTGGAGCCGCTGCCCTGGGATCCCGCGAAGCCGGGACCCCGCGGCTGACCCGCGGCACCCGAGAACGACCGTGCGGCCCGACCCCCCGAGGGTCCGGCCGCACGGTCGACGTCGCGAGGACGGATCAGGTCTCGAGCGAGTTCCTGGTCCGGCGCCGGATGGCGTACCAGCCCGCGACCAGGGCCGCGGAGATGATCGGGATCAGGTAGAGGGTCTTGCGGCCCACCTCCGGGTCCTTCCACATCAGGCCGAGCACGGAGAGCAGGAAGGCGATGGTGACGATCTCGGTGACCGGGCTGCCCCAGAGCCGGAACGTCGGCCGGGTGACCAGGCCCTGCTTGGACCGCCGGACGAAGGCCAGGTGACAGATCATGATGATCACCCAGGTGCTGATGATGCCGAGCGAGGCGATGTTCAGCACGATCTCGAACGCCTGGCCCGGCACCAGGTAGTTCAGCCCGACGCCGAGGACGCACACGGCCGAGGTCAGCATGATGCCGCCGTAGGGCACCTGGCTGCGGTTCATCCGGGCGGTGAACTTCGGGGCCGAGCCCGCCATGGCCATCGAGCGCAGGATGCGGCCGGTGGAGTACAGGCCCGAGTTGAGGCTGGACATGGCCGCGGTCAGGACGACCAGGTTCATCACGTCACCGGCCGCCGGCACGCCGATCTTGGACAGGACCGTCACGAACGGGCTCTGGTCGGCCGAGTACATCGAGCCGGGCAGCAGCAGGGCGAGCAGGACGACGGAGCCGACGTAGAACAGGCCCACGCGCCACATGATCGAGTTCACCGCGCGCGGCACGACCTTCTGCGGTTCGGCGGTCTCGCCCGCCGCGACGCCCACCAGCTCCAGCGAGGCGTAGGCGAAGACGACGCCCTGCATCACCAGGACGACCGGCAAAACGCCGTGCGGCATCAGACCGCCGTTGTCGGTGATGACGTGCAGGCCAGGGGTCTGGCCGCCCACCTCGTGCTGGGTCATCAGCAGGAAGATGCCGATGAACATGAAGGCGACGAGCGCGGCCACCTTGATGATCGCGAACCAGAACTCCATCTCGCCGAAGATCTTCACCGAGATGAGGTTGAGCGCGAGCACCACGGCCAGCGCGATCAGGGCCAGCGTCCACTGCGGGATGTCCGTGAACAGGCTCCAGTAGTGCGTGTAGAGCGCGATCGCGGTGATGTCGGCGATACCGGTGGTGGACCAGTTGACGAAGTACATCCACCCGGCGACGTATGCCCCCTTCTCACCGAGGAACTCCCGCGCGTACGAGACGAAGGAGCCCGAGGAGGGCCGGTACAGGACCAGCTCACCGAGGGCGCGCACCACGAAGAAGGCGAAGATTCCGCAGACCAGGTAGGCGATGGCGAGGGCGGGACCGGCGTCGTGCATACGGCCGCCGGCGCCGAGGAAGAGTCCGGTGCCGATCGCGCCGCCGATGGCGATCATGTTGACGTGCCGGGCCTTGAGGTCCTTGCTGTAACCGGCATCGCCCGCGTCGTGGGGCGTGGCGGCAGCGTCCGTCCGGGACACGGGCACAGCCGTGTCGAGGGCTTCCTTGCTCACAGGGGTGGTTCCACTCTCTGGTACGCGGAGGTTCTCCGGTGTCCTGATGTGCCACGGTCCATGCCGAAGGGTGTGCGGCACGGACCGTCGGCCACTCTCACCCCCACCTGCCCGATCACGCGGTGCGCCAGATCACATCGACGGATATCTCACATATTGAGCAGGGTCTGTACGGGAACCCCACAGAGGGGTAATGACGCCCGCTCCCCGGGAATTACGCGCCCGCGACTTTCACAACTCTGGTGAGACAGCAATACTGTTGAACCAGCAGGGGAAGTACCCAGCCCGAACCGAGGAGCCAGCCATGACGAGCGACACCGCGGAGCCCGTGCTCACGGTCGACGAGCTGGCGGCGCGCGCGGGCGTGACGGTCCGGACGATCCGCTTCTACAGCACCCGCGGACTGCTGCCGCCCCCGGTCATCGGTCCGCGCCGGGTCGGTCACTACGGGCCCGCGCATCTCTCGCGGCTCGCGCTCATCGAGGAATTGCAGCACCAGGGAATGACGCTGGCCGGGATCGAACGTTACCTGGAACAGCTTCCCGAGGACCTGAGTGCCCACGATCTGGCCATCCACCGGGCGCTGGTCTCCTCCTGGACGCCGGAGAGCACCGAGCGGGTCGACGTGGCGGAGCTGCGCAAGCGGGCCGGGCGGGGGCTGTCCGCGACGGACCTGGAACGGCTCGTCGCGATGAACATCATCCGCCGCACCGACGACCCGGAGGTCTTTGACTCCGACCCCGGGCTGCTCAGGCTCGGCGTGGAGATGGTCGACGTCCCCATTCCCATCGAGACCATCCTCGCGGCGCAGACCGTACTGATCGAGCACACCCGTGCGGTCGCGCAGGAGCTGTCCCGGCTGTTCCGCGAGGAGGTCTGGGACGCCGGACGCGAGGGCGCCTCCGAGCAGGAGCACACCGCCGCGATGAAGTCCCTCTCCGCCCATATGCAGCCGCTGATCGTCCAAGCCATGCTGACCGCCTTCCAGCGGTCCATGCGCGAGGAGATCCGGGGCTGGCTCACCAAGGACTGACGGGCGGGGGCGCCGACGCCCGCGCGCCGAGCGGCGGCCCCAGACACCCGCAGAACGCCACCACGCCCCCGGTCGCGCCGCTGATGCGGTACGACCGGGGGCGTCCGGCGTTACGGGGGCCGTCAGGCGTCGGCCGTCGGGCAGCACACCGTCGGGCGTGACCGTCAGGCGTCGCTGAACTTCTCGCCCTTCTCGGCCTTCTCCACCAGCAGCGCGGTCGGCTCGAAGCGCTCGCCGTAGGTCGCGGCCAGCTCACGGGCCCGGGCCACGAAGCCGGGCAGACCGCCCTCGTAACCGTTGATGTACTGGAGCACACCGCCGGTCCAGGCCGGGAAGCCGATGCCCATGATCGAACCGATGTTGGCGTCGGCGACCGAGGTCAGCACGCCCTCCTCGATGAGCCGGACGGTGTCCAGCGCCTCGGAGAAGAGCATGCGCTCCTGCATGTCCTTGAACGGGATCTCGTGGCCCGGCTTGGTGAAGTGCTCGCGCAGGCCCGGCCACAGGGCGGTGCGCTTGCCGTCCTCGTAGTCGTAGAACCCGGCGCCGCCGCTGCGTCCCGGGCGCTCGAACTCCTCCACCATGCGGTCGATGACCTGCTCGGCGGGGTGCACGATCCAGGTGCCGCCCTCCGCCTCGATGGCCGCCTTGGTCTCCAGGCGGATCTTGCGCGGCAGGGTCAGGGTCAGCTCGTCCATCAGGGACAGGACCTTGGCCGGGTAACCGGCCTGGGCCGCGGCCTGCTCGACGGAGGCGGGCTCGATGCCCTCGCCGACCATCGACACACCCTCGTTGATGAAGTGGCCGATGACGCGCGAGGTGAAGAAGCCGCGCGAGTCGTTGACGACGATCGGCGTCTTGCTGATCTGGCGGACCAGGTCGAAGGCGCGGGCCAGCGCCTCGTCGCCGGTGCGCTCGCCCTTGATGATCTCGACCAGCGGCATCTTGTCGACCGGCGAGAAGAAGTGCAGGCCGATGAAGTCCTCCTGCCGCTTCACACCCTCGGCGAGGCCGGTGATCGGCAGCGTGGAGGTGTTGGAGCACAGCAGCGCGTCGGGAGCGACGACGTCCTGGATCTCCTGGAACACCTTGTGCTTGAGCTCGGTACTCTCGAAGACCGCCTCGATCACCGCGTCGCAGCCCGCGAGGTCGGCCGCCTCGGCGGTCGGCGTGATCCGGGCGAGCAGCGCGTCCGCCTTCTCCTGCGTGGTGCGGCCCTTGGCGACGGCCTTGGCGCACAGGCCCTCCGAGTACGCCTTGCCCTTGGCGGCGGCCTCGGCGCTGACGTCCTTGAGGACGACCTCGATACCGGCCCGTGCGCAGGAGTACGCGATGCCCGCGCCCATCATGCCCGCGCCGAGCACGGCGACCTTGCGGACCTCGCTCTTGTCGATGTCCTTCGGGCGGTTCGCACCGGAGTTGACGGCCTGGAGGTCGAAGAAGAAGGCCTGGATCATGTTCTTCGAGACCTGACCGGCGGCCAGCTCCACGAAGTAGCGGGCCTCGATCTTCTCGGCGGTCGCGAAGTCGACCAGGGTGCCCTCGACCGCGGCGGCCAGGATGTTGCGCACGGCCGGGTAGTTGGCGCCCGCGGTCTGCTTGCGCAGGTTGGCCGGGAAGGCCGGCAGGTTGGCCGCGAAGGACGGGTTCTTCGGGGTGCCGCCGGGGATCTTGTAGCCGGGCTTGTCCCAGGGCTGCGCCGACTCGGGGTTGGCGTCGACGAAGGCGCGGGCCTTGGCGATCAGTTCCTCGGGGGTCGCGGCGAGCTCGTGCACCAGACCGTTGTCGAGGGCGCGCTTCGGGTTGTACTGGGTGCCCTGGACCAGCACCTTCAGGAGCGCGTCGGCGATGCCGAGCAGGCGCACCGTACGCACCACGCCACCGCCGCCGGGCAGCAGGCCGAGGGTGACCTCGGGCAGGCCGATCTTGGAGCCGGAGGCGTCGAGGGCGACCCGGTGGTGACAGGCCAGCGCGATCTCGTAACCGCCGCCCAGGGCCGCGCCGTTGATGGCCGCGACGACCGGGACGCCGAGGGTCTCGATGCGGCGCAGGTCGCGCTTGATCTCCAGGCCGCCCTCGTAGACGAGCTGGGCCGTCTCGGGGGTGACCTGGATCAGGTCGCGCAGGTCGCCGCCCGCGAAGAAGGTCTTCTTGGCGGAGGTGAAGATGACGCCCCGCACGGACTCCTTCTCGGCCTCCAGACGGTCGGCGATCGCCGTCAGGGAGGTGCGGAAGGCCGCGTTCATGGTGTTCGCGGACTGGTCGGGGTCGTCGAGAACGAGGGTGACGACGCCGGTCTCGTCCTGTTCCCAGCGGATGGTGGTGCTCTCGGTCATGAAGGATTCTCCGTTTGCGGATCCGGAAGGGACGGGACGGGGTCAGAGACGCTCGACGATGGTGGCGATGCCCATGCCACCGCCGACGCACAGCGTGACCAGGCCGAAGCGCTTGTCCTGCCGCTCCAGTTCGTCGATGACGGTGCCGAGCAGCATGGCGCCGGTGGCGCCCAGCGGGTGGCCGAGCGCGATGGCGCCGCCGTTGACGTTGACCTTGTCGATCGTGGTGCCCATGTCGCGGACGAAGCGCAGCGCGACCGCGGCGAAGGCTTCGTTCATCTCGATCAGGTCGATGTCGTCGATCGTGAGCCCGGCGAGCGCGAGCGCCTTGCGGCTGGCGGGCGCGGGGCCGGTGAGCATGATGGTCGGCTCGGAGCCGGAGACGGCCGCGGCGACGATACGGGCGCGCGGGGTCAGGCCGTAGCGCTCGCCGACCTCCTTGTTGCCGATCGCCACGAGCGAGGCACCGTCCACGATGCCCGAGGAGTTGCCCGCGTGGTGGACGTGGTCGATCTTCTCGACCCAGTGGTAGTTCTGCAGCGCCACCGCGTCGAAGCCGCCGAGCTCGCCGATGTCGGCGAAGGAGGGCTTGAGCTTGGCGAGGGTCTCGGCGGTGGTGCCGGGACGCAGGTACTCGTCGCGGTCCAGGACGGTCAGTCCGGTGCGGTCGAGCACGGGCACGACGGACCGGTCGAAGCGGCCCTCCTTCTGCGCGGTCGCGGCACGCTCCTGGGAGAGCGCGGCGAACTCGTCGACGTCGGCGCGGGTCCAGCCGCCGATCGTGGCGATGAGGTCGGCGCCGATGCCCTGCGGGACGAAGTTGGTCTCCAGGTTGGTCATCGGGTCGCCGAACCAGGCACCGCCGTCGGAGCCCATCGCGACCCGCGACATCGACTCGACGCCGCCGGCGAGGACCAGGCTCTCCCAGCCCGAACGCACCTTCGCGGCGGCCATGTTGACCGCCTCCAGGCCGGAGGCGCAGAACCTGTTCTCCTGCACACCGGCGACCGTGTCGGGCAGCCCGGCCGCGATGGCGGCGATACGGGCGATGTCCGAACCCTGCTCGCCGATCGGGCTGACGACACCGAGCACGATGTCGTCGATGGCCGCCGGGTCCAGGTTCGGGAATCGGGTGCGCAGCTCCTTGATGAGCCCGACGACCAGGTCGATCGGCTTGGTTCCGTGCAGGGCTCCGTTGGCCTTGCCGCGGCCGCGCGGGGTGCGGATCGCGTCGTAGACATACGCTTCGGTGGTCAAGACAGCAGCCTTTCGTACGTACGAGGGTTGAGTTCGGGGTGAGCCGGTGCCCGTCGGGGCGGCCGGCTCAGTTCAGCAGCGAACGGCCGATGATCTCCTTCATGATCTCCGTGGTGCCGCCGTAGATCGTCTGGATCCGGCCGTCGGTGAAGGCCCTGGCCACCGGATACTCGGTCATGTAGCCGTACCCGCCGTGCAGTTGCAGGCACCGGTCGGCGACACGCTTTTGCAGTTCGGTCGACCACCACTTGGCCATCGAGGCGTTGACCGCGTCGAGGGCGCCGTCGGAGTGCTCGGTGATGCAGCGGTCGAGGTAGGCCCGGGTGACCGCGCACTCGGTGGCCATCTCGGCTATCTCGAAGCGGATGTGCTGGAACTTGGCCAGCGGGCGGCCGAAGGCCTCGCGCTCCTTGATGTACGTGGTGGTGATGTCGACCAGGTGCTCGGACGCGGTGATCGCCGCCATCGCGATGGCGAGCCGTTCCTGAGCGAGGTTGGTCATCAGGTGCAGGAACGCGCCGTTGAGCTCGCCGAGCAGGTTCTCCTTGGGCACCCGCACGTCGTTGAAGAACAACTCGGCGGTGTCCTGCGACTTCTGGCCGATCTTGTCGAGGTTGCGGCCCCGCTCGAAGCCCTCCATGCCGCGCTCGACGACGATCAGGGACAGACCGTGCGCGCCGCCCTCGGGGGTGGTCCTGGCGACCACCACGACGAGGTCGGAGAGGATCCCGTTGGAGATGAAGGTCTTGGAACCGTTCAGCACCCAGTGGTCGCCGTGGTCCTCCGCGGTGGTGCGGATGCCCTGGAGGTCGGATCCGGCGCCCGGCTCGGTCATGGCGATGGCCGTGATGATCTCGCCCGAGCAGAACCCGGGCAGCCAGCGGCGCTTCTGCTCGTCGGTGGCCAGCGAGGTCAGGTACGGGCCGATGATGTCGTTGTGCAGCCCGATGGCCAGTCCGGCCGCCCCGGCCTTGGTGAACTCCTCGGCGAGGACCGCGCTGTAGCGGAAGTCGGCCATCCCGCCGCCGCCGTACTCCTCGGGCACGGCCAGGCCCAGCAGCCCCTGACGGCCCGCGGCCAGCCATGCCTCGCGGGAGACGATGCCGTCCTTCTCCCACTGTTCGTAGTGCGGCAGCACCTCCTTGGCGAGGAAGGTGCGCACCGTCTCGCGGAACGCCTCGTGCTCGGGCTCGAAGATCACGCGCTTCAAGGGGTCCTCCTGTGCGGGCGGCCGGTGTACTGCGCCGCCGGTCCTGGACGGTTTCGGTGAGCCCGGCGAGGCGTGCGCCCGCGGGAAGGGTGCGGGGCACCCGGGCACGCGTGGTGCGGCAGGCTCCGGCGGGTGGCGGGGCCGGGGGCGGACATCAGCCCGCGTCCTTCGCGAGCTGCGGGACGCCCCAGTCGCGGGCGACCTCGGTGTTCGCGGCGCCCGGCCGGGCCGGGCCGCTGCGTACGGTGGCGGGGGTGGCCGAGAAGCGCGGCGCGGGCGCGGCCTGGGTGATGCCCTCGTGCTCCACGAAGGTCCCCCGCGCGCTCAGATGCGGGTGTGCGGGCGCCTCGGACATCGAGAGTACCGGCGCCACGCAGGCGTCCGACTTCTCGAACACCTCGGTCCACTCCGTCCGGGTACGGGTCCTGAAGCGTGCCGCGATCGACTCGCGCAGGCTGTCCCAGCGCCCGAAGTCGTCCCGGGCCGCGGCCTCCTCACCCAGGCCGAGGAGCTCGCCGAACTCCGCGTAGAACTGGGGCTCCAGGGCACCCACGGCCATGTACTGCCCGTCGGAGGTCTCGTAGATCCCGTAGAAGGGCGCACCGCCGTCGAGCAGGTTCACCCCGCGCCGGTCCTGCCAGACTCCGGCCGCGGCCATGCCGTGGATCATGGACGCCAGATGGGCGGCGCCGTCCACGATGGCGGCGTCGACGACCTGGCCGGTGCCGGTGGTGCGGGCGTGCTGGAGGGCGGCGAGCAGGCCGACCACCAGGTAGAGGGAGCCGCCCGCGAAGTCGCCGAGCAGGTTCACGGGGATGGCCGGTGCCTCGTCCGGCTTGCCGATCATGCCGAGGGTGCCGGTGATGGCGATGTAGCCGAGGTCGTGTCCGGCCCGGTCGGCCAGCGGCCCGTCCTGTCCCCAGCCGGTCATCCGTCCGTAGACGAGGCGCGGGTTGCGGGCGAGGCACTCCTCGGGGCCGACGCCGAGCCGCTCGGCCACCCCCGGGCGGTAGCCCTCGATCAGGATGTCGGCGCGCTGCACCAGGTCGAGCACGGTGGCGGGGCCGTCCGCGGCCTTGAGGTCGAGGGCCACGGAGCGCTTGTTGCGGTTGGTGACGTCGAACTTCGGATCGATGCCGATACCGCCGCGGGGGCGTTCGACACGTACGACGTCCGCCCCCAGGTCGGCCAGGAGCATCGCTGCGAACGGACCGGGCCCTATCCCGGCCAGCTCGACCACACGCACACCCGCGAGCGGGCCTTGTCCGGGCGGCTCTGCCACTGTTCTCCACACCCCTCAGCAATGTGACACCATCGATGTAACACTGTTGATGTTATGAACCCGGACGCCACCGCACAAGCCCTTCGCGAGCAAGCGCTCAGTAAGTTTTCCGGGGCCGCGCCAGGGGCGGAAGCCGGGCCGCCGGGACCGACTCCGTCGCACGTGAGGGCCTGCCCGAAGGCCGGCGGGCATGACGAAACCCCCGGCGATCTTCAGTTCAAGAGGTCGTTGCAACACCCGTCCGTAGGGAGTTGCAGTGGACTTCGATGTCAGGGAGGACCGTCGGCCGCAGGGGCCCAGGAAGCTCCTGAAAGAGCGTGAGCTCTACCTTTCCCTTGTGGATCAAGGAATGGGCAACGCGCAGGCCTGCCGGATCGTGGGGGTCCACGATCGGACTGGCAGGGAGTGGCGGTACGGACGGCCGAAGGGCCGGGTGAAGAGACCGCGGCCGAAGGCGAAAGATGCGCCCTCGGTCGCGGTCCGTGCCGTCAGGACCGCGAAGACGCGGCTGATCGAGGTCCGCGGGGACTCCCGGTATCTCGGTGAGGACGAGCGGATACACATCGCCGACCGGCTGCGGGAGAAGGCCACTGTCCGTGCCATCGCGGCCGAGCTGGGCCGCAGCCCCTCGACCATCAGCCGGGAGATCCGCCGCAATCGGCACCCCGTGAACGGCCAGTACCGGCCACACGCCGCGCACGCCCGGGCACGGGCCAGGCGGCCCCGCCCCAAGGGCGGGAAGATCGCTGCGTGTCTGCTGCTGCGTGACACCATCCAGTCGTGGCTGGGGCTGAAGTGGAGTCCCGAGCAGATCAGCCGGAGCCTGCGCCTGCACTTCCCCGACCAGCCGGAGATGCACGTGTCGCACGAGACGATCTACCAGGCGCTCTACGTCCAGGGCCGGGGCGAGCTGCGCCGTGAGCTCACGAAGGCACTGCGCACCGGCCGAACCCTGCGCAAGCCTCAACGCCGTCCCGACCAGCGGATTCCGCGCTTTCCGGCGCCGATGGTGATGATCAGCGACAGGCCGGCTGAGGTCGAGGACCGGGCCGTTCCCGGCCACTGGGAGGGAGACTTGATCATCGGCAAGGACAACGGCTCCGCGATCGGCACGCTGGTCGAGCGGACCACCCGCTACGTGATGCTGGTCCACTTGCCCGGCAACCGCGACACCCTCACCGTCCGCGACGCGCTGATCGACACGGTCAGCACGCTCCCGGCCCACCTGCGGCGGTCGCTGACCTGGGACCAGGGCTCGGAGATGGGCCTGCACCACCAGTTCTCCATGGCCACGGGCATGCCGGTCTACTTCTGCGAGCCCTCCAGCCCCTGGCAGCGCGGATCGAACGAGAACACGAACGGGCTGCTGCGGCAGTACTTCCCGAAGGGCACCGACCTGTCCCGGCACAGCCGTGAGCGCCTGGACGCCGTCGCCACCGAACTCAACGGCCGTCCACGCAAAACGCTCGGCTGGGAAACCCCAGCCGAGCGCCTCGCTAAGCTCCTCACAACAGCCGCATGACCAGCGGTGTTGCCACGACACCTTGAATTCGCCCTCCGGCGTCGGGGGTTGGTCAGTGCTCAGAGCACCGAAGGTTCTGATGGCGCCTCATGGAGGCCGCTGCGGGCAGCGTGCTCAATGGCCGCGAAGCGCTCCTCGAAGTCCGCTTGCAGGTGATTCAGCGCAACGAGAAGGTCGGTCAGATACGGGGAAGTCCCCGACTGACGTGCGCTGTTGTTCTTTGACGCGGCCCGCGAGGGGCGAGGTTCCGGCGCTGCCGCGTGACAGGTACAACGTCGAGTTCGATCTCCGCTTTCCAACGGAGGCATTTCGCCATACATGCCTCCATAACGACTTCAACTACCGGTTGGGGACCTGCCGTTCGAGTGACAGACCAAAGGTTCGAGCGCGCCGGCGCGGGCACCGCGCGCAAGGCACGCGCGCACCGCCCCGGCACACACCCTCCGAGCCTCTTGGTGCACACTCGTACTCCGCCCATTCGACTCACCAAGGGGTGTCATGGCAGCGCAGAGCAGGACCGAACGAGCCGAGCGCACGTACGACATCGTGCTGTTCGGTGCCACGGGCTTCGTCGGACGGCTGACCGCCGAGTACCTCGCCGTCCACGCGCCCGAGGGGCTGCGCTGGGCGATCGCGGGACGCAGCACGAAGAAGCTGGAGGACCTGCGCGAGCGTCTGCTCGGCCTCTCCCCCACGGGCGACGGGCCCGCGGTCCTGCGGGCCGACGTCAACGAACCGGACAGCCTGCGTGAACTCGCCACCTCGGCCCGGGTGGTGGCCACCACCGTGGGTCCGTACATCACCTACGGCCAGGAACTCGTCGCCGCCTGCGCGGACGCCGGGACCGACTACGTCGACCTGACCGGCGAGCCCGAGTTCGTGGACCTGATGTACCTGAAGAACGACGCGCGGGCGCGCGAGACCGGCGCCCGTCTCGTGCACGCCTGCGGCTTCGACTCGGTGCCGCACGACCTGGGCGCGTACTTCACCGTCCAGCAGCTGCCCGAGGACGTGCCGCTGCGCGTCGACGGCTACGTGCAGACCAACGCCCAGTTCTCCGGCGGCACCTTCGCCTCGGCGATGACCGCCTTCGCCCGCGGTCGGCAGGTACTCGCGGTCGCCCGCGAGCGCGGTCAGCACGAGCCGCGCCCGGCCAACCGCCGCGCGTACGCGCCCATCGGTACCTTCCGCTACGCCAAGGAGGTCGACGCCTGGGCGCTGCCGCTGCCCACCATCGACCCCCAGATCGTGCAGCGCTCGGCCCGCGCGCTTGAGCGCTACGGCCCCGACTTCCGCTACCGCCACTACGCGGGCGTACGTCGGCTGGCCACCGTGGGCGGCCTCGTCGGCCTGGTCGCCGGGGTGTTCGTCGCGGCGCAGATCCCGCCCGCGCGACGCGCGCTCTCCGAGCGGATCAAGCCCGGCGAGGGCCCCAGCGAGGAGCGCCGGGCCCGCAGCACCTTCTCGGTGCGCTTCGTCGGCGAAGGCGGCGGCCGACGGGTCTACACCGAGGTCGCGGGCGGCGACCCCGGCTACGACGAGACGGCCAAGATGATGGCCGAGGCGGCGCTCGCGCTCGTCTTCGACGACCTGCCCGAGACCTCGGGTCAGGTCACCACCGCGGTGGCCATGGGCGACGCCCTGATCGAGCGGCTGCGGCGGGCCGGGATGGTCTTCCGAGTGGCGGCGGTCCGCTGACGGAACCTCACCACCGGGCGCGCCGGGGCCTCGTCTCCCGGTTCCGGCGCGACCGGGCCCCGTCCTCCTGCTCCGGCTCGGGCTCCGGCTCCGGCTCCGGCTCCGGCTCCGGCTCCGGCTGAGCGGGCCTCATCTCCTGGCGCGGCGCACCTCAACTCCCCTGGAATTCCTCCTGATTGCCCGCCTGTGCGGCCTTCAGGGCCTGGCGGCACAGCGCGTCCGCGCGCCGGGTGGACTCCGGCAGCCGGTAGCGCGGGGTGAGGGCGAGGACGTGGGCGCAGGCGGTGTCCAGATCGGTGCGGTGGCCGACGGAGACGAAGACCGGCTTGGTGGCGGTGCGGGTGCGCAGCGCCCGGCCGACCTCCTCGGCGCCGTCGGTCAGTGGCGCCGCCGCCCCGCGCTCCTGCCCCGGCTCGCGGTAGCTGAAGGTGAACGGGTTCTTGGCGACCCCGATGGTGGGCAGCCCGGTGAGCACGCCCAGATGGCAGGCCAGACCGAACCGCCGCGGGTGGGCCAGCCCGTAGCCGTCGCACACCAGCAGACCGGGCTCGACGGGCAGTCGGGCCAACACGGCCAGCACCGTGGGCAGTTCACGGAAGGCGAGCAGTCCGGGCACGTACGGGAAGCTGACCCGCCCCACCGCCGTCGCCTCGGCCACCACCTTGAGGCTCGCCGCGTCCAGGACCACGGCCGCGGCCACGACCAGGTCGCGCGCGTCGTCGTAGGCGACGTCCAGACCCGTCACATGTCCGGCACCGGGCGCCGGGCCCGCCTCGGTGAGGATCACACGGGCGCGCAACTCGTCCTGTACGGCGCGGGCTTGGGACTCGGTGACCGGCCAGTCGCCGGGCGGCGGAATGCACGTCATGATGGGCCAAGCCTAGGCGCGCCGTTGGCGGTTGACGTCCGGGAGCAGCGAGGGCGGCACCACCCGGGCGCCCCGGGCGGTGATCAAGACCGGAGGCACAGCCCCCGAATGTGACGGACGTCACCCCGGCCGGGAGTGCACGCATTCAGCCCCTCGCGCATCTCACAGGATGTCCGCCCCCATCCCCGCGCCCTACCCTCACGCGCCCCGGCCCCTCAAGGAGCAGGAGTTGTCCTCTGTCTCGCACGCCGTCGAGGTGCGACTGATCGCCGCCGCCCCTCGCGTCCCGGTCATCCCGGCGACCCTGCACTTCGACGGCTGGGACCCGTTCGCCGTACGGATGGCCTTCCCCGCGCACGCGGCCCTGCGCGGTGAGGACGTGTGCTGGACCTTCGGACGCGAACTCCTGGCAGAGGGCATCGAACGGGCCGCGGGCGAGGGCGACGTACGGGTTCGCCCTTACGGACCGGGCCGTACCGTCCTGGAGTTCCACGGCGCGGAGGGGATCGCCGTGGTGCACATACCCACCCAGCAGCTGCGCGGCTTCCTGGACCTGACCTCCGCGCTGGTGCCCTTCGGCGAGGAGCATCTCTTCGCCGACATCGAGCGGGACCTGGCGCAGGCGCTGGACGACGTCTGCTGACGACCGCGGCCCGCCGGTGAACGCCGGGCGGGCGTTCAGCTCCCCGAGGCGCCGGTCGTGAGGGTCACCGAGGTGGCGGCGAGCATGATCGCCACCTGAACCTCCTGGAAGACCTTGCCAAGGGCGGGCGCCGCCATGCCGCCGCGCTCGGTGAGCTGTGCCAGGCGGTCCTTGTGCGCGCGGCGTTCCTCGGCCGTGGCGAAGGTGTTCAGTTCGGCGACCGCCGCGAGGCAGACGAGCGCGGCCTCGCGGTCCGGGATCCGAGCGACCGGCACCGGGCCGCAGAGCACTTCGCGCGCCTCGGACTGGAGGCGCTCCACGGGCGCCGGGTCGGTGAGCAGGTGCTCGACGGAGGGGAACAGACCAAGGACGCGCTTGCGCTCGGTGCGCAGAAAGCCCGCGTCGGTGAGGGAGTCCTGGACGGCGGTACGGGTGAGTTCGGTCCTGCTGCCCACCCACTCCTTCCAGGTGCGCGGCCGCGACTCGGTGATGAGTTCGAGCAGTCCGTCGAGGGCCGGATCACCCGTCTCGGCGTCCGGGTCGGCGGGCGTGGCCACACCGTCGTCGTCGGTCAGCAGCCCCCGCTGGGCGAGCTCGGTCAGCGCGCCCGCGCGCAGCAGGTGGGAGAGCCTCGCCGCCCCGGTGAGCCGTCCCTCGCGGGCGTCCCAGGCCAGCAGGTACAGGCGTGCGGGCAGTGACTGCGGGATCTCGGCCACAGCGTCGTTCCTCCCTCGATCCTCCCTGTGCTCCGCTTCGCGGCGGGCGCGAAGGAGCGGGGCTCGGTCGCCACATTAATCCGTTGACGGTGCGCGACCCCGGTCGTACGTTGGTCGGGTCGTTGTCGTCGTCGACAGGAGTAGGACGTTGCTCGTCTGAGGTCTCGGAACACCGCGCAGTACAGCCCACCACTGGTGTCGGCTGTGCCCGCCGTGTACGACCTCGATGTCACGAGCCGTCCTCAGGGCCGCCTTTCGCGCGGAGCCCAGGGCCTGTTTCCGCTGTGACCGCGGTGTTCCGGATACGTCGCCATCCGCCCGTACTCCGAATCCGCGAGGCCCGTATGACCCATTCCTCTCCCTCTGCTTCCAGTTCTCCGTTCCCGAGTTCCTCCGGCGCGTTCACACCGTCGGCGTCGGCCGCGTCCGTGATCTGTACCCGGCTGAGCTTCGCCTGGCCGGACGGGACCCCCGTCTTCGAGGACCTGAGTACGGCCTTCGCACCCGGCAGGACCGGGCTGATCGGCCTCAACGGGGCCGGAAAGTCCACCCTGTTGAGGCTCATCACGGGAGCGCTCCAGCCGAGCTCCGGCACCGTAGGGACCCGGGGTGAAGTGGGCTACCTGCCCCAGAACCTCACCCTGGAAACGGGGCTGCGCGTCGACCGGGCCCTCGGTATCGACCGCACCCGCGCCGCCCTGCACGCCATCGAGGCCGGTGATGTGCGCGAGGAGCACTTCACCACCGTCGGCGACGACTGGGACGTCGAGGAGCGGGCCACGGCCATGCTCGAACAGCTCGGTCTGCCCGGCTCCCTGGACGGCACGGTCGGCGAACTGTCCGGCGGCGAGTCCGTACTGCTGCGCCTGGCCGCGCTGCTGCTGCGCCGCCCGGAGGTGCTGCTGCTCGACGAACCCACCAACAACCTGGACCTGTACGCGCGCAGGCGGCTGTACCGGGCCGTCGAGAGCTGGCCGGGTGTGATGGTCCTGGTCAGCCACGACCGTGAACTGCTCGAACGCGTCGACCAGATCGCCGAACTGCGCAGCGGCGAGGTCAACTGGTACGGCGGCACGCTCAGTGACTACGAGGAGGTGGTCGCGGCCCAACAGGAGGCCGCACAGCGCAAGTTGCGGGTGGCCGAGGCCGATCTGAAGCGCCAGCAGCGCGATCTGGCCGACGCCCAGGTGGTACTGGCCCGCCGCAAGCGCTACGGCCAGAAGATGTACGAGATCAAGCGGGAGCCCAGGGCCGTGATGAAGCTGCGCAAGCGCTCGGCCCAGGTCTCGGCGGGCAAGCACCGGATCATGCACGAGGACCGGGTCACGGACGCGCGCAAACGCCTCGACGAGGCGGAGGACGCGGTGCGCGACGACGACGTGATCCGGGTGGAACTCCCGTTCACCGCCGTGCCGCCGGGCCGTGAAGTGTGCACACTGCGTGAGCTGGAGCTCGCCCACGGCGGGGCCCGGGTGCCGGGTGAGTTCCGGGTGCACGGGCCGGAGCGGATCGCCCTGGTGGGCCGCAACGGCGCGGGCAAGTCGACGCTGCTGCGCACCCTGGCCGGGGAACTCGCCCCGGCCGCGGGCGCGGTGGCGACCTGGGTGCCCGTGCGGTACCTGCCGCAACGCCTCGACGTGCTGGAGGAGGAAGCGAGCGTGGCCGCCAATGTGCGGCGCTTCGCGCCCGGGGCCACGGACAACCAGGTCCGGGCACGCCTGGCCCGCTTCCTGTTCCGCGGGGCGCGGGCCGACCAGCCGGTGTCGACGCTGTCGGGCGGGGAGCGGTTCCGGGCCGCGCTCGCGGCGCTGATGCTGGCCGAGCCCGCACCGCAGCTGCTGATGCTCGACGAACCCACCAACAATCTGGACTCCGCGAGTGTGACACGTCTCACGGAGGCGCTCGGCGCCTACGAGGGTGCCCTGATCGTCGCCTCCCACGACCTGGACTTCCTGGCCGGGCTCGGCATCACCCGCTGGCTCCTGCTCGACGAGGAGCTGCGGGAGACCAGCGAGGAGGAACTGTTGTCGCAGCTCGCGGACTGAGCGCCGGGAGGGCGGGTACGCGCCGGAAATGACGGCGCGTACCCGCCCTCGGCGAACTACCGGGGACCGCTCGGGGTCCCCCGGACATCGTCGCGGCACTTACGCTCCCGTAACCTACGGTCTCGTAGCCTACGAGGCCGTAGGTTGATGAGTCGCACACGTACGTATCGCTGGAGCCACGATGACGATCTCTGCCCCGCACCTCGCCCAGGACAGCTGGACCGACGCACGGCTGCTCTACGCGCTGGAGGAGACCGTCGCGACGGAGCTCGACCGGCATCTGAAGGTGGCCAAGGACTGGATGCCGCACGAGTACGTGCCCTGGTCCGACGGGCGCAACTTCCCCGGCTTCTACGAGGACGGTGTGGCCTGGGAGAAGCAGCAGTCCCCGGTCAGTGATCTGGGCAAGACGGCCCTGGTCGTGAACCTGCTCACCGAGGACAACCTGCCCAGCTACCACCACGAGATCGCCTCGCTCTTCGGCCGCGACGGCGCCTGGGGCACCTGGGTGCACCGCTGGACCGCCGAGGAGGGTCGCCACGGCATCGTGATGCGGGACTACCTGCTCGCCGCGCGGGCCGTGGACCCGGACGAGCTGGAGTCCTTCCGGATGGCGCACATGTCCGAGGGCTTCGAGTCGGACAACAGGCACTCGATGCTGCACTCGGTGGCGTACGTGGCCTTCCAGGAACTGGCCACCCGTATCTCGCACCGCAACACGGGCCGGGTCTCCGGCGACCCGGCCTGCGAGCGGCTGCTCTCCCGGATCGCCACCGACGAGAACCTGCACATGGTCTTCTACCGGAACCTGCTGCGTGCCTCCCTGGAGCTGGCGCCCGACCTCGCGATGCAGGCGATCCGCGACGTCGTCACCGGTTTCCGGATGCCCGGCCACGGCATGCCCGGCTTCGAGCGGGCCGCTGCGCAGATGGCGATCGGCGAGGTCTACAACCTGCGCATCCACCACGACGACGTGCTCCAGCCGGTGCTGCGCTTCCTCAACATCATGCAGCTTCCCGAGCTCGGCCCCGAGGGGCAGCAGGCGCAGCAGGAGCTGGGCCTGTACATGGAGGCCCTGGACACCGAGGCCCGCAAGTTCGACGAGCGCCTCGACGCCCGCAAGGCGCGGATGGCCGCTCGGGCCTCCGGCTGAGAAAGTGTTGGGTAATTGATCAACTTCGGGTGGTGATCTTCGTGGGTGGTGTCCACGAAGATCACTTCGCGTGTGTGTCTGTGTGTGCAAGCCGGTCTATGACACGTCGTTGACGGATGCTCAGTGGGCGGTGATCGAGCCGTTGTTGCCGGTGCGGGATGTGTCTCGTGGTGGGCGCCCGTTGAAGTTCGGGCGCCGGTTGATCATCGATACGGTCCTGTATGTGCTGGGCAGTGGGTGTGCCTGGCGGCTGGTTCCGCGTGACCTTGCGCCCTGGGATGCCGCTTACCGATGGTTTCGTCTGTGGAGTGCGGACGGGACGTGGGATCGGCTCCACGACGCTTTGCGGGATCGGGTGCGTGTCGCGGACGGTCGGGATCCGCAGCCGTCTGCCGGGGTGCTGGACTCGCAGTCGGTGCGCAGTCACCAGGGTGGTGAGGCGATCGGATACGACGCGGGCAAGCGGGTGCGGGGCCGCAAGCGGCACATCCTCGTCGACACCTGCGGTCTGCTGTTGCGGACGGTGGTCCACTCGGCCTCGGTGCAGGACCGGTCCGGAGCCAGAATCGTGCTGAGCGGGCTGCACACGCTGTTCCCGCAGGTCGGGTTGGTATGGGTGGATGGCGGCTACGTCAACCAGGTCGACCGTGCTCTCGTGGGCTGGGCCAAGCGGACGGAGAACATCGAGATCGTCGCCGTCCCGCGCAACGCGGATGTGAAAGGGTTCCAGGTACTGCCCCGCAGATGGGTGGTGGAACGGACTTTCTCCTGGCTGGGGCGGTGTCGACGGTTGGCCCGGGACTATGAACGCAAGACGGCCCACGCCGAAGCGATGATCAAAGTGGCCATGATCCGGCTCATGGCCGCCCGCCTCGCCGGCGAGACAGTCACACCCCACGGCCCCATCGAGACCGAAGCCGCACGCCGCCTCGCCGA
Source organism: Streptomyces sp. NA04227 (assembly GCF_013364195.1). Classification (NCBI taxonomy): domain Bacteria; kingdom Bacillati; phylum Actinomycetota; class Actinomycetes; order Kitasatosporales; family Streptomycetaceae; genus Streptomyces; species Streptomyces sp. NA04227. The sequence goes on along the minus strand of NZ_CP054918.1, from coordinate 7,411,918 downwards.
CGACCTCAAGAACGAGTAACTACTCAGTTACCCAACACTTTCTGAGCCGTACCCCGACACAGAGCCCCGACCCCGGGCTCCCGAGTCGCGACCGCCGCCGCAAGCCGGGCCTGAGCACCCCCGTGGGCCAGGCCCGGCTTGTGCATCGGCCGGTGGCTGTTGGTTGTCGGCTGTCGGCTCAACTGACGGCCGGTGACCGGTGGCTGTCGGTCGACGGAGCGCTCCGGTACCTCAGGCAGCGCGCCTGAGCCGCTGGAGGCGCAGGCGTTCCTTCTCCGAAAGTCCGCCCCAGACACCGAATTGCTCGTCGTGCGTCAGTGCGTACTCCAGGCACTCGGCCCGGATCTCGCACATCTTGCAGATCTGCTTCGCCTCGCGGACCGAACTGCCCGGTTCGGGGAAGAAGAACGCCGCGCCGGTCTCGGCGCACAGAGCCTGTTCCTGCCAGGTCAGGTCTTCCTGACCGATGAGATTGGACTGCATGCTCTCGATGCTGTCGGTCACCGAAAAACGTCTCATCAACGTCTGATCAACGCCCACGACACGCCGTACAGGAATCGTTGAGCGTGCCGCCGCCCGGTGTGCTCGGCGCGAGAGGCGGCACTGCCAACGGCCCGTGTTCCGCCCCGTTCAGCCCTGCTGCGGTACGGGCTTGATGATGGCGAAGCGTGCGCCCTGCGGGTCGGTCAGCTTGGCGAAGCGGCCCACCTCGTCCAGATCCACGGGGGCCATGCGCACCGTGCCGCCCAACTCCTCGGCCCTGGCGCAGAACGCGTCCGGGTCCTGGACCTCGAAGTAGATCAGCCAGTGCGGATCCGAGTCCTTCTCCGACGGGTCGGTGGCGAGTTCGGCCACACCGCCGAAGGCGCTGCCCTCGTCGCCCTCGGCCGGGCGCACCATGGTGTACACACCGCCCGGGAAGGTCGTGTCCTCGCTCTTCCAGCCCAGGACCGACCGGTAGAAGCCGGTCGCCTCCGGGACGTCACGCGTGTACAGCTCGACCCAACACAGCGAGTTGACCTCCATCGTGACGTCCATGCCCTTGTTGGCCCGGGGCTGCCAGAGGCCGAAGTCGGCGCCGAACACATCGGAGGCCATCGCCATCCGGCCCTGGTCCATGACGTCCATCGGCTGGAGGGAGACCTGGCCCTTGTTGTCCCGGGCCGCGCTCACGGTGGCGTCGGCGTCCGGGGTCTGGAAGTACACGCTCCAGGCAGGCGGCCCCTGTTCGGCGGTCACGGTCATCGCGCCCGCCACGGTCCCGCCCTCGGTGCGGAACAGGCCGTAACCCCCGGCTTCGGGTCCGGCCGACTGGAACTCCCAGCCGAACAGCTCACCGTAGAACGCACGGGCGGCGTCGAGATCCGGGGTGCCCAGATCGATCCAGTTCGGGGCGCCTGTCAGGTAGTTGGTGGTGCTCACGGTCGGTCCCTTCTGCGGGGTCGGGATGCTGTCGCACGACGCGCGGACGCGGTCGTGTGGCCTGCGTCACCGAGTGTTCCACCGGCCACTGACAATCGCCGTCCGCGCGGCGTCCGGCCAGCCGTTCGCCCCGCTGACCGCAGCATCTCCCCCGCTCCCGGCCCACCGCCAACCGGCGCGCCCGGCACGGGACTTGTTCGTCGGTCGGGCGCTTGGTCTTCGGTCCGGCCCTCGTACGACCGTTGTACTTCCGGGGTACATCAGTCCGTCTGTACATCCGGGGCACGTCAGTCCGTCGAAGTCCGCGCCCGCGACGGCTGTACGCGCTTCGGCTCGCCCGGCATCTTCGGGTACTCGGGCGGATAGGGCAGGTCGCCGAGCCCATGGTCGTGCTCGTGGCGCTCGGCGCGTTCGAGCAGGGTGTCGAGCCGGAAGGCGTGCTCGTCCATGTCGGCGTGCACATCGCCCAGCTCGGCGAACCTGGCCGTCATGGACCGGATGTCGAAGTCGGCCGGGTGCGCCTGCCCGACCTCCTCCCAGCGCAGCGGCGCGGAGACCTGGGCGCGCGGATGGGGGCGTACGGAGTAGGCGGAGGCGATGGTGCGGTCGCGGGCGGTCTGGTTGTAGTCGACGAAGATCCGTGCGCCGCGTTCCTCCTTCCACCAGGCGGTGGTCACCCGACCCGGCATCCGTCGCTCCAGTTCCCGGCCGCAGGTGATGGCGCAGCGGCGCACCTCGGTGAAGGTCCACCGCGGCTCGATGGGCACGAAGACGTGCAGGCCGCGGCCGCCGGAGGTCTTGGGCCAGCCGCGCAGCCCGAACTCGTCGAGCAGGGCGCGCAGTTCGAGGGCGGCGCGTACCGCGTCGTCGTAGTCCGTGCCGGGTTGCGGGTCGAGGTCCAGGCGCAGTTCGTCGGGGTGCTCGGTGTCCGCGCGCCGCACCGGCCAGGGGTGGAAGGTGAAGGTGCCGAACTGGGCGGCCCAGATCACGGCGCCCACCTCGGTGGGGCACATCTCGTCGGCGTGCCGTCCGCTCGGGAACTCGATCCGGGCCGTCGGGATCCAGTCCGGATGGTGCTTGGGGACGCGCTTTTGGAAGAAGGACTCGCCGCCGAGGCCCTCCGGGTAGCGCTCCAGGGTGGTCGGCCGGTCCCGCAGTGCCCGCAGGATGCCCTCGCCGACGGCCAGGTAGTAGTGCGCCAGGTCCAGCTTGGTGTAGCCGGGCTCGGGGAAGTAGATCTTGTCGGGGCTGGAGAGCCGTACCGTTCGCGACCCTGCCGTCAGTTCCACCGCGTTGCTGCGCGCCGCCATGCCGCCACGGTAGGCCCCACGCGACGGAAGGCGCATGTCGGCGGAACGCGGCAGAATTCGTCTATGGACCTTCCGGTGATGCCGCCCGTGAAGCCGATGCTGGCGAAGTCCGTCGCACGGATTCCGCCGGACATGCTGTACGAGGCCAAATGGGACGGGTTCCGCGCGATCGTCTTCCGCGACGGCGCCGAGATCGAGCTGGGCAGCCGCACCGGCAAGCCGCTGACCAGGTACTTCCCGGAACTGGTCGCGGCGCTCGCCGAGCGGGTGCCCGAGCGCTGTGTCCTGGACGGCGAGATCGTGATCGCCCGGGACGGGCATCTCGACTTCGACGCCCTCACCGAGCGCATCCATCCGGCCGACTCACGGGTCCGGCTGCTCGCCGAACGCACACCGGCCGCCTTTGTCGCCTTCGACCTGCTCGCGCTCGGTGACGACGCGCTCCTGGACGTACCGCAGACCGAGCGGCGCGAGCGGCTGGAGGGCGTGCTCGCCGGGGTCCGCCCGCCGGTGCACGTGGCCCCCGCGACCACGGATCCGGCGGTGGCCGAGCGGTGGTTCGACCAGTACGAGGGCGCGGGCCTGGACGGAGTGATCGCCAAGCCGCTGACGCTCGGCTACCGGCAGAACGAACGCGTGATGTTCAAGGTCAAACACGAGCGCACCGCGGACGTGGTGGTGGCGGGCTACCGGTTCCACAAGAGCGGCCCGGTGGTCGGCTCGCTGCTGCTCGGCCTGCACGATCCCGCCGGCACCCTCCAGCACGTCGGTGTGGCGGCCGCGTTCCCGATGAAGCGGCGTGCCGAACTCGTCGAGGAACTGGAGCCGCTGCGGATGGAGTCGGCGGCCGGACACCCCTGGGCGGCCTGGGGCGAACAGGCCGCACACGAGAGCGCCCGGCTGCCGGGCGCTCCCAGCCGCTGGAGCGGCAAGAAGGACCTCTCCTGGGTGCCGCTGCGCCCGGAGCGGGTCTGCGAGGTGGCCTACGACCACATGGAGAACGGGGCCCGGTTCCGGCACACCGCGCGCTTTCGGCGGTGGCGCCCCGACCGCACTCCGGAGAGCTGCACCTACGCGCAGCTGGAGGAGCCGGTGCGTTATGACCTGGCGGAGATTCTCGGTACGGCGAAGTGAGGACGGCCCGCGCGCCGCGGTTCCCGGGCGGACGGCCCCGGCGAGGGTGCCCCGAGCCGCGTACGGGGTAGAACCCGGCCGACGGGTCCGGGGCGAGGGGGACGATGTGCGAGCGATACACGGGCAGCACGACGGGCGCGGCAGGCACGACGGACCCGGCAGGCGCGGCCGCGCGAAGTGGACGGCACTGGTGTCGGCGGCGCTGCTCGCCGCGCTGATACCGGCGTGCACCCCCGAGGAGGAGACCGGTGAGGAGCGCTCGACCGGGGGCGGCGGTCCGGTGCTCGCGGTGAAGGTGGACAACGTCGGTCCGGCGCGCCCGCAGACCGGAGTGGACGGCGCCGATGTGGTCTACGTCGAGCAGGTCGAGGCGGGGCTCAGCAGGCTGATGGCCGTCTACGCCACCAAGCTGCCGAAGACGGTCGGCCCGGTGCGCAGCGCTCGCGAGAGCGATCTGGACCTGCTGCGCCAGTTCGACGACCCGGTGCTCGCGTTCTCCGGCGCGCAGTCCAAGCTGATGCCGCTCATCAAATCGGCCCCGCTGCGGCCCGAGACTCCGGGCAGCGCCCCGGCCGGCGCCTTCGTCCGCAGCCAGGACCGGCCCGCGCCGCACAACCTCTACGTACACCCGGACAAGCTGCTCAAGTCCCCTGCCGGTACGGAGGAGTTGGAACGCGCCGGAGTCACCTTCGGTCCGCGCCCCCCGGGCGGCACCCGCACCGAGGCACGTACGGTCGCCTTCCCCGCGGCGCGGTTCACCTTCTCCTGGTCGGCCGAGCGAAGCCGCTGGCTGGTCGCGATGGACGGCACCCGGGCACGGACGTCCGGCGGCGGGGACCTGACGGCGGGCACGGTGGTGGTGCAGTACGTGAAGGTGAGCCAGTCCCGCTTCCACGACGTGCACGGCAGCAACTCCCCGCTGACCGAGAGCACCGGCTCCGGACGCGCCGTCGTCCTGCGCGACGGCCGGGCCTACCCGGCGCAGTGGGAGCGGCCCTCGGCGAGCCGGGCCACCGAGTTCACCGACAAGGACGGCGACCAACTGCCGTTCGCGCGCGGTCCGGTGTGGATCGTGCTGGCGAAGGCGTAGGGCGACGCCGGACCTCGGACCGGCCGGGTGCGGCGCCCCTGACGGCGTCCGCACCCGGTGGTCGTCGGCATGAACGTCAGCGCAACCCGCGTCCGGTGTCCAGCACTTCGCGTGCCCGGGCGGCGAGACCGTCCGCGCCGCAGGACTTGGCCAGCGTCAGACCGCGGGCGAGTTCGGCCCTGGAGCGGGCGGCGATGCCGTACTCGACGCGGGCCAGGGCGTGTTCGTAGGCGCTGGGCGAGGCCTCCAGATAGGCGACCGCCTGCGCGTACAGCGTCACCGAACGCTGGCCGGTCTCCAGGGCGGCGGCGCAGCGCAGTGCCTCGCCTATGGCGGTGTCGGTGCCGAACCGTTCGGCCTGGGCCCGCGCCTGGGTGGCGAGCGCTTCCGCGCGACGCGGGTCGTCGGTGGCAAGGGCCCGTGCCAGGTCTGCGGCCCAGGGTGCCATCACCGTGTTGTGCCCGCCGCGTGCGGCCGAGGCACGCTCGGCCGCCTCCAGTTCGCCGATGCCCTCCTTGGTGCGGTCCGCCGCGATGAGCAGCCGTCCGCGTACCGAATGCAGGTCGGGCAGTACGAGCGTGGAGGGGTAGGGCGGTTCGAAGCCGTAGCCCTCGGCGATCCGCAGCGACTCGTCGACGCGGCCGCGGGCGAGCAGGGTGTCGATGAGCATGCAGGCGACGTCCCAGTGCATGGGCAGTCCGCTGCCCACACGGTCGGCGAGCCTGAGGGCCTCGCGCAGGAAGGCCTCCGCCTCGGCGAGACGGCCGCGCCTGCGGTGCACATAGCCGACGAAGGCGTGCGCGAGGGCGAGGTGTCCGCCGCTCCAGCCCGCGCTCTCGTACGTGCGCAGGGCGTCGCCGAACAGGCTCTCGGCGCGGTCGAGCCGGTCCGCGAAGGCGTACGCACTGCCCAGCATGACGAGGAGTTCGAAGCCCCACTCGGCGTCGGTCCAGCCGAGGCCCGGCGCGAGACGCCCGTTGACCAGGGCACGGTCGCAGAGCTCGACGACCTGTTCGGCGCTCTCGCCGCGGGTCATGACGTCGAAGGCACGCAGGATCAGCAGCACGCGCTCGGAGTTGTCGCGCCCGGTCAGCGGTCCGGCGAGCGCGGCCAGGCTGCGCGAGCGGCCGGGCGAGTCCTCCTCACCGGCGTGGATGCCCTCCCACATGTAGTGCATGGCCTGAAGGCGCAGTCGTGCCGGGCCGGGCGGCAGCCGGTCGGCCTCGGTGTCGACGGCGAGTACCGCCTCCTCCAGCTGGTTGTTGTGCACCAGCGCCTGCGAGAGGCGGCAGACCGCGTCGACCCGCAACTCGCCTTCGAGACCGGGCATGGACAGGGCCCGGCGCAGATGTCCGACGGTGGTGGCGGGTGAGGTGAGCAGCGTCGCGCAGCCGAGTTCGTAGAGGACTGAGGCGTGCACCGAGGGCAACGGCGGTTCCTGCAAGGCCCGTTCGAGGCAGCGCCGGGCGGCGTCCGGAGCGCCGACGGCCAGGTGTTCGCGGGCGGCCTGGCGCATCTGCTCGACGAGTTCCGCGTCGTCGTCGGGGTGCACCTCCAGGAGGTGCCGGGAGGCCGCGGCGGCCCCGCGTCCGGACTGGGTGACGGCCCAGGCCGCCAGGCCGTGCATCCCGGTGCGCGTGGCGTCCGGGATCGACTGGTAAACGGCGCTGGCGATCAGCGGATGCACGAACTCCAGGTCCTGTGGCGCCGGTTCCTCACCGTCCGGTTCCCGGGCGTCCTGCTGTCCGGTGGTGGTGAGGATGCGTGCCGTGCACAGGCGCTCCGCGCAGCGCTGGGCGTCCTGCGGGGTCAGTCCGGCGAGCCGCGCGGCCAGCTCCGCCGGGATCCGGGTGCCGAGGATCGCCGCCGCCCAGGCGAACCGGGTGACATCGGTGCCCATGTCCTCCAGACGCGCGACCAGGCCACGCCCGCGCGCGGACCTGTTGAGGTCCCGCAGCTCCCCGGCCGAGGTCTCCACCGGGTCGAGTCCCGCGTCCCGCACCTTCGCGAGGAGTTCGACGGTCTCGTACGGATTGCCGCCGGTGACCGCCCAGACCTCACGGCAGAACGGCGCGTCCGCGTGCTCGCCGAGGCTCGCGCGGGTCAGTCCCGCGGTGGCGTCCGGAGTGAGTGCGTGCAGGGTGGTACGGGGCCGCGCGGCGGCGCCGACCCGGTCCAGGAACTGGGCGCTCTCGCCCTTGGCCTCGCCGGGGCGGTGGGCGACGACGAGAAGTACCGGCAGGGCGTCGAGGCGTTCGGCGAACGCGGCGAGCCAGCGCAGGGTCTCCTGGTCGGCCCAGTGGGCGTCGTCGATCAGCAGGACCAGCGGCCAGTCGCGGTTGGCGAGCCGTCCGACGGCCTCCACGAGTCCGTCGCAGACGCCCTGCGGATCGGCCCGGCTCCCACTCGGCTCGGCTATGCCGAGCGCGGGGCCCACGATGTCGTACCGGTCGCCCAGATACGCCCGGGCCTCCTCGGGACCGAGCCCGAGCAGTGCCGGTTGCAGCAACTGCCGTACGACGTTGAACGGTACGGAGGTGACGGCCTCGCCGCCGCGGGCCGACCAGACGGTGCACCGGCCGTTCGCGAGCCGGCGCACCTCGCCGAGCAGCGCGGTCTTGCCGATGCCCGCCTCACCCCCGAACACGAGCAGGCTGCCCGAGGAGCGGCCCTCGCAGAGTTCGGTCAACGCCCTTTCGGCGTCGGCGAGTTCGGTCTCACGTTCCCACAGCGGGGCGGCGGCCGAGGCCCGGCCCAGCGTCATCGCGCTACCTCCAGCTTCGCCCGTCCGTATCGACCCGCGCCCTCGCGGTCGGCGTACCGTTCGAGCCTAGCCGCAGGTGTGGCGCCGCGGTGGCTGACCGTGAAGCTTGGTCATGATGGATGAATCTTGCCGCCTGGCTGTGGTATTACGGTCCCGCACATGCTCAGGAGTCGCAACTGCCCTGCGAAGGACGGCAGTTCGGTGCTGCGGCGGTGCGGCCCCCGGCCCGGTCCGCGGTGAGGCCGAGCGGCTGGAGGACACAGGCGTCCACAAAACTGACGAGGTATTCGGCGTCCGCGTACGTACCCTCCAGCATCGGACGGGCCCGGATGACCCCGATGAGCTGGGCGGCGAGGAACGGCGCCGCAGGGTTGTCGGCGGGGATCTCGCCGCGCTCCGTCGCACGCCGGACCATCGCGTCGAGGGCCGCGACCTCGGGTTCCACCAGTGCCTCGCGCAGGGCCGTGTGCAGCGCCTCGTCGCGCAGCGCGGCGTGGGCGAGCGCGTGCATCAAGGTGGTGTCCGCGTCGGAGCCCTCGCCCGCGGAGCGCGCTGCCGCCCGCAGGTCGCCCGCCAGCGAGCCGGTGTCGATGCCCGCGAACCGCACGCAGTGGGTGCCGCGCAGGGCGGCCACGACGAACCGCGGCTTGGAACCCCACTGCCGGTAGAGGGTCGACTTGCTGCACCGGGTCCGGGCGGCCACCCCCTCCATGGTCAGGGCCTCGTAGCCGTTCTCCCGGATCTCGTCGAGCACCGCGTCGTAGAGCTCGCGTTCGCGCGCGGGCGTGATCTTCGACCGGCGCGACGACGACACCGCGGCGGCGCCTTCCGTCCGCACGGTCATGACCGGCCTCCTTGGTGCTGCGATCCGCGCTTGCCCTGTGGATCGGAATTGTCACATTCCAATTACCGATACGTCAGTGTACCGATACGAGCGCGTATCGGTACACTTTCGTATCGATAAGGGCCTGGCCGGTGGCCACGCCCGGCCACGCAACGTACGACCGACGACAGTCGAGCGAAATGGTTCAGGGAGCCTCGCCGTGAAGGAAGCCGCCGCATCGGTGCCCGCGCGCACCGCTCGCACTCTCCCGGTCTCGTACGTACGGTTTTCCCCTCCCACGGGTCCCGCAGTCCCCGTGGGCCCGACGGATCAGCGGAGTCCTGCCGGACTCACCGGCCCCGCGCTCCCCGCCGGTGCCTGTCGCGCACCGGTGACCGCGCCATGAGCGCCACCCTGCTCGCGGTCCTGCTGAGCCTGCTGTCGGCCGTCGCGTACGCGGCCGCCGCCGTGTCCCAGGAGCGCCTCGCGGCACGCACCGGTGACTCGGGAATGCGGCGGCTGCTGTCCACGGGCTCCTGGTGGGGGGCCGTGAGTCTCAACTCCGGCGGGGCTCTCCTCCATGTCGCGGCGCTGAAATTCGGCTCGCTCACCCTGGTCCAGCCGCTCGGCGCACTGACCCTGGTGGCCGCCGTGCCGCTGGGCGCGCGGATGGCGCACCGCCGGGTGGCGCGCGTCGAGTGGCGCGGCACTCTGCTGACCCTGATCGGCCTCAGTGCGCTGATGGTCACGGCGACCGGTCCGGCGCCGGAGGAGCGGCTCTCCTTCCAGGAGGCCCTCCTCGTCGCGGCGGCCAGCAGCTGTCTGATCGCGATGCTCTGCCGCGGCCGACGCCCCGGGCTGCGCTTCGCCACCGCCTCGGGCATCGCCTCGGGACTCGGCTCGGCGCTCACCCAGACGGTGACGGTGGCGGTCACCGACGACGGCGCCTCGCCGCTGGACCTCAAGGTGATCACGGTCGCCGTCCTGGTGGCCGGGTTCGCCGCGGGCAGCCTGCTGCTCGCCCAGACCGCCTTCCGTTACGGGCTCGGCGCACCGCTCGCCGTGGTGACCCTGAGCAATCCGATCGCCGCCGCCGCGATCGGCGTCACGCTCCTCGGCGAACGTTTCGCCGGCGGCCCGCTCGGCCTGCTGCTCGCCCTGCTCGGGGCCCTGCTCGCCGGACGCGGTGTCTTCCTCCTGGCCCGCGCCGCCCATCCCGAACCGCGCAGCACCACCGTCCTGTCGTACGTACCGTCGCAGGCGGGACCGCTGCGGCAGCCACCTCCCCTCGCGCTCGAACAACCGCCTCTCGACGGTGCGCCCTCGCAGCTGCCGGACGAAGCAGCTGCCCGCCTGCCGGGAACGCCGCCGGAACGACGGGTCGGCTGAGCGGGCGAGCGCGGTCGGCCCGTGGACAGGCCGACCCAGACAAATGGGCCGACGACCGGTTACGGTCGTCGGCCCCTTCGCACGGGCGGGCGCGGCGTCTCAGCCGAGGCCGCGGGAGTCCTGCTTGAGCGCCGTGTCGACGGTCAGGGCCGTCGCGACGACGAGGCTGTGCAGGGGCTCGGGCAGTTGGTAGTGGATCTGCAGGACGTAGTTGTCCGCGGTGGTGAAGAGCGTCTTGGCGAGGCCTTCCCAGGTCTTGGTGATCCGGGCGACCTCGTTGTCCGCGTGGTCGACGATGGCGAAGTTCCAGGCGCGCCAGTTCTCCGCCTTGATCGCGCCGATCTGCTGGCCACCGGCCATGATCGCGAAGTTGATCTTGCCGATGACGTTCTGCTGCACGATCTCGCCGAGCGGCTGTCCGTCCGGACGCTCCACGATCACCCGCGACTTCATGAACTTCCGCGGGCGTGTGAGCACGAGCTGCGGCTGCCCGTTCGCGTCCCGGATCTCCAGGCGGTGCGTCATGAACTGGTCGACGCTGGCGACGAACCGCGCGACCTTCTTCAGCGTGCTCTGGCCGACCTGGACGACGGAGCCGAGCGTCCGGCCCTGCTGGTCGAACACGCTGTACTCATTGGTCAGCTCGATCAGCTTGGCCTTCTGGTTCACCACCAGAACGGGCTCGGTGAACAGCGTCCCGCCACCCTGCCCGCTCGGCGCGAGCCCGGCCTGCTGCTGCACCTGGCGCTGCACCTTGGCGGGGTCGGCGGCCTGCTGCGGCGCCTGCTGACCGTACGACGCCTGCGCACCGGGCTGCCCCTGGCCACCGGCCGCCGAACCGTACTGACCACCGGCCGCGGCGCCCTGCTGCCCCGGAATCTGCCCGGGCGCCTGCTGGCCCTGCGCCTGGCCATCCTGCGCCTGACCGGGCTGCTGCTCCGACTGCTGACCGCCGCTGGTGTGCTCGGTCCACTGGTTGCCGTCCCACCACCGCAGCAGTCCGGCGCCGCCGTGCGGGTCCGGGTACCAACCGGCAGGAGTGTTCGAATGCGTCGTCACCCGGGCACAGTACCCGGCAACGGCACACCCCGGACCGGGCCCCCGGTATTGATTCGGGCAAGCGATACGGACACCCGCACTCCGGTTACACCTCGGACAGCGGAACCGCGGTCAAGTGCCCTGCCCGGTGGCGCAGTTGACGTCCCGCACGCCGGTCCGCGAGCGGCCGGGGGCGTCGCGGGGTCTCCCGCAGGACGAAGGTGAGCCGGGTGTAGCCCAGCGCTTCGAGGGTGCGCGGGGTGTCCCCGACGACCCGGCAGAAGGTGCGCCCCCAGCGCGGGTCCGGATGCTGAACGGGACGTACGGCGCCGTCATGTTCGAGGCCACCCTCGCCGACGGCACGGATCCAGTGCGGGAGCCCGTGCACGTAGGCCGCCTCCATGATCGGGTCGTCCGCGATGGCACCACGGACGGACTTCAGGCCGTCGTCCTCGCCGTCACGCTCCAAGGCCCGAGCGAAGTTCGCGAGCATCGGCAGGCACCACAGGGACTCACGTTCCAGGAGCACCGAGTCCGCGTCGGGATGGAAGAGCACGAAGCGCAGAAAGTTCTCGCGGGGCATGGCACCCGGCCAGAGCCGCACCCCCGCGAAGAGGGCGTCGAAGGCGGGATTGGCGAGAACCACGTCCCAGCGCCGGTCGAAGACGAGCGAGGGGTGCGGTACGGAGTCGAGCAGTGCCGCACAGTCCTTGAGATAGGCGCGCAGACCGATGTCCGAGGGCACCGACTGCGGCGCCGGCCACGGACCTGGTGCCTGGTGTGCCATCGGGTCGTCACTCCCCTTGCGGGCCGTGTTCCTGTCGCGCCGGACTCCACCGCCGGAAGGAGCGTGCGATGCCGGATCCCTCGTCATGTACCCACGAACGCGGGCTTGTTGCCTTCACAATCATCGTGGCATATGCCAATGCTTGACAGGTAAATGCCAAGTGGCGACCGGATTCCACCGCCCGCATCCCCGCCGCACACCCTCCGCGACCACCCGCTCACTGGGCACCCCAGGACGTCCCCCACAGCCACCCATCGACGTCCCGACCACCGCACGGGCGGGCGGATATGTGAGGTGAGAGGCACTCCGAAAGCTTGGTATTGTTGTCCGTGTCGCCGCGGGGCAAGGCTCCGGCCGGTCGACAGACACCTTGTCCGGGTGGCGGAATGGCAGACGCGCTAGCTTGAGGTGCTAGTGCCCTTTATCGGGCGTGGGGGTTCAAGTCCCCCCTCGGACACTCACTGGTAGCCCACGGGTTGTCGCAGAGTGCTGGTTGAGATTCATCTCAACCAGCACTTTCTATTTGCCGGAGTCGTAGGTGGGAGCGGGCCCGAGCTTGCGGTAGATCTCCGCCTTGTCCGCGGGCTCCGCTTGGCGTACGACTCCGGCAAGACGACGTACTACCGCTGCCGCTTCCCCGAGGAGTACGACCTCGCCAACCGCCGCGAGTTCCAGCATGCTTGGCGAGCGTGGGGACGGGCTGCCCAAGCAGTCGCTTCGTGTAGCGCACTGCGGGTGGGGTGTTGTCTGCGATGTGGTCGGCCAGCGTTACCGCCGCGTCGTGAAGCCGGATGTCGCAGGCGAGCGCGAGGTCGAGGCCTGTGCCCATCGCACGGCCGTTGACGGCCGCGATGGTCGGAACGCCTGCACCGAACACGGCTGCGATCAGCCGGTGCATTCCACGGCGGTAGCCCTCCGCCGTCGAATGCGTCCGTCAGCGAGAGCAGCGGTTCGTCCGAGATGACACTGCGCACCTCGGGGCGGTCATCGTGAGCACCACTACGCCGTTGTCGCGGTGCCCGACCAGCAGCGCGTCCTACGGGTGGTTCACGACAGGAGCTCCTCGCCGTTGGCGGTCATGATGCGGTCAAGTTTCCGGGTGCCGAGGAGCGGCTCCGCGGCGGCGACCCAGTCGGCGATACCGGGGTCGGCATCGGGAAATGATCGATGCCCCAGGTCGCTGCCGAAGATCAGCAGTTCCTCGGGATAGCCCGCCGCAATTACCGAGGTCGCGGTGTGTCCGGTGACGCCGACCTCGACATGATCGGCGAGGACTCCCACCTCGATGTAGGCGCCCAGTTCCGCCAGAACCGCGAAGTGCTCCCGCCTCCAGCCAAGAGGGCCGAGGAGGGGATGGTTGACCAGGAACCGCTGCACGCCCCGGCGCCGGGCCTCGGTGAAGACCTCAACAGCCTCATCGATTGCGATGTGTCCAGACGCAAGGACGAGGTCGTCACGGGCGACGAGATCGAGGACGTCGTACCACTCCTCAAGGAGCACACCATCAGGACAGACCGGCACTGGCTTGAAGGTGAGGTGCTGGTGGACGCTGGTCTCCGGCCGGCCGGAGCCGCGGATGTGTGCCTCAGCCGAGATGGTGGGCATCCAGATCACCCGGGCGCCAAGTTGGCTCGCGACCGCGACGGCATCCGGGTTCGCGCCGCCTACCGGTGAGTTGAGCACGATCGAGCCGATTGCGCCGCCTCCCACGAGGGTGGCGCGTTCGGCAGTCGATCCCTCGTGCGCCTTGAGCACGAAGCGCTCAACTCCGGCGCCCTCGACCACCGACCTGATCTCGTGGTCGTCGTGGTGGCGCGGCATCAAGCTCGGGCCGGAGTGCACATGGAAGTCGATGAAGCCGCTCACAGCGCAATCCTCTCGAGTTCGGCCAGATCCGGGAGCTGGCGCCTCCGGACCTTTCCCACACCCTCGTCTCGCGGAAGCTGCTCGACCCGGATCAGGTAGGCCGGCCGCATGAAGGCGGGGAGGGAACCGCTCACAGCCCGCAGTACGTCGAGGTCGACCAGCGCACCCTCGGTGTACAGGACGACCTGGTCGTCCTGCAGGTCACCCTCGATTTTCCACAGCGCGAAGTCGGCCAGGCCCGGAACGTCGGAGAGCTCCTTCTCGACCATGTCGATGGGCACGAACTCGCCCTTGACGCGGATGGACTCAGCACGCCGCTCACGGAAGACCAGACCGCCGCCCGGGTCGAGCGAGCCAAGATCTCCCGTGGAGAACCAGCCGTCCTCGTCCACAACGGACGTGAGTTGGTCGCCGACCTGATAGCCGTCGAAGAGGACATGCGGGCGCCGCCCACGCACTTGGATCTCGCCGTCCTCGGCAAGGCGCCACTCCACGTCGTGTCTGGCCTCGCCGGCATACCTTCTCAGGGGCGCCCCGTCGTCCGGCACCTCGCCTCGACGCCAGACCCGGGAGTGCGTGAGCCCGGCCGCCTCCGTGGATCCGTAACCCGACAGCCCGACAGGTATCTGGAAGCGCTCCATGAACTCCGCGTCAGCACCGAAGACCACGCGCAGACGGTGGCCTTGTGCGTCCTCGCGGGTGGCCCTCTTCTTCAGGATCTCGACAGGAGGGATGTGAAGGATCGCCGCAGTGACACCCTCGTCCCTGACTTGGGTCCAAAAGGCATTCGCAGAGAATCGCGGAGCGCTCAGGGCGTTCGCTCCAGCAACGAGTCCGCCCACGATCCCGTATCCGAGCGGGTTGATGTGGAACAGGGGCAGGGGAGCGAAGACCGTGTCGTCAGGCCCGATCGTCATCATGTCGGCGATAAAGCGGCCGAGACTGAGGTGATACTCGTGGCTCAGTGCACAGAACTTCGGCAGCCCGGTGGTGCCCGAGGTGTGGATGAAGCCCGCGAGGTCAGAGGAAGCACGTCCCGTCCCAGGCATGGTTCCGACAGGGTCGGGGACGGTCAGGACGGCCTCCCCGGCGACCACGGTTCCGTGGGCGAGCTGTGAGGCATCGATGTAGCGGTCGGTGCCGGACCAGGGCCGGAGCACGGGATTGACGTCGGCCACCACGACGCCGTCCACCCCGAGGTTCGTCAGCATCTGCTCCAGCATGTCGTCGGCGTACGTCGAATTGACGAGCGCCGCTTCGGCGCCTGCCAACTGGAGGCCGACCCATGCCGTCAGGTACGCCAGTGAGTTGCGGCCGATCAACGCGACCCGTGTGCCGCGGCCAAGGCCATGTGCCGAGAGGATCTCAGCGAATCCCGCAGCTCGGTCGGCGACCTCCTCGAACGGTCGATGACTCCCTGCGACGCCGAAGCTCTGCCGTGGAGAGCGCTCGCGCCGATACTCGATCAGTTGGGCCAGGTTCTCGATCACAGTCCGACCTCCGCCGGCGAGCGCAGCACACATCGCGCCACGTAGTTGCGCAGCACCTCGAGGGATCCGCCGCCGATCCGCAGCACCTTGACGTCATGCATGAGCTGGCCGAACTCCTCTTCGAAGTAGAGGCCGTGTCCCCCGGTCAGCGCGAAGACGTCGGTTGTGGTGAGCTCCGCGGCCTCGATGGCGAGCTTCTTGGCCAGAGATGTCTCAAAGGCCGGATCATGGCCCGCGTCGGCCTGCGCGGCTGCCCTGTCGCGCACCAGCGAGGCGGCGTACAGATCAGAGAAGCGATCGGCCAGGATCCACTGGATGCCCTGGAAGTCCGTGACGTGATGGGTGCCGACCTGCCGTCCCTTGGCGTACGTCACGGCGAGACTCAGAGCACGGCGGGCAGCGCCGATGGCCTCGGAGGCGTTGCCCAGGCGGCTGATGTTGAAGGTGCTGAAGAAGGTGCTCATACCGTCGCCGGCCTTGCCCAGCACGGCGCTCTCCGGCACACGGACGTCGTCGAACACCATGTCGGCCGTCGGCAACATGCGTCCACCGATCGGGGCCGTCTCGCGCGAGCTGAATCCCGGCAAGTTCGTGTCCACCAGGAAGGCGGTCAGCCCCTCCTCGGCGATCGCGTACATCAAGGTCACGTCCGACTGATGACCGAGGTTCACGTGGGTCTTGCGTCCCTGAAGGATCCAGTCCGTGCCGTCACGGCGCGCAGTGGCCCGCATTTCCTTCAGTGAAGAGCCCACGCCGGGCTCGGAGATGGACTCCGAGAAGACGATCTCACCGCGTGAGATCGGGCCGAGGTACCGATCTTTCTGAGCTGCCGTGCCCCAGTCGAGAAGCCACCGCTGCCCCTGAATGGCGATCTGCGGGCTGACGAGCCCCGAGAAGGCGACCTCCTCCGCAATGGCACAGTATTCCGCCACTCCACCGCCTATCCCACCGTCTGAGGCGGGAACGAAGGGCGCGAGCCAGCCACGCGCACCCATCTCCCGATAGATTTCCACGGGGAAGTAGCCATTTCGCGTGGCATCGCGCAAGTTCTCACGAACCGTGGATGCGTAGTCCCGCATATTCGTCGTGAGGCGAGCCATCTGGTCGTTGTCCGAAAAGGTCAGCCCATCAATCATGAGGATTCCATCCTTCTTCCATCGCGTGCCGCTTAACGGCACATCGTTTCGCTAGTCGCGCTACAGGTCGCCGCTGTCACCGTCGCTCAGAACGGTGCTGGAGCTGCGGCCGGTCTTCCACCGCCCAGAGCACCGCGTCCGCGCACATGTGCTGCTGTGCCGGCTCGCGCCAGTGCGTTGCGGGTCATGTCAGTTGGCGTGCTCGGGGGCGGGAGCAGTCTCGGTTCGAAGTCGGCGGAGTGTGGAGATGACCTGTGCGTTGAACTCGTCCAGGTCGACTGCGGGCGTACCGGCGTCAGCGACGTCGTACGTGCGCACGCCGGATGCGTAGACCTCCTCCAGGCCCGCGCGGATGACGGATGCCAGGCCGAGGGGCTGAAGGTCGGGGCACCAGTCGGCGAGCGCGGCGAGCGCGAGCCAGGCTCCTGTGGGGTTGGACCGTCGGCTGCCCGTGCGATGGGGCGAGGACCCGTGTGCGGGCTCGAAGAGGCCGGTCGCGCCGTGCCCGAACTTGCGGTCGGGGCTGACGGTCGCCGATCCGCACAGTGCCGGCGATCCCGCGCAGGCGCTGGCGATGTCGCTGAGGATGTCGCCGAAGATGCCTTCGGTCGCCAGCACGGCGGGGAAGCGCTCTCCGCGTGCGAGCTCAAAGGCGGCTCTGTCGACGTACAGGTGCTCGAACGAGACGTCTCGCTCCTGTGCGACCTGGGTGGCGATCCTTCGCCACAGCCGGGAGGTGGCGAAGACGCTCTGCTTGTCGACGCTGACGTAGCGGCGGCCGGGCACCAGGGCGGCGAAGTCGGCTGCGGTCTGGAGGACCTCGCGGATCCGCATCGGGCTGAGGCGGATCTCGTCGACGGCTTCGGTGGTGCCGTCGCTCTCGATGCGGTGGTCGGGACCGACATACGCGCCCCCGACGATGTTGCGGACGATGGTCATCTCGTCGCGACCGGGGGCCCAGACTGTGCGGATGCTGAGCCGCAGGTCGAACATCTGGCGCAGCTGGCCGAGGGCTGCCTCGGGCCGTGGACATTCCGTGGCGGAGACACCGGGGTGAGTTCCGACGGCGCCACTGAGGATGACGTCGGAGCTCTTGCACGCCTCGACGGTGACCGGCGGCAGGACGGATCCGGTCTCGATCCATCCGGTGGTTCCGTAGGGCAGCGGCTCGGTGAGGGTGATCGGCAGGCCTTCTGCCGCCAGCTCCTTCAGGAAGGCGACGGGGCCTTCCAGGATCTCCTGCCCTATCCCGTCACCGGGCAGCAGCGCGATCGTGGTCATGAAGATTCCTCGCATTCGATGTATGAGTCGCGGCAACGCGCTGCGTGCCCGGATCCGTGTCGGTTCGGGTCAGCCGAGGCCGCAGGCTTCCAGTCGGACGAGGCCGACGGAGAGCAGCGCATGGCCCGAGGCCGCGGCATGTAGATCGACGACCAGCGCCGCAGCGGTGCTCTCGTCAAGCGCAATGTGGTTCGAGGGACCGTCGAGGGTGATCGTTGCAACGCCGTCGACCACTGCCAGGCCGACGCGGGTGCTCTTGGCCGCGGAAGCCATGAACAGAATTTAAGTGTTTTAAACAGTTAGGTCAAGGGTCACGATTGGGGATTCTCCTTGTCCGACCGCCGGGAACCGCTCGCCGACTGCCAGCCACCACTTACCCTTACCTGTATGACTGTTCGGAAGACCGACACAGCTGACCCGGACGGAACTACCCCGGCAAGCGCGCCGCGCGCTCGAGGGCGCGGACCGCGCAAGCAGGCACCCGAACTTTCCAAGGTCAGGCGCGTCAGCGTGGTCGACGAGCTTGTCGAGCAGATGACTCGCAAGATCGTCTCGGGCGCCTGGCCGCCGGGCAGCGCGGTGCCGTCGCTGCGCAAATTCGCGGCAAGCACGGGCACGTCGATGCTCACAGTGCGTGAGGCAATCCGCGCCCTCCAGGTCCGCGGCTGGGTCGAGACCCGGCACGGCGTCGGAACGTTCGTGGTCGACGCCGACAGAAGGGAGGGATACTCCCCCTGGCAGCTCGGGGCTTCGGACGTCGAGGAGTACATGGAGCTGATCGAGGCGCGCGAAGCCATCGAGTCGGCGATCATCCAGCTCGCCACAACCCGCAGGACCGACGAGGACCTTCGCGCCCTGAGCGCGATCGTGGACAAGATGGCGACGGCCCGCGATACCACCGCGTTCCTTGAAGCCGACGGAGAGTTCCACATTGCGCTCGCCGAAGCGGCGCACAACCGCATCCTGCTGCGCAGCATGCTGGCGATCCGCAGTCCCATGCAGCGACTGATGGCCAATCAACTCCTGCTCGATCTGGAGCGAAGCGGCAACCTGGACCGCTCGGTCGCCGACCATCGCGCCATCGTCGAGTCCATCAGGAGCGGCAATGCCACGGTTGGAGCAGATGCCCTCAGGCACATCACCGACCGGGGACGCACCCACATGGACACACTTCGCGCCGAGAGCTGAACCTCGGCGGCTCTGTTCACGAGTAGCGCCGTCAGCTGTTCACGGGCTTGCGGACTCCACCATGAACCGGATGGCAAGTGGCACGCGGAGGGTGGAGCGGAGGAGTCGGAGAAACCACTCCTGCCCGCCCCGTCAGGCGATCAACACCGCGGACTCCCGCCCGCGATCAGCATGAGCACGGTCAACGAACGTCGCGCCAGACACACTGCCCCGCACGTTCGAAGAGGGCGGATCTTCACTGCAGGCTCGCCAGGCCTTGGGCGAGTCGACGGACCCCTTCGGTGATGGACTGCGGGCCGGCAGCGTACGACAGCCGGAGATGCCCCTCGCCCTGGCTTCCGAACTCGCTCCCGGGCCGGACGGCGACGCCGTGTGCATGCAGTGCCGCGACGACCTCCACAGAGGGCAGGTCCAGGTCGTAGCGCGGGAACTGGTAGAACGCTCCCTCGGGGGAGCTGAGCGTGAGGCCGGGGATCTCGGAGAGCGCTTTACGCATGATCTCGCGCCGCTGTTCGTACGCCTCCCGCATGCGGGCCACGTCCTGGCCGCAGTCTTGCACCGCGACCAGCGCGGCGTCCTGGATGAAGGTGTTCACGGAGCCGTTGAACGTGTTGTGGATGCGGGCCGAGGCCTGGATGAGGGCAGAGGGCCCCCACAGATATCCCACACGCCAGCCGGTCATCGCATAGCTCTTGGAGAAGGTCTGGCAGTACACGGTGCGCTCGTGCAGGCCGTCGATCGAGATCGCCGAGGTGAACGGGCGGCCGGTGTAGTCGAGGTCGGAGTACGCCTCGTCGGAGATGACGATCGTTGAGGTGCCGTCGAGGAGCTTGGCGAGTGCTTCGAGTTCCTCGCGGCTGTGCACGATGCCCGTCGGGTTACCGGGGTTGCAGAAGACGAAGAGCCTTGCGTCGGTGAGGGCGTCGGCGAGCCGGTCGAGGTCCCAGTGCAGGTCCGGTGCGAGCGGGACGGGCACGACGATGCCTCCGGCCATGCTGACCAGGTCGGCGTAGAGGGAGTAGGTGGGATCGGGGATGACCACGCGGTCGCCGGGGTTGACGATGCCGAGGATCGAGGCGGCGAGTCCCGCGGTTCCGCCCTGGGTGACGAGGATGTCCGCGGCGCTGACCGGGGCCTTGGCGGTTCCGGTGAGTTTCTGGGCGAGCGCCTCGCGCAGTGCGGGTTCGCCGAGCAGTGGCGAGTAGTGGGTGCGTCCGGCGCGCAGCGAGGCCTGGGCTGCTTCGGTGACGAGGCGGGGTGTGTCGAAGTCCGGTTCGCCCATGGCGAGGGAGACGAGGTCGGCGCGGGACTGGGGCTGCTGTGTCCGGCGGGAGGCGGCCGCGATCCGGGCGACGGCGTCGGCGGTGGCGAATCGGGGCGACTGTGCGGTGACAGTGGGTGGCATACATCTCTCCTGTTCAGGCCTGCGGCTTGGCGTGGGCGGGCGCGCCCGTCCAGCGGCTGATCTCCAGGTCGCCGGAGGTGTCGCGCTGCCGGGTCGGGGCGACGGCAGCCGGGTGGTCGGCCGGGGTGCCGGGGTGCCGGGGTCAGCTCACGCGGGCGAGGAAGTTGCGGGTGCGCTGGGCGCGCGGATTGCCGATGACGTCTTGTGGTGTGCCCTGTTCGACGATCACACCGCCGTCCATGAAGAAGACGCGGTCGGCGACGTCGCGGGCGAACTCGATCTCGTGGGTAACCACGATCATGGTCATGCCGTCCCGGGCGAGGTCCTTCATCACGGCCAGCACCTCGCCGACCAGTTCCGGATCGAGGGCGGAGGTGGGCTCGTCGAAGAGCATCAGCTTGGGGTGCATCGCGAAGGCGCGGGCGATGGCGACGCGCTGCTGCTGGCCGCCGGAGAGGTGGTTGGGGTAGGCGTTGACCTTGTCTGCGAGGCCGACACGGTCGAGGAGTTGAAGGGCGCGGGCGCCGGCCGTCTCGCGTCGTTCCTTCTTGACGACGCACGCGCCTTCGATGACGTTGTCCAGGATCGTCCGGTGCGGGAACAGGTTGAAGTTCTGGAACACCATGCCGATGTGGCTGCGTTGCCGGGCGAGTTCCTTGCCGTGCAGTTCGTGGAGTTGGTTGCCGGAGCGGCGGTAGCCGATGACCTCGCCGTCCACACTGATCACACCGGCGTCGGGACGCTCCAGGTGGTTGACACACCGCAGCAGGGTGCTCTTGCCGGACCCGGACGGGCCGAGCACGCACACGACTTCGCCGCGCTCGATATCGAAGTCGAGGCCGTTGAGGACACTCAGCGCCCCGAAAGACTTCTTGATTCCCCGGGCTTGCACCATGGCCGCCATCAGTGGGCTCCCTTCGCGGTCGTTGGCCCGTAGCCCTGGTTGAGTCTCTTCTCCAGGAAGTGCTGGCCCACGGTGGCCAGGGAGACGAGCACCATGTACCACAGGCTCGCCACGATCAGCAGCGGAGTGACCTGGTAGTTGTTGGCGTAGATGTGCTGTACGGAGGAGAGCAGGTCCTGGCCGGAGATGAAGGCGACCAGGGAGGTGGCCTTGAACAGGTTGACGAACTGGTTCATCGACGGGGGCACGATGACCCGCAGCGCTTGCGGGAGCAGCACGCGGCGCAGTGTCTGACCGCCGGTCATGCCGAGTGACTCGGCTGCTTCGGTCTGGCCCCGGCCGATGGCCAGGAAGCCTCCCCGGACGATCTCGGACATGTATGCGGCCTCGTGGAGGCCGAAGCCGAGAAGTGCCGCCACGAACCAGTTGATCGCTTGGTTGGTGTCGATGCCGCCGGCGCTCTCGCCGAAGAAGACGGCCGGCCCCAGGAGCGGGAACACCAGGGCGAGGTTGAACCAGAAGATCAACTGCACCAGAAGTGGCGTGCCGCGGAAGAACCACAGGTAGAGCGAGGCTGCTGCGGACAGGACTCGGTTGTCCGCGGTGCGCATGACCGCGATCACGATGCCGAGGACAGTGGCCAGCGCCATGCACAGGACGGTGAGCAGGACGGTCCAGCCGATTCCGTGCAGGATCTCGGCGCTGAACAGATAGGTGGCGACGACCGGCCAGCCCATGTTCGGGTTCACCGCGACCGATGCGAGCAGCAGGGTGAGCAGTACCAGCACGATCGCGGTCGCACCCCATTGCCAGGGTTTGCGGACGGGCGCGATCCGTAGCGTGGCGAGTTCGTCGATACCGGATTCGGCCCTCGTAGCCGTGCGGGTGGTCATGACTTCGCCGCGTTCACGATCGGGGCGGACATCGCCAGCTTCTGCATGTCCCACTTCTTGAGGATCTTGCCGTAGCTGCCGTTGCGGATGATCTCCTTGAAGGCAGCGACGAGGGCGTCGCGCAGCTCGCCGTTGTCCTTGCGCACAGCCGCGCCGTGGAACTGCTGGTAGAACGGGTCACCGGCCACGTCACCGTACTGGCTGGTCCGGGCGAGGTGGCGGCCGATGACGAAGTCGATGAGCATGGCGTCGGCGCGCTTGGTCCGCATCTGGATCATCGCCGCGGCCGCGTCCTCCAGCTGCAGCACCTTCACACCCTGCTTGCCGGCGTCCTTGCACTTGGTGTTCGCCCGCTCGGCGAGCTGGGCGGACAGGCTGCCCACCGCGGCGGCGAGCGAGGTACCGCACAGGTCATCGGTGCTGCGAAGCTTCTTCGGGTTTCCCTTCTGCACGAAAAGGGTCTGATACCCCGTGGTGTAGTCGACGAAAGTCACCGCTTGCTGGCGCTCTTTGGTGTCGGTGAAGTCCCCCATCGCGACGTCGATCTTCCTCGACTGCAGCCCGGGGACGAGTGCGGGGAAGCCCGTATCGGAGAACTGGATCTTGACGCCGAGCTCCTTTCCGAGGGCGTCCATGAGGTCCTTCTCAAACCCGACGACCTTGGAACCGGTTTGGTAGAGGTAAGGCGCGATGGTGGCGCTTCCGCCGATCTTGAGCGTGCCCGCGTCCTGGACGCTCTTCGGCAGCTTGTCGTACAGCGGGTTTCCGGATGGGGCGCTCTTCGCGGATGTGCCCGAGCCGCAGGCCGAGAGGGTGAGGGCGACGGCCGTACAGACCGCGCCCAGAGCAACGGCTCTCTTCATGAAGGTCCTCCACTGAGATCGTGAGAAAGCGAAAAGAACTGCCAGCCGACAGCCGGCGTGGACGCCGCCCGGAGGGACGGAGCCTGGCATCGAGCCGGGGGCAGAACCTGGCATCGACAGGTCAGGCGACGAGTGGAGCTAGAGCTGGACCGCAGTCAACGGGCTAACCATCGAGAAACCGCGTCGACGCAGCACCGGCGACCGTCGCCATGCCCTCGGGAGTTTGAGGTGTCCTGGGACTTCCCTTGCGATGACCCCGCACCGAGATCGACGACCTGTGCGCACGTGGCAGCAGCCAATGACACGACCGCGTCAAGCGCCTGACCCTCACCTGTCCGGGCAGCGCAGACGCTGCCCCCGAGGTCCGCGACGAAGTCCAGCGTCCCGCACATGCCGTCCTCCGAAGCCGATTCAAACTGCGAGACCAGTATCAGTTGCCGCAACAATGAGGACCTTGAGTCGCCGTGTCAAGACCTCCGCCCACCGCTGCATAGGACGTCTACCTGCTTGAACTGAACGATTGGGCGGCTTGACGTGCCCGAAGGTGCGCGCGGTACCCTCAAGGTCAATTAAGAGCCCAGTCTCACTGTCTGGGAGGTCGCACGAGGAGGATCCGCTGACGGCCACACACAACGAGCGCGGTGCCGGCCGCGGAACGCGCCGTGACGCGCTCCGCAACCGGCGCAAGCTCATGGACGCCACGGGAGAGATCCTCAGAACAGAGCCCAGCGCGGCGGCCATGCCTGTCATCGCGGAGCGAGCCGGATTGTCCGTGGCCACGGCGTACCGGTACTTCCCGTCGCTCGACGAGCTGCTCACCGCTTACATGGTCGGTGTCACCATCCAGCTGCGCGATTACAGCCACGACTGCCTCAAGAGCGGCCCTGCCCTGTTCGAGGACGTCATCGCGGAATGGGCTCGACTGCTCCGCAGCTACGGGACTGCCATGGTCCAAATCCGATCGCGAACAGGTTTCCTGACTCGGCTGCGTGACAACGACGAAGTGCTCACTCCGGTCCGCGACGCCTTGGAGCGCCCCATTCGCGGTGTGATGCGGCACCTGGACATCCCCGATGAGCACTTCGATCACGCGCTGTTCCTGTGCAACGTGATGTTCGATGCCCGCGACGTTCTGGACCTGATCAGCACCGGGCTGACCGAAGAGGCTGCGATCAGCCGCCTGACTGCGGCCTACTACGGCGCTCTCCAGGGATGGACCCGCGCAGGGAACGCCTAGGGCGTGTCCGCAAAGTCCCGCCTGCTCCGCGACGCCTGGCACGCTCCCCCAAGCTCTTCGAGCAGGGGGGACCCCCACTCGCCGCACCGGGCACAAACCCAAGTACGTCCAGTACGAGGGCTTGTACCCGGCACGCCGAGAGCACGCACCAGACGCCGCAGAGCCCGCCCTTCGGGCGAACGACGGGACTTTGCGGACACGCCCTAACAGTGGTTTGTTGACGGCGTACTGGCACGGGTTCCGCCGTCGACAAACCACCGCGACCGCGACGCCGGCAGTCCGAGCACTGCTCCGTTCGGAGCGCTGCTCAGTCCGTGCGTCCCCGCTCGTCAGCCGCCGGAGCTCCGCATCTCGAGGAGGGCCAGGATGCGGTGCACCGCTGGATCGTCCTGCCCCGCGCGTGTCACGGCGAGGACGCTCAGGGCGAGGTTCCCCGAGGTGTCCTTCAGGGTGCGGAAGGCCACTTTGGGCAGGGCGCTGTCGCGTACCTGCTCCGGCACGAGGCAGACGCAGTTCCCCGCCGCGACGTGGCTGAGCAGGCCGGGGAGGCTGTCGGCCCGCGCCGCGTCGCGCGGGGCGAAGCCCGCCGCGCGGCAGGCCGACGTCACCTGTTCCGCCAGGCCCGCGAGGGCCGTCGGGGAGGGCAGCGCGAAGTCCTCGTTGCCCAGGTCGGCGAGGCGCAGGGATGCGTGGTCGGCAAGGGGGTGACCCTCGGGCAGGGCCACGGCGAGCCGCTCGGCCGCGAGCGTGTGGACGTCCAGCGCGTCGGCGTCCGCGAGCGGTCCGCGGACGAAGGCCAGGTCGAGGCGGCCGGAGCGGACCATGGCGGCCAGTTCGACGGAGGTGTGCTGGTGCAAGTGGAGCCGGATTCCGGGGAGTTGCTCCCGGATCGCGCGCAGCACGCGCGGCAGGGAGGCGTAGGCGAGACCGCTGACGAAGCCGAGGTGCAGTTCTCCCTCGGTGCCGTGGTCGATTCTGCGCGCACGCTCGACCGCCGCGTGCTGCGCCTGCAGCAGGTGCCGTGCGTCCTGGGCGAAGGCCTCTCCGGCCGGGGTGAGCCGGACGGCGCGGGTGCTGCGTTCGAGAAGGGTCACCCCGAGGCGCCGCTCCAGGCGCTGGATGGCCTGGCTGAGCGGCGGCTGACTCATCGAAAGCCGCTCGGCGGCCCGCCCGAAGTGCCGCTCCTCCGCCAGAACCACGAACTGCTCCAGAACGCGCTGCGTCAGATCCATACTCTCCGCCATATAAATAACCCTAGAAGAAGTATTGGCGATCAATGAATGACCCTGCCTTGAATTGTGGCCCAAGCACAGTCCGGTCCAGCTGGCGGGACCGGGCTCCTGAAGGGACGCAGGAGGCGCGAGGCATGTCGCCACAGCACCACAGGAACGACGCAGCCGGGGACGAGAACGCGAACGGCGGGCCGCTGGCCGGCCTGCGGGTCGTCGAACTGGCCACCGTGATCATGGGGCCGTACGCGGCAGCCCAACTGGGCGACCTCGGCGCGGACGTCATCAAGATCGAGGCCCCCGGCGGGGACCCCACCCGCCACTTCGAGCCCCGGCGCCACGAGGGCATGGCCGGTGCCACCCTCAACCTCAACCGCAACAAACGCAGTGTGCGGCTGGACCTGAAGACCCCGGCCGGTCGGGACGCGCTCCTCGCGCTCCTGGGCACCGCCGACGCGTTCATCACCAACGTCCGCCCCCAGGCCCTGCAGCGACTCGGGCTGCGCTACGAGGACGTGGCCCCCGTCAATCCGGGCCTGGTGTATGCCAACGCCCAAGGTTTCCGCAGCGATTCGCCCCAGGGCGACAACGCCGCCTACGACGACATACTGCAGGCCGCCTCTGGGCTCGTGTCACTCAACGAGCAGGTGAGCGGCGGCGCGTACTACGTACCGACGCTCCTGGCGGACAAGGTCTGCGGCCTGGTGATCGTGCAGTCGGTACTGGCCGCGCTGCGCCACCGCGACCGCACCGGCGCCGGACAGCATGTGGAGGTCCCGATGGCCGACACCATGATCGCCTTCAACCTGGTCGAGCATCTCGCCGGCGCTTCGCTGGATCCGGTGCAAGAGCCCGGCTACGGATACACGCGCGTGCTCAGCAAGGAACGCAAGGCGTGTCCGACGGCCGACGGCTGGATGTGCGTCCTGCCCTACAACGACCGCAACTGGCGCGACTTCTTCACTCACGCCGGCCGCCCCGACCTGGCCGCCGACCCCCGCTTCACGACCATGCCCCAGCGGGTCGCACACGCCGACGAGCTCTACGCGTACGTACGCGAAGTGACCCCGAAGTTCACCAACGCCCAGTGGCAGGACTTCTGCGACCGGGTGAGCATCCCCGCCCACCCCGTGCACAGCCTCCAGGAGGCCGCGGAGAGCAGCTACGCCCAGGAAGGCGGGCTGCTGCAGACCGTCGAGCACCCGAGCGAGGGCGCCTACCGGTACATCGCACCGCCCGTCCGTTACTCCCGCACGCCGGGCCGGCTGTGGCGGCACTGCCCGCACGTCGGCGAGCACACCGAAGAGGTGCTCACCGAGGTCGGCTTCGACCCCGCCCTGCTCACGACGACACCCGAATCGTCCCCGGTCGGCTGACCCGTCGGGCCGCCCCAGAGCTCGGCACCGGCCGAATCCCCCAGGGCTCGCGGAGAACCCCATCGCCACAGGCCAGAGCCGTCTCACGGAAGCAGATCAGAACGCTTCCCCGGCTCCCGGAACGCGGTACCCCTCTTCCCGCCCCAGAGCCACCGAGCCGCCTCACCACCTCCCTCGCAGGTCTCCCCTCCCCTGCATCTCCATGTCACACAGACGGGACCGCTCCCCATGACCGACGTGACCGCTGCCCCGAGCAGCCCTTCGACGACGAAGGTGACCAACCGCAGGCGACAGCTGATCGCCGGCACCATCGGCCATCTCGTCGAGTGGTTCGACTGGTCGGCATACGCCTACCTCGCGATCTTCTTCGCCGACCAGTTCTTCCCCAGGAACTCGGACTCGAGCCTGGTGCCGCTACTCGCCACCTTCGGGGTATTCGCCGTCGGCTTCCTCGCCCGGCCCTTCGGCGGACTGGCCCTGGGCACGTTCGGCGACCGCTACGGCCGCCGCGCCGCGCTGACCCTGTCCATCGCGCTGATGGGCGGCGGCAGCCTGCTGATCGCCCTCACCCCCACCTACGACCAGATCGGCGTGCTCGCACCGGTCCTGCTCGTCGTCGCCCGACTGGTGCAGGGTCTGTCGACCGGCGGTGAGTGGGGCGCGGCGTCGGCGTTCATGGTGGAGTCCGCGCCGTCCCACCGTCGCGGGCTGTACTCGAGTTTCCTGTACGTCGGATCGAACATCGGAAAGATCGCGCTGACCGGTGCGGGCGGCCTGCTCATCGCCACTCTCGGCGAGCAGGCGATGGAGGACTACGGCTGGCGGCTCCTGTTCGGCACCGGCGCGTTGCTCGCCGTGGTCGGCTGGTGGATCCGCCGCGGCGCCGAGGAGACCTCCGCCCAGGCCGGGCACATCAGGACCGGCGGGGTCGAGCGCCCGGGGGTATTCGAGTTCGTTCGCTGCTACCCCGTCCAGACCTTCCAGATCTTTGGCATCATCGTCGGCCCGGCGGTGGCCTTCTACACCTGGACGGCCTACCTCCCCGCGTACGCGGTGACCTCCGGCGGAATCGACAAGGGGCAGGCGCTGACGGCGGCGACGGTGTCGCTGGTGGGGTTCGCCATCGCCCAGCCGCTGGTCGGGATGCTGTCCGACCGAATCGGCCGCAAACCGCTGATGCTCATCTACGCGGTCGGCTTCATCGTGGGCACCGTGCCGCTGCTGGGTGCCATCGGCAGCGTCCAGAGCCTGATCCTGGTCCAGGTCACGGGGCTGCTCCTGCTCAGCTGCTCGACCGCCATCGCAGCGGCGGTCATGGTGGAGATCTTCCCGGCGCGGGTCCGGGTGAGCGGCATCAGCGTCCCGTACTCGCTGTCCGTGGCCATCTTCGGCGGCACCACGCCAATGATCGCCACCGCACTGCAATCGGCCGGACATGCCAACTGGTTCGGCTGGTACGTCGTGGCCTGCACCGCCGTCACCCTGATCACCGTCCTCACCCTCCGTGAGACCCATCGCGCCCCGCTGCCCGAGTAATCCCCACGTCGGAATGTCCGCCAGGGCCACCCGGTGCAGCCCGCCATCCCGAAAGAGCCGTACGAACATGACGACAACTCCTCTGGTCAGCCGCGCAGACAAAGACGGCGTCACCACGCTCACCCTTGACTCGCCGCACAACCGCAACGCCCTCTCCGCCCGCCTCGTCGCCGAACTGACCGACGAGGTGACCAGGGCATCGCAGGACCTCGACGTACGGGCAGTGCTCCTCACCCACACCGGGACCACCTTCTGCGCCGGCATCGACCTGGACGAAGCCCGCCACCCGGACCACGCCCCGGCGGCAGGAGCCCGGCGGATCCTCCAACTCCTGTGCACCATCGTCGAGTCGCCCAAGCCCGTGGTCGCCCGCGTGGCCGGGCACGCCCGGGCCGGGGGCATCGGGCTGCTCGGCGCCTGCGACATCGTGGCCGCCGGGCCACAGGCGAGCTTCGCGTTCACGGAGGTGCTGCTCGGCCTCGCACCCGCCGTGCTGGCCACGACCGTCCTGCCGCGCCTCGACCCGCGGGCCGCGTCGCGCTATCTCCTGACCGGCGAACGGTTCGACGCCGCGGAGGCAGCCCGCATCGGCCTGGTGACGCTCGCCCCCGAGGACGGCCTCGACACGGCGCTCGCACCCGTCCTCGACGGGCTGCGCTCCGCCGCCCCGAACGCCCTCGCCGCGACGAAGCGCCTGACCACCGCCGAGGTGCGGCGGTTTTTCGACCGGGACGCCGACGCCCTGACAGATCTCGCCTCGCGGCTGCTCGCCACCGATGAGGCCCGCGAGGGCATCGCGTCCTTCCTGGAGCGGCGCCGGCCCGTCTGGGCCTCTTGATCCGTCCGGTGCGGCCCGCACCGGACGGCCGCAGCGACACCCCGGATTCCCGTCCAGGGAATCCCGCACCACCGCGCGGCCCCGAGCCGTCGCGAGACCATGACGAGGAGTCACACATGACCGACGCAGGCACCGGCCTCCAGGTCCACACCAAACACCATGTCGGCTGGATCGTCCTCGACCGCCCACAGCGCAAGAACGCCTTCACCGCCCAGATGCTGCGCGCCTGGGCGGAGGCGTACCGCGCCTTCCAGGCCGACGACGACGTCCGCGTGGTCGTCGTCACTGGCAACGGGGACGCCTTCTGCGCGGGCGCCGAACTGGCGGGGCTGGCCGAAGGGACCGACTCGCCGCTGGCGAGCCGTCGGCTGATGACCGACCACGTCCACCCGGTCGCCCGTGCCGTCGAGGACCTCAGCAAGCCCCTGATCGCCGGGGTCAACGGCGTGGCCGTCGGCGCCGGGATGGACATGGCGCTGATGTGCGACTACCGCATCGCCTCCGACACCGTCCGCCTCTCCGAGGGGTACGTCCGCGTGGGTCTGGTCCCCGGCGACGGCGGCTGCCACTACCTGCCGCGCATCGTCGGCCGCTCCAAGGCCCTGCGGCTGTTGTGGACCGGCGAGTTCGTCGACGCCGGCCAGGCCCTGGAGTGGGGCCTGGTCGACGAGGTCCATCCGGCGGCCGACCTCCGCGACCGCCTCGAGGAGTTCGCGACGCAGCTCGCCGCCCAGCCGCCCGTCGCCGTCCAGCTGATCAAGCGCGCGGTACGTGCCGGGGAACACGCCGACCTGCGGACCTCCCTCGACCTCATCGCCTCGCACCAGGCAGTGGTCCAGTCGACCGCGGACTCCGCCGAGGCCATGGCCGCGTATCTGGAAAGGCGCACCCCGCGCTTCGAGGGGAAGTGAGCGAGTTGACCGACACCTGCCAGGACCTGCGCCGCCGCGTGCGCGACCTGGTCGCCGAGTGGGACTTCACCCCCCGCTGCGACTCCTGGGCAAGTGGCTACGACCCCGACTTCAGCCAGGAGCTGGGCCGCCGCGGCCTGCTCGCGGTGACCTGGCCGAAGGAGTTCGGCGGCGCCGAGGGCACCAACGTGGACCGCTTCGCGGTCAGCGAGGAGCTGCTGCGCGCCGGGGCACCGGTGGCCGCCCACTGGGTCGGCGAGCGGCAGATCGGCCCCTCCCTCCTGCGCCACGGCACCCGCGAACTCCAGGAGGAGTTCTGCCCCCCACTGGCCCGTGCCGAGTACCGCTTCGCCCTCGGCATGAGCGAGCCCGACGCCGGATCCGACCTCGCCGCCGTCCGCACCAAAGCGGTCCGAGACGGCGACAGCTGGCGCGTCACCGGCCGCAAGATCTGGACCAGCGGCGCCCACCGCGCCACCCACCTGTACCTGCTGGCCCGCACCTCGCAGGAAGAGGACAAGCACGCCGGGCTCACCGAGTTCATCGTCTCCATGGACTCTCCGGGCATCACCGTCTCCCCGATCCTCGACCTGCGCGGAGAGCACCACTTCAACGAAGTGGTGCTGGAGGACGTGCACGTCCCCGGCCGCTGGGTGATCGGCGACATCGGCGCGGGCTGGCCACAGGTGGTGGGCCAGCTGTCCTTCGAGCGCGGCGGCCCCGAGCGGTTCCTGTCCACGTATCCGCTGCTCACCGCCGTGCTCCGGGCCAACCTTGCGGACGACACCGCCCGACGCGAACTGCGGGCACTTGCCGGCCGGCTGCAGGTCCTGCGCCGCTGGACTCTGGAGAACGCCCGCGCCATGGACGCCGGACACACCCCCAGCACCCATGCCGCGATGAGCAAGTACCTCGGCAACAAGTTCGAGAGGGACGTCATCGCATGGGCGCGCCCGCTGATGCCGCGCGCCGACCGGAGCATCCGCGCGCTGTACGACCAGGCCGTCGCCGCGTCCCCGGCCTCCGGCATCCGTGGCGGGGCCGCCCAGGTCATGCTGTCCGTCATCGCGAAGGGCAAGAAGTGATGAGCACCACCGACGAGTTCGACCTGGCGCTGGACGAGGCGGTCCGCGAGGTCGTCACCGACTGGCCCCGTCCCCGGGCCGGCGAGGACCTCACCCGCACGGACGCCTTCCGCGCCCAGTGGCACACCGCCGTGGAGCTGGGCTGGACCGGCATCCTCGACGACGCCGACCTCACCGCCCCGGGCTCGCCCGAGAGCCGGGAACTGCTGGACGCCGCGTGCGGCGCGGTGACCGCACTCGCCCGCGCGGGATTCGCCCTGCCACTGCGCCAGACCCTGGTGGCGCGATACGCGGCCGCCGAGGCGCTGCCCGCCGACGCGATCGCCGTCCACCCCACGGCGTACGGGGTGTGGGAGCCGGCCGCGACGGCGCTGGTCGCCGCCGACGGCACGGTATCCACGCCCCCGGGTGGCGGCACCGCGGACAAGGTGGACCTGGCGGGCCGCCCGTACACACTCGTGTACAAAACGGGTGAGAGGGGTGGTGAGGCCGGTGAGGCACTCCCGCCCCGGGTGGCGGACGTCGCCGAACTGCTCCTGCTCCAGGAGATCCTCGGGGCCGCGGAGGGCGCGGTGGCCGAGGCACGCCGCTATGTGACCGAGCGCGTCCAGTTCGGCCGCCCACTCATCAAGATCCCAGCGGTCCGCACGGTCGCGGGCGAACTGGCCGTATCACTCCGGCAGTTGGAGACGGCCGTCCACGAGGCACGCCGTCGTTTCCGCGCCGAAGACGAGCGCTCGCTGCACTTCGCGCTGATCACGGCTCGCGAGGTGGCCTCGGCCGTCTCCACGGAGGTGACCCGCACCGCGCACCAGCTGCACGGCGCGATGGGCATCACCGAGGAGGCGAGCCTGCACTGGCGCACCAAGCTGCTGTGGGCGGACCGCGACGAGGGCCTGTTCTCCCGCGACTGGGGGCTGGACGCGTTGCCCGCGGACGAGGTGGAGCTGTGGACGATGACGGCACCGGCGACGGCGAGGGCCTGATGAATCGGCACCCTGCGCGCGCCGCCACGACGGCAAGGGGGAGGCCAGACGACTGCAGCGGCGTGTGCGGCTGGACTACTCGTCCCATTGCTCGAGAAGGATGTCGGTCAGGTCGGTGCTGGGTTCTGTTGCTCCGTCATGGAGAGCTTGTTCGGTCCAGATGATCTTTCCGCGGGCGGTGTGACGGGTGCCCCAGCGCTGAGCGAACTGGGCGACGAGGAACAGGCCGCGGCCGCCCTCGTCGGCGGTGGCCGCCCGGCGCAGGTGCGGGGAGGTACTGGAGCCGTCAGCGACCTCGCAGATCAGGCTGTTTCTGTCATGGAGCAGGCGGAGGTTGATGGGCTGTGTTCCGTACCGGATGGCGTTGGTGACCAGCTCGCTGACGACCAGCTCGGTGACGAAGGAGATCTCCTCCAACCCCCAGGCTTCCAGCCGCTCGGCGCACGCCGCGCGGATGCGGGCGACGGCCGCCGGGTCGGAGGGGACCTCCCAGTCGGCGACCTGACCGGATTCCATCAACTGGGTGCGAGCCACCAGCAGGGCGATGTCGTCGCCGGGGCACTCGGGCAGCAGGGCGTCGAAGACTGCCTGACAGGTCTCTTCCGGGGTGCGGTCGGGGTGTGCCAGAGCGTCTCGTAGAAGGCCCAGGCCGGTGTCCAGGTCACGGTAACGATTCTCGACCAGCCCGTCGGTGAACAGGGCCAGTTGGCTGCCCTCCGGTAGCCGCAATGCAGCGGTTTCGAACGGCAGGCCGCCACCGAGACCAAGAGGTGGCGCGAGGGGGATGTCGGGAAAGGTGACGGTACCGTCGGGATGGACCAGGGCAGGGCCCAGGTGGCCGGAGCGAGAGATGGTGCACACCCCAGAGACCGGGTCGTAGACCGCGTACAGGCAGGTGGCGCCAGTAATGCCGTCACTCTCGCCCTCGAACGCCTCGTCGGCGTCCAGGTGCGCAACCAGTTCGTCCAGGTGACTCAGCAGTTCGTCGGGGGAAAGGTCCAGAGCGGAGAAGTTGTACACCGCTGTGCGCAACCGGCCCATGGTGGCCGCCGCGTGCAGACCGTGGCCGACCACGTCGCCGACCACCAGGGCGACCCGGGCGCCGGGCAGCGGGATGACGTCGTACCAGTCGCCGCCCACCCCGGCCTGGGCCGGCAGGTACCGGTGGGCCACCTCAAGCGCTGTCTGCTCGGGCAGTTCCCGCGGCAGCAGACTGCGCTGCAAGGTCACGGCCATGGTGTGCTCGCGGGTGTAGCGGCGGGCGTTGTCGATCGCCACTGCCGCCCGCGCCGCCAGCTCCTCGGCGAAGGACGGGTCCTCCGCCTCGAACGGCCCGGTGCTCTCCAGGCGCCAGAAGTCGGCCAGCCCCAGCACCACGCCTCGCGCCTGCAGAGGCACGCTGATCAGCGAGCGGATGCCACAGCCCAGGACCTGCCGTGCCCGCTCGGGGTCCTGAGCCTGCCAGCCGTCCGCCGTTCCGAGATCGGCCTCGAGGACCGCTCGGCCACTCGCCACGCTCGACGCCATCGGCGTGGTAGGCGCAAATCTGATGAGTTCACCCACCGAGTCGAGCGGCGAGTCCAGGACGCCGCTGACGGCCACGCGGCGCATCTCGGTGCTCCGCTCAGCGGGCTCGTCGCCCCGCAGGACCGGCTCCAGCAGCTCGACGGTGACGACGTCGGCAAAGCGTGGGACCGCCACCTCGGTGAGTTCCTGGGCGGTACGCACGACATCCAGCGTGGTGCCGATCCGCACCCCCGCGTCGTAGAGCAACTGCAGCCGCTCCCGCGCGGCCTCCGCCCTGCCCGCCAGCGCTCGCAGCTCTGTGGTGTCCCGTAACGTCATCACGCTGCTGGCCGGTCCGCCGTGGGGAGCGGTCGGCCGCACGTTCACCGCCAGCAGTCGGTCACCCGCCAGGTGAACCTCATCGGTCGCCCCCTGCCCGGAGATCAACGACTCGGTCATGCGCGGATCCAGGCCGAGGTCCGCGACATGGCGCCGCTCCGAGTCCTTGGGCAGGTCCAGCAGCCGTCGCGCCTCGTCATTGACCAGCAGCAACCGCCCGTCGCCCCCGGTGATGAGGACGCCCTCCCTCACGGAGTGCAGCACCGCGTCGTGGTGCTCGTACATGCGAGTCATCTCGGTAGGGCCCAGCCCATGAGTCTGGCGTCGCAACCGCCGGCTCGTCAGCGCTACGCCTGCGGTGGCCAACGCGAGTGCCGCGGCTGCAGCACTCAACACGAGCGGCAGTTGATGCATGACGACACCGCTCACACGTTTCACCGTGAAGCCGGCGGAGACCAGGCCCACCACCGAGCCCTTGGCGTCGGTGACGGGGGCGACGGCCTGGATGACGGTTCCGGCGGTGCCGTTGACGGTCTCCGTCACGACGTCACCGGCCAACGCCGGCTCGATGGTGCCGATGAAGTGCTTCCCGATGAGGTTCGCCCTGGGGGCGGTGTACCGGATCCCTTCGGTGCTCATGACGACAACGAAGTCCACGCCGGTCGTTTTCCGGGTGGCTTCGGCCGGGCGCTGCAGCAACGCGGTCGGGTTGTCGGACTGGAGCGCGGCCACGATCCCCCGGGAGTGGGCGACCGCTTGAGCGACGGCGACGGAACGGTTACGGGCCTCGCGCTCACTGAGGCTTCGCGCCTGGACGACGAGCGAAGCGACGGCGGCGGCGACGAGCAGCAGCACCATCGCCACCTGCAGGGCGAACATCTGGCCGGCGAGTGTGCGCGCACTGCGCTTGGCTCGCAACGACCGCGAGCGGGTCTTCGCTCGCGGCAGGCGAAATTTGGCCATATCGCCATTACAGCATTTCCCTCCCTGGATATGTCCGCAGGTAGGGGGCTGCCAGCGAAGAGTGCCATTGCGATGGCGTCGGGGGACGACAGCGCCGGTGCAGCAACCCGGCGGCCACCGCTCGAGCACTCATTGAGTCAGCTGTGACTCTCATTCAGATGAGCGCATTCTCAAGAGGGCAGGCGGATACTTCTCGATCCGGTCCGTCTCCCCTCGGACACTCAGCAGGAATCAGGACGCACGCCGCACATCGGCGCGCGTTTTGTGTTTCCCGTGACAGCCCGCCTTCGCACCCGTCACCGACCGCCTCGGCCGGAACCGGAGCCCGGGCGTACGCGCGGTTTCCCCGTAAGTAACATCTGCGGCATGGACAGCGCACGGGTGCACGCATTCACGGACGACGCCCTCGGTGAGCACGACGCCACCGGCCTCGCAGAGCTGATCGCCGCCAAGGAACTGAGCCGCGAGGAGGTCCTCGAAGCGGCCATCGCGCGCATCGAGAAGGTTCAGCCCGAGCTCAACGCCGTCCTGCAGAGCGACTTCGAGGGAGCGCTGTCCGCACAGGCGGTCGGCGGACCGCTGGCCGGGGTGCCGACCATCATCAAGGACAACACCGATGTCGCCGGACTCCCCTCGCAGCACGGCTCGGCCGCCTTCACCGCCCGGCGCGCACCGAGCCACGCACCGATCTCGCGGCTGCTGCTCGGTCTCGGCCTCACCAATGTCGGCAAGTCGACGCTGCCCGAGTTCGGCCTGAACGCCTCCACCGAGTACGTCGGCCTACCGCCGACCCGTAACCCGTGGAACCCGCGCTACTCCCCCGGCGCCTCCTCGGGCGGCTCGGCCGCGCTCGTCGCCGCGGGCGCCCTGCCGATCGCGCACGCCAACGACGGCGGCGGCTCGATCCGGATCCCCGCCGCGGCCTGCGGACTGATCGGCCTCAAGCCCACCCGGGGCCGCCTGCCGGGGCCGCCCGCTCAGCGCTGGCTGCCCGTCCAGCTCGTCACCGAGGGCGTGCTGACGCGCAGCG
The DNA here is from genome assembly GCF_013364195.1 of Streptomyces sp. NA04227. NCBI lineage: Bacteria > Bacillati > Actinomycetota > Actinomycetes > Kitasatosporales > Streptomycetaceae > Streptomyces > Streptomyces sp. NA04227. Next base: position 7,376,099 of record NZ_CP054918.1, on the reverse strand, counting down.
TGCGCGACACGGCGCTGGTGTTCGCCGGGTTCGAGAGGCTCCGGCCGCGTGGCGGGCTCATGCCGGTCGGCGATGTGACCGGTCCGGCCAAGCGCCGCCTCAAGATCGGCCTGGTGCTCGACTCGATCACGCCGCAGCCCACGGACGAGGAGACCCGCGGCGCCGTCAAGGACGCGGCCACACTGCTCGAAGGGATGGGCCACCAGGTCGTACCCGTCGAGATCACGGCGGGCTCCGGCTTCCCCGAGGACTTCAGCCTCTACTGGCAGTTGCTCGCCCACCTCCTCGGCAGCAACGGCAAGCGCGTGTTCTCGCCGGACTTCGACCGCTCGGCACTCGACCCGCTGACCGCCGGTCTGGCGGCGCAGTACCGGACCAACCGCCGACGGCTGCCCGGCGTCATCCGCCGCCTGCGCCGGTCCAAGATCGACTACGCGCGGATGTTCGCCGACGTCGATGTGGTGCTCTCGCCCGTCGTCGGCCACACCACACCCGAGATCGGGCACCTGTCCCCCGAGGAGGGCTTCGAGTCGCTCTTCGCGCGGCTCCACGCGTACGCCTGCTTCACCCCGTTCAACAACACCTCGGGCGGGCCCGCGATCTCCCTTCCCATGGGACGCACCACGGGCGGGCTTCCGATCGGCGTCCACTTCTCCGCGGGACACGGCAACGAGCGCACCCTGCTGCAACTCGCCTTCGAGATCGAAGAGGCGGCTCCCTGGCGGCGGATCCAGGACAGCGACTCCTGAATGCGGTGGACCGGCGCCACCTACCTGGTCGACGAGAGCTTCGGCCACGCCGTGACGGGCAACCTCCCCGCTGCCGGGAGCGGTTGGACGGAACTTCCCTCCCGGGAGGGCGGCGCCGCGCTCGACTTGGCAGTGCCGGGAAGTGCAGGGAGTAAGGGAAGGGGCCCGGCGGGCGATCGCCGGACCCCTTCTCGTCGTATGTAGGTCTCAGGGACAGCGCACGACCTGTCCCGCGTACGACAGATTGCCGCCGAATCCGAAGAGCAGGACGCGGTCGCCGGTGCCGATCTCGCCCTGTTCGACGAGTTTGGACAGGGCCACGGGGATGCTCGCGGCCGAGGTGTTGCCGGAGTTGACGACGTCCTTGGCGACCACCGCGTTCGGAGCGCCGAACCGCTCGGCGAGCCGCTCGATGATGCGCAGATTGGCCTGGTGCAGCACGATGCCGTCGAGGTCGGACGGTTCGATCCCGGCGCGGGCGCACACGCGCCGGGCGATGGGCGGGAGTTCGGTGGTCGCCCACCGGTAGACGGTCTGGCCCTGCTGCTTGAAGCGCGGCGGCGAGCCCTCGATACGTACCGCGTCACCCATCTCGGGTATCGAGCCCCAGACCACCGGCGAGATTCCCGGTTCCTCGCCCTCGGCGCAGGCCTCCACCACCACGGCGCCCGCGCCGTCGCCCATCAGGATGCAACTGCTGCGGTCGTCCCAGTCGGCGACGTCGGACATCTTGTCCGAGCCGATCACGAGCACCCGCTGCGCGCCGCCCGCGCGCACGGTGTGGTCGGCGGTGGCCAGGGTGTGGGTGAAGCCCGCGCACACCACGTTGATGTCCAGGGTCGCGGCCGAGGGAACGCCCAGGCGCGCGGCGATGCGCGCGGCCATGTTCGGCGAACGGTCGATGGCGGTGGACGTCGCGACCAGGATCAGGTCGATGTCGCCGGGTGTGAGCCCGGCCGCGGCGAGCGCCTTGGCCGCCGCGTGCGCGCCGAGTTCGTCCACCGGCTCCTCGGGGCCCGCGATACGGCGGGTGCGGATGCCCGCACGAGTGGTGATCCACTCGTCACTCGTGTCCACCATGGTCGACAGTTCGTGATTGGTCAGCACGCGAGCCGGCTGATAGTGCCCCACGGCGGCAATACGTGAGCCGTTCATGGAACGTCCCCCTTCCTGTGACCTCCCACGAGTCTGCGCATTGCATGCCGCAGGAACGGAGTGGAACTGCAACAGGAAAAGCCATCACACCTTGTCCGGTTCGATGACGACAGGCCGGTCGGGAAAATGCTGACGCCCCACTGCGAACGGGTTGCCAACGCGCTTCCGCACCTGCGAATCCGCCGGATCGCGCCGGTTACTCCTGTCATTCGCGGACGGGATTTCACAATGCCGCTTGCGCTCCGGACAAGGAGTCACGTCGTAGCGGAAGTGCGGGGGCGGGGGCCCGTAGCAGCAGCTCCCGGAATGACAGGCGGACGCGTAGGGGCGAGTACGGGCGGCGGGTGCGCAGACGGTCACACTCGCCGTGCGCCGCGTGCGGGGCCGGTGCAGGACAATGGGCGCGAAGCGAGAGGCCGCGCCGGGTGGTGCGGATCAGAGAATCGGGGTCGATTTCCACCATGGGCCGAGTCACCGAGCGCCGCCGCGTTCTGCGCATTCGCGACGGACAGCTCTCGCAGCGCCCCGACACCCTGGTCGCCGAGGAGCCGCTGGAGATCCGTCTCAACGGGCGCCGGATCGCGGTCACCATGCGCACACCCGGCGACGACTTCGCGCTGGCGGCCGGCTTTCTGGTGAGCGAGGGCGTACTCGCCGCGGCGGACGAGCTCGCCAGCATCGTCTACTGCGCGGGGGCGACCGAGGACGGCTCCAACACGTACAACGTCGTCGACGTACGGACCGCGCCCTCGGTGCCGATCCCGGACATCACGCTGGAACGCAACGTCTATACGAGCTCCTCGTGCGGACTGTGCGGCAAGGCGAGCCTGGAGGCGGTACGGACCACGGCCCGGCTCGCCATCGCGGACCAGCCGCCGCTGCGCCTCGACCCCGCCCTGTTCTCCGTACTGCCGGACCGGCTGCGCGCCGCACAGCAGGTCTTCGACCGCACCGGCGGCCTGCACGCCGCGGCGCTCTTCTCGCCCGAGGGCGAACTCCTCGATCTGCGCGAGGACGTGGGGCGGCACAACGCCGTGGACAAGGTCGTCGGGCGCGCCCTCCAAGGCGGACGGCTCCCGCTGTCGCGCAGCATCCTCCTGGTGTCGGGCCGGGCCTCGTTCGAGCTGGTGCAGAAGGCGGTGATGGCCGGGATCCCGGTACTCGCCGCGGTCTCCGCACCCTCCGCTCTCGCGGTCGACCTGGCCGCCGAACAGGGACTGACCCTGGTCGGCTTCCTGCGCGGTGCCTCCATGAACGTCTACGCCGGTGAGCACCGCCTGGCCCTCGAATCCCCGGCCCGGCTTTCCTGAACCGGACCGCTTTCCCGAGCCGTACCGCTTCCCTCCCCGAGCCGTGCCGTTCTCTTTGTGAACGGCGCCACCATGTGAACCGCCCGTTCGGCCCCACGAATCCGCCCTGCACGCCCGCGCCTCCGCCGCGAATCGCCCGGGCTGCGCCGACCGGGTGACACTTCCTCAGCCGCCGAATACCGCTGAATGCCCCGTGGACCCGAAGGCGCACCCGGCCTCCGACACCGCCCGTCCGCATCCCGGAGTACGCCAACTCCCCTTTGCAACAAAGCAAGTTGAGACGGACCTTGCGATTCGGTTCAAGCGCGTCCGGGTACGAGAGACGCAGATCGGGCAGGCCGTGACATAAGCCGAGAATGTGCTTACCGCATTACCCATGCGCACGGTCCTTGTGGGGTGCGCGGAGGCACAAGTAGCGTCTGGGTTGCGCAGGTTGGACGTGGGATGTCCAGATGTTCGGATGACATGAAGGGCAGGTCGCACATGCCGTCACGCCTCAGGGCACGCCTCACCACCGCACGTCTTCGGGCCTTACGTCTGTTCGTCGCCGGGGCGTCCACCGTCGCCGTCGTCTCGCTCCCCAGCTCCGCCACCGCCGCCCCGGAAGCGTCCGGGGCGGACGCACAGGGCCTGGACCAACAGGTTCTCTTCAAGGCTTCCCAGGATCCGGGCTACGCCTGCTTCCGGATCCCGGCGGTCGTACGGACCAACGACGGCACACTCCTCGCGTTCGCCGAGGGCCGCACCAACGACTGTTCCGACGCCGGTGACATCGACATCGTCGTCAAACGGTCCGAGGACGGCGGCCGCACCTGGAGCGGCCTGAAGGTGGTCAACGCCGGGGCGGGCGACACCCACGGCAACCCGGCACCGGTCGTGGACCGGCGTACCGGCCGCATCCTGCTCGCGGAGACCTGGAACACCGGCAAACCCGGCGGCGGCAACTGCGATGTGCCGTGCGACCGCAGACCGCATCTGCAGTACAGCGACGACGACGGCAAGACCTGGTCCGCGCCGCGCGACCTGAGCGACGAGATCCTGCCCGAGTCGTGGAACTCCTGGTACGCCACCGGCCCGGTGCACGGCATCCAGCTCACCAAGGGAGCGCACGCGGGCAGGCTCGTCTTCGGAGTCAACGCCGAGTCCTACGCCGGCGGCCGGGTCACCGAGAACCACGCGGCGCTGGTGGTCAGTGACGACGGCGGCAAGAGCTGGCGGGTCGGCGCGAAGGACAGCTATCCCATCGCGGCCGACGGTACGTTCCGGCAGAAGCCGTCCGAGCTCACGCTGGAGGAGAACTCCGACGGCACGGTGTACGTCAGCGGGCGCGAGCAGGACGGCACCGATCTGGGCCACCGTACGCACGCCCTGAGCCGTGACGGCGGCGACAGCTTCGCCCGGCCCTTCGAGTCGATCCCGGACATGTACACCCCGCAGGTCCAGGCCGCCTGTCTGCGGGTGGGCGACCGGATGCTGCTCGCGGCACCGGCCGACCCGGACCGGCGGCGCACCATGATGATCCGCAGCTCCTACGACGGCGGCCGCACCTGGGAGAGCGTGGACCGGGGCACCGTGGTCAGTACGGACTGGGCCGGTTACTCGGACCTGGTGCAGATCGGTTCGGGCTCGGTCGGCCTCATGTACGAGGGCGGCGCGGTCGACGCACGCGACGAGATCCGTTTCGCGCGCTTCGGCATCGACTGGCTCGGGGACCGCAGGGGCCCGGACGACACCACCTCGGACCAGTCCCCGCACAGCGAGCGGGCCACGGTGCTCGGCGACCCCGCCGAGACCCCGGGCCGCTACGGCGGCGCCGTACAGTTCGATGGCCGCGACGACGCCGTACGACTGCCGTACCGGGACGAACTGCCGCTCGGTACACGGGACTTCACGACGTCGATGTGGTTCCGCTACTCGGCGACCACCGGGGAGCAGCCGCTGCTGTGGATGGGCGGCATCGGCACCAACCAGCCGCAGGTGTGGCTGCGAGCCGAACCGGCCCTCAACCGGATCACGGGGCTGATCACCACGCGCAGTGGTGCCACCCCGCCGATGACCGCCTGGGTGCGTGACGCCAAGGCGTACAACGACGGCAAGTGGCACCACATCGCCCTGCGCAGGGGCGGCGGGAAGCTGACCATGTTCCTGGACGGCACCCAGGTCAGCTCGGCCGACGTGCCCGGTTCGGTGACCCGCAACTCGCCCTTCGGGGTGCATGTGGGCCAACGCCTCGACAGCCGTGCGCACTTCAACGGCGCCATCGACGAGGTACGGGTCTACGCCCGCGCGCTGAGCGACGCCGAGGTGCGCAGTGTCGCGGACAGCAACGCGAACCTGGTGGGCTGGCCGCTCGTCCGGCTGCCGCTGGACGACGTCACCAGCCGTCCCGCGAACACGGTGCCGGGGCGTCCCGCACCGCACTAGGGTCCGCTGACGTCCTCTCCGCCGACCTTCTCGAAGAGCGTCGGACGACGACGCCGAACGCCCCCTCCGCCAACGTGTGCGGAGGGGGCGTTCGGCATTGTCCGCGCGGGCGCGTGCGCAGGTTCAGGTCCTAGTCCATGACCAGCCCGGCCTCCTGCGCGCCCCGGCTGAGGACCGCCTGCCGGATGGCGTCGCGGGCGTCGACGTAGTCGGGGCGGTCCGGGTGGGCCGCCACCGCCTTGTTGAGGTCGACGAGCCGGAGCGGGTCGTTGTCCATGCGGTACGGGAGGGCCTCCGCCTTCTTCACGGTCCAGGCCTTACCGGGCTGGCGCGGCGGGCGGAAGGTGAAGCGGGCCGCCGTACCCAACTGGCCCCGGGGATCGTTCATGCGTCCGGCGATCTGGTCGCCGAGGCCGTAGACGACCCAGGTGCCGTTGACCTTTTCGAATGCCTGCGGCACGTGGTTGTGGGTGCCGAGGATGAGGTCGATGTCGCGGCGGCCCTGGCTCCTGGACTCGGTGAGCTGCCGGGCGAGGTCGACCTGCTGCTCGTCCGGTGCCTGTTGCCATTCGGTGCCCCAGTGCACGCTGACCACCACGACGTCGGCTCCGGCGCGGCGGGCGGCACGGGCGTCGGCGAGGATTCGGTCCGGCTCCAGGAGGTTGACCATCCACGGGCGGTCGGCGGGTACCGGAATGCCGTTGGTGTCATAGGTGTACGCGAGGTGCGCGAGGGTGGCGCCGCCCGCCCTCAGGAGCGTCGGCGTGCTCTGCTCACGCGCGCTGCGGGCGGAGCCCGCGTGTTTCAGGTGTGCCGCGTCCATGGCTCCGAGGGTGCGCGTAACCCCTTCCGCTCCCGCGTCCATGGTGTGGTTGGAGGCGGTGGAACACGAGTCGTAGCCGAGGGCCCGCGCTCCTCGGGCGATCTGCGGCGGGGTCTTGAACAGCGGATATCCGGTGTACGGGCCGCCGTTCGCGCCGTAGACCGTCTCCATGTGGCAGATCGCCACGTCGGCGGTGGACACCAGTGGTTTCGCGGCGGCGAGCATGGGCCGGAAGTCGTAGCCCGAGCCGCCCGCGTCGGTGGCGGCCTGGCGGATGACCGCGTCGTGGACGAGGAGATCACCGGTGGCCACCAGGGTGAAGTCACGCGTCGATTCCTCGGCCTTCACGGGTCCGCCCCGACCGCCGCCCTCGTCCCCACCGCTGGTGCATCCGGTCGCCACACCGATCACGGCAAGGGCCACAGGTACCAGCACACGTCTTGTCCAACCTCGCATCGGACCCGCTCCCGTTCCTCCGGAATGACGCACTGTCATGCGGCCGATGCTGTGGCGGGGCCGGGGGTGTCGCCATCCGGGCAACCCGAAGGGGTGGGCGCTGCCGCCGTCCGGCGGCCCTCGCCGGGTCCGGTCGGCGCAAGTGAGAGGGCGAGTGACGCGAGTGAGAGGGACCGTGCGTCGGAACGGCAACGTCTCTGTCCGGACGCGCGGACCTGCCTCGGCGCACCCTTTGGAACGCCGTAAGCGGCAGGTACAGATTCCGTGGAGATTGCGCCACCGAAACCTACCGAGTCGTAACTATTCTGTCCTCCCGCTCCCCTTGTGGGTCCCTTTTTCCGCCCTGACCTGTAGATATGCACAGTCCTGCGGTCACGGGCACCCCTCCCGTCCGGACGCCTGTTGGGGTACCGTCACCCGCGCTGTGCGGAGCGCCACAAGGAGCAACATTGCGCGAGTTCACCACCCCCCCGGTGGCGTCGCAGCCGCCCGTGGGCGGCCTGGCCGACGCCGTGTTCGACAATGCCCTTGAGGACGCTCGGTGTGTGGTGCTCGGCCGTAAGTCGCAGGACGGACGCTGGCTCGATGTGACCGCTGCGGAGTTCCGCGACGAGGTCATGAAACTGGCCAAGGGACTGCTCGCCGAAGGAGTGCGGTTCGGGGACCGGGTGGCGATCATGTGCCGCACCCGCTACGAGTGGACCCTCTTCGACTACGCGCTGTGGGCCGTCGGCGCCCAGGTCGTGCCGATCTACCCGACGTCCTCCGCCGAACAGGTCCTGTGGATGCTGCACGACGCGGACGTCTCGGCGGCGATGGTCGAGCACGAGGACCACGCCATGACCATCGGCTCGGTCATCGACCGGCTGCCGCACCTGCGCCGCCTGTGGCAGCTCGACGCGGACGCGGTGGCCGAGCTGTACCACTCGGGCGAACAGGTCGACGACGACATGGTGGAACGCCACCGGCACGCGGTCACCCCGGACTCGGTCGCGACGATCATCTACACCTCGGGCACCACCGGCCGCCCGAAGGGCTGTCTGATCTCGCACGCGAACATGATGTTCGAGGCGGACACCTTGATCAGCCGCTGGGAGCCGGTCTTCCAGACACGCCGCGACGCGGTGCCCGCCACCCTGCTCTTCCTGCCGCTCGCGCACGTCTTCGGACGGATGATCGAGGTCGCCGCGGTGCGCGGACGGATCAAACTCGGCCACCAGCCCTCGCTGAACGCCGCCGCGCTGCTGCCCGATCTCGCGGCCTTCCGGCCGACGTTCATCCTGGCGGTCCCGTACATCTTCGAGAAGATCTTCCAGGCCGGGCTGCGCAAGGCGGAACGGTCCGGCAAGGGCGGCCCCTTCGAGAAGGCGGTCGACGTCGCGGTGCGCTACGCGGAGGCGCTGGAGCAGAAGGCCTTCGACAAGGGACCGGGACCGTCGGCCGGACTGCGGGTGCAGCACCAGATCTACGACAAGCTCGTCTACGCCAAGGTCCGCGAGGCCATGGGCGGGCGGGTGCGGCACGCGTTCTCGGGCGGCTCCGCGATGGACCGGCGCCTCGGGCTGTTCTTCCACGGCGCCGGAGTCACCATCTACGAGGGCTACGGCCTGACCGAGACGAGCGCCGCGGCCACCGCGAACCCGCCCGAGCGGACCCGCTTCGGCACGGTGGGGCAGGCCATCCCCGGCACCACGGTGCACATCGCCGAGGACGGCGAGGTGTGGCTGCGCGGCGGCAACGTCTTCCAGGGCTACCTCAACAACCCCAAGGCCACCGACGCGACACTGCACGACGGCTGGTTCGCCACCGGTGATCTCGGCTCGCTGGACGAGGACGGCTATCTGACCATCACCGGGCGCAAGAAGGAGATCCTGGTGACCTCCGGCGGCAAGAGCGTCTCACCGACGCAGCTGGAGGAGCGGGTCCGGGACCACCCGCTGGTGGCCCAGTGCATCGTCGTCGGCAACGACCGCCCGTACATCGCGGCCCTCGTCACCCTGGACGCGGACGCCGTGGAGCACTGGCTCGCCATGCGCGACAAGCCGCAGTTGTCGCCCGCCGAGCTGGTGCACGACTCGGATCTGGAGACCGAGGTGCGCCGGGCCGTGGTCGCCGCGAACACACTGGTCTCCCAGGCGGAGTCGATCCGTACCTTCCGTATCCTCGCGCACCAGTTCTCCGAGGAGCACGGACTGCTGACCCCGTCCCTGAAACTCAAGCGCAAAGCGATCGAGCAGGCCTACGCCACCGAGGTCGAGGCGCTCTACCGGAGCTGACCGGCCGCGGCGGGCGGGCCCGCGAGCCCGCCGCCCGGGCGGCTTCGCGGGGCGGCGCGGCGGGCTGGAATGCAGCACCGGCGCCGATCGTTGACCATGGGAGTACCACTTCCGCGAACTCTAAGGATCGATGGCTCGTGAGCAAGGTCCCCCCGATCATCCTGAACAACGGCGTCGAGATGCCGCAGCTCGGTTTCGGCGTCTGGCAGGTACCGGACGACGAGGCCACCGCGGCCGTCACGACCGCGCTGGAGGCCGGGTATCGCAGCATCGACACGGCCGCGATCTACGGCAACGAGGAGGGCACCGGCCGGGCGCTCACCCAGTCCGGCATTCCGCGCAAGGACCTGTTCGTCACCACCAAGCTGTGGAACAGCGACCAGGGCTACGACACGACGCTGCGCGCCTTCGACACCTCGCTGGGCAAGCTCGGCCTCGAATACGTCGACCTCTATCTGATCCACTGGCCGATCGCCGGGCACGGCAAGTACGTCGACACGTACAAGGCCTTCGAGAAGATCCTGGCCGACGGCCGTGCCCGTGCCATCGGTGTCTCGAACTTCCTTCCCGAGCACATCCAGACGCTGCTCTCCGAGACCTCGGTGATCCCGGCCGTCAACCAGATCGAGCTGCACCCGCACCTCCAGCAGCGGGAGGCCCGTGAGCTGCACGCCGAGCAGGGCATCGCGACCGAGGCCTGGTCGCCGCTCGGCCAGGGCAAGGGCCTGCTCGAAGTACCGGCCGTCGTCGCCATCGCGCAGAAGCACGGCCGTACGCCCGCCCAGGTCGTCCTGCGCTGGCACGTTCAGCTCGGCAACGTGGCGATCCCCAAGTCCGTGACGCCCTCGCGGATCAAGGAGAACATCGACGTGTTCAGCTTCGAGCTGGACGACGAGGACCTCGCCGCGATCCGCGCGCTGAACGAGGAGCGCCGCATCGGCCCCGACCCGGCCACCTTCGACGTGGTCTGAGACCCGCGAGCCGACGGGCGCCGGGGCATCCGGCCCGGCTTCACGGCGCCGCCGTACTCCGGTACGGCGGCGCCGTTCCGCTGCCCCGGTGCCTCAACTCCCCTCGCCCGGCCGCTCCTTGGTTCCCAGGTGCTCCTTGGTGCCCAGGTGCAGGGTGCGGGCGCTGAGCAGGAAGAGGTCCTGGCGGTGCAGCAGTCCGCGGGCGTCGTCCGGGTCGAGGAGGCGGTCCAGGCTCTCGACGTCCTCGGGCCCGAGGCGTGCGGCGAGCTTTTCGCGGCGGCGGTAGAACAGCCCGACGACATGGGCGCGGGCGGCCGCGGACAGCGGTGCGGGCAGGTCCAGGAGGAAGCTGTCGCTGGTCACGTGGGAAAGGCCCACGGCGCGCAGCAGCTCTGGCCAGTCCTCCGACTCCCGTGTGCTGCCCGGGAGTTCGGCCCGCATGTCGGCGAACCAGTCCTCCTCGATGGCGTCCAGCCGGGCTTCCAGACCCGGCCTGCCGAACCCGGTGTCGCGCGGCAGGCACCGGGTGGGCAGCCCGCCCTCCAGGAGGGCCAGGGTGCCGCCGGGCGCGAGGGCCGCCACGAACGCGGCGAGTGCGGCGCGCTGGTCGCCGATGTGGTGCAGCGAGTGGCTCGCCCACAGTGCGTCCACCGGCCCCAAGGCGGCCAGTCCCTCGGGGAGTTGGGCCCGGTGCACCGAGATGTGCGTCTGCAGTCCGCTGCGCGCGGCCCGTTCGCGGGCCCGGACCAGAAGTTCCTCCTCGGCGTCGACGGCGAGCACCTCGCAGCCGGGGAACTCCTCGGCGAGCAGTACCGACACCACGCCGGGCCCGCTTCCGGCGTCGATGATCCGGCGGGGCCGCGGCCGGCGTTCACGCAGCCGCGCGGCAGCCCGGCGCAGCATCGGCACGGACAGCTCCGCCTGCCGTTCGAGCACCGGTCCCAGGACGCTCCAGTCGAGGTGCGTGTGGGAGTGCCCATGAGAGTGGTCGGGGGTCATCACGCCACCTTCCGGGGGCCACTCGCCTCGTCCGCGCGGCCGAGGCCGTACCGTCCGGACGCGGTCGTACCCGCCGTCCGTGCGGGCCCCGCCGCGCACGGCACCGGCTGGACGGCGCTCACTCCGCGCCGTGCGCCTTGGCCAGTTTCTCGACGCGCTCGGCCAGTTCGAAGTCCAGGGTGGTGATCGCGCCGCCCGCGCTGTGGGTGTTCACGGCCACGGCGACGCTGTTGTAGCCGAGGGTGATGTCGGAGTGGTGCCCGAGATCCTCCTGGACCTGGGCGATGTGCATCACCAGGGCCGCGGCGGCGAAGTGCGGCCCGATCACGTACGAGCGGGAGATCCGGTCGCCGACCAGGGTCCACCCCTGGATCTGCGCCAGCCTGTCCTCGATCTCCTGCTGTGGCAGCGGTTCGACGGCCATGGCCGCGACTCCTTCGGGTGCGACGGCGGATTTCTGCCACAGTGCCACAGTCGGTGGCGGCGGGCTCCGAGCCCGGGCCGCCGCGAGCCGATCTCGACTACGGTCGGATCATGACAACGGCCCTGCCCCGAGAGTCAACACCCGCCGCCACCAGGGGAATCGGTGCGCTGCTGCGCGGCTGGCGCGAGCAGCGCCGGATCAGCCAACTGGACCTGGCGCTGCGCGCCGACTCCTCCGCGCGTCACATCAGCTTCGTCGAGACGGGACGCTCGCGGCCGAGCGAGGCACTGATCCTGAAACTGGCGCACCACCTGGAGGTACCGCTGCGGGAGCGCAACGCCCTGCTGCTCGCGGCCGGGTACGCGCCGCGGTTCACCGAGACCCCGGTGGCCGACCCGGCCTTCGACGCGGTACGCACCTCGCTAGAAGCACTGATCAAGGGCTACGAGCCCTATCCGGCCCTGGTGCTCGACGCGACGTACGGGATCGTCGCCGCCAACGCCGGGGCCGGGCTGCTGCTGGAGGGAGTCGACCCCGAGCTGCTCGCCCAGCCGCTCAACGCGATGCGCCTGACCCTGCATCCGCGTGGTCTCGCGCCGCGGATCCGCAATCTCGGTCAGTGGCGCGGGCATCTGCTCGAGCAGATGGAGCGGGAGATCGCCCTGGACCGCTCCCCCGCGCTGCGTGCCCTGTACGAGGAGGTGGCCGCGTATCCGGTCGCCGATCCGGGGACCGACAGCGAGGGGCAGGTCACGAGGTTCGCGTTGCCGATGCTGATCGAGCACCGGGGCCGGGTGCTGTCGTTCCTGTCCGCGATCTCGACGTTCAATACCCCCATGGACGTGACCGTCGCGGAGCTGGCCATCGAGACCTTCGTGCCGGCGGACGAGGCGACCCTGACGTATCTGCGCGCTGCGGACTGAGCGCTCCCGCCGGTCGTGGGCGTGTGCCGTGCCGCGGCCGGTGGACGGCCGCGGCACGGCACCGGGTCAGGCCAGCTTGGCGGTGAGGGTGATGGTCGTGCCGGTCAGCGCCTGGCTGACGGGGCAGTTGACCTTGGCGTCCTCGGCGGCGGCGACGAAGGCGGCCTCGTCGATGCCGGGTACCTGGCCCTCGACGGTGAGGTGGATGCCGGTGATGCCCTTGCCGGGCGTGAAGTCCACGTCGGCGGTGGTGAGCAGGCGGGTGGGCGGGGTCTCCGCCTTGGTCAGGCCGTTGGACAGGGCCATGGAGAAGCAGCTGGAGTGGGCGGCGGCGATGAGCTCCTCGGGACTGGTCTTCCCGTTCGCCTCCTCGGCGCGCGAGGCCCACGAGACCGCGTACTCGCCGATGTCGGAGGAGTCGAACGTGACGACTCCCTGACCGTCGATCAGACTGCCGTCCCAGACCGTGTGTGCGGTGCGCGTGGTTGCCACGGTGGTTCCCTTCTCGGATGTGCGGTGCGTGGACTGGCCGTTGTCCATCCGACCACACCCGGCCCTGCGGACCCGGCGGGACGCGGGACAGGAGGCGAGAAAGCTTCGGCGCACCGGCTCAGGCGCTGCGCTCGCGCGGCTCGTGGTCACCGACCCGGTCCTCGTGGGCGCCCTGCGCACGGTCGGCCGGTCGCGCCGCGGGCCGCGCGGAGCCGGACTCGCTCAACCAGCGCCGCAGTACGTGGTGCAGCTGTTCGGCGCCGTGCAGTGCGGTGCCGGGGGCGGCGGGGGCGGACAGCTCCAGCGGGGACAGGAGGAAGGCCCGGGACTGGTCGCCGCCGAGGCCGCCGTGCGAGCCGATCTGCTCCTCGAAGGCGAGGACTTCGCCGCTCTTGGGGTCGAAACTGGAGTTGATCATGAGGTCGGCGCAGTGCGGAAAGGAGTCCGTACGGCGCACGGCGTCGGCGGCTCCCGGGCCGAACCCGTCCAACGGCCCCGGTCCTTCGCCCAGTTCGCTCAGCGGCACACCGGCGCCGTGCGCCCCGAGCACGACGGATCCGTACTCCTCGCTGCGCACCAGGACGAATCCGATGCCGGGGTGGCTCGCGAGCGTGGCGAGGAGGGCCGGGTGGCGGCGGTCGATCTCCTCGCGTGTCATCCGGTGCGGCACATCGGGAAAGCTGACGAGTCCGAGGTTGCCGGAGGCCAGGACGAGCGGCTCCGAGGGCCGTCGGCGGGGGCGCTCGGCGGTCTCCTCCTCGACCTCGACCGTGCGGTGCAGCGCGGCACGTACGGCGGCACGGGCCTCGGCGCCACTGCGGCTGCGCCGGGCGCGGCGGGGCACCGGCAGCCCGCAGCCCGCGCGCACCAGATCGCCGAGGGCCAGTCCGTAGCGGTCCCGGAAGGTCTCGCCGGGGCTCTGGCCGTGATCGGAGAGCACCACGATCCGGTACGCGCGCGGGGCGTGCTCGGCCACCTTCGCCAGGAGGGCGAGCGACCGGTCGAGTCGTTCCAGGACCCGGTACGCGTCCGTGCTGCGGGGCCCCGAGTGGTGGGCCACCTCGTCGTAGGCCACGAGATCGGCGTAGACGGCGCCGCGTCCGGCGAACATGTCGCCGATGACGGCGGCCACGACGACGTCCCGCTCGACGACGGTGGCGAAGGCCCTGATGAACGGATACAGCCCGCCCCGGCTCACGCGCGGGCGCTCGGAGCGCAGCCGGGCGCGCGTGGACTGGCCGAGCTCCCGGGCGACTTCGGCGGCGAAGGACATGGCGGTGCGTACGGCGTTGGCCGGGTCGGAGAAGTAGGCGAAGTATCCGGCGCGCGAGCGGGTGCGGCTGCCGCGGCGGGCGGCCACCGACAGGACGAGCGCGAGCTGGTCGGCACCGCCCGCGAAGAGGTTGCCGCGGCTGGCGCCGTCCTCGCCGAGCAGCCCCGCGTCCTGGGTCAGCGCGACCGCACGGCGCTGGAGTTCGGCCGCCGTGGTGGGCCTGCCGCACACCATGACCTCGCCGGTGTCCTTCTCGTACCAGCGGAAGGCGGGTACGTCGTGATTGGTGCCGTGCAGGATGCCGAGCTGGCTGGCACCGGTCTGGCTGGACCAGTCGGTGAACCAGGGGGTGAGCCGGTGGGTGGCGCCGACGGAGGCGCCGGGCGGGCCGTCGGGGGTGGCCGCGGGCGACGCGGGCCCGAGCCACGAGGCAAGGGTGGGCATCCGGCCCTGGGCGACGGCGTCGAGCAGGACGTCGTGGCCGACCCCGTCGAGCTGGACGAAGAGGGTGCCGGGGTCGAGTGGCTCGCCGGGTCGTCCGATGCGGTGGCGGCGGCGGTCGGCGAGGCGGTAGAGCCTGCGGCGGTAGGCGTCGTCGTCGCGTACGGCGAGGGCGCCGCCGGTGGCCGAGGCGACCGCGGACATCGCGGCGGCCACCACGACCGCGGTCTCCGGCGCCGCCTCACCGCGGCCGGAGGGAATCAGCCACAGCGCGACCAGCAGCAGCGACCCGTTGAGGAAGAACACCAGCAGACCCAGCACGAGGGCAGGCACCAGGAGCAACGCCCGTACCAGCAACGGCCAGACCAGCGCGGACAGCAGACCGAAGGCGCCCGCGCCGAGTGCCGCGGTCACCGCGATGCGGGTGGTGCTGTCCCCCGAGTCCGACTGCAGCCGGAAGTCGGGCAGGATCCCGGCGAGCGCGAGCATGGTCAGTGTGGAGACGGCCCATACGGCGACGACCCGCCACAGCGCCCGGCCGGACCTGCGCCATGCGCCCTCGCTCACCCTGTGCTCACCTCGCGTCCGTACCGCATCCAGCGTGTCACACGGATGGCGGCCCGGCAGCGGACGAGGGACCGCACTGACCTGGCGTACGGGTGTGCGGGTGGGCGGGCGTGGAGGGAGCCGCGCCGCCACCGGCCGGGGACGGGAGCCGTACGGGACGAGCGCGGGAACTGCCCTACGGCCGAGGGTCAGCGGCCGTCGTAGCCTGCCGTCGGCATGGACAGGCGGCGGTGCACGTCCGCCTTCATCGCGGCGTCGTAGGCGGGCTCGGCCAGGCCCGCGGTCTCCACCCGTACGCCCCGGCGCACGCACTCCGCGGCGAAGCCCTCGACGGAGCTGAGCGCACGCGTGAGGACCCGCTTGTTGGGCGCGACGAACAGGTCGACGAGACCGGCCTCGACGTCGGTCCACAGCGCGCTGTGGTCGGGGCGCAGTGCGTGGACGAGGAGTTCACGGGTGACGACGTAGCCGTGCTGCTCGGCCCAGGCCGCGCACATCGCGTACTGGCTGCGGGAGTCGACGAGGAAGGGCTCGGCGTCGAGCTCCTCCAGGGGCGTCAAAGAGGCGATCGCGGTCACGCGCAGCGGGCCGGAGCCCTGCCTCACCTCGGTCATGGGCCTCCCCTCGCTTCCCCCGTGTCCGCCGCCGACCCTACTCCTGCCCGTAGGCTCGGTGGGAGCCGGGCGAGGGAGGAAGCGGTGGCCGCGGAGATCACCTGGTGGGGGCACGCCACCTGCACGGTGGCGGACTCCGGGCTGCGGGTGCTGACCGATCCGCTGTTCGTCCGCCGGATCGCCCATCTGCGCCGCCGCCGGGGCGCCCTGCCGCCGCCCGACGCCCGCCGCGCCGATCTGGTCCTGGTCTCGCATCTGCACGCGGACCATCTGCACGTGCCCTCGCTGGAACAGGTGGCGCCGGGCGCCCGGCTCCTCGTGCCGCGCGGTGCGAGCCGGTCGGTTCCCGCGCTGCGCAGGCTGAGCCATCTGCGGCTGACGGAGGTGTCCCCGGGCGAGGAGCTGGAGTTCGGGCCGTTGCGGGTACGAGCGGTGCCCGCCCATCACGACGGCCGCCGGGTCCCCGTGGGCCCGCGGCTCTCGCCTGCCCTGGGCTACGTGGTGACCGGGCGGGCCCGTACCTATTTCGCCGGGGACACCGGCCTGTTCGACACCATGGCGGAGGCGGTGGGCGAGGTCGACGTGGCGCTGTTGCCCGTCGGCGGCTGGGGACCGAGGCTCGGGCCTGGACACCTGGACGCGGGCCGGGCGGCCGAGGCGCTGGCGCGGATCGGCGCGCCGCACGCGGTGCCGGTGCACTACGGCACGTACTGGCCGATCGGTTTGGACGCGGTGCGGCCGCACGAATTCCACGCGCCGGGCCAGGAGTTCGAGCGGCTGGCGGCGGACCGGGTGCCCGGGGCGCGGGTGCACCGGCTCGACCACGGCCAGAGCGTGCGTCCGAAGGTGGGGCGGTGAACCTCGCCGCCGCCTTTGCGGAGCAGTCCCCGCACGCCTTCGGCTACCCCTCGCTGTTCCTGCTCGTCCTCGTCGGCGCGCTGGTACCGGTGGTGCCCACGGGCGCGCTGGTCAGTTCGGCGGCGGTGGTGGCCTTCCACCGGGTGTCGCCGTTCGCGCTGCTCGCGGTGTTCGTGGTGGCGTCCTGCGCCGCCTTCGCCGGAGACGTGGCGCTGTACTGGCTCGGGCAACGCGGACTGCGGTCGCGCGGCGGCTCGCGCTGGCTGGAGGCGATCCGGGCGCGCGCCTCGGAGGAGCACCTCTACCGGGCGCAGGAGAAGCTCGGCAGGCACGGCACCCGGGTGCTCGTGGTGTCCCGGCTGCTGCCCGCCGGTCGCATCCCCGTGATGCTCGCCTGCCTCCTCGCGAAGCTCCCCCTGCGGCGGTTCGCCCGCGCGGACGCGGTGGCCTGCCTGGCCTGGACCCTCGCGTACCAACTCATCGGCGTCCTCGGCGGCTCCCTGTTCCCCGAGCCGTGGCAGGGCGTCGTCGCCGCGGTGGCGCTCGCCCTGCTGATCAGCGCGGCGCCGTCGCTGTGGCGGCGGGTGCGGGAGTCTCGGGACTGAGTCGCGGGACTGAGTCCCGGTTCTCGTACGGGGCCGGTGTCCGCGTGCGGCTACTCGCCGTCGAGCAGGGCCGGGCCGGGGGTTCGCGGCGACGTGCCGGGCACCGCGGGAGGACCGTCGTCGGCGGCCAGGGCGGTGAACGTCTGCCGTACGGCGGACAGCGACCTTCGCACCGCGGGGAGCGTCAACGGGTCGGCGGCGGTGAGGCATTGGGCGCGCTCGGCGTCGGTGCGGCCGAGCAGCGGGCCGGTCGAGAGGCGGACCCGCAGGGACGCCGGGTCGTCGCCGAAGCGGTGGCCGCCGGGAGCGGGCATGCCGAGCTGTGACTCCAGGAAGTCCTCCAGTTCCTGGGCGTCGCCGACCCCGTGCCGGTCCAGGGCGCCGCGCAGCGGTGCGAGGTCCGCGTACAGGTGCCGCCCCGCCTGGGGCGGCCGTACCAGCACTCCGGTCGCGGCCACGGCCCGGCCGAGTTCGGCGGCCACCCGGGCGTGCAGATGTGCGGAGTCGAGCATGCGCCGGGTGACCCAGGGACTCTCCTCCAGGGCGTGCGCGGCGGCCGCGGCCACCGGAGTGGCCAGGGTGGCGCCGAGCGCGGTCAGGACGTCCAGGGTGCGGGCGCGCAGGGCGGTGCCGAGCCCGGTCGCGGGGAAGCGGGCGACGGCGGCGGGCCAGCTGGGCGGCAGGAAGGCGCCCGAGAGGTCGCTGATGACGGTGACGTGCGGCGGCAGCATCTCGGCGGGGCTGATGAAGACGGTGTCGTCGGGGTGGTGCAGGGTGTCCCGCCAGGTCTCGTCGCTGACGATGTGCAGCCCCTCCGAGACGGCCGCCTCCAGGGTCTCGTGCACCTGCTCGGGCGGCGGCACGGTCGCCGTCGGATCGTCGGCCACGCACAGCACGAGCAGCTTCGGGTCCCGCCCCTCGGCGCGCAGCCGCCGCACGGTCTCCAGGAGTGCGTACGGGTCGGGGACGCCGCCGGACTCGGCGGGCGTCGGCACCGGGAACGCGGGCCGCCCGAGCAGCCTGACCTGCGGCGCCCAGTGCGCCGGGCAGGGCCGGGGCAGCAGGACGTCCCCGCCGAGGAGGGTGTCGAAGGCGATCAGGAAGCTCCCGGCGCCGGGGGCGGCGACGACGTGCTGCTCCTCGACGGCCAGACCGCGGCGCTCCCAGTAGCCGCAAGTGGCACCGAGCAGTCCGGGGCCGCCGCCCGGAGGCATCTGGCGCGGGCTGCGCGCGGCGTCCGCGAAGACCTCGACGAGTTCGTCGAGCACGGGCAGCCCGGTCCCCGGCACCTGCGGCCCGTACCGCACCTGCCCCCGTACCGGCCTCGCGCCGGGGTCGCTGCGCCGCATGGGTCCTCCGTACGTCGGCTCAAGGACCAGGGTCGCTCTTCGCGGGAGGTTCGGCCTCCCGACGCGATTCGCGGCGACCCGACGGACCGTACGGCGCCCGCCCGGTGAGCGGCCCAGGCACAGGGCCCCGGCCTCCCGGCGCTCAGGGCCTGCGCCCCACCAGGCACAGCAGCTTCGTCTGTACGGTCGCCTCCGGTGGCGGTTCCACCGGTGGGGCGAACAGACCGCTGCGGGCCAAGTCGGCGGCGCGCGGGGTGAGTTGGCGTACGACGAAGTCCACGAGGTCGCCCGGCAGCCGTTCCTCGGCGCCGATCGCGCGGGACAGGTCCCAGGCGTGCACGACGAGGTCGCAGATCATCTCCGCGCAGTAGTGGGTGACGGCGGTCTCGCCGTACGAGAGCTGGACGGTGCCGTCGAACACCCCCGGGGTCGCGAACGCTTCCCGGGAGCCCTCGGCCGCGCGTTCCCAGGCGGCGACGGGATCGGCTCCGAGTACGTCGCCGTCGTACCGGTCGCCCACCTCGTCGAGGGTGGCGCCCTCGCGCAGCAACGGCGGCACCCAGAGCTGTTCGGACGTCAGATGGTTGACGAGGTCCCTGACGTTCCACTCCTCGCAGGGCGTGCCGTCCTCCCACTGGCCGGGGCGGACGCTGCGCACCCGGTCACCGAAGAGGTCGAGTGCCTTGCCGTGCCGTTCGAGAAGTGGATTGCGCGTAGCAATTCTTGGCATGGTCACGCTCCTTGCGGCTCGCGCTCCTTCGCTGCCCTCGGTGTTCCCACTACCCTCGCGTGCCGTTGCCGCGTGCGCCTCATTCCGCCTGCGGTTCGCGTTCCCGCGCACCGGCGCGGGTGCGTCCGCTGGCGATGACGCGGCGCGGATGGCGCCGCAGATACTCGCCCTCCAGCTGTGCCATGCGCTCGTTGTGGGCGTGCAGGGCATCGTTGGAGCCGTGCAGCAGAGTGGCGTGGCGGGTGCGGTGGATCGTCTCCAGCTCCTTCATGAGCTGCTGGTCGTCCAGTCGTCCCGGTTCGACTCCGGTCATGGTGCACCCCACTTCTCGCTCGTCGCTGGGGGTGGATTCGGTCCTCGGCCGACTGCTCTCGGCGCCGGGCACGCCCAGGCCGTGCCCGGCGGTCGCCGTCGTCCCCCGGGAGGGGGACCCGGCTGTACTCATCCACTGTACGAACCCGGAGCCGCCGCGTCCCTTCCAGCGCGGGAGCCTGTGCGACCGCACCCTCTGACCTGCTACGGGACCTTCACCCGGGCCGCGGGAAGCCACCCGAACGCCGCCATGACCATGACGGTTCCGCAGTCGGCATCGCGCCTGCCGGACTTCGCGGAACCCCTCTCGGAACGGTGTCGCTCCTGCCTCATCTCATCCCATATAGCAAGACAGTTGGTCTCACTATGCGACATCCGACGTAGCGTTGCCCGCACACCGGAGGTGCCTCGCGCTCGACCGCGAGAGACCCGGTGCCCGCATGCGCCCCGACCGAAGGAGATCGGCATGCCACAGGACCAGGCCGTCTACACGCACGGCCACCACGCCTCGGTACTGCGGTCGCACACCTGGCGCACCGCGGCCAACTCGGCGGCCTATCTGATCGGTTCGCTCCGGCCCGACATGAGCGTGCTCGACGTCGGCTGCGGTCCCGGCACCATCACGGCCGACCTCGCCGAACTGGTGCCGCAGGGCACGGTGACCGGCCTCGACCGGGAGCCCGGCATCCTGGACCGGGCCCGCGAAACGGTCCGGGCACGCGGCCTCGGCAATGTGGACTTCGCGCAGGGAGACGTGCTCCAACTCCCCTACCCCGACGGCGCGTTCGACGTGGTCCACGCCCACCAGGTGCTGCAACACGTGTCCGATCCGGTCGCCGCGCTGACCGAGATGCGACGGGTGTGCCGACCGGGCGGCCTGGTCGCGGCGCGGGACGCCGACTACGCGGCGATGACGTGGTTCCCCGAGTCGGCCGGGCTGGACAGGTGGCTGGATCTGTACCGCCGGGTCGCCCGTGCCAACGGCGGCGAGCCCGACGCGGGCCGCAAGCTCAAGTCCTGGGCGCGGCAAGCCGGTTTCACCCGGATCACGGCCACCGCGAGCACCTGGTGCTTCGCCTCCGAGGAGGAGCGCGAGTGGTGGGGCGGACTGTGGGCGGAGCGCACCGTGGCCTCCACGTACGCCGACCGCGCCGTGGCGGGCGGGCACGCCGAACCGCGGGACCTTCGGGACGCGGCGGCCGCCTGGCACGAGTGGAGCGCGGCGGAGGACGCGTGGTTCGCGGTACTGCACGGCGAGGTGCTGTGCGTGGCCTGAGCGCGCGAACCACCCCCGGGGCACCGGCCGCCGCCCGCGTGCGGGTCCTGTCCGAGGTGGCGGCTCCCTCCGGCGGTACGTAGCCGCCGCCCCGCTCCCCCGCACGGTGCCCACCCGCACGGTGCGGGGCGCCCAGCCGCTCCCCTCACCGAGGCCGTCGAGTCGATACGGCCGAAACGATCTCCTCCCCCGACCGGGCCAACTAGGCTCCCCCGTATGAACATCCTGGGAGCGACCCTGCGTATCTGCGTCGAGGACCTGGAGGCCTCGGTCGAGTTCTACGAGCGGCTCGCGGGCACCGAGGCGATGCGGTTCGAGCGCGGCGGTGTGTCCGTCGCGGCGATCGGCTGCTTCCTGCTGATGAGCGGTCCCGAGCAGGAACTCGAAGTGCTCCGCAAGGTCACGGCCACCATCGCGGTCGAGGACGTGGAGGAGGCCGAGCAGGTCCTGCACGCCTCGGGCGCCCGCGTGATCGCCGGACCGCTGCCGACCCCGGTCGGACGCAATCTGATCGCCCTGCACCCCGATGGCGCCGTCTTCGAGTACGCGGACCGCCGGGCCGTTCTGTAGCGGGCGGGCGCGCCTGTCGGGAGCGGGGCCTGTCCGCCTCCGGCGAAGGGGTCCACCCGGCTCCGGCGCGACACGCGCCCGGCCGGTCAGCCACCTCTCGCCTCCCGGTCAGCCAGCCACCTGTCACCTTCAGCGGCCCCGCCGTCGGCGCCCTCCCGCCGTCAACGGCGGCCGCCCGTCAGCGATCTCCACCCGTCGGCGGCCGCATCCTGAAGTCGTAGCGCCACGGCACCGGTTCGCCGTCCGTGATCCGTGACCAGAGCTCGCCCACGGCCTCGGCGCCCTCGCGCAGATCGGCGACCTCGAAGCCCTCGTCGAACACCGCACGGGCGGCCTCGCGTTCGCCCTCGGCGAGCAGCAGCCGGGCGTCGAGCAGACGGAACCGGCCACGTGCGCGGGTCGCCGGATCGAGCCGTTGCCAGACCGCTCGGGCCGTCCCGGTGCGTCCCACCGCGAGCAGTGCCTCGATCGTCTCGTGGCCGAGCGCGGCGCCCACCACGGCCAGGTCGCCCGCCCCTCCGTGCGCCCCGGTCACACCCTCCGCGCCCGCCGCATCCTCCGCGCCGCGTTCCTGCCGCACGGCCTCGAAGGCCTCCGCCCAGCGGTCGGCGGCGCGTTCATGGTGTCCGCTCTCCCGGTCGGCCACCGCGAGACACCTCAGCGACGGCCAGAACGCGGGGGCGGCGGCGAGCGAGCGTTCCCAACTCCGTACCGCCTGGGCGCGATCCCCGGCGTGCCACTGGGCGACGCCGAGGTGGTACTCGGCGAGCGGCTTCGCGGGCGCGGTCTCCAGGAGGTCGCGCCAGTGCGGTGCGACCAGGGTCGGGCCGGGCACGTCCACCCCCTGGCGCAGCGGGAAGGCACCCGAGCGCAGCAGCGTCAGCCACGGTTCCTGCTCGGGTCCGAGCGTGCCCTCCGCGAACGGCGTACCCGGCAACTTCCAAGCGGTGCGCAGCACTTCGAGCGCGCCCCAGCCCGATCCGGTGGCGAGCACCTCGTCGGGTTCCAGGTCCGCGTACGGCAGCCAGGACTCGTACGCGGCGGTGAGCACCTCGTCCGGCAGGGCCGACTCCAGCCGGTCCTCGGCCTCGGCGCGGGCCGCGGGCCAGTCGTCGCCGTGGACCGCGGCGGGATCGGCGGACAGCGGACCGTAGGCCTCCAGCCAGCTCAGCTCCGACTCGGCCTCCAGCCGGACCCGTTCGAGCTGGGTGCGGGCGAGGCCCGCCTGGATCTCGGCGTAGCCGCCGGTGCCCGGTTCGGTCAGCCACTCCTGCCAGCGCCGCCCGCCGCTCCCCGTACCCCAGACGAAGGCCTTGCGCCCACGCAGTACACCGGTCGAGGTCTGCACGAGACCCTCGCCCCGCTCGTCGAGGGCGGCGATCCAGCGGCGCCGGGCCTTGGTCACCTCGTAGAAGAAGTCGGCCGGGTACTCGCTGTTCAGGGGGTACGTGTGGTCGATGCCGCCGGAGTGCGGGACCGGGATCCGGCGCAAGGTGCGTTCGTAGCCGAAGTGCCAGGCCGCATCGGCCGGGGCGAGGACGCGGCGGTCCTCGGGGACGGCGATGTTGGTCCACCAGTACGCGGGGGCCGGGTGCTCGTGCGGGTTGCGGATCCGCACGCCGGCGTACAGGAAGTCGGAGTCCGCGGGCAGCCAGAGGTCGACCTGGAAGGGCAGGTCGCTGACGCGTTCCCATTCCCACAGGCGCAGCAGTACGCCGCCGTCCGGCGCCGGGGCGAGCGCCGCGTGCACCGGCGCGCACGCCAGCGCGCCGTGCCCGCCCAGGCCGACGTTCCACTCGATCCCGCCGGAGAACCACGCGCCGTTGACCGCGAATCCGGCGGGCTGCAACACCGGGTTGCGGTACAGGAGTTCACGCCCGGTCGGCTTGTGCAACAGGGAGTGGACCCGGCCGCCGAGGCCGGGCAGCACGGTCACCCGCAGCCTGGTGTTCTCAAGGACGAGGGTGTCCAGGGTGACCGGGCGGCGGTCCCGCTCGTAGCCGTCGCGGAGGCGCTCGGGCAGCAGGCTCTCCGGCGGCGCGTACGCGATCTGCCGGGCCATGTCGCGCGGCAGAGCGGCGAGGCTGCGGGAGTCGAGCCGTTGCGGAGCGTCCACGGGGCACAGCGGCGGCAGCGGGTTGTCCGGCCCCAACTCCGCTGCGGGCAGGGTCAGTCGGTCGCGGCGGACGGTCGTCGCGGTGCTCGGCACGGGCGGTCCTCCCCTCCTCGGGCACGCCCGGCGGCCTGCCCCGACGACCATCGGAACACGCCGCGTCGCGCGCTGACCAGGGGAGGTGGGGGCAAGGATTGCGCAAAGGAAGGGCGCGCGCCCGCGCGCGGGCAGCACCAAGCGCCCGCTCCCCGCCTGCCGTTGGAGACCGCCTGCCTCCTACGATCCGTGCGCTGTTCCCCAGAGCCCCACGCCGTCCCTACAAGCCGTGTGCCGTCGCCGGACCCGCGGCGTCCGCCATCTCGGCGGTCAGCGCCCAGCGTTCGTGGTCGCGCCAGGCCCCGTCGACGAAGAGGAAGTCCGGCGAGAGGCCCTCCAGACGGAATCCGGCCCGCCGCGCAAGGGCCACGGAGGCGGCGTTGCCGGGCTGTACGTTGATCTCCAGCCGGTGCAGACCGAGCGCGCCGAACGCGTGCCGCACCACCAGTCCGAGACCCTCCGACATCAGCCCGCGCCCCGCCGCGTGCGCGAAGGCCCCGTAGCCGAGAGCGCCGCAACGGAAGGCGCCGTGCACGATGTTGTTGATGTTGACGAACCCCGCGACGGCACCGCTGTCCAGGCCGCAGACCAGATAGCCGCACTTGGCCGGGTCGTCCCGCAGCCGTGCCGCGTAGGCCTCGTACTCGGCAGGGCTGCCCGGCGGGAACAGCCACGGGTGATGCAGTGCGGTGCTCTCCCGGACCCGGGTCACGAACTCCGCCGCGTCGGCGGGAGTCGGCGGACGGATGCCGACGCGTGCGGCACGGGCGAGGTAGGGGTCGTCTGTCATCCGCGCCACGGTACGGGAGGCCGTCGCGGCAGGCGGCGGACGGAGTACCCCGGGACCGGACGCGGCAGGGGAGTTGAGGTGCGGACGTGCTCAGAGGCGGTGCGGGCGGGCGCCCCCGGCCGGGCCGTATCGGCTGCCGGGAGCGCGACAACCACAGGTGCGCTCCTGCTCGGGTCCGGGTCAGGGGCGCTCGCCGGACCCGGGCGCGGAAGCGACACGCTCGGGCTCGGGCTCGGCGGCTCCGCCCGGGCGCGGATCGAGACCGGCCCGGCCCCGGCTCACTTGCCCTCCACCACCGGCAGGTCGAGCGTGCCGGTGTCCCCGGGCGCGCTGGAGACCGTGACCGGCTTGATGCCACGGTTGCCCAGATACGCGTCGTCGCTCGCCGCGACCACGAACTGGAGCCGGTGGCCCTGCTGGTAGCGGTGCACGATCCCGGGCAGTTCCACGGTGAAGGACTTCCGTACGTCGGGCACCCGGACCGGCGCGACGAGGCGGTGCACCAGCGTCTTGCGGCCGTCCGGCGCGACGTCGTACAGCTTGGCGAACAGGACCAGCTTGTCCGCCGCGTCACCGGAGTTCTGCACGGCCTCGGCCTTCGGCGAGCGCACCTTCAGCCCGACCCGTGCCGCGCCGACGACATCGAGGTTCTCGCGCAGGGGTGCCGTCGTCCAGGCGAGGTGGGTGCCCTTCAGGTCGTAGGGCTCGGGGTCGGGCAGGTGCAGGGTGCGCAGCAGCGGGCTCTCCGAATGGCTCGTCGGCACCGTCAGGTTGCGGTACTCACGGCGGCCCGCGACCACGGATCCGGGGCGCTCGACGAGCTTTCCGTCGCCCGAGAGATACAGCCGCCGGTTGGGCTCCGGAACACTCCCGCCCGTCGCGTACGTGGCCGTGGGGTCCTCGATCCAGTCGCGGTAGTACGCGAAGGCGGGCCCGGTGTCCACGTCGCGGCCGCGCAGGTGCCGGTCGAACCAGGACAGGATGCGGCGCCCCACATAGCTGGTCTCCAGGTTGCCGACGTCCATGTTCAGCTCGCCCCGGGCGGGATCGCTGTTGCCTCCGCTGTGTCCGGCGGACTGCCAGATCATGCTCGCGTCCACGCCCTGGGCGCGCAGCCTCCGGTAGGTCGCCTGGGCCTCGTTGAGCGTGAACAGGCTGTCCGCCTGTCCCTGGATCAGCAGGGTCGGCGCCGTGATCGACCGGCCGTACCCGAGGGCGGAGATGTCGCGCGCGTAGCCGAGGATCTCGCGCATCCGCTCCTGCGGGTAGATGCCCGAGTTGAGTGTCTTGATGAACCCGCAGGCGTCGGTGACGAAGTGCAGGCAGGCCAGCGAGTTGATACGGGAGGGGTCCGCGTTGGGCACGGTCACCGGCTGGCTCTCGCCGACCAGGTAGAAGCCGTTGGTCCACTCCCACTTGTAGACCCCCGGCACCTCGCGCGCCGCGCCGTTGTTCGGGGCCAGGGAGTACGCCAGGTCGCCCCAGGTGATCATCGGCACGATGGCGTCCAGGCGGGGGTCGCGGGAGGCCGTGGCCAGTTGGATGCCACCGCCGTACGAGCCGCCGATCATGCCGACCTTCGGGTCCCCGTCGCCGTCCAGGGTCACGAAGTCGGGCCGGGTGCCGTCGTCCGCGGGCCGGGTGCCCGCGAGGAAGTCGATGAGGCCGGAGGCGGCCCGGCCGTCGATCCGGGGGTCGTCCATGGAGATCTTGCAGCCGGACCGGCCGAAGCCGAGGCCCGAGTACACCAGCGTCACATAGCCACGGGAGGCGAAGGCGCGCGCGGTGTCGTCGGTGTTGCCGTCGTTCTTGCTGCCCCCGAAGCCGTTGGTGATCAGCACAGCGGGGGCCGGATTGTTCCGGTCGACCCCCGCCGGGCGGTAGAGATCCGCGTCGACGGCACAGTCCTCGCCGCCGGTGTCCACGGTGATCCCCACCGGGGTGACGGAGTACGGCGGTTCCTCGGCGACGGCCCGGTCCGTCGCCGAGAGGGTGAGGGGCGCAGCCAGCGAAGCGGTGACGGCGAGGACCAGCGCTCGCCTCGAACGGGCCGATAAGGCACGGGACTTGCCCATGACTCGTTTCACGGATACCTCCAGGATGAGGCGCCTACCGACCGGTTGGTACCGGCCGTCGCTCATGCTGGGAGATATACAGAAAAGGGTCAACGGCCATGCAGTAAACCGGAACAAAGGGACGGCGCGAAGGGGCGCGAGTGGTCGCGGGGGCGCGCGCCTGCCCGGTCGGGGCCCCTGCCCGGGGATTCGGTCACCGCCGGTCGCGCCGACCTGGAAGGACCCTCGACGTCAGTCCAGGCTCTCGACGGACCGGGTCAACTCCCCACCAGCGTCACCTGTATTGAGCACCCCCGCCGGTTCCAGAAGCAGCACCGCCGTCTCCTCGTCGGCGACCGGGCAGTGTTCGGCGCCCCGCGGCACCACGAACAGCTCGCCGGGTTCGAGTGCGACGTCGCCGTCCCGGAGCCGGATGGTGAGCCTGCCACTGATGACGAGGAACAGTTCGTCGGTGTCGGGGTGGCAGTGCCAGACGAACTCGCCCTTGAGCTTGGCGAGTTTGACCTCGTAGTCGTTGAGGTCGGCGATCTTCCGCTGTGCCCAGTGGTCGTGGAACCGCGAGAGCTGATGGGCCAGGTTGACGGAGGTGTGCGGTGAGGTGTGCGGTGTGGTCATACCGGGAGCCTGCCGTCGGGGCGGGACGCCGGTCTTGTACGTTCCTGGCATGAGCGGCGACCGGCCCGGTGCCCGGATCAGTGCCTGGCGGCCTTCGGTGACGGGGATCGCGGAGGTCTTCCACGCCCACTTCGCCGACCACGCCTACCCGGTGCACACTCACGACACCTGGGATCTGATGATCCTCGACGACGGCGCGGTGGACTTCGCCGTCGACCGTCATCGGCACGCGGCGGCCGGAGCGGGCACGGTCGTCCTGCTGCCGCCGGGGGTGCCGCACGACGGGCGGACGGTCGGCCCCGCCGGGTTTTACAAGCGGGTGATCTACCTGGACACCCGGGTCCTCCCGGACCGGCTGGCCGGGGCGGCGGTGCACACCCCGGCCCACGCCGACGCCTTGCTGCGGCGCCGTATCCATCAACTGCACCGGGCGCTCGCGGACCCCGGCGACACCTTCGAGGCCGAGTCCCGGCTCGCCCTCGTCCGCGAACGGCTGGGCCCGCGACCGCGATCGCAGCCCCCTGATCAACACACACCGACGAGGCCCGAGCGAACCGCCGTCACAGCAGCGCCGGTTCCCGCAGCCTCAACGTCCCCTCGTAGGCGTCCAGTTCGGCGGCAACGCCGAAGGGGACGGTGAGGGCGTCCGCACAGTGCCCGAATCCCAGCTCCTCCACGACGGGTACGCCGAGGCCGCCCAGCCGGTCGAGGAACAGGGGCCGCAGCTCGGGCTCCGGGCCGCAGTCCTGCCAGGAGCCGAGGGCGATTCCGGCCACCTGGTCCAGCCAGCCGGAGCGCAGGAGTTGGGTGAGGTAGCGGTCGAGTCGGTAGGTCTCCTCGCCGACGTCCTCGATCAGGAGCAGGCCGCCCGCCGCCGAGGGCCGGGCGGTGGGCGCTCCGAGGTCCGCCGCGAGCAGAGCGAGGCAGCCGCCGAGGGTGACACCAGAGGCGCGGCCGGGTACCAGGGTCTTGCCGCCGCCGAGGACCGGCACCGACTCGGGGTGGAAGAGGGTGGTGTGGAGGTGGTCCCGGGCGCGTGCGCTGTGCAGGAAGTCGACGCCCGCCGCCATCGGCCCGTGCAGGGTGACCAGGCCGAGGCGGTTCGCGATCGCCTCGTGCAGGGTCGTGATGTCGCTGAAGCCGACGAAGACCTTCGGGCCCGCCGCCCGCATCGCCTCCCAGTCGAGCAGGTCGACCATGCGCTGCACGCCGTAGCCGCCGCGGGCGCAGATGACGGCGTCCACCGCCGGATCGCACCAGGCGGACTCGAAGTCCGCGGCCCGGTCCGCGTCGTTGCCCGCCAGGTACCCGAACTCCCCGTGCCGGTCCAGGACATGGGGCGCGACGCGGGGTTCGAGTCCCCAGCCGCGCAGGATGTCCAGGCCGCTCTCCAGCCGCTCGGCCGGGACGGTGCCGCTCGGCGCGACCACGGCGACCCGGGCGCCGGGAGCGAGCCGCGCGGGTCTGCGGAGTTCCGGAACCGGTGCGGACCCGGAGTCCGGCGTACGGCTCATCGTGACAGCTCCAGGCGAGGCACCCCGGGCTCGGGCAGCCCGAACACCTGGGCGTACAGGGAGAGTTCGGCCTCCAGGACCCGGATCAGGGTGTCCGACTTGCGGAAGCCGTGGCCCTCCCCTTCGAAGGCGAGGTAGGCGTGCGGTATCCCCCTGCCCTTCATCCGGGCGAGGAAGCGTTCGCACTGGACGGGCGGGCAGATCACGTCGTCCAGGCCCTGGAGCAGCAGGAAGGGCGCGGTGATCTGCTCGGCCTTGGCCGAGGGCGAGCGTTCGGCATAGCGGGCGGGTACCTCGGCGAGCGGTCCGACCAGCGATTCCAGGTACTGCGACTCGAAGTCGTGGGTCTCCCCCGTGCCCCAGCCGGTGAGGTCGAGCACCGGGTACAGGACGGTGCCGCAGGCGTAGACGTCGGTCGCGGCGAGGGAGGCCGCGCTGGTCCAGCCGCCCGCGCTGCCGCCGCGGATCGCGAGCCGGGCGCGGTCCGCGGTGCCCTCCGCGGCGAGCGCGAGGGCGACCGCCGCGCAGTCGTCCACGTCCACCACGCCCCACTGCTCGCGCAGCCGCTCGCGGTAGGCGCGGCCGTACCCCGTCGAACCGCCGTAGTTGACCTCGGCGACGCCGATGCCGCGCGAGGTGAAGTAGGCGATCTCCAGGTCGAGTACGAGCGGCGAGCGACTGGTCGGGCCGCCGTGCGCCCAGATCACATAGGGCGGCAGCTCGCCGTCCGGGGCGACATGGCCGGGGTTGTGCGGCGGGTAGACGTGCGCGTGGATCTCGCGGTCCTCGGGCCCCCGGAAGGTGCGGATCTGGGGCTCGGGGTAGTGGGCTGGGTCGACCGGGTCCCGGTGCTCGGAGCCGACGACCCGGGCCCGGCCGGTGCAGGTGTCGAGCTCGACCACCTCGTACGCGCTGCGCGGGCTCGCGGCGATGCCGACCACCCGGGTCCCGTGCGCGGCCAGGCTGGGGGCCCATTCGCTCCAGGGGCCCGCCACGTCGACCATCTCGCCGGTCTGCGGGTCGAGTACGCCGAGCGCCGTGGATCCGCGTCCGTGCACGACGGCCACCAGGCCGTTGTCGAGCGGGGCGAACCAGCGGTGTCCGATCTTCCAGAGCGGGCCGCCGAATTCCTCCTCGCGCGGGCACAGCGCGGTGCTCCCGCCGTCGAGGCCGGCCCGGTAGAGGTTCCACCAGCCGGTGCGGTCGGCGGCGAAAAGCAGCGAGCCGTCGGCGAGCCACTCGACCTGGGCCACGGACTCCCCGGGTCCCCCGGCGAAGGTCACCGCCGCGCCGAAGCTTCCGTCCTCCCGCACCCGGGCCAGCTTGACCTCGGTGCCCTCCCAGGGCATCCGCGGATGGTCCCAGGCCAGCCAGACCGCGTGTCCGCCGTCCGGCGAGAGCCGGGCCCCGGTGACGAAGCGGTGCTCGTCGCCGGAGAGTTCCCGTACCGCCGCGCGGTCCTCGGCCGCCGAGCCGTCCAGCGGGACGGCGGCCACCACCCGCCGCACGTCGCTGGGTCCCTCGCCGGTGAACTCCTCCAGTACGCACCAGACTTCGCCGCGGT
This sequence comes from Streptomyces sp. NA04227, assembly GCF_013364195.1. Taxonomy (NCBI): domain Bacteria; kingdom Bacillati; phylum Actinomycetota; class Actinomycetes; order Kitasatosporales; family Streptomycetaceae; genus Streptomyces; species Streptomyces sp. NA04227. The sequence continues at coordinate 7,345,735 of NZ_CP054918.1, read as the reverse complement.
CGAGGTGCGGTACGGGGTCCGCCCAGCGCAGTCCGCCGCCGACCGGGGACACGGGGGTGAGCGGCCGGGGTGCGGCGCCGGGTGCCCCGGGCTCGTAGGCGTACAGGCGCTGGTCGGGAAAGTGCACGAAGACCACCAGGGGCCCGCCGTCCCGCTCGACGGCCGCCCACGGGGTTCCGCCGTACTCGATGACGCGGCTGCGCACGTTCCAGGGCTCGGGCAGCAGGGACTCCCGGCTGCCGTCCGCGCGCCTGCGCACCAGGGCGCGGCGGCCGCCCTCGGTCGGGCGTGGCTCGGTCCACCAGGTCTCGGCCCCGACGGTGCCCACGTACTCCGGATGTCCGTCGTGAGCGGCGGCGAGCCCGGCGTCGATCGGCGACTGCCAGGCGCCGTACGGCATGGTCTGCACGATTCCCCCTTCTCAGGCCGTCCGCAGGAAGCGGTCGAGTACGCGTACGCCGAAGTGGAGCGACTCGACGGGCACCCGTTCGTCGACACCGTGGAACATGGCCTGGTAGTCGTAGCCCAACGGCAGTTTCAGCGGAGTGAAGCCGTACCCCGTGATGCCCAGGCGCGAGAACTGCTTGGCGTCCGTACCGCCCGACATGCAGTACGGCACGACCCTCCCCTCGGGCGCGAACTCCTCGACGGCGGCCCGCATCTTCTTGTACGTGGCCGAGTCGAGCGGTGCCTGGAGGGCCACTTCGCGATGGTGGAACTCCCAGTCGACGTGCTCGCCCGTCAGCTCGTCGAGGGTGCTGCGGAACTCCTCCTCGGCGCCCGCGAGGAAGCGTCCGTCGACGAAGGCGGTGGCCTCGCCGGGGATCACGTTGACCTTGTAACCGGCGTCCAGCATGGTCGGGTTGCTGCTGTTGCGGAGCACCGGTTCCAGCAGCGAGGCCGCTCGGCCCAGCTCGGCCACCAGGGCGTCGGCGTCGCAGGCGCCGGACCGCAGCGCGGCGGGGTCGGCGCCCTCGATGCCGTAGAGCTCCGCGAGTTCGCTCAGGGCGGCGGTGACCGTCGGGGTGAGGCGCAGCGGCCAGGTGTACTCGCCGATCCGCTGCACGGCCGCGGCCAGCCGCAGTACGGCGTTCTCGCGGTTGACCTTGGAGCCGTGCCCTGCCCGGCCGCGTGCGGTCAGTTTCAGCCAGCCGGTGCCGCGCTCACCGGCCGCGACGGGGTAGAGCTCATTGCCCCGCCCGTCGTGGAAGGTGAAGGCTCCGGACTCGCTGATGCCCTCGGTGCAGCCCTCGAACAGCTCGGGGTGCCGGTCCGCGAGAAAGCCCGAGCCGTCCTCGGCGCTGGCCTCCTCGTCGGCGGTGAAGGCGATGACGAGGTCCCGGCGCGGCCGGATGCCTGAGCGGGCCCACTGGCGGGCGACGGCCAGGATCATCGCGTCCATGTTCTTCATGTCCACGGCGCCGCGGCCCCAGACGACGCCGTCCTTGATCTCGCCGGAGAACGGCGCGACGGACCAGTCCGCCGCCTCGGCGGGCACCACGTCCAGATGGCCGTGCACCAGGAGCGCCTCGGCCGAGGGGTCGGTGCCCTCGATACGGGCGACGACATTGGTCCGGCCCGGGGTGCGTTCGAGCAGCACCGGCTTCAGACCGGCCTCGGCGAGGCGCTCGGCCGCGTACTCGGCGGCCGGGCGTTCCCGGCAGTCGCCGCCGCCCCGGTTGGTGGTGTCGATGCGGATGAGTTCACTGGTGAAGGCGACGACCTCGTCCAGCGCCTGGGGGTCCACCTGCTCAGCCTGCTCAGCCATACTGCTCCTCCACCGCAGCCGAGACGACCGTGGTGACGGCCTTGAAGGTGCGGATGCCCTCGTACATGGACTCGCTCGTGTAGGCGACCTTGCGCTCCCCGGTCCTGGCCACGCCCGGCACCACGGTGGCCGCCATGGACAGGTGCTCGGCGTCGAACTCCACCTCGACGGTGAACGGGCCGCCCCGGACCGGTTCGTGGCGCACCGCCAGGGCCGCCGCCTCCTTGGCCGCCGCCCGGATGTCGGCGGCCGTCCGCGCCGGGGTACGGCACACGGCCGCGTACCGGGAGACATGGTCCTTGACCGCGACCTTGAGGGCGCCGGGCGCGTAGCCGAGGGCGTCCTCGCAGGTGAGGTCGTCGCCGGTGACGAGGACGACGGGCACGCCGTACTCGGCGACCACATGGGAGTTGAGCAGACCCTCGCTGGCCCTTACCTCGTTCACCCATACGCCGGTGATCGAGTTGGCCAGATAGGTGTGGGCGAGCACGCCCTCGGCACCGGCGCCGGTGTGGTAGCCGACGAACGCGATGCCGTCCACGTCGCCGTGCTGCACGCCCTCGACCATCGACAGCGACTTGTGCCTGCCGGTCAGCATCTGCGCGCGCTCGTCGAGCTGTTCGAGGAGCAGGTTGCGCATGGTCCAGTGCGCCTCGTTGATGAGCACCTCGTCGGCGCCGCCGTCGAGGAAACCGAGCACCGCCGCGTTCACGTCCGAGGTGAACATCGCACGGCAGCGCTCCCACTGCGGGGTGCCGGGCAGCACGTCGGCCGGCCAGGTCACGCCGGTCGCGCCCTCCATGTCGGCGCTGATCAGGATCTTCATAGCGCTTCACGTTACGCGGCGCGGGCCGAACCCACCATGAAGCGTACGCAGGCGGGGCGGAAGCTCGATGCGCGAGTGCCCCGTAAGCGCGAGACCGCCCTCGGTGGCCCTAGCCGGTCAGTGAAGGACCGGCGCGGGCCGGACGACCATGAACGCATCCTCCAGGGCCGCCACCATGGCGAAGGGGAACCGGTCGAGTTCGAGGCAGAGTGCGACGTCATCGGGATGGGCTCCGGCACGCACGCCCTCCGCCAACTCGGTGGCAGCGCGCGACTCACCGGCGCGGCGAAGGAACTCGGCGGCATCCGTTCCCGTCCCGGTGACCCTCCTCGCGATGTACTGCGCGCACGCCAGGTCTTCTTCGGCCCGCCCGTCCTCGCCGGTCACCACGAACGTGACGCTGTCGCACGCGCGCGTCCGCAGCAGCCGGGCCGTCGCCTCGGCCACCACGAAGCCGGCGCACAGCACCAGCGACGCCTCCTTCACCGCGAGGGCGCCCACCGTCCCTGCCGTGGTCTTCTGCACAACGGTCCGTCCGCCGAGGTCGGTCGACCGCAGCAGGCCGGGCGAGTTGACCGCGTCGAACCCGGGCGCGGGCGGACCGTCCTTGAGCGCCACCCAGTCCGGGTGGCGCGCCTTGAGCGCCCGGACTTCGTCCAGCGACTCGGCGAGCACGATCCTTTCCGCCCCCTGGGCGAAAGCCCAGGCGGCCACCGTGAAAGCGCGCATCACGTCGACCACGACCGCCACGGACGGGGGGTCACCGAGCTCAGGTATGCCGAGGAAACGAGAGTCCATCCGTTCATGATCGGGTATGCCCGGCCGCACCCCCAAACCCTTTGTCCAGCCCTTCTGCCCTGGCGGATAGCCTGCCCTGATGACCGCGACATTCGACCAGGCCGTCCGCGCCCGGCTGCAGGCCCCCAACATCTGGTACGTCGGTACCGTGTTCGCCGACGGAGCACCACAAGTCAGCCCGATGTGGGTGGACTTGGAGGGCGAGAGCGAGCTGATGTTCAACACCTCGGTGGGCCGGGTCAAGGAGGAGAACCTGCGCCGCGACCCCCGCGTCTATCTCTCGCACGCGGACACGGCCGATCCCTTCGACCGGGTCCAGATCAGTGGTGTGGTGTCCCGCTTCGTGGAGGGCGAGGAGGCGCACGAGCTGATGGACCGGCTGGCCCGCAAGTACCTGGGCAGCGAGCGCTTCGAATGGCTCATGCCGGGTGAGCGGCGGGTCGCGGTGATCGTGCGCCCGGTCAAGGTGCGGCACATCGTCGGGGTCGAGCGGTTCCGGCCCGGCGGGCCCGTCCCCGCTCCCTGACCGGCACACCTCCAGAACCCGTCGCCGCCACGAGCGTTCACGACGAGGCCCCGCCGGAAACCCGGCGGGGTCCGTCCTTCCACGAGCCCAGCGCCGGGCCTCGGTCCCTTCCCTCGCAACGGATCCGTACGAACCCGGCGCTCACACCGAGCGACCGACCACCAGCCAGTTCGACGGCACCTCGATGAGCGAGCCGTGCGCGGTGTGTTCCGTCGTGATCAAGGGCATGCGGCCGCTCGCGAGGAGGCTGAGGCCCGCCTCCGCGACATGCGCGGACAGCTCGGCGTCGGCCATCTCGCCCGGGGCGATGCCGTGGCGGAGCACCGGGGCCAGTTTCGGCGGCGGACCCGAGGGGCCCTGGGCCTGGCCCATGAGCACCGACCGTGCGTCCTCGGCGAGTTCGACGAGCATGGCCCGCCCGTTCTCGCCTATGAGCCGGGCCACGCCGTCCATGACGAGCTGCCGGTCGCCCGGCTCGCACTGGTGCAGGACGCCGCGCATGTAGACGTTGGCCTCGCCGCCGAGGGTCGCGGCGAACTGTGCGACCTCGTCCTCGTCGACACAGTCGAGGACGCGGAACTCCGGCCCGTCCAGGGTGTTGTGGGCATGGGCGCGCTCGATCGCGGCGAGGGACAGGTCGGCCCCGAACACCTTGCGGAAGCGGGTGGCGATGAAGCGGGTCTGGGTGCCGTTGCCGCAGCCGAGATCCACGAACGGCAACTCGGCGTCACGCAGATGCGGTTCGAGCAGCGGCAGATGCTGTCCCGCCGTCACGTCCGGGTCCGCGTCCCAGAGCACCTCCCCCGGCTCCTGAGGTGCCTCGCTCCAGAACCCCTCCCAGGATTCCCGGTACCGGCTCGTCACACCCATGGCCAACTCCCCACCCTATGGCGCCAGTTCGCTCTTGCTCAGCAAGATCGGTCTATCGCGCCCAGCGCCCCCGGGCAAGATGCGGACGCCGCTCTTCACTCCGGGTTCGCTCTCGGGTACGGCAGCCGCTGTCCGCCCCCGCAGCCGTTCCGGGCAGCGAAAGCGGGCAGGAAGACAGGTAACGTCCGCTCCCCTAACGGGTCCTGCGCCGGGGCAGTGAGAGTTCGAACCAGACCGTCTTTCCGGTGCTGGTACGGCTGGTGCCCCACTGCCGGGCCAGCGTGCTCACCACCCTGAGGCCGCGCCCGAACTCGTCGGCGGGGCCGGCGTTGAGCAGCGTGGGCAGGGTGTGGTCGTCGTCCTCCACCTCGCACAGCAGGGTGCCACTGCGTACGAGTCGCAGTTCGAGGCTGCCGCTTGGAGAGTGCACGACGGCGTTGGCGACCAGTTCACCGACCATCAGCTCGGCACTCTCCGAGAGCGTCGAAAGGCCCCAGGCGGCGAGCTGTTCGCGCACCGCCCGGCGGGCACGCCCTGCCTCCCGCGGTTCGGCGGGCAGCCGCCAGCGGGCCACGTCCTGTCCGCGCACTCCGCTCAACCTGGCCATCAGCAGGGCGACATCGTCCTTGCGGGCCCCGCGCGAGGCCAGCGAGCGGATGATCGTGTCGCAGGCGTCGTCCATGGAGGCCGCCGGATGCGCCGCCGACTCGCACAGCGCGGCGAGCCCCACCCCGATGTCCTCGCCGCGCATCTCGACCAGGCCGTCGGTGCACATCACGAGCCGGTCGCCGGGGCTGACCGGCACCCGTACCGTCTCGAAGGGCACCCCGCCGACGCCGATCGGCGCACCCGTGGGCAGTTCGAGCAGTTCGCTGCGGCCGTCCTCGGCGCGTACCAGGACCGGCGGGATGTGCCCGGCGTTGGCGATGCTCAACTCGCCCTCGATCGGGTCGTACACGGCGTACAGACAGGTGGCGAGGTAGTGCTCGCCGAGCCGCTGGGCGAGGTCGTCCAGGTTGCGAAGCAGTTGCGCGGGCGGCAGGTCGAGAGCCGCCATGGTCTGGACGGCGGTCCTCAACTGCCCCATCATCGCGGCCGAGTTGAGGCCGTGCCCCATCACGTCGCCGACCACGAGCGCGGTCCGCGACCCGGGCAGCTTCACCGAGTCGAACCAGTCGCCGCCCACCCGGCCGAGCAGGGTGCCCGGCAGATAGCGGGTGGCGATCTCGCAGCCGGACATCCGCGGCTCGATGTGCGGCAGCATGCTGTCCTGGAGGGTCTCGGCGACGCTCTCCTGGTACGTGTACATCCGGGCGTTGTCGAGTACCAGCCCGGCGCGCGCGGCGAGTTCGGCGCCGGTGACCCGGTCCATGTCGTTGAACTCGACCCGCTCCGCGTGCCGCAGCAGGATCATGAAGCCGAGTACGACATTGCGTGCCTTCAGCGGCACCACCAGCATGGAGCGGTTGTTGATCAGCGGCCGGATGTCGCGCTTCTCGAACTGCGAGGCGATGGCGTTGCCCATCTGCTCGCTGATGCGCGGCACGAGCACCGGATCACCGGTGGTCATGCACTGGAAGAACGGTGTGTGCGCCGGGAACGGCATCGACTCACCGACCGGCACCACATCGTCCCAGCGGCCCGGTTCGTCGGTGTGCTCCACGGCCACCCGGTGCCACATGGTGCGCTCGTCCGGCACGCCCTCGGGGAAGCCCTCACCGGCCACCACCTGCTCGCGCAGATAGGTGCCCGCGACATCGGTGAAGCGCGGCACCACGGCCCGGCTGACCTCGACGATGGTGCGGGACAGATCGAGGGAGGAGCCGATGCGCCCGCTGACCTCGTTCAGGAACTCCAGGCGCTCGCGCACCGCCGCGTACTCAAGATCCTCGGCGTCCTCGGCGACCTCCGCCGCGGTGCGCTGGTGGGGCAGGCCCGCGGCGGCGGCCTCGGCCGCGCGCTGCTTGCGCGCCTTGCGTTCCACCCGCCGCGGCACACCCCAGTCCGGGGTGACCGGAACCCGGTCGTGCTGGCTGAACTCCAGTACCGGATAACCCAGTTCGAGGACCTGCGAGACGATCCGGGTGCTCTCGCCCACGCTCATGCTGGGCAGGATCTGCGGCAGTTCACGCGCGAGATCCTCGGCGCCGGGAAAGTCGGTGTGCAGCGCGAACGCGGGTGCGATGCGCTCCCCGGCCTCCTCCTCTTCCCCGGGCAGTACGGCGGCCGCGTCGGCGGCGAGGACCAGCAGCCGCTCCGGTCCGGGGCCCACCAGCGGGTAGGCCCACCACAGGACGTCGAGCCGGGTGCGCATCATACGGTCCACGTCGTGCAGCCGGGCGCGGCCCGCGCGAGGATAGGGGAGCCGGCTGTCGAGGGAGGAACCGAGTTCGGGCCCGAGCGGCGCGCCGCCCTCCCCGGGCTCCTCGTCCTGCCGGGGCTCCTCGGGCAGCGCCCCGGAGACCGGCAGGAGATCCGCGGCCGGGGATCCGACGGCCTGTTCGCGGTCGACGCCGAACAGTCTGCGGGCACCAGTGCTCCAGTGGGAGACCAGACCGGCGGCGTCCACGACGGCCACGGCAAGCGGAATCCGGCCTGCCGCCGCGCCCTGTCCGGTGGTGCCGCCCCCAGCCCGTTCGCCGGGAGTCTCGCCCGCTGTGGTGCCATGCTCCATGGCCAAGGCTCCTTCCCCGGGCGGCGCAAGATCTGCGGAGCCCACAACCACCGTACGGGGGCGGCAGGTTGCTGTGGCGGGAATACGCGAATTGGCCGCCGAAGGTGCGCACGCGGGTCGCACGCAGGTGGGACCCGATGCCGCGGCCGTGCTCGGTGGCCCGGTCAGTCGTCGTGGCCGAGCTGTACGTCGCGTTCCGCGCGTACTCCGCCCGCCACGCGCAGCACCGTGGCGACCGGCGGGTATCCGGCGGCGATCACCGTGTACTCGCCCGACGACAGGTCGGTGAACCGGAAGGCGCCGTCGGCCCCGGTGGTCAGGGTGTCGACCACGTTCCCGGCCGCGTCGAGCAGCGTCACACGGGCGTCCTCGACCGGCCGCCCGCCGGTGGCCCGTACGGTCCCTCGCAGCACCGCGCCGCCCGCGAGTTCGACGTCCTGCCGGGTCTCGCGGGCCGCCTGCACGGCGACCGGGAGCGCGGCCGGACGGAAGGCGGGCGCGCTCACGGCGAGCGTGTACTCGCCCGCCACCAGTTCGGTCAGCGCGTAACTGCCGTCCTCGCCGGTACGGGTGGCGGCCACCACCTCGCCGTGCACATTGGTCAGGGTGACGGTGGCCTCGCGTACCTGTGCGCCGTCCGCGGTGCGGACCAGACCGGCCAGCCGCCCCGCGCCGCCGAGCACCAGGTCGAGTTCCACCGGCCGCTCCCCCACCGTGACGGTGACGGCCTGCGGCTGGTGCCCGCCCGCCGCCGCGATGAGTACGTACGAGCCCGCGCCCGGCGTGGACAGGGCGTACCGTCCGTCGTCCCCGCTCGCGCCGCGTCCGATCTGCCGTCCCGTCACATCGATGAGGGTCAGCGCCGCGTGGGCGACCGCGGTGCCGTCGGAGTGCTGGACGCTGCCGCAGACCGGGGACCCGGCGAGCGGAGTGCGGGCCGACGGGATCGGGGCGGTGTCGGCGGCGGTCGGGCTGTGGTGGGACACCAGCGGTTTCTCCTTGAGGAAGCAGCAGATGAGCAGGCCGAGTACGAGCACCGGCACCAGGTACAGGAAGATCCGCGGCATGGCCTCGGCGTAGGCCTCGATATAGCTGTCGCGGAGCCCGGCCGGCAGGGAGTGGACGAGTTCGGGGGTGATCGACTCGGGGTCCGGGAGCTGCGCGTCCGCGGGCAGCCGTCCGGCGAGCGAGTCGGCGAGCCGGTCGGCGAACAGGGTGCCGAAGATGGCGGCGCCCACGCTGCCGCCGATCTGGCGGAAGTAGTTGTGGGCGCTGGTGGCGGTGCCCAGGTCGGACGGGCGTACCGAGTTCTGCACGGCGAGTACCAGGACCGGCATGGCAAGGCCCAGACCGGCGCCGAGTACGCCCATCCAGATGCTGTAGTCGAGCCGGGAGGTGTCCTCGTCCATGCGGGACAGGAGCCACATGCCGACGACCGAGAGCACCGAGCCGAGCAGCGGGTAGAGGCGGTAGCGGCCGCTGCGGCTGATGAGTTGTCCGGAGACGATCGAGGTGACAACGATGCCCGCCATCATCGGCAGCATCAGCAGTCCGGACTCGGTGGCGCTGACGCCGTCCACCATCTGCAGGAAGGTGGGCAGATAGCTCGCGGCGCCGAACAGCGCGACGCCGACGACCGCTCCGACGAGGCCGGTCACGCAGAACACCGAGTCGCGGAACAGGCGCAGCGGGATCAGCGGTTCCGGGGCGAAGTGCTCCACCACGACGAACAGCACGGCGGAGACGAGGGCTCCGGCGCCGAGCCCGAGGATCACACGCGAGTCCCAGGCGTACTCGGTGCCGCCCCAACTGGTGAGCAGTACAAGGCAACTGGAGAGCGCGGCGATCAGGAGGGTGCCGAGGACGTCGAGGCGCGGGCGGGTCTTGGGACGCGGGAGTTTCAGTACGACGGAGACGACCGCGAAGGTCACCAGGCCGAAGGGGACGTTGATGTAGAAGCACCAGCGCCAGCTCGCGTGGTCGGTGAAGAAGCCGCCGAGCAGGGGCCCTGCGACCGAGGCGACACCGAAGACGGCCGCGATCAGGCCCATGTAGCGGCCGCGTTCGCGGGGCGGGACGATGTCCGCGATGATCGCCTGCACGCCGATCACCAGGCCGCCCGCGCCGACGCCCTGCAGCGCGCGGAAGGCGATGAGCTGGTCCATGGTGCGCGACCAGCCCGCGAGGGCGGAGCCGACCACGAAGACCGCGATGGCGAACTGGAAGACCCACTTGCGGCCGAAGAGGTCGCCGAGCTTGCCGTAGACGGGCAGGCCGATGGTGGAGGTCAGCAGGTAGGAGGTGATGGCCCAGGACATCTTGTCCAGGCCGTGCAGCTCGCCGACGATCCTGGGCAGCGCGGTGGCCACGATCATCTGGTCGAGGGCGGCGAGCAGCAGCGCCAGCATCAGCCCGAGGAAGACCAGGCGTACCCGGCCCGCGCCGAGCTCGTGTTCGCCGGTTCCGGCCTGGGGGCCGAGGGGCTCCCGCGGTCCCGCCGGGGACGGCTGTACGTCCACGGCGGGGTTCTCCGCCAGCGTCGTCTGCCCCACAGATTGCTCCCCTCGTCGCGCTTGGCCGCCCATTTCTCGCATTACGCGACAACCGCAGGCAAGCGCGACGGGTCGCACTCCGGAGTGCGCCGGAGCGCATCGGCGCCGGTGGGAACCCCTACGGCGTACAGGAACAGCCTCGGGAAAACCACCCGAACCGGTGAGGGTGGAGCATGACCACCAGGGCGCCGCCGGGCTCAACCGGCCGACGGCGCCCGGGGGTTCACTTCTCGGTGGCCGCGGCGAGCTTGGCGAGGACCTCGTCGTGGATCCGGTTCAGACCCTTGGGAGCGAAGGTCCGCTCGAAGAAGCCGCCGACGCCGCTCGCACCGCTCCACGCCGCGTTGACGACGACACGTGCGGCGCCCTCACCGGCGGGAGTGACGCGCCAGGTGGTGACCATCGTGGAGTTGCGGTCCTTCTCGACGAGTTCACCCTCGGTGGGCTCGGTGACCTCGAGCAGGCAGTCGCGCACCCGCTTGCTGGTGGCCTGGAGCCGCCAGTGGACGAGGGTGCCCTCGCCCTTGCCGCCCTCGCGCACCTCGTACTCGCTGTACTGCTCGGGCAGCAGCGACTCGCGGCTGCCCGCGTAGTCGGCGAGCACGCGGAACACGTCGTCGGGCTGGGCCTTGATGGTCCGCTGGGTGGTGGCCTCGACCTGCGCCATGGCACTTCCTTACAAGGTGAGTTGCTGCGGGGGGTGCGGCAAGCCAACCACTGGTGCCGCGACACACCAAAACCGGGGTCGCACGATCATGGGAACGTTTGTTCTATTCTCTGCGCAGTGCCACCGAGGAGGAGCCATGCGCTGGGAGAACCTGACGGCGACGACACAGAACCGGGAGCGGGAGGCCGCACTGTTCGGCGCGGACGCGGTCACCACCCGCACCTTCGACACCCCCGAATTCCGCGGGGTGACCTTCCACGAGATCAGGGCGCGTTCGATCGTGAACCGGGTGCCCGGCGCCTCGCGCATGCCCTTCGAGTGGACGGTGAACCCGTATCGCGGCTGCACACACGCCTGCGTGTACTGCTTCGCCCGCAAGACCCACAGCTATCTGGACCTGGACACCGGGCTCGGCTTCGACAGTCAGATCGTGGTCAAGGTGAACGCACCCGAACTGCTGCGCCGTCAACTGGCCTCGCCGCGCTGGCGCGGTGAGCACATCGCGATGGGTACGAATGTCGATTGCTATCAGCGCGCGGAGGGCCGGTACGCACTGATGCCCGGGATCATCGCCGCGCTGCGCGATCGCGCCAACCCCTTCTCGATCCTCACCAAGGGGACGCTGATCCTGCGGGACCTGGAACTGCTGCGCGAGGCCTCACGGGTCACCGATGTCGGCATCTCGGTCTCCGTCGGCTTCACCGACCAGGAGCTGTGGCGCACGGTCGAGCCCGGCACTCCGGCACCCGAGCGACGGCTGGCCGTGGTCCGCACACTGAGCGAGAACGGCATCGGCTGCGGCGTCCTGATGGCGCCGGTGATCCCGTTCCTCGGCGACCGTCCCGACCAACTGCGCACCACGGTGCGGGCCATCGCCGCCTCCGGCGCCACCTCGGTGACACCACTCGTCCTGCATCTGCGCCCCGGCGCCCGCGAGTGGTTCATGGCCTGGCTGGCCCGGCACCACCCGCACCTGGTCCGGCGCTACGAGCGGCTGTACGCGGAGGGTGCGTACGCACCGAAGTGGTACCAGCGCCGGATCACCCGCCAAGTACACGAACTGGCCCAGGAGTTCGGCATCGGCCCGAACCACCGCCCCGGGCTCGCTCGCCGGATCGCCACCGTTCCCGAACAGGCACCGGCGCCCGCGCAGGAAGCCACCCAGCTCAGCCTGATCTGATCGGCTCTATCCGATCAGCTCGTTCCGATCAGTTCGATCCAGTCAGCTCGATCCAATCAGTTCGATTCGGTCAGCCCAGCCCGAGAGCGCGCCCCCGGATCCGAGACCGCTCCGCCACAAGCCCCCTTCGGCATGAGACCACGCCCCCCGAGGCAGGAGACCGCACCCCGACGAGCCGGTTCGGGCTCGTGGGCGCCCCATGGGAAAGCGTGCACGGCGCGCGCCTCGGGCCTCCCGCACCACGACCCGCCGCGAACGCTCCCGCCATATGGCTTAACTCTCCCCAATTCCTCTGATAAGCGACTCTTCATCACGATCTTTCCGGGACGATGCGGGCGAGGGCCGTGCCCACGGCTCCGAACCCCCCACTCCGGGAGGCCACATGAAGAAACGCGCAGTCGCGCTGTGCGGAGCCGCGGCGGCGGTCGCCGGGATGCTCTCCGCCCTGCCGCACTCGGCCAGCGCCGATACGGAGCCCCGGTCCGCCGGACTCGCCTGGACCAAGTGCCCGACCAAGAACTACCCCCGGCTCGAATGCGCCTCGCTCAAGGTGCCGCTCGACCACGACCGGCCCGGCGGGCGGCAGATCACTCTCGCCCTGTCCCGGATCGAGCACACCGCCGCGAAGTCCCAGGGCCCGCTGCTGGTCAACCCCGGCGGACCGGGCGGCAGCGGACTCGCGCTGGCGGGCTTCGTGGCGGACTCGCTGCCCGCGAAGACGGCCGCGCAGTACGACGTCATCGGCTTCGACCCGCGCGGTGTGGGCAAGTCCAGCCCGGCCCTCAACTGTTCGCCCGGGCACTTCGACCCGGTGCGCCCACCGAGCATCCCGGACCGCCCGGTGGTGGAGCACGCCAACCTGGACCGGGCCCGCGGCTTCGCCGAGGCCTGCGGCAAGAAGTACCGGGACGTGCTGCCGTACATCGACACGGTCAGCGCGGCACAGGACGTGGACGCCATCCGCCGTGCCCTCGGCGTCTCGAAGATCAACTACTTCGGCTACTCCTACGGCACCTATCTCGGCGCCGTCTACGCCAAGCTCCACCCGGAGCGGGTGCGCCGGATGGTGCTCGACTCGATCGTCGACCCGACCGGCGTCTGGTACCGCGACAACCTCGACCAGGACATCGCCTTCAACGCCCGCCACGAGGCCTTCCTCGCCTGGGTCGCGCGGCACGACGCCACGTACCGCCTCGGCACCGACCCGGCCGAGGTCGGCGCCAAGTGGTCGCGGATGCGGGAGGCGGTGACCGAGAACCCGGCGGGCGGCCGGGTCGGCGGCGGCGAGCTGGAGGACACCTTCCTGCCCGGCGGGTACTTCGACGGCTACTGGCCCGACCTGGCCAAGGCCTTCGCCGCGTATGTGAACGACAAGAAGCCCGAGCCGCTGGTCGCCGCGTACGAGAAGCTGGGCGCCGTCGACACCGCGGGCGACAACGGCTACAGCATCTATGCGGCGGTGCAGTGCCGGGACGCGCCCTGGCCGCGCGACTGGAACGTGTGGCGGGCCGACAACCGGGCCGTCCACGACAAGGCGCCCTTCTCCACCTGGAACAACGCCTGGTACAACGCTCCTTGTGCCTTCTGGCCCACCGAGTCGCTGACGCCGACGGACGTCCGCAACGACCGCCTCCCGCCGGTCCTGCTCTTCCAGGCCACCGACGACGCCGCCACGCCGTACGAGGGCGGCGCCACCTTGCACCGGGCGCTCGGCCGGTCGAGTTTCGTCGTCGAACAGGGCGGCGGAAACCACGGCATCACGCTCAGCGGAAGCAGTTGCCTGGACGGGTACTTGAGCAAGTACCTGGACACGGGCGCGGTACCGAGAGCCGAGGGCCCGGCCGACGCGTACTGCGAGCGGCAACCCGACCCGAAGCCGCAGAAACTCACCAAGTCGGCCACTCGCGGGGCCTCGCTGCACGCCCTGCTCGGCCGCAACTAGCTCATCCCAGCCGGGACTTGAGCGGCTGCGGGGCGGACCGGCGCACACTCGGTCCGCCCCGCCTCGCTGTGCCTACGACCAGCTCCGGGCGCCTCCTTCATTCTGAACTTCCGGATCCGCCTCCCGCGCTCAGGCCCGGGCCCGGTACGCCCGCATCGCCAGGGGGATGAAGACCGCGGCGATCGCGGCCGCCCAGAGCAGGGACCACAGCACCGGCTTGCCCACCTCGCCGCCGAGCAGCAGTCCGCGGAAGGCGTCGGACAGATGCGTGACCGGGTTGATGTCGACCCACGCCTGCAGCCAGCCGGGCATGGTCTCCACCCGTACGAACGCGCTGCTGGTGAAGGTGATCGGGAAGATCAGCGTGAAGGCGAAGACCTGGACCTTCTCCGGGTCGCCCGCCAGCATGCCGATGAGCACCGCACTCCACGACACGGCCGCCGCGAAGAGCATGAGCAGCAGCGCGGCGCCCACGAAGCCGCCGACACCGCCGTGGATACGGAAGCCGAGCAGCGCGCCGATGCCCAGCATCAGCAGCATTCCCCAGAGCTGTTTGGCCAGGTCGGCGGTGATCCGGCCGAAGAGCGGGGCGGAGCGGGCGATCGGCAGACTGCGCAGCCGGTCGAAGACGCCCTTGGTCAGGTCGCTGTTGAGCGCCATGGCCGTGTACATGCTCATGAACAGCGTGTTCTGCACGATGATGCCGGGCAGCGCGTACTGCAGGTACTCCTTGGGGCTTCCGGCCATCTGACCGCCGAAGACGTAGGTGAAGAGGAAGACGAACATGATCGGCGTGATGCTGTAGTCGACCAGTTCGAGCGGATTGTGTTTGACCGAGACCAGGCTGCGCCAGGCCATGGTGCCGGTCTGCCGGATCCCGGCTCCCAGGGGGACGCGGCCACCCTTGCGGAGCGGTGCGGACAGGGACTGTGTGGTCATGAGGTGCTCCCCACCCGTTCGAAGTCGGCGTCGTCGGGGCTGTCTTCGTCGCCCTTCGCGGACTCGGGCTCGGCCCGGTGACCGGTCAGGGCGAGGAAGACCTCGTCCAGGGAGGAGCGCCGCAGGGCCAGTTCGCTGACCGCGATGCCCTCCCGGTCGAGCCGCCGCACGATCGCGGGCATCAGCGCCGCGTCGGTGACCGGGACGGTGATCAACTCGCCCTCGGTCTGCGTCTGCCGCCCGGCCGCCTCGGCCACCAGCGCCTGCACGGCGGGCAGGTCCGCCGCGTCGGCGGGCCGAAGTTGGAGCACCTGCCCGCCGACGGCCGACTTCAGTTCGTCGGGCGTGCCCTCGGCGATCACCCGGCCCTTGTCGATCACCACCACGTCGTCCGCGAGCTTGTCGGCCTCCTCCAGGTACTGGGTGGTGAGCAGCGCCGTCACGCCTTCGGCCACCAGACCGCGCAGCATGTCCCAGACCTCGCCGCGGCTGTGCGGGTCGAGACCGGTCGTCGGCTCGTCGAGGAACAGGATCTGCGGCCTGCCCACCAGGCTGGCGGCCAGGTCGAGCCGCCGCCGCATGCCGCCCGAGTAGGTCTTCACCGCACGGCCCGCCGCGTCCGAGAGCTGGAACCGGTCGAGGAGTTCGGCCGCCCGCGCCTTCGCCTCGCGGCGGGGCATGGCGAGCAGTCGCCCGATCATCAGCAGGTTCTCGGTACCGGTCAGGTTCTCGTCGACCGCCGCGTACTGCCCGGTCAGACCGATCGCCGCGCGCACCAGTCCCGGCTCGCGCACCACGTCGTGCCCGAGGACCGTGGCACGGCCGCCATCAGGTCTGATCAGGGTGGCGAAGACGCGGACCGCCGTGGTCTTGCCCGCACCGTTCGGACCCAGCAGAGCGAGCACACTGCCGGTACGCGCCGCCAGATCGACTCCGGCCAGCGCCTGCGTCTCCTTGAATCTCTTGGCCAGGCCCTCGGCCTGAATCGCGTACGTCATCACGGTTTCCCTAGGTCGGTCACGGGCGTCCGGCTCGGCGCCCACTCCTCAGACAACTGTGACGCACACCACTGACAATGTGCCTGTGCAGTTCTCCGGCCGATGCCCGGGCCGTCCGCCCTCCCTCACCGACGGCCGCCGGTCCGCCCACCCCGCAGGACGGTCCACCGCAGGTCAACGGCCCTGCCGACTACGATGCGGCGCATGGAGACCCGGGTACGGCCGATGACCGAGGCCGACTGCGAGGCGGTCGGCGCGCTTCGCGTCGACGGCTGGCGCCATGCCTACGCGGGCCTCATGCCGCAGTCCCACCTCGACGCACTCGACCCCGCACAGGACGCCGAGGCCCGGCGCCGACTGCTCGCGCGGCAGCCGCCGTCCGTACGGAACATGGTGGCCGTACGCCAGGGCCGTATCGCGGGCTGGGCCTGCTGGGGTCCTTTCCGCGAGGAGGAAGCGCCCCGGCCGACCCCCGCCCACACCGTCACTCGGGCCCAATCCACCTCCCAATCCACCTCGCCCGACAGCGAGTTGTACGCCCTCTACGCAGACCCAGAGCAGCTCTCCACCGGCCTCGGACGACTCCTCCTCCAGCACTGCGTCACGCACTGCGCGGACGCGGGCTACGCACATCTGCGCCTGTGGGTCCTGGCAGGCAACCTCCGGGCCCGGCGCTTCTACGAACGCGCGGGACTGATGGCCGACGGTGCCGAGCAAGTGGACATGGTGGACGGGGTCCCGATCACCGAGGTCCGCTACAGCATGACGCTCGGCTGATCTCGCACCGCCTGGAGCCGCAGCCCGCAGCCCGCAGCCCGCAGCCCACGATCCGTAATCAGGACTGGGCCGGGGCCCTCGACCTGCGCCCCGAGATCCGCGCCCTTGCCCTACCCGCGCCTATCGCCCCAGCCGCGCCAACGAGGCCGAAGCCGCCGCCGCGAGCCGCGGATGACCCGCCGCCGCGGTCAGTACCGGACGGGCCCTGGGATCGCCGAGCGCGCCGAGTCCTTCGACGCAGGCCAGGGCGATGCGCCAGTACTGCTCGTGGGGTGAGAGGAGCCGCTCCAGGGTGGTGATCAGGGCCGGTGCGGACTCGGGGGCGCGCAGGGCGGTCAGCAGGCGCACGGGATGGAGGGCGTACGCCGTGCGCAGGGAGTTGGTCGCGAGCGCCGCCGCGGCGCGCGCGGTGCGCGGGTCGCGGAGTCTGGCGAGCGCTTGTGCCGCGCTGGCGCAGCGCTGCTGATCGCGGTGGTTGAGCAGGAGGACAAGGGATTCGAAGGCGCGCCGGTCGCCTGCGGTGCCCAGCCGGAAGGCCGCGAGTTCACGGGCCCACAGGGGCTCCCCCGGCGCCGTGAGGACCACGGCGAGCGTCTCGTGGTCCCGGGTCGCGATGAGGCGTCGATAGCGCTCGTCGCCGCCCGATTCGATCCGCAGACGCTCGGTAAGGGCACGTAACTCCTTGTCCACATCTCGACTTTAGGGCTTTCCGGGCCGCGACACAGGTCACATGCAGGACTCTGTTCGCCCTCTGGCGTGCTCGTTACCCGCAAGTTAAGCTCAGACGAGCGGGACACCCTCCCCGCTGGCTCCGGTGGCCTGGTGACGCAGCCGCCGGACATGTTTGTCGGTTCGGTACCCGCAAGTACCTCAGTACGACGTGGCCCCGGGACAGGGCCCGTCGCTCGCCCGCCGGGCGCATCGTGCGCACCCCGGCAGTCGGCGCTCGCTTCCCCTGTGCGGCCTGCCCGTTGGCGCCCGCGCACACCCTCAGTCGTCACTCATTGTCTGGAGTCCCGCGATGGCCGCTCCCCTGTCCGACACACCCCCGCTCTCCCTGAACACCGTCGCCGTCATCGGCCTCGGCACCATGGGCACCGGCATCGCCGAGGTGCTCGCCCGAGGTGGCCGTGAGGTCATCGGCATCGACATCAGTGAGGCCGCCGCCAGCCAGGCCAACGCCGCCCTCGAGGCCTCGACCGCCCGCGCGGTGGAGCGTGAGCGCCTGACCGAACAGGAGCGCGGGGACGTTCTCGCCCGCTTCCGCACCTTCACCGACCTCCAGGCCGCGGCCGACGCCGACCTGGTCATCGAGGTCGCCCCGGAGTCGTACGAGATCAAGCAGCAGATCTTCCAGGCCCTCGACTCGATCGTGCGGCCCGACACCATCCTGGCGACCGGTACCAACGCGCTGTCCGTGACCCGCCTCGCGGCCGACACCCAGCACCCGGAGCGCGTGCTGGGTCTGCACTTCTTCAACCCGGCCCCGGCCATGAAGCTGGTCGAGGTCGTCTCCACCGTGCTGACCGGCCCGGCCGCCGCGGCAGCCGTGACCTCCCTGGTCGCCGAACTGGGCAAGGACCCGGTGACCGCGGGCGACCGCCCCGGCTTCATCGCCGACGGGCTGCTGTTCGGCTACCTCAACCAGGCCGCCTCGATGTACGAGGCGAACTACGCCTCCCGCGAGGACATCGACGCCGCCATGAAGCTCGGCTGCGGCCTGCCGATGGGCCCGCTCGAACTGCTCGACCTGATCGGCATCGACACCGCCCGTACCGTCCTGGAGGCGATGTACGAGGCCTCGCGCGACCGTCTGCACGCCCCCGCCCCGATCCTGAGGCAGCTCAGCGAAGCGGGCCTGACCGGCCGCAAGACCGGCCGCGGCTTCTACACCTACGCGGAGGCGGGCAGCGCCACCGTCGTCGCCGACGCGCTGACGCCGCGGCAGGACGGCGGCGGCGCCGAGGGCCGCACGATCACCTCGGTCGGCGTGGTGGGCTCGGGCACCATGGCCTCCGGCATCGCCGAGGTCTTCGCCAAGTCCGGCTTCTCCGTGGTGCTCGCCGCGCGCAGCGACGAGAAGGCGGAGAAGGCCAAGGCGCGTATCGGCAAGTCCCTTCAGCGCTCTGTCGACAAGGGGCGACTGACCGCCGAGGCGGCCGCCGAGACGCTCGCGCGCATCACGCCCGCCGGGACCTACGAGTCCTTCGCCGACGTCGACCTCGCGGTCGAGGCCATCGCCGAGGACCTGGAGATCAAGCAGCAGCTCTTCGCCCAGCTCGACAAGATCTGCAAGCCGGGTGCGGTGCTCGCGACCACCACCTCCTCGCTGCCGGTCGTCGCCTGCGCCCGCGCCACCTCGCGCCCGCAGGACGTCATCGGGATGCACTTCTTCAACCCGGCCCCGGCGATGAAGCTGGTCGAGGTGGTGCGCACGGTGCTCACCGCCGACGACGTCCACGCCACCGTCCGCGACCTGTGCACGAAGATCCGCAAGCACCCGGTGGACTGCGGCGACCGCGCCGGCTTCATCGTGAACGCGCTGCTGTTCCCGTACCTCAACAACGCGATCAAGATGCTGGAGGAGCACTACGCCAGCCTCGACGACATCGACACCGCCATGAAGCTCGGCGGCGGCTACCCGATGGGCCCGTTCGAACTGCTCGACGTGGTCGGCCTGGACGTCTCGCTGGCCATCGAGCGCGTGCTGCACGCGGAGTTCCGTGACCCGGGCCTGGCCCCGGCCCCGCTCCTGGAGCACCTGGTGGCGGCGGGCTGCCTCGGCCGCAAGACCGGCCGTGGCTTCCGCGAATATGCCCGGCGCTGACACGAGCCGGGACGAACGTACGGAGTCGGCCGACTGGGGCGGACTGCTCGAACCTGCTGCGGCTCCGTCGCCCGCCGAGGGCGGCGGAGCACCCGGGCATGCACGTCCGGGCGCCTCCATGCAGTACGTTCGTGGCATGCCCCAGTCCGCCAAGTCCCCTCGTACGTCCGGCACCTCCGAGACTCCGGAGCGTTCCTCGGCCGTCGGCCGGGCCGCCGCACAGAAGCTGAAAATGCGCCGGGAGCTCGCCGCCGCGGCCATGGAGCTGTTCGCCACCAAGGGGTACGAGGCGACGACGGTCGACGAGATCGCCGCGGCGGCCGGGGTCGCCCGGCGCACCTTCTTCCGGCACTTCCGCTCCAAGGAAGAGGCGATCTTCCCCGATCACGACGACACCCTGATCCGCGCGGAGGCCGTGCTCAACGCGGCGCCCGCGCACGAGCATCCGCTCGACACGGTGTGCCGCGGGATCAAGGAAGTCATGCGCATGTACGCGGCGCAGCCGGACATCTCGGTGGCCCGCTACCGGCTGACCCGCGAGGTGCCCACCCTGCGGGAGGCGGAGATCGCCTCGGTGGCCCGCTACGAGCGGCTGTTCACCCGTTACCTTCTCGGCCACTTCGACGAGCGTGACCACCACGACGGCAACGACGATCCGCTGCTCGCCGAGGTGGCCGCCTCGGCGGTGGTCACGGCGCACAACCACGTACTGCGCCGCTGGCTGCGCGCGGACGGACAAGGCGATGTGGAGGCGCAGTTGGACCATGCCTTCGCCATCGTGCGCCGCACCTTCGGCATGGGCATAGGCGCCGGTCGCAGCACGGAGGACGAGCCGCAGGCGCCGGTCTCGGCCACCTCCTCCGGGGACGTCCTGGTGACCGTGACCCGTACGGACACACCGCTGGACCAGATCATGCGGACGATCGAGCAGGCGCTGCACGGACGTCGCTGACGTCGCGGCCGGGCGAGGGGCGGGGGCCACGCCCATGGCCCCTCCTCCGGCCCTGATAGGGCGGTCCGCGGACTCCCCGGACCGATTCTCCGCGGACTTCCCGCACCGATCCGGTCCCCGTCCGCCGATCCACACCACCACCCCGTGCGGACGCCGTCCGCTTTCGGTCCCGCGTACCCGACGCGGGTTTTTTCGCCCTCACTTCAAGTGAGTTCGCCATCACCCTGAGAGGCGGCCGCCGCCCGGCACCCGACGCCGGAACGGCCGCCTCCGGCGTCCTTTCAGGCCTCCCGCAGGCTTCGCACCCGCACACTCGAAGGTGGCCACGACCTGCGGAAACGGCCGGTTTGATCGATCAACGTTCATCCGTTACGACGGAATGACAACTGAGAGAAATTGCTGGCACGCAGTGTCTTGTCACCTGGCACGCGGTGCCATACGTTGAGAGTGTCCGGGCGGCCGGCGTGCAGAGCACCGTCGTACGCCGGCTGTCCCCGCAAGCCTCCGCTTGCGCGCCCGGGCGCCTGCGTCACAGGCAACAGTCCGCGCCACAAAGCGCTGCCAGCAAGACCCGCCGAACCGACGGCATACCTCCACAGCAGTACCCGGCCCCTGTACACCCGGGGGTTCCCTCAGACCCCCAAAAAACGCGCATCTCCCCCAGCCAGTCCGGGGGAGCTTGGAGGCATCACCGTGAAGGACATCCTGGACGCGATCCAATCGCAGGACGCCAAGGCCGCGGATTTCGCCGCGATTCCCCTGCCCGAGTCCTACCGCGCAGTGACTGTGCACAAGGACGAGCAGGAGATGTTCGCCGGGCTGCCGTCCCACGAGAAGGACCCCCGCAAGTCCCTCCACCTCGATGAGGTCGCCCTCCCCGAGCTCGGCCCGGGCGAGGCTCTGGTCGCCGTGATGGCGTCCTCCGTGAACTACAACTCGGTCTGGACCTCGATCTTCGAGCCCGTGTCCACGTTCGGTTTCCTGGAGCGGTACGGGCGTCTGTCGGAGCTGACCAAGCGTCACGACCTGCCGTACCACGTCATCGGCTCGGACCTGGCCGGTGTCGTCCTGCGCACCGGCCCCGGCGTCAACGCCTGGACCCCCGGTGACGAGGTTGTCGCGCACTGCCTGTCGGTCGAGCTGGAGTCCTCCGACGGCCACAACGACACCATGCTCGACCCCGAGCAGCGCATCTGGGGCTTCGAGACCAACTTCGGTGGCCTGGCCGAGATCGCGCTGGTCAAGTCCAACCAGCTGATGCCCAAGCCCGACCACCTCTCCTGGGAAGAGGCCGCAGCTCCGGGCCTGGTCAACTCCACCGCCTACCGCCAGCTCGTCTCCCGCAACGGCGCCGGCATGAAGCAGGGCGACAACGTCCTGATCTGGGGCGCCTCCGGCGGACTCGGCTCCTACGCCACCCAGTTCGCCCTCGCCGGCGGCGCCAACCCCATCTGCGTCGTCTCCAGCGAGGACAAGGCCGACATCTGCCGCGCCATGGGCGCCGAGGCGATCATCGACCGCAAGGCCGAGGGCTACAAGTTCTGGAAGGACGAGAACACCCAGGACCCGAAGGAATGGAAGCGCTTCGGCAAGCGCATCCGCGAACTCACCGGCGGCGAGGACATCGACATCGTCTTCGAACACCCCGGCCGCGAAACCTTCGGCGCCTCCGTCTACGTCACCCGCAAGGGCGGCACCATCACGACCTGCGCCTCCACCAGCGGCTACATGCACCAGTACGACAACCGCTACCTGTGGATGTCCCTGAAGCGCATCATCGGCTCCCACTTCGCCAACTACCGCGAAGCCTGGGAAGCCAACCGCCTCATCGCCAAGGGCAAGATCCACCCCACCCTCTCCAAGGTCTACTCGCTGGAGGAGACCGGCCAGGCGGCGTTCGACGTGCACAAGAACCTCCACCAGGGCAAGGTCGGCGTCCTCGCGCTGGCGCCCGAGGAAGGCCTCGGCGTCCGCGACCACGAGCTGCGCGCCAAGCACCTCGACGCCATCAACCGCTTCCGGAACGTCTGAGGTTCGGACATGACAGAGCGCCAGAAGGACCGCCCCTGGCTCATGCGGACGTACGCCGGTCACTCGACGGCCGAGGCGTCCAACGAGCTGTACCGGCGTAATCTCGCCAAGGGCCAGACGGGTCTGTCGGTGGCCTTCGACCTGCCGACCCAGACGGGCTACGACCCGGACCACATCCTCGCCCGTGGCGAGGTGGGCCGCGTCGGCGTCCCGGTCTCGCATCTCGGTGACATGCGGAGGCTGTTCCAGGACATCCCCCTGGAACAGATGAACACCTCCATGACGATCAACGCCACCGCGATGTGGCTGCTCGCGCTCTACCAGGTGGTCGCTGAGGAGCAGGGAGCGGACATCCGCCTGCTCCAGGGAACGACGCAGAACGACATCGTCAAGGAGTACCTCTCGCGCGGGACGCATGTCTTCCCGCCGGTGCCCTCCCTGCGCCTCACGACCGACATGATCACCTACACGGTGGCCAACATCCCCAAGTGGAACCCGATCAACATCTGCAGCTACCACCTGCAGGAGGCCGGGGCCACGCCGGTACAGGAGATCGCGTACGCGATGTCCACGGCCATCGCCGTACTCGACGCGGTGCGCGACTCGGGCCAGGTGCCGCCGGAGAAGTTCGGCGACGTGGTCGCGCGTATCTCCTTCTTCGTGAACGCGGGCGTGCGCTTCGTCGAGGAGATGTGCAAGATGCGCGCCTTCGGCCGCATCTGGGAGAAGATCACCCGCGAGCGCTACGGCATCGAGAACGAGAAGCAGCGCCGGTTCCGTTACGGCGTGCAGGTCAACTCCCTTGGCCTGACCGAGGCGCAGCCGGAGAACAACGTCCAGCGCATCGTGCTCGAAATGCTCGCGGTCACCCTCTCCAAGGACGCCCGCGCACGCGCCGTGCAGCTGCCCGCGTGGAACGAGGCCCTGGGTCTGCCCAGGCCCTGGGACCAGCAGTGGTCGCTGCGCATCCAGCAGGTCCTCGCCCACGAGAGCGATCTGCTCGAGTACGAGGACATCTTCGCGGGCTCGCACGTCATCGAGGCCAAGGTCGACGCGCTGGTCGAGGAGTCCTTCCGGGAGATCGACCGGATCCAGGAGATGGGCGGCGCGATGGCGGCCGTCGAATCCGGTTACCTGAAGTCGCAGTTGGTGTCCTCGCACGCCGAGCGGCGGGCCCGGATCGAGGCCGGCCAGGAGAAGATCATCGGCGTCAACTGCTATGAGTCGACCGAGCCGAGCCCGCTCACCGCGGACCTCGACACGGCGATCATGACGGTCGACCCCAAGAACGAGGCCCAGGTCGTGTCCAAGCTGCACGCCTGGCGCACCGAGCGGGACGAAGTCCGCGCCCAGGACGCGCTGGAGGCACTCAAGCGCGCGGCGGCCGGCACCGAGAACCTGATGGCGTCGACCCTGGAGTGCGCCAGGGCCGGAGTCACCACGGGCGAATGGGCCTGGGCCCTCAGGGACGTCTTCGGCGAGTTCCGCGCGCCGACCGGTGTCTCCAGCGCCCCGGTGGCCGTCGCCGCGGAGGAGGGTAGCCCTCTGGCCCTCGTCCGCGACAAGGTGGACGCCACCGCCGCGGAACTCGGTGTCGGCAAGCTGCGCTTCCTGGTGGGCAAGCCGGGCCTGGACGGGCACTCCAACGGGGCCGAGCAGATCGCGGTGCGCGCGCGTGACGCCGGTTTCGAGGTGGTCTACCAGGGCATCCGGCTCACTCCGGAGCAGATCGTGAACGCCGCGGTGGCCGAGGACGTACACGCCGTCGGTCTGTCCATCCTGTCCGGCTCGCACGCCGAGTTGGTGCCCGACGTCCTGCACCGGCTGCGTGAGACGGGTGCCACCGACATCCCCGTCATCGCGGGTGGGATCATCCCCCAGTCGGACGCCGAGACGCTCATCTCGGCGGGTGTCGCAGCGGTCTTCACACCGAAGGACTTCGGCATCACGGAGATCATCGGCCGTATCGTCGACGAGATCCGCAAGGCGAACAAGCTGGAACCCTTGAAGAATCTGGAAAGCACGGAGGTCCCCGCATGACTGTCAACCGCCTTCGCCCCCGCCGTTCCTGTCTGGCGGTGCCCGGGTCCAACCCGCGCTTCCTGGAGAAGGCCCAGGGTCTCCCGGCCGACCAGGTCTTCCTCGACCTCGAGGACGCCTGCGCGCCGCTGGCGAAGCCGGACGCCCGGCACAACATCGTCAAGGTGCTCAACGAGGGTGACTGGACCGGCAAGACGCGCGTGGTGCGCGTCAACGACTGGACCACGCACTGGACGTACCGCGACGTCGTGACCGTCGTCGAGGGCGCGGGCCCCAACCTCGACTGCATCATGCTGCCGAAGGTCCAGGACGCCGAGCAGGTGGTCGCGCTCGACCTGCTGCTCACCCAGATCGAGAAGACCATGGGCTTCGAGGTCGGCAAGATCGGCATCGAGGCGCAGATCGAGAACGCCAAGGGTCTGGTGAACGTCGACGCGATCGCCGCCGCCTCGCCGCGTCTGGAGACCATCATCTTCGGCCCGGCCGACTTCATGGCCTCCATCAACATGAAGTCCCTGGTGGTCGGCGAGCAGCCGCCCGGCTACACCGCCGACGCGTACCACTACATCCTGATGCGCATCCTGATGGCCGCCCGGATGCACGACCTCCAGGCGATCGACGGTCCCTACCTGCAGATCAAGAACGTCGACGGCTACCGCGAGGTCGCCGGCCGCAGCGCCGCGCTCGGCTTCGACGGCAAGTGGGTGCTGCACCCCGGCCAGGTCGACGCGGCCAACGAGATCTACTCGCCCTCGCAGGAGGACTTCGACCACGCCGAGCTGATCCTCGACGCGTACGACTACTACACCTCCGAGGCGGGCGGCAAGAAAGGCTCCGCCATGCTCGGTGACGAGATGATCGACGAGGCCAGCCGCAAGATGGCGCTCGTGATCTCCGGCAAGGGCCGGGCGGCCGGCATGCAGCGCACGTCCAAGTTCGAAGCCCCGGAGGCCTGAGCACTATGCAGTTCGGACGCACCTACGAAGAGTTCGAGGTCGGCGCGGTCTACAAGCACTGGCCCGGAAAGACGGTCACCGAGTACGACGACCACCTCTTCTGCCTGCTGACGATGAACCACCACCCCCTCCACATGGACACCAACTATGCGGAGAAGACGACGGACTTCGGCAAGAACGTCGTCGTCGGGAACTACATCTACTCGCTGCTGCTCGGCATGTCGGTGCCGGACGTCTCCGGCAAGGCCATCGCCAACCTGGAGATCGAGTCGCTGCGCCATGTCGCGCCGACCTTCCACGGCGACACCATCTACGGCGAGACCACGGTCCTGGACAAGACCCCGTCGAAGTCCAAGAACGACCGCGGCATCGTGTACGTCGAGACCAAGGGCTACAAGCAGGACGGCACCCTGGTGTGCGTGTTCCGCCGCAAGGTGATGGTCCCGACCGAGACGTACATCAAGGAGCGCGGCGGCGAGCAGCCGGGCCGCCCGGAGCTTGTGGAGAAGAAGAAGTAATGAGCCGACTCGCCCAGACCCACGGCCTGACCGACGTCCAGCAGGAAATCCTGTCGACGGTACGGGACTTCGTGGACAAGGAGATCATCCCGGTCGCGACGGAGCTTGAGCACCGCGACGAGTACCCGCAGCAGATCGTCGACGGCCTGAAGGAACTCGGCCTGTTCGGTCTGATGATCCCCGAGGAGTACGGGGGTCTGGGCGAGTCGCTCCTCACCTACGCGCTGTGCGTGGAGGAGATCGCCCGTGGCTGGATGTCGGTCTCCGGCATCATCAACACCCACTTCATCGTGGCGTACATGCTCAAGCAGCACGGCACCCAGGAGCAGAAGGACCACTTCCTGCCGCGGATGGCGCTCGGCGAGGTGCGTGGCGCGTTCTCGATGTCCGAGCCCGCCCTCGGCTCCGACGTCTCGGCCATTTCCTCCAAGGCGGTCAAGGACGGCGACGAGTACGTCCTCAACGGCCAGAAGATGTGGCTGACCAACGGCGGCACGTCGACCCTCGTGGCGGTTCTCACACGGTCCGACGAGGGCCACCCGGAGGGCACCGCCCCGCACAAGTCGATGACGACCTTCCTGGTCGAGAAGGAGCCGGGCTTCGGCGAGGTCCGTCCGGGCCTGACCATCCCCGGCAAGATCGACAAGATGGGCTACAAGGGCGTCGACACGACCGAGCTCATCATGGACAACCTCCGGATTCCGGCCAATCGCGTACTCGGCGGCGAGACCGGCCGTGGTTTCTACCACATGATGGACGGCGTCGAAGTGGGCCGCGTCAACGTCGCGGCGCGTGGCTGCGGTGTCGCTCAGCGTGCATTTGAGCTGGGTGTGGCATACGCGCAGCAGCGTCAGACCTTCGGCAAGGTCATCGCGAAGCACCAGGCCATCCAGTTCAAGCTGGCCGAAATGGCTACCAAGGTCGAAGCGGCCCATGCCATGATGGTGAACGCAGCACGCAAAAAGGACTCCGGGGAGCGAAACGACCTCGAAGCAGGGATGGCGAAGTACCTCGCCTCCGAGTACTGCAAGGAGGTCGTCGAGGACGCCTTCCGGATCCACGGCGGCTACGGCTTCTCCAAGGAGTACGAGATCGAGCGCCTCTACCGCGAGGCTCCGATGCTGCTGATCGGTGAAGGTACCGCCGAGATCCAAAAAATGATCATTGGTCGTCGGCTGCTCGAGGAGTATCGACTGCAGGGTTAGATGTTCGGGTACGGGGTGTTTTCCTCTACCCGAGGATCACACCCCGTCACTCTCCGCGGGCGCCGACTCGGCTTCCTGGCTTGCCCAGTTGCGGCTCGCAACCGATACGATCGCCGGAAAGCCGCCCGTCCCCCGTCACCGAGCGGCGTCATCCGCTACGAAGGTCATCAATGCCCCACAGCCCTATCTCTGCACCAAGCGACAGCCTCGCCGGCGTACGTCTCGCGCGCGGAGCATCGCCGTGGCTCCTGCCCACCGTGGCCACCGCCGCGCTGAGTCTGGCGCGCTCGCGCCGTTCGAAGAAGGCCGCGGCGCTGGCCGTGCCCGCCACCGCACTCGCCGCCGGCATGCTGTGGTTCTTCCGGGACCCCGAGCGCGAGATCGCCCGGGGCAGGGTGATCTCCCCCGCCGACGGCGTGGTGCAGAGCATCATGCCGTGGAAGGACGGACGCACCCGCGTCGCGATCTTCATGAGCCCCCTGAACGTCCACGTGAACCGCGCTCCGCTGGCCGGGACCGTGACCTCCGTGGAGCACATCCCCGGTGGCTTCGTTCCCGCCTTCAACAAGGAGAGCGAGAACAACGAGCGCGTCGTCTGGCACTTCGACACCGAGCTCGGTGACATCGAGATGATCCAGATCGCGGGGGCCGTGGCCCGCCGCATCGTGCCGTACGTGCCCGCGGGCACCAAGGTCGAGCAGGGTGAGCGGATCGGTCTGATCCGCTTCGGCTCGCGAGTCGACATCTACCTCCCGGAGGGAGTCGACATCGCGGTCGAGGTCGGCGAGAAGACGACAGCTGGGGTGACTCGAATTGACCGTGATTGATCCCGAGTCCTCCACCAGGACCGACTGGGTGCCCGAGGCCGAGGCGGAGGACGACTCCGAGGAAATGCCCCTGTCGCTGCGTCTGTCGATAGCGGACGCCCTGACCCTGGGCAATGCCACCTGTGGCTTCATGGCCGTGTACTTCACGACCACCGGCATCCTGATCCCGCATCTGACCGGCAGCACCGAGACCGGTATGGCCCGGCACTCCGCGGCCACCGCCGTGATCCTGATGCTGTGCGCCGCGGTCTTCGACCTGTTCGACGGCCTGGTGGCGCGCAAGCTGCGCAGCTCGCCGATGGGTGCCGAGCTGGACAACCTCTCGGACCTGATCAGCTTCGGTCTGGCGCCCGCCTACTTCGTGCTCGTGTACGGCATGGTCGCCGAGGACGCCTCGCAGCGGGTGGCCGCCGTGGGCGCCATCGTGGTGCTTCTGGCGGTGGTGCTCAGGCTTGCGCGCTTCTCGTGCGTGACCGTGAAGGACGGCATGTTCCAGGGCATGCCGAGCCCGTTCGGTGCGCTCACGGTCGTCTCGATCGTGCTGCTTGAACTCCCGTTCGCGGCCACGCTCCTGGCGATCATCGGTACCGCCTGGCTGATGGTGAGCCGGGTCGAGTACCCCAAGCCGCGCGGCCCACTGGCGATCGCGATGCTGGCCTGGATCGCCACCGCCATGACCCTGCTCTCCGCCTGGGCCTTCGACGCCCCCGGCGGTCAGCTGCTGCTGCAGACGGGCTGCTCGCTGCAGCTCGTGGTCGGCGCGGTGATCCCGGTGTTCGCGACCGCTCGCCGTGTGAACAACTTCCGCGACAACAGGCGCGAGGCGCGCGCGGCCCAGCTGCCGTAGCGCACCGAGGACCCGGAACGGGGCCCGGACCGTACGCGGTCCGGGCCCCGTTTTCTGTGCCCACTCTGCTCGGCGGTGCTGCCCACACGGCGGGCTTCTGGCTCAGGTGCCGAGCGGGCCTCGGTTCACGCCGCCTCGCTCAAGCGCTCCGCGGCGGTCGCACGAAGTCGTACGCCACGCGCTCCCCGAGCCGTTCCAGGAGCGGTCCCGGCTCGGCCAGACAACGCGCGAGGTCGGGCTCGATGCCGGTGAGCGCGTACGCGCGGGAGATACCGGCTGCGACGAGCTGGTCCCGGCTCAGCGCGAGCCGCCCGCACACCGCGACCACCTCCCGCCCCGCGGCCCGGGCCGCCGCCGCCACTCCGGCCGGTGCCTTGCCGTGCAGGGTCTGTGCGTCGAGCGAGCCCTCCCCGGTGATCACCAGGTCGGCCCGGGCGAGCGCCGCGTCGAATCCGAGCACGTCGAGCAGTACCTCGATGCCGGGCCTGAACCGAGCGCCGAGCCCGGCCAGCGCCCCGTAACCGACACCGCCCGCGGCCCCGGCGCCCGGGGTGTGCTCCAGCGCTCCGGCAGCCGGTCCGAGGGCGCGGCCGAGGATCTCGGCGCAGTGGCCGAGCGCCGCGTCGAGGAGTTCCACCTGACCAGGGTCGGCGCCCTTCTGCGGCCCGTAGACATGCGCAGCGCCTCGGGGGCCGGTCAGCGGGTTGTCGACGTCGCTGGCGAGGACGATGTCCACCCCGGACAGGCGGGCGTCGAGGCCCGTGAGGTCGACGGCCGCGAGGCGCGCGAGGGCGCCGCCGCCCGGGGGCAGCGCGGCGCCCTGGGCGTCGGTGAAGCGGACGCCGAGTGCGGTGAGCATGCCCGTTCCGGCGTCGGTGGTGGCGCTGCCGCCGACGCCCAGGACGAGCCGGGTGGCTCCCGCGTCCAGGGCGGCGCGGACGAGTTCACCGGTGCCGTAGGTGGTGGCGGTGAGTGGCGCGAAGTGTCCGGGTGGCAGCAGGCGCAGTCCGGAGGCCTCGGCCATTTCGAGGACGGCGGTGCCCTCGCGCAGCGCGTACCGTGCCGTGACGCCGTCGCCGAGCGGGCCGGTGACCCGCACCTCGCGGCAGGTGTAGCCCGCGGCGAGGGCCGCGTCGACCGTTCCGTCCCCGCCGTCGGCGACCGGAAGCGCCTCGACGCGCAGGGACGGTTCGGCCCGCAGCAGTCCGGTACGCACATGGGCGGCCACTTCGGCCGCGGTGAGCGTGCCCTTGAACTTGTCCGCGGCGATGAGGACATGGGTGCCCGTCCGCTGCCGCCGTTCGTCTCGCTCGCCCTCGCCCACCGGCGGGCCTCCCTCGCTGGCGCCCGGCCCGCGAGCGCGTAAGCCGCGCACGGAGGGCCTGGCCGGATCTCTCGGTCCCCGCGACCCTAACAGGAGACAGAAAGCGCTTTCTATCCTCTGCGGGAACCCAACCGGAACGCCGCCACCCCGCACTATCCCCTCGCTTCGGCCCCGCCCGGCTGCGTACGCTCGCCCCATGGACCGTGAGGGCGCAGCGACGGGCAGGACGGACACCGGCCGGGCGACGGGGGAAGCGCGGGGGCGCGACGGGAAGGGCGCGGGGCGCCCGCCGATGGTCGCCATCCTCAGCGGGGCGGGTATCTCCACGGACTCCGGGATCCCGGACTACCGCGGGCCGCAAGGGCTTTGGCGGCGCGACCCCGACGCGGAGAAGCTCGTCACGTACGACTACTACATGAACGACCCCGACATCAGGCGCCGTTCCTGGCAGATGCGCCGCGACAGCCCCACGCTCGCCGCGCGACCGAACGCCGCACACCGGGCCGTCGCCGAGCTGGAGGCCGCGGGCGCCCCGGTCCGGGTCATCACGCAGAACGTGGACGGGCTGCACCAGTTGGCCGGGCTGCCCGCCCGCAAGGTGCTCGAACTCCACGGCAGCGCACGGTCGGTGGTGTGCACCGGCTGCGGCGCGGGGTCCTCGCTCAAGGACGCCCTGGCCCGGGTCGCGGCGGGCGAGGACGACCCGCCCTGCCTGGACTGCGGCGGCATTCTCAAGACCGCGACCGTGATGTTCGGGCAGAGCCTGGACCCCGACGTCCTGGCCGAGGCCGTGGCGGTGACCCGGGCCTGCGAGGTCTTCCTCGCCGTCGGTACCAGCCTCCAAGTGCAACCCGCCGCCGGTCTGGCGGGCCTCGCCGCCGACCACGGGGCGCGCCTGGTCATCGTCAACGCCGAGCCCACCCCGTACGACGAACTCGCGGACGAGGTCGTGCGCGAGCCCATCGGTACGGCGCTGCCGAGACTGCTCAAGGAGCTTGCCGTTCCGGCGACTTGAGCCCGGTCCGGCTCAGAACAGCACGGCGCCCCGCTCGAAGTCGAGGAGACCGCGCTTGCGCTCCAGGCCGCCGCCGTAGCCGGTCAGGCTGCCGTCCGCGCCGATCACCCGGTGGCAGGGCACGATGATGCCGACCGGGTTCTTCCCGTTGGCCAGACCCACGGCGCGCGAGGCGTTGGGCTTGCCGAGGGCGGCGGCGAGCTGGCCGTACGTACGTGTCTCGCCGTACGGGATCCGGGTGAGTTCCCGCCAGACCGATTGCTGGAACTCGGTGCCCGCAAGGGCCAACTCCAGGTCGAATTCCTTGAGTTCACCGGCGAAGTACGCCTCCAGCTGGGCCAGCGCCTCGGTGAACGGCTCGGGGTCGGGGTGCCCGAACGACTCCTGCGGGGGCCGGTGGCGCTGATCGGTCATGTACAGGCCGCTCAGCACTCCGTCGGTGGCCACGAGTGTGAGCGCGCCGCAGGGGCCGTCGGGATCGGTGACGGTGTACTGCTTCACGGGTGCGTCCTTGGTCACGGGTAGATCTTCCTCCTGTGCGGCGAGGCGCGCCGACTTCCTTGTGCAACAGGGCAGTTGAGGTGGTCGGTCACTCAGACCGGCAGCACGTTGATCGGGTGGTCGTCGGTCGCCCAGAGGTACTGGACCGCGTAGGCGCGCCAGGGGCGCCAGCGGGCGGCGCGGGCGGTGAGCGCGGCCGGGGTCGCGGGCAGGCCGAGTTCCCCGGCGGCGCGGCGGACTCCCAGGTCGGTCGCCGGGAACGCGTCGGGGTCGCCGAGCGCGCGCATCGCGATCACCTCCACGGTCCAGGGGCCGAAGCCGGGCAGCCCGGTGAGCCGGTCGCGCGCCTCGGTCCAGTCGCTCCCGGCGCCGAGCCGCAGGCTGCGTGTGGCCAGCGAGTCCACCAGGGTGGTCAGGGTCCGGCGTCTGCTGCGCGGCAGGGCGAGGGACTCGGGGTCCAGGGCGGCGAGCGACTCGGCGTCCGGGAAGAGATGGGTCAGATTGCCCTCGGGATCCTCGATCGGCTCGCCGTGCGCCGTGACCAGCCGGGCGGCGTGGGTACGCGCGGCTGCGGTGGACACCTGCTGGCCGAGCACGGCCCGTACGGCGAACTCCTCCTCGTCCACCGTGCGCGGCACCCGGCGCCCCGGCGCCTTGGCGACCAGCGGGGCGAGCAGCGGGTCGGCGGACAGCTGTTCGTCCACGGCGACGGGGTCGGCGTCCAGGTCGAGCAGCCGACGGCATCGGCTGATGGCCACGGTCAGATCGCGCTGGTCGGTCAGCGTGAGACGGCAGGCGATGTGGTCCGGCGTCGGGGTGAGCGCCACGATGCCGTGCCCGTAAGGGAGTTGAAGGGTGCGGCGATAGGCGCCCGCGTGCCACTCCTCGACTCCGGGCACCGCGGTCGCGACCAAGTGGCCGAAGAGGTTGTCCGGGCAGAGCGGGCCGCGGAACGGCAGCCGCAGGGAGAGGGCGCCGGGGGTGGCGGCCGCGCGCGGGGCGCGGGCGCGCAGCTCGCTCGGCGAGAGAGCGAAAACCTCGCGCACCGTCTCGTTGAAGGTGCGGATGGAGGCGAAGCCGGCGGCGAAGGCGATGTCGGCCATCGGCAGTGCAGTGGTCTCGATGAGCAGGCGCGCGGTCTGGGCACGCTGGGCGCGGGCCAGGGCGAGCGGTCCCGCGCCGAGTTCCGCGAGGAGCTGGCGCTCGATCTGGCGACTGCTGTAGCCGAGCCGGGCGGCCAGGCCGGGAACGCCCTCGCGGTCCACCACGCCCTCGGCGATCAGCCGCATGGCGCGGGCCACCAGGTCCGCGCGCTGGTTCCACTCCGGGGAGCCGGGGCTGGTGTCGGGGCGGCAGCGCTTGCAGGCCCGGAACCCGGCCTGCTGGCAGGCGGCCGCGCTCGGATGGAATCGCATGTTCGCCGGCTTGGGCGGCACCACGGGGCAGCTCGGACGGCAGTAGATGCCGGTGGTGACCACGGCCGTGAAGAACCAGCCGTCGAAGCGGGCGTCCTTGGACCGTACGGCGCGCAGGCAGCGTTCGGTGTCGGTGTGCATGGGTCAAGCATCGGGCACCCGCGGTGAGGAGGCTGGCAGGAATCCGACATCGATGTTCCGCTGCCTGGGCCTCGGCGAGTCACCCGCGGCGCCGTAGGCGGTGTGCGGGACGGGTCGCGCCGTCCCGCACACCGCCGGTGGCTCAGGCTCCGAGGGCCGGATCGCTGGTGCTCGGGCTGCCGGTCTCGACGTGGCCCGCGTACCGGCGCTGGTACTCGGCGTCGTGGCCGGAGGTGACCGTCACGTCGTACCAGCCGTGCTCGACCTCGCGCGTCAGGTGCTCGACGCTCGCACCGGGCTTGAGCGTGTACGTGGTCGCGGCGTTGCCCGCGTACGCGTCCTTGAGCGTGACCGTGACGGTGGCGGTGCCGCGCTGGGTCAGCTTGATACGGACGCGACCGCTGCTCGCCTCGTGCCGTGCGGTGACTTCCGGGCCCTGCTGGCTGACACGCCCCTTGAAGCGCCGGTAGAGACCACTGGGTCCGTGCACGGTGAGGTCGTACGCGCCGCCCTTGCCGGAGTCGGTGGCCCAGGTGTCGGACAGGGTGTCCCCGGCGCCGACGGTGTACACCCACGGCGCGTCACTGCGGATGTCGGAGGTGACGTGGAAGTGGGCGCCCGCCTTGCCATGGCTGGCGAAGTCGAGGCGGAACCGCTTGGGGTCGTCGGCGGTCCTGGCGTCCACCGCCAGGTCGTACGGCAGGGCACGGGCCGGGCGCCGTCCGGACTCCTGCGCGGGCAGCTTGCCCTGGGCCGGGACCGGCGGCACGTACGACTCGTGGCGCTCGTGGTCCGGCGGCTCGTAGGCGTCCGTGTCCGGCAGTTCGGGCACGTTGCCGTCGGCGCGCGAGAAGTCGAAGGCGGCGGTCAGGTCGCCGCAGACCGCGCGGCGCCAGGCCGAGATGTTCGGCTCCTGCACCCCGAAGCGCTGCTCCATGAACTGGAGGATCGAGGTGTGGTCGAAGGTCTGCGAGCAGACATAGCCGCCGGTGCTCCAGGGTGAGACGACCAGCATCGGCACCCGCTGCCCGAGGCCGTAGTGCCCGGGCACGTACTTCGCGCCGCCCTTCGGGGTGTAGTACTCCCCTTCCACGCCGACCGTGGACAGGCCCTCGTTCGCGTCCTTGGGCGCGTACGGCGGAACGACGTGGTCGAAGTAGCCGTCGTTCTCGTCGAAGGTGATCAGGAGCGCGGTCTTGCTCCACACCTCGGGGTCGGCGGTGAGTGCCTCCAGGACCTGGGCGATGTACCAAGCACCGTAGTTCGCGGGCCAGTTGGGGTGCTCGGTGAAGGCCTCGGGCGCGACGACCCAGGAGATCTGCGGGAGCTTGCCGCTCGTGACGTCGGCCTTGAGGATGTCGAAGTAGCCGTCGCCCGCCTTGGCGTTGGTGCCGGTGCGGGCCTTGTCGTACAGCGGGTTGCCGGGCTGGGCCTCGCGGTAACTGTTGAAGTACAGCAGCGAGTTGTCGCCGTAGTTGCCCCGGTAGGCGTCGTCGATCCAGCCCCACTTGCCCGCCGCGTCGAGACCGTCACCGATGTCCTGGTAGATCTTCCAGGAGACGCCCGCCTCTTCCAGGCGCTCGGGGTAGGTCTTCCAGCCGTAGCCCTTCTCGGCGTTGTCGATGACCGGGCCGCCGCCGGTGCCGTCATTGCCGCAGTAACCGGACCACATGTAGTAGCGGTTGGGGTCGGTGGCGGTCATCAGCGAGCAGTGGTAGGCGTCGCAGATGGTGAAGGCGTCGGCGAGGGCGTAGTGGAAGGGGATGTCCTCACGGGTGAGGTGGGCCATCGTGCCGCCGCCCTTGGCGGGGATCCATTTGTCGTAGTTGCCGTTGTTGAAGGCGGCGTGGCCGCCGTCCCAGTCGTGGTTGAGTCCCTCGATGAACTTCATGCCGAGGTCGTCGGTGTCGGGGCGGAACGGCGGGATCTCCTTCGTGCCGTCCGACTGGTACCAGACCGGGCGGTTGTTGGGCAGCTTCACCGGCCTCGGGTCGCCGAAGCCGCGGACGCCGCGCAGCGCGCCGTAGTAGTGGTCGAAGGACCGGTTCTCCTGCATCAGCACGACGATGTGCTCGATGTCCTCGAGGGAGTTGGTCCTGCGGTTCGCCGGGATCGCGGCGGCCTTGGCGATGGTGGCCGTGAGGGCCGTCATGGCGGCGGTGCCGCCGGCGAGCTGCATGAAGCGCCGTCGATTGATGCCGGTCATCCGCAAGTTCTCCCCGAGGTCTCGGACTCGTGCTGTGATCGTTTCGTCCTGCCGCGCGCCGAACAATGCTGCCGGTCCGCGAAGGACTCCGGCCGCAGCGCCGCGCCGAGGGCAGATTCTTCACGATCGGGAAGACGATCGGAAGTGCTCGATCCGAATCATTTTTCAGCAGTTTCACGCATGTGTCGGGGTTAGTTCATCCCTTGTTCGCCCGTTCTGGATGCATCACGTCACACCACTGTGCCTCCTCGCCGGCGCGGCACCCCGGGGCGAGGTCTCCGCGTCGTCAGGCCGGGGCCGCCGCGGTCGAGCCCCTGACCACCAGCTCCGGCATGAACACGAACTCGCTGTGCGGCGCCGGGGTGCCCTGCATCTCGTCGAGGAGGGTGCGTACCGCCGCCTGCCCCATCGCGGGCACCGGCTTGCGCACCGTGGTGAGCGGCGGATCGGTGAAAGGGATCAGCGGGGAGTCGTCGAAGCCGACCACGGAGACGTCCTGCGGGACGCGCAGCTCCCGCTGACGCACCGCGCGGATCGCGCCGAGCGCCATCATGTCGCTGGCGCAGACGACGGCCGTGCAGCCGCGCTCGATCAGTGCGGCGGCCGCGGCCTGCCCGCCCTCCACGGTGTACAACGAGTGCTGCACCAGCCGCTGTTCGATGTCCTCCGGGTCCAGGCCGAGCAGTTCCCGCATGCTGCGGACGAAGCCCTCCGTCTTGCGCTGCACGGGTACGAAGCGCTGCGGCCCGAGCGCGAGACCGATTCGGGTGTGCCCGAGCGAGACCAGGTGCCGTACGGCGAGGTCCATGGCCGCCCGGTCGTCCGGGGAGATGAACGGCGCCCGCACCTTCGGGGAGAAACCGTCCACGAGCACGAACGGCACGCCGCGAGCCCGGAGTTGGTCGTAGCGGGCGGTGTCGGCCGTGGTGTCGGCGTGCAGTCCCGAGACGTAGATCATGCCGCTGACGCCGCGGTCGACCAGCATCTCGGTGAGCTCGTCCTCGGTGGAGCCGCCCGGGGTCTGGGTAGCGAGGACCGGGGTGTAGCCCTGGCGGGTCAGTGCCTGGCTGATGACCTGGGCGAGGGCGGGAAAGATGGGATTCTCCAGCTCGGGCGTGATGAGCCCGACGAGGCCCGCGCTGCGCTGGCGCAGACGTACGGGCCGTTCGTAGCCGAGTACGTCGAGCGCGGCGAGCACCGACTCACGGGTGGCCGCCGCGACTTGGGGCTTACCGTTGAGGACCCGGCTCACGGTGGCCTCGCTGACCCCGGCGTGTGCGGCGATGTCGGCGAGCCGCGCGGTCGCGGGACCGGACCCCGGCTGTCCCGTCGCCCGCTGCTCACGGGCCGACTGCCCTGGGCCGCCGAGGGGCCCGCCGGATCCTGACTGCTGCGCCATCGTGCTCCTTTGCTCCGTGCCGCGGAAGTACCCGCCCGCCAGGCAGCTTACGGATCAGGGGCACGCGATACGGACACGGCCGCCCGTTCCCGGTGCTCGGCCCCCTCCGCGAGGCGGGGCCGTCGAGTCCTCGCGCCGGGGCCGTCAGGCGGCGCGCAGGTGTCGCCAGACCGCCTTGGCCGCGTTGTGCCCGGACATGCCGTGCACTCCGGGGCCGGGCGGTGTGGCACTGGAGCAGAGGAAGACGGCGGGGCGCGGGGTGCGGTGGGGTGCCAGCGTGAGCCGGGGCCTGAGCAGGAGTTGCAGGCCGTCGGCGGCGCCGCAGGCGATGTCCCCGCCGACGTAGTTCGCGTTGCGCGCGGCCAGTTGGGGCGGTCCGGCGATCGCACGGGCGAGGACCCGGTCCCTGAACCCCGGCGCGAAGCGCTCCAGTTGGCGCTCGATGGCACCGGTGAGGTCGCCGTCCCAGCCGTTGGGAACGTGCCCGTAGGCCCAGAACACCTGCTTGCCCTCGGGGGCGCGGCCCGGATCGACGACGGAGGGCTGGACGGTGATGAGGAACGGCGCCTCGGGGGCGCGCCCCTCGCGGGAGGCGGCGCGCAGTGCGGCGCCGATCTCCCGGCTGTCGGCGGCGACTTGTACAGTGCCCGCGCGCCGCGCCGCCTCGGAGGTCCAGGGCACCGGGCCGTCCAGGGCGTAGTCGACCTTGAACACCCCTGCCCCGTAACGGAATCCGGCGTAGTAGTGGCCGAGTCCCGCGATGCGCGCGAGGGCCGTCGGCGAGGTGTCGAAGACGTAGGCACGGGCGGGCGGCAGGTCGTCGAGGCGCTTGACCTCGTAGTCGGTGTGCACGCTGCCGCCCAGCGCGCGGAGATAGCGGCCGAGCGCGTCCGAGATCGACTGCGAGCCGCCGCGGGCCACCGGCCAGCCGACCTCGTGCGCGGCGAGCGCGAAGACGAGGCCGACGGCGCCGGTGGCGATGCCGTTCAGTGGCGCCATGATGTGGCCGACGAGTCCGGCGAAGAGGGTGCGTGCGGGCTCGTCGCGGAAGCGGCGCATCAGCCAGCTCGCGGGCGGGCCCCCGGCGAGGCCGAGCCGGGCCAGGGTCAGCGGGTCGCGGGGCAGCGCGGTCGACGGCAGTTGCATGAAGTCGCGCGCGATGCTGTGCCACTTGCCCGCGAAGGGCGCCATCAGGCGGCGGTACGCGGCCCCGTCGTGGGTACCGAGGGACGCGGCCGTCTCGGCGATCGAGCGGGACAGGACCGCGGCCGAGCCGTCGAGTCCCGGGTGGGCCATCGGCAGTTCGGCGTGCAGCCACTCGAGCCCGTACTCGTGCAGTGGCATGGTCGAGAAGACCGGCGAGCCCGCGCCGAAGGGGTGGGCCGCGGAACACGGGTCGTGCCGGAAGCCGGGCAGGGTGAGTTCCTCGGTGCGCGCTCCCCCGCCGATGGTGTCGCGGGCCTCGAACACCGCGACGCTCATTCCGCGCCGGGCCAGTTCGACCGCTGCGGTCAGACCGTTGGGCCCCGCGCCCACCACGACCGCGTCGAGCATCGAAGGCACCTCGGACTCCTTTGTCAGCCGGTGACCGTGCGGATCAGGATATGCCCGGGCCAAAGTCCTGGCCGCAGGGCCCTCACCCCGAAGCGAGCTTCCCTCACCACCACCGTACGCACGTGGTCAGGCACCCTCCGCAAGCAGGTCGGCGATCCGGCGGGCGGTGGCGAGGTCACGGGCCGCGGTGAACGGCAGGGCGTTCGCCCCGGTGATTCGGAAGGGCTCGCCGGCCCGCGTGAGGTGGGCGCCGCCCGCCTCCTCGACGAGGAGCAGCCCGGCGGCGTGGTCCCAGGCCGCTTCCCAGGAGAAGGCGGTGGCGTCCAACTCGCCGCGCGCCACGGCCAGATACTCCAGACCGGCGGAACCGCAGGGCCGTGTCCGCACACCCTCGGTGTCCAGGGCGAGCAGCGCGCGCTTCTGTTCCTCGGTCGTGTAGTCGGGGTGCGAGGTGGCCACTTCGAGGATCTTGTCCGCGGGCACTTCACCGGAACGTATGAGCTGCCCGTCCAGCCGGGCCCCGCCGCCGCGCACCGCGACGGCGATCTGGTCGCGCGCGGGCGCGAAGGTCCACGAGGCGTGCACGACCCCGCGCTGGGCCAGCGCGACCAGGGTGCAGAACCCGGGGTCGCCCTGCACGAACTGCCGAGTGCCGTCCACGGGGTCGACGATCCACACCGGGGCATCCGACTTCAGCGCCTCGTAGGTCCGCGGGTTGGCGTGCACCGCCTCCTCGCCCACCACGAGCGAGCCGGGCAGCAGCCGGGTCAGCTCCTTGGTGAGGAACTCCTCGGCGTTGCGGTCGGCCACCGTCACCAGGTCGTGCGGCCCGTTCTTCTCGACTATCTCGTGCGCGGCGAGCTGCCGGAAGCGGGGCATCACCTCCGCGGCGGCCGCCTTGCGGACCGCCTCTTCCACATCGTCAAGAGCTTGGCCGAGAAAGTCTTCGATCATGCCTCCATCAGACCACGCGGATCTGACATTCCGTACCCGGCCCATGGAGCGGGCGTGCACTGCGCGTGAACAGGGCGTCGCACCGCCGTTCATCTGCGCCGGAGGCGCAGGACGGCGGCGGTTGAACGATCACTTCTCGCAGTAGTATAAATCTCGTACTAGTAGGAGATACGAAAGCGGGGGCAGTGAACTCCTCTCAGGGGGCGTGGATACGCGCCTGTCTACAGCTCTGTCTGCTCGGCGTGCTGGACACGGAGGGCGAGAGCTACGGCTACGCGCTCATCAACAGGCTCGCCGAGTCCGGGCTCGGCGAGGTCAAACCCGCGACGCTCTACCCGGCACTGACCCGCCTCGCCGAGGAGGGCGCGGTGTCCGTTCGCTGGTCACCCGGCGAGAACGGGCCCGGCCGCAAGTACTACGCGATCACCGACCAGGGTCGCGCACGTCTGGCGGCGGAACGGGCCGACTGGCAGCACTTCACCACGACCGTCGCCACACTCACGGGGGCACCATGACAACCGGCAGAACCATCGACTGGCCGCACGAGGCGGACGCGGACTGGGCCGCGACCTTCGAGGTGCAACTCCTTCTGCACCACGAGGTGCCGGACGGCCTCGCCGAGCGCGTGCTGGCCGAAGTGCGGGAAACCACCGAGGAGTCGGGGGTGCGCGCCGCCGAACTCCTGGGCGACCCGCGCGCGTACGCCGACACCGTCGCCGCGGAACGCGTCGACGAGCGCTACCGCGGCTCCGTGGACCTGAACGGCCTCACCCCCGTCGAGCAGTTCCGCCGCATCCTCTACGCGGGTGCGGTGACCGGCGCGGTGACGACGTTGGTCTTCTGGTTCACCGAGGGCATCCGTGTCCAGTTCTCGCCGGGCGCCGGGTCGTTCGTACTGCTGGTGCTGACCGCCCTGGTGTGTATCGCGGTGGCGATGGGGATGCGCAGCGCCGGACGGTATCGGGCCGTGACCGGCTGGGGCCTCGCGGGCGGCGCGCTGGTCGCCGGGGCGATCACGGCCGCGGTCGCTCTGTCCGAGGACCCGCTGGTCAAGCTCCCCGCACCGGTGGTCCTGCTGGCGCCCCTGCTGCTCGCCGCCTCGGTACGTACCAGCCCGGCCCCCGCGCTGAACGCCTGGTTCGAGGGGCCCGCCGAGGAGCCCGACAGCCGGCGCTGGACCACCCGGCTCGACGGGCTGCTGCGCGGCCGGCACGGCATGCCCGGCCGTGAGGCCCGCGAGCACACGGCCGAGGTGCGCTCCCATCTGGCCGCGGCGGGAACCACCGCCCAGGAGGCCTACGGTGATGTCGCCCTCTACGCCGCGAGGCTCGCCGACGCCGGGGAACGCAGGCAACTGCGCAAGGCGTACAAGTCGACGCTCCGCGACGCGCTCCTGGTCGGGTGCGTGATCTTTGTCAACGAGGAGTACGTGCGCGAAGGGGACGTCCGCGCCTGGCAGTTCTGGCTGGTCGTCGTGGTCGCCCTGTGGTTCGCGGTGCGTGTCCTGCCCGAGCTGGTGCGTACGTCCCGCGCGCGGAACAGCTGCTGAGCACGGCCGGGGCACGGGCCCGGGCCGAGGCGGGAGCGAAGCCGGGTTCCCCTCTCAGCCTCGGATCCCGGCCACCCGGAGTGCGTGCCCGAGGTCGGCGGCGCACTCCGGGGAGATCGCCGCGGCCGACTCGCGCAGGAGCGGTACCAGTCGGCGGGGCGCGACGCGGGCCAGGCTCGCCGCGTCCTGTGCGCTGCGGGCGCGCAGGAAGGCGTCGAGTACGGCGCGCACGTCGCCGCCGCGCCCTTCGGTCACCAACTCCAGTACGGACTCGCCGAGTTCGTCGGCGGGCCGGGCCGCCGCCTGCCGCAGCAGTTGCGTCGACGCCGCCTCGTGCCGTGCGCCCATGAGCGCGTGCGCCACCGCGACCAGACGGCCGGTGGGCAGCGACGACGCCTCCCACAACAGCGTGTCCCAGTCGCTCGCCAGGCCTGCCCGGCGCAGGGCCACCGCCAGGTGCGGGTACCGGGACTCGGGCCACTGCGCGGTCTCGGCCAGCAGGCTGTGCGCCTCGCCGGTACGGCCTTCGGCGCGCAGCCGCCGCAGTTCGTCGACGGTCGCCGCGATCTCCCGTTGGGCCGACGGGTCCTGCTCGGCCTCTGCGGCCTCGGATTCCGGCTCCACCGCGAGTGCCGGTGATTCCTCCGCCACCCCGGCGAAACGGGCTCCGGTGGGCGTACGGCCCGGTCGGGCGGGTCCCTCCTCGCCCAGTGTCTCCGGCAGGGCACCAGCCGTATCCTGGCCGCCCCCGGCGTACCGGGCGCCGCCACGCGACCGGCGCTTCAACCGCAGCCAGGAGCCGGTCGATTCGCCACGGTCGAGGGACTCCTCCCGGCCCCCGGACACCTCACTCCCGCTCGGCCGCGCCGCTCGGCCGGGGGCCTCGACCGCGCCCGTTCCGGGCCAGTCGTCGACCGGTCGCATGCTGGAATCCGGACCGTATTCCACACCGGTATCCGCCCCGTCACTGTCCCGCCCGGCCCCGGGCCTGGCTCCCTCAGCACTCAACTCGTCCTCGGCCAGGCCGTGTTCGGGTGCGCCCGCATCCTCGCGTTGGGCCCGCTCCGCCGCCCGCGCCGCTGCCCGCCGCGCCGCCCGACCGGCCGCGATTCCCTGCTGCCCCGCCCCGGCGTCGACAGCCGCGCGCTGCTCGGGCACCAGAGCACCACCCGTAAGGGCGGTCGGGCCCGACTCCCCCGCCCGGCCGCCGGGTCCGCCTGGGGCGCGCTCCCTCGCCGCGCGTTCCCGACGGTCGAGTTCGGCGAGCCTGGCCTGGAGTTCGCCGCAGCGTGCGCGGGCCCGTACGTGGTCGTCCTCGGTCCACGCGAGGTCGTACTCCAGCTCGCTGGCCTCTTCCTGGCTCAGCGGTGTGCGCGCACGCAGTTCGCGCAGTCGCCCGGTCGTACGGCGCTGCTCCGCGGCCATGAAGTCGAGCCTGCTGCCCAGGGCTTCGCGGCCGCCGGGGCGGGCGTCGTAGGCGGCGGCGCTCGCGATGTGCAGTGCCCGGGCGGCTTCGTGCTCGGCCTCGGCGGCCGGGGCGCCGTGCAGGGCGGCGAGATCCTGGAGGAGGGACTCCACCACGTCCCAGGGCGGTACTTCCAGGCCCTCGGCGCAGGCGCGCAAGCCCTCGGGGTCGCGCTCACGGAACACCCCGTACCACCCTTCGTACGGGTTGAGCCGTGCCAGGAGTCCGCTCAGATAGGCCGCGAACTCCCGTATGTCCACGGGGAGTTGATCGGTGTTCATCGAAGCCTGCCTCCATGGGAACCGGAGTGCCGCAATCGAGTAGCAAACACCGTCGGTGTTACAGCTTGGCTACACACAGCTTTCTTCCCCACGGCAATGTCTTCCTCTTCGCACTCCCGCTCCCGTGCGCGGAGCGGACTTCCGGCCCCCGATGGACACGCGCTCGCCTCCGCCCGAGCGGGCTTCGGCGACGCGGCTCACGACGTGCACGCCACTCAAGGGGCCGACCGTACGACCATCGCCGCGCCTCCTCCCCTGCGGGAGGTCTCCGCCGCCGCCAGCCATCGGCCGTCGCCGAGCCGCTGGATTCCGGTGGCCGCGCCGATCTCCGGATTCGCCTTGAAGACATGCCCCAGTCGTTCGAGCGCCGCCCGCGAGGGGCTGTTCCAGAGCGCGGGTTCGAGTTCCGTGGTGGCCTGATTGCGCTGGCTGGCGCGGGGCGCGGCGATCGCGTCGGCCAGGGGCATGCCACGGTCCAGGAAGTTGGTGAGGGTCTGGAGCACCGTGGTGATGATGGTGGATCCGCCCGGAGTGCCCAGCGCGACGAGGGGCCTGCGATCGTCGTCGAGCACGATGGTCGGCGACATCGAGGACCGCGGCCGTTTGCCGGGGCCGGGCAGGTTCGGGTCGTGCACGGCCGGGTCGGCCGGCGCGAACGAGAAGTCGGTGAGCTCGTTGTTGAGCAGGAAGCCCCGGCCGGGCACGGTGATGCCGCTGCCGCCGGTCTGCTCGATGGTGAGTGTGTACGAAACGACGTTGCCCCACTTGTCCGCCGTGGTGAGGTGTGTGGTGCTCTCGCCCTCGTAGGTCGTGGGCGCCGCCCGGCCGCCGGACGCGCAGTCCGCAGGGTGCCGTGGATCGCCGGGGGCCAGCGGACTGGTCAGGACCTTGTCGTCGGCGATGAGGCAGCGGCGCGAGTCGGCGTAGCGCTGTGAGAGCAGGCCCTCGGTCGGCACGTCCTCGAAGGCCGGGTCGCCCACCCATCGGCCACGGTCGGCGAACGCGATGCGGCTCGCCTCGATGTAGCGGTGCAGGTACTCCTCCGGCGACAGCCGCGAAAGGTCCGTGCCCTCAAGGATGTTGAGCGCCTCACCGACGGTGGTCCCACCGGAGGACGAGGGCGCCATCGAGTGGACGCCGAGGCCCCGGTACGTGGTGCGCGTCGCCTTCTGGCGCTTCGTACGGTAGTCCGCGAGGTCGTCCAGGGTCAGTCGGCCGGGACGGACCCGGCGTTCGGCGTCCGGATCGACGGGCGGCCGGTTCACGGTCCGTACGATGTCCTCGGCGAGCCTGCCGTG
Organism: Streptomyces sp. NA04227; assembly: GCF_013364195.1. Lineage (NCBI taxonomy): Bacteria > Bacillati > Actinomycetota > Actinomycetes > Kitasatosporales > Streptomycetaceae > Streptomyces > Streptomyces sp. NA04227. Next base: position 7,301,913 of record NZ_CP054918.1, on the reverse strand, counting down.
GTACAGCGCACCGACGCCCTTGCGGCCCAACTCCTCGTAGGTGCGGGCGAGATCGGGGTTCTTGAGTGTCGAGCCGACGACGGGCAGTTCGCCGCCCGGCAGGAACAGCTCGGCGCTGGCCGGGAAGTCCTTGAACCGGGCCTGGTTGTCGGCCGTCTGGGCCCGGAAGGTCGCGTCCACCGTGAAGCCGTCCGCGGCGAGCCGCCGGGCGGGTTCGAGCAGGCTGCGCAGGCTCTTGGTGCCCCAAGCGTCGAGCGCCGACTGCCAGGTGGCGGGCGTTCCCGGCGTCCCGACGGAGAGTCCGCTGGTGACCGCCTCGGCGAACGGAATCGGCTTGCCGTCCTCCAGGAAGAGGTCCTTGCCCGCGCTGCCTGGCGCCGTCTCCCGCCCGTCGAGGGTGTGCACGGTACGGCTCTTGGCGTCGTAGTGGACGAAGTAGCCACCGCCGCCGACGCCCGCCGAGTACGGCTCGGTCACGCCGAGCGCCGCCGCGGTGGCCACGGCGGCGTCCACCGCGTTGCCGCCGCGCCGCAGCACCTCGATGCCCGCGGCCGAGGCGTCGGCGTCCACGCTGGACACGGCACCGCCGTACCCGACGGCGACCGGCGCCTTCGCCGGCACCGGGGCCTGAGCCGGAGTCCGAGTCGGCTGCGCCGCCGTACCGACAGCCGAGGGCGGCGCGGCTGCCCCGGCCCCGACGAGGGCTGTGGCAACGGCCAGAAGCGAGAGTCTCCGCGCGACGGAGCGACGCATGCGTACCTCCAGTGGGCGACCGTCCGCGCAGAGTAACGGTGTTGAGTGCGCCCCGCCAGGACGTCTCAAGCCTTGGTAGCGGGGCACTCGAACCCGTGTACGTGGTACCGCTAGCATGCGCGCCCATGACGGAAGACCTGCGCAATATCATCCTCGGCGTGATAGCGGCGGGGCTCAGTGCCTCGCTCGGCTGGGTGGCGCGAACCTACCTGTGGCGCCGCAAACTGCGGCGCAAGCAGAGCTTCTTCGGCCTGCCCGAGAACTCCGAGTCGCTGCTCGTCGTCAACCGTGACGCCGGTGGTCCGGACCTCGCGGTCAAGCGCCACGACGTCTTCGCCCTGCTCGAACTGTCCGCCCTCATCAAGGACTGCGGCGCGAGCGTCCAGGTGGTGGCGCACGACGCCGCGCAACAGGGATTCGGGGAACGCACCGAGTTCTGCGTCGGCGGCCCGACCTCCAACCGGCGCACCGCGCTGCATCTTCAGTCGCAGCTGCCGGGAGTGCGGATCGACCAGGACGCCGAACCGCCCGCCGACCGCACCGCGTTCCACATCGGCACCGAGGTCTACCGCATGGAGAAGGGCGTCACCGAGTACGTGCTGCTCGCCCGGCTGACCGCCGACCTCGGCCAGAGCGCCCGGCCGGTCTTCCTCTTCTGCGGCCAGCGCGCGATCACCAATCAGGCGGCCAGCCGCTACCTCGCCCGCAATCACGAGCGCCTGCACCGCAAGCACGGCCGCGCCTCCTTCGTCCTGCTCCTGAAGGTCGTCAACTCCCAGGCGTACGGGCCCGATGTGGTCGAACTCGTCGCCGACGTCACCCGTACCGCCAAGAGCCCGGCCCCGACGGAGTCCAGGCGCGGGGCGCACCGGGCGGGGTGACACCGACGGGCAAAAACGAAGGGAGCGGCACCGTCGCCACATGCTGACCGAGCCATGTGTCGACAGTGCCGCTCCCTCCAGGTGAGCGGGACCCTCCGGCACGTCGTACGGCCGGAGGCCGGACGGCGGGGCCGTGCCGAGCGCTGATCGAGGTACGCGCCCTGGCACACGGTCGCCCTGACCGTCCTGCCGTCTGTCCCCCTCCGTGTTGAGCACAACCCGGCCGGCGGCACTGCAGCTGACCTTCTTCCCGCCTGGCGCCGGTCACCGGTTCGTGACGGCACCACCGCGCGAGGAGTGATCTCCGGCTGCTGCCGGACGGGCTCGGCCCTGCGAGCCACCGCGTCAGTGCGGGAGTCCCCTTCCGCTACAGCCTCGCGGCAGCCGGTCGCGCTCCTGCCCCGCGCCCGGGCCACGAGCCCGAGCGCGGACCGCGGCGGGCCGCTGACCGGCGCCCCGAGGTACGGGTGTGTGCCGGATGTGCGCGTCGACGTCGCTCAGCGCGATCAAAAGATCGACAACCATGCCAAGTCCTGCCCACTTTCTGTTTCGGTTCGCGCAAACTATCCACCCCAATATGGGACTTATTGGACGACACGCACTGATCACCAATAACCTTATTTTGGGCCTCGGCGGTCATATAGGCAGGTCAGAGGCCAGGGAGCGGGCGGCCCTCACCGCCCGCCCGAGAGAGGCCGCCCCGCAACGGGCAGGCGGCCGCCACCCCGTCGCCGCGACCGCGTTTCACCGCCCATCTCGGGTTCGCGCAGAGGGAGTTGGCTCGCCCTGGTGCTCCTCGCTCACGCCTCGGCGGCCTCGGCGTACACCTGCGACAACTCGGGGGCGCCGCTCACCGCCCAGTCCAGACCGGCCTCCACCACACGGATCTCGCGGCCCGAGGCCAGCCGCACCACGGGGTGCCCGCCGGGCCAGATGTGCCAGCCCGCGCCACGGACGCTGCGGGTGATCACGGTGCCCAGGTAGAGACCCGCGTCGTTGCCGAGCCAGGGCAGCACCTCCGGGTCCTCCCGCCAGCGCGGAAGCAACTGGTCAAGGGCCTGCAACGAGGCGGGCGAGTCGTCGAGTTCGAGGCCTGCGGCGGCGGCCTGCGAGCGCAGCAGTTCGCACTCGGCGAGCAGCCCGCCCACCCCTTCGGGGTCCTCCGCGAAGGCGTCCGCGAGTCCGCCGCCGCGCTGGGCCGTATGCCGCTTGCGCCAGTTGCCCAGGAAAGGGATGTTCATACCACCCAGGGTGGCACCGTCCCCCTCCGTGACACCACAGCCGCGCTCGGCCCGGTGACGTCCAGCTCTGTTCGTGCCTCGTTCATGCGTGGCTCATTGACGCGTTCCTGCCGTCTCCCTACCTTCATGGCGCTTCGTTCCGTTTCCGCTACCGGGAGGAGTCGGTCGTGCGCCGACGCTTGTGGACCACGACCGCCGTGCTCGCCTCTGTGCTGGCCCTCGCCCCCTGGCCGCAGTCCCCGGCGCGGGCCAGGCCCGGCGACACCCCCCAGCCGCTGGAGCGGCTCTACGACAACCGCGCGGTGAGCGCCGACACGGACAGCTCCGCGGCCGACTTCGACGGCGCGGGAAACTCACTTTCGGCCGGTGATCTCGCCGCCGCGGGCTGGACCCCCGGCCGGGCGCTGACCGTCGGCGGCTCGCGCTTCACCCTGCCCGCCACCAGACCCGGCGAGCCGGACAATGTCGTCGCCGACGGCCAGTCGATACAGGTCAAGGGCCGCGGAGACGCGCTGAGCCTTCTGGTCACCGCGACCGGAGGCGAGGCCACCGGCCCGGGCACGGTCCACTACCGCGACGGCTCGCGGAGCACCTTCAACCTCACCGCGCTCGACTGGCGCACCGGCAGCCTGGGCGCCAAGGCGCTCGCCCTGCCCCACGTCAACACCCCCGGCGGCCAACTCGCCGAGAAGGCACGGCTGTACGCGCTCACCGTGCCGCTGGACCAACGACGCGAGGTCTCCTCGGTACGCCTGCCCCGAGACACCGGCCCGGACCTGCACGTGTTCGCCGTGTCGGTACGGTCCAACACTTCGGGCTGGACGGGCAGTTGGGCCGCCTCCACCTCCGGTCAGCCCTCGGTGGGACCGTGGTCCGACCGCACACTCCGGCTGGTGGTGCACACCTCGGCGGGCGGCCCTCGGGTACGCGTACGTCTCGACAACACCTTCGCCTCGGCGCCGGTACGCATCGGCTCGGCGACGGTGGCCGTACAGGAGTCGGGCGCCACGGCCGTCTCGGCGCCCAGGCCGCTGCGGTTCAGGGGCGGCTCGTCCGCCGAAATCCCGGCCGGAGCACAGGCGTTGAGCGATCCGCTGGACTTCACGGTGCCCGCGGACGCCAATCTGCTGGTCAGCTTCCACCTGCCGGAGACGGTGGCCTCGGCGCCCGTCCACCAGCTCGCGGTCCAGCAGTCCTATCTGAGCGAGCCGGGCGACCACAGTGCGGAGCACTCGGGCGGCGCGTACACCTCGACGCTCTCCAACTGGCCGCTGCTCGCGGGCGTGGACGTGGGCGGCGGGCCCGGCTCCGTGGTGGTGCTCGGGGACTCGATCACGGACGGCGAGCGCTCCACGCCAGGAGCCAACCGCCGGTGGCCCGACCTGCTCGCGGACCGGCTGCGGGCGCAGGACGAGGTGCCCCGGTACGGCGTACTGAACCACGGCATCTCGGCGAACCGCATCACCTCCGACCGGTACCCGGGCGACGGCATCAGCACGGACACCGGCGGGGTGAGCGCCCTGCACCGGCTCGACCGCGACGTCCTCGCGCAGACCTCGGCCCGTACCCTCGTCCTTTTCATGGGCGTCAACGACATTCGCTGGGGGGCGAGTTCGGAGCAGGTGACCGTCGGCATGCGGGAGATCGCCGAACGGGCGCGAGCGCGCGGCCTGCGCGTGGTGGGTGCGACCGTCGCGCCCTGCCAGGGTGAGGCGCGCTGCACCGCAGCGGTCGACACCGAACGGCAGGAGATCAACAGCTGGCTGCGTTCCGGTACGGCCTTCGACGCGGTCCTCGACTTCGACGCCGTGCTCCGCGATCCCGCCAACCCGGCCCGGATCGCGCCCGGTTACGACAGCGGCGACCATCTGCACCCGTCGGAGGCGGGCCTCGCCGCGCTCGCCGATTCGGTGGATCTGCGGCTGCTGCAGGGCTGAGCAGCCGGGGCGGGCGTGCGTCAGGCCCAGTGCGCCGGTGCGTGCAGGCCCTCGGGCAGCCGGGTGCTGGGGTCGCCCTTCGCCGCGGCGAGCTGCGGGGGCACCAGGAAGGCGGCGTCGGTGAGGTCCGCGCCGGACAGGTCGGCGTCGCGGAGGTCGGCTCCGGTCAGGTCCGCGAAGCGCAGATCGGCGCCGCGCAGATCGGCCGCGATCAGGCAGGCACCGCGCAGACTCGCGCCCCGCAGGTCGGCGCCCTTGAGCCGGGCACCGAAGAGATCCGCGCCACGGCGGTTGGGCCGCCGGCCGGGCGCCTGCGCGCGGTGCAGCTCGGCGGCCTTCTGCAGCCAGGTGTTGACCCGCTGCCGCAGTGCCGCGACGTCCAGGGCGAGCAACTCCTCGGCGCTGCCCAGGCTGAGCGTCTCGATCTCGTCGCGGGCGGCGCGCAGTTCACGGTGCACCGGACGCGCGGCGGGCAGCTGTCCCGCCTCGACCACGTACCGCAGCAGTTCGTGCAGCTGCCGTACCACCGGGAAGACCTCGAACATGGTGCGGGCGCTACCGGGGTCGCCGCGCCAGTCCCGTCCCCGGAAGGTGTGCTGGGAGACCTTCTGGCCCGCGCCCAGGCAGTCAAAGACCGTACAGCCCGTATAGCCGCTGTCGCGCAGCCTGGCGTGGATGCCGCAGCTGTGGTCGGTCCGCAGGTGGGTGCAGGGCTTCCCGGCCGGTTTGTCGACGGCGAAGTCGGTGGAGGCGGCGAAGGGCAGGGCGACGCAGCACAAACCGAAGCAGTTCGCGCAGTCCGCGACCAGCGCGAGGTCCGGGCGCCCCTCCCGGTCGACGTGGGGTTTGGCTGCGGACACGGTTCTCCTGCGGGGTGCGGTGCGGGCGCCGCGCACGATGCCGTCCGGCGGGGCGGGCGGGCCTGGACTGCGTCCATTGTCCCCGACCACGGACGGTCCCGGTGCCACGGACGGTCCCGTTCCCACGGACGACGGGCCCGCGCCACTGCCGGGGCGGGGGCCGCTCCCCCACCCCTCCCGCACTCCTGCCGCCCGAACCTCCCTCAGACGTCCAGGTCCACCACCACCGGCGCATGGTCGGACGCGCCCTTGCCCTTGCGCTCCTCGCGGTCCACGTAGGAGTCGGAGACGGCCTTGCCGAACGCCTCGTTGCCGTACACGAGGTCGATGCGCATGCCCCGGTTCTTGGGGAAGCAGAGCTGGCGGTAGTCCCAGTACGTGAAGGGGTGGTCGTACTTCAGGGGGCGCGGCACGATGTCGCTCAGGCCCGCCTCGCGCAGCGCGGCCAGGGCGGCGCGTTCGGCCTCGGTGACATGGGTGGAGCCGTCGAAGGCCGTGATGTCCCAGACGTCCTCATCGGTCGGCGCGACGTTGTAGTCGCCCATCACCGCGAACGGCGTGCCGCTCGCGACGTCCGCGGCCACCGCGTCCTTGAGGGCCTCGAACCAGCGCAGCTTGTACGCGTAGTGGGCGTGGTCCACCTCACGGCCGTTGGGCACGTACACCGAGCGGACCCGCACCGGTCCGCAGGTGGCGGCGACGGACCGCGGCTCGTGCACGTCCTCGTATCCCGGGTCGCCCTCCAGGCCCTTGACCACGTCGTCCAGACCCACCCGGGAGACGATGGCCACGCCGTTCCAGCGGCCGGTGGCGTGCACCGCCGATTCGTACCCGAGCTCGCGAAGCTGGTCGCTCGGGAACTGTTCGGCGGTGGTCTTGGTCTCCTGTATGCACAGCACGTCCGTACCGCTGTTCTCCAGCCAGGCGAGCAGCCTCGGCAGGCGGGCGGTGATCGAGTTCACGTTCCAGGTGGCGATACGCATGTGGCCAACCTACCCGGCACCTCTGACAGCGGGCCGCCCACGCCCGGCCCCTCAGACCTCGGCCGAGGCGCCCGGCTCCAGCCTGCGGTGGTCGGCCTCGGCGAGCTCACCGATCTGCCGGTCGTAGATCGGCCGGGCCAGGTCGGTGAGCAGGGCGTCGTGCACGTCGAAGGCGCGGCGCGGACACACCTCCCGTACGTAGTCGATCACCTCGGAGATCTTGCTCCACGGCGCCATCACCGGCAGCAGCAGGGTCTCCACCTGCTGGTCCGGAACGGTCAGCGCGTCGCCGGGGTGGAACACCGAACCGTCGACGAGGAAGCCGATGTTGGTGATCCGCGGGATGTCGGGGTGGATCACCGCGTGCAGCTCGCCGTGCACCTGGACGTCGAAGCCCGCCGCCGTGAAGGTGTCGCCGTGCCCCACGGTGTGGACCCGACCGGGGAAGGCGGGGCCGAGCTTGTCGGCCACCGCGCGCAGCGTGAAGATCTCGGCGCCGGGGTTGGCCTCCAGCGCCGCGCGCAGCCGGGACTCGTCGAAGTGGTCGGCGTGCTCGTGCGTGACCAGGAGGGCGTCGGCACCGAGCACGGCGTCCTCTTCGGTGAAAGCTCCGGGATCGATGACGAGGGTGCCGCCCTCACCCTCGAGGCGGACACAGGCATGCGTCTTCTTGGTGAGTCTCATGTCCTCATCCTGCTACGGGACATGGGCCGGGGCCCGGCGATACGCGCCCCGGTCCCCGGCGCGCGGCCACGTCACTCGCGCGGGGTCGTCTCCTCGCGGATCACCTCGTGGACGATGCGAAAGGCCTTGTGCGCCGCGGGCATTCCGCAGTAGACGGCGGCCTGGAGCAGGACTTCCTTGATCTCGTCCGGGGTGAGGCCGTTGCGCAGGGCGGCTCTGGTGTGGCTGGCCAGGTCCTCCCAGTGGCCGCCCGCGACCAGCGCGGTGAGCGTGACGCAGCTGCGCGCACGCCGGTCGAGGCCGGGGCGGCTCCAGACCTCGCCCCAGGCGTAGCGGGTCATCAGGCGCTGGAAGTCCTCCGCGAAGACGTCGGCCTCGGCCAGCGCCCGCTCCACGTGCGCGTCGCCGAGGACCTCGCGGCGCACCTTGAGCCCCGCCTCGTAGAGGTCGGCCGGGACCACCGAGGAGGCGTCGTCGGGCAGCGGGGCTATCTCCGCGAGCGGTGCGGTCGGCGGGGTGAGCACCGGCTTGACCGGGGGCACCGGCGGCACGGCCGCCGAGTCCTGCCAGGACGTGGAGAAGTGCCGTACGAGCAGGTCGGTGACGGCGGCGGGCTGCTCCACCGGTGCCAGGTGCGAGGCGCCCGGGACCACGGCGAGGCGGGCGTCCGGTATGCCGGCGACCAGGGTGCGCGCCTCGGCGGGTCCGGTCACCTGGTCCTCGGAGCCGACCAGGACCAGCGTTGGCACACCGATGCGCCCGAGCTGTTCCCGTACGTCGAAGGTGGCGAGCGCCTCGCAGGCGGCGATGTAGCAACCGGGGTCGGTGGTGCGCACCATCTGCACGGCCCACTCGGTGATCGCGGGCTGATTGGCGGCGAAGCCGGGGGTGAACCAGCGGTCCGGGGAGCTGCGGGCTATCGGGTCCAGCCCGTTCGTACGGACGATCACGCCGCGCTGCCGGAACTCGTCGGGCGTACCGAACCTCGGCGAGGAGGCGATCAGGGTGAGGCAGGCCACCCGGTCGGGATGGCGCAGCGCGAGGTCGGTGCCGATCGCACCACCGAGTGCGCACCCCGCGTAGCCGAACCGCCGCACGCCCAGGTCGTCGAGCGTCGCAAGGAGGCGGTCGGCGAGCTGCTCGACGGAGTCGCCGGGGTGCGCCGGTGCGCCGCCGTGTCCGGGCAGGTCGAACCGGAACACCCGCCACTGCTGGGTGAGTTCGGGAATCTGGCGGTCCCACATGTGCCATGTAGTACCGAGAGAGGGGCCCAGGATCAGGACTGGTGCGTCGTCCGGCCCGTCAAAGCGGTGCTGCAGGGTCTTCGTTGTCGTCTCACTCACCCGACCAACGCTCCCACGTCTCACATCGTTCTCACCACAGGGGTCGGGAGACCGGTCGGACCACTCCAGGCATCCGCCGCCGAACGAAGATCCGTTGGGCGGGGCACTACCGCTCGGCGAGCTCGCCGAGGGCAGCGTTGCTCCCCTCCCACCGGGTCAGGCGCTGCTTCGCCATGGGGGTCGGGACTGCGGCTACGGACGTCAAGCTCGGACGCCTCGGCTGCGACTCCTACGTCCTGCTGCGTTGTCGAACCGGCCCTAGCCGAGATCCTGTTCGGTCCAGATGGTCTTGCCGGCGTGGCCGTACCGGCTGCCCCAGCGGCTGCTGAGCTGGGCGACGAGGAAGAGGCCACGGCCGCCTTCGTCCGTGCTGCGGGCGCGCCGCAGCCGCGGCTGGGTGTTGCTGGGATCGGAGACCTCGCAGACCAGAACCCGGTCGCGGACGAGACGCAGGACGATCGGCCCGCCCGCGTACCGGATCGCATTGGTGACCAGTTCGCTGACGATCAGTTCGGTGGCGAACAGAGCCTCGTGCAACCCCCAGGCCGTCATCTGTGCGCTCGTGTCGGCGCGGGCGTCCTGCACGGCGGCGGGGTCCGCGGGGTATTCCCATGCGGCTGTGTCGGCCGCGTGGACGGTCCGAGTGCGGGCAAGGAGCAGGGTGATGTCGTCCTCGGGATGTGCGGCTGCGGCGCAACGGTCGATGACGGCCTGGCCTGTCCTGTGCAGGGGCTCGTCCGCCCGCCCCAGCTCGGCCAGATCTGACCTCACCCGCGCCAGACCGGCGTCGATGTCGTGGCCGAGCAGCCCATCCGTGAAGAGCGCCAGGACGCTGCCCGGTGGCAGGGTGACACTGGTGACTTCGAAGGGGTTGTCCCCGACTCCGAGGGGAGGGCCCGGGAGCAGTTCGGGGTGGCTGACGGTGCCGTCGGGCAGGACGACGGCGGGCGGCGGATGGCCCGCGCTGGCCATCCTGCACACCCCGGACACCGGGTCGTACACGGCGAACAGGCAGGTGGCCCCGACGGTGTCGGGAGCATCGGCCTCTGCCCGCATCCGCTGCACCAAGTCGTCCAGGTGGGTGAGCAGTTCGTCGGGCGGAAGGTCGAGATCGGCGAGAGTCTGAACGGCTGTGCGCAGCCGCGCCATGGTGGCGGTTGCCTGCAGCCCGTGGCCGATCACGTCCCCGACGACCAGCGCGAGGCGCAGTGACGAGAGCCCGAACGCATCGAACCAGTCACCACCGACGCTTGCGTTGCCACTGGCCGGGAGATAGATGCCGGCGGTCTCCGCCGCGGTGCTCTGCGTGGCCGCGGCCGGAAGAAGACTTCGCTGCAGTACGACGGCGGTGCGCTGCTCACGGACATAGCGCAGGGCGTTGTCGATGGCCAGGGCACAGCGCGCACAGAACTCCTTGAGTACCTCCGCGTCGCTGTCGTCGAAGGGGACGGAGCTGCGTGTGCGCCAGACGAGGACGTACCCGAAGATGTGCCCGCGATGGTAGATGGAGCAGGCGAGGGCACTGCGCATGTCCACGGGCATCATCTTGGCGAGCAGCACGGGATCGTCGCCCAGGAACCCGAGGACCGTCTCCCGGTCCTCGGCGAACACCTCCTGTCCGACGGCGGTGCTCCGGTACTCAGGGCGGTCGGGAAGTGGCGGCACGAGCTCGCCGACCTGGACCAGCGGGGCGGGCCACGCTCCCCGGGCGGCCTTGGCGGCAGCTCTGCGCAGCTGCTCTTTGTCGACGCCGGGATATCCCTGGGACGGAGCGCGGCCCGCCAGCACCTCCTCGCGGACATCGACAGCGGCCAGGTCGCCGAGGGCCGGTACCAGGGCCTGGACGAGTTCCTGGGCGCTGTGCACCGTGTCGAGGGACCCACCGATTCCGACAGCGCCCCGATAGGCCGCGGTGAAGCGGTGGCGAGCCGCCTGCGGGCCTGCGGCGTCCGCGCCCGCCACGGCGACACCCGCGGACTCGCCGGACAGGGGCTCCTGGTCGGCCGGGGCGGACGCCGGGGCCGATTCGGTGTCCCGCGGACGTGCGGTACCGATGGGTACGACGACGACGAGGGTGCTGCCCTCCCGCTCGGCCGCCAGCAGCCGGACTTCGGCGCGCACGATCCGGCCCGACCGGTGCCGCAGCGGTGTGGGACGCCGGTGCTCGCCCCGCTGTGGCCGGGCCGCAGCGGTGCCTTGCGGGGCGAGCAGGTCACGGGCCGGACTGCCCAAGATCTCGCCGGCGGACCAGCCGAGCAGCTCCCCCGCGGCCCGCGACCACCAGGTGATCCTTCCGCGGCCGTCGAGGAGGGCGGCAGCGAGGCCGTCCAGAGCGGCGGTGCGGCCGTGGGCGGCGTCGGCGGGACGCGTCACCTTGCTCCTCCGGGCTCCTCCGGGGCTGCACGACTCCAACGTGGACTCCTGCGCCAAGTCTCACTCCTCGTGGCGGTTCTCGCGCGAGGGCAGCAGTCGCCATCTGCGCGCGGTCACCAGGAGGACACAGGGAGGCAAAATCCGTGCCCCTGCGGTTCCGAAGACCCGGAACACGTGGGCCGTAGGCACGCCCGCCCGCTTTGCCCAGGACGTACACACGTTCTGTCACTACCGGACCGAACGGACAGGGTGGGCACTGACCCGTCGCACCGCGCACGCTGCCGCAGATCCGCAGGAGCCCGGCACGGTGAGGCCCGGCACGAGAATTTCATGCCGGGCCTCGTGTCCTCGACTGCTCAGGAGCCCGCAGTCGGCTTCTCGGGTTCCAGGGAGTTTCCGGCGGGGATGCGCCCGCAGTCGGACGGTGCCCTCCTGCCCTCGAACCGGTCACGCAGCCAGGAGAGCGCTCCGGGCGCCCATGCCGCGGCGGCCGGCAAGTGGCTGAGCAGGTCGTACTGCTGATACTTGATCAACTTGTTGCCCGTGGAGCAGTACTGCCGGGCGAGCGCCCGCACGTCGCCGGAGATCGTGATGCCGTCACCGGTGCCGATGCCGGGCAGGTTGCTGAAGGTACCTTCGAAGACGCCCCCATCGCCCTGCGCGATGTACCCGGGCACGGTCGGAGTGGCCGCCGAACCGAGGTTGATCTTGTTCACCGCCTGGACGAACTCCGGCACCGAGTTCGGGTCGGCGTACTCGGGCTTCGCCATCTTCTTCCAGGTCAGTCCGGGGTACTGAGCCACGGCGTTGGCGATCGACCCGTGCTCCAGCTTGTCGTACACCTGCTGGCCGTAGCTGCTCAGGTACTTCCTGATGTCGATGCCGTACGAACGGGACACGCCGATGACCGCCATCGGGATGACACCCGACCAGACCGCCGAGCCGTCCACGTACTTGAGGTTGTGCGCCGCGTCGACGAGCAGTCCACCCTCGGTGAAGCCGACCAGCCGCTTGTTGACGTCGGGGGCGTACTCGGGTGCCCGCGCCGCCGCCCAACTGGTCGCGATGGCACCGCCGGAGTAGCCGATCAGGCCGACCCTGGTGTCCGCGTTCATGCCGGTGTCCGCTGCCGAACCGGTCGCGGCCCGGATCGAGTCGAGCGTGACGGCGCCGTACTCCGGGCCCGCCGCGAAGTCGGCGTTCGGGCCCTCGGTGTCCGGGATGATGACGTTGTAGCCCTGGGACAGCAGCGGAATCAGGAAGAGGCTCTCGGCGTTCGGCACCAGGCCGCCGAGGCTCACGTCGCCAGCGATGGCGCGGGAGGGTCCGTCCTCGGGATTGAGGGAGTCGTAGAACGACTGGTACGACACGGCCCTGCTGCCGTCGCCATTGATGCTGCGCACCAAGGTGGTCACGTTGGCGGAGGGGCGGCCCTGGGCGTCGGTGGTGCGGTACAGAAGCTGAGTCGCCTTGACCGGGGTCGGCAGACCCACGATGTGGTACCGCAGCGTCCGCTTCTTGAGTACCTCGCCCGGCGTGTACGAGGCCAGGGGCTTGCTGCCGTCGTAGGTGTAGAACGGGTCGCTCGCCGTGGCCGCGGCCGGCCCGGCCGAATCGGTGGCAGCGGCTGACGGCATCACGGTCACGGCCAGCGCGGCGACAACGGCGGTGGTCAGCTGCCTGACGGCAGTTCTCTTCATGTCTCGTGCTCTCCTCTGGACAACAGCACTGGTGGGGAAGGTCCGTTCCGGGCGGTGCCCTAGGAGCTGTTTGGGGTTCGGATCTTGGTGGGGCCGGGTGGTGTGCTGGTCGGGGCTGGTAGAAAGCGGCGTGTGGCACGTTTTGATGTGACGGATGCTGAGTGGGCATTGCTGGAACCACACCTGCCGGTGGCCGCTTCCGGGCCGCTGCCGCGTCGGGTACGGGACCAGTTCAACGGGGTGTTGTGGCGGTTCCGCACCGGGTCGGGCTGGCGTGACGTGCCAGAACGCTACGGCCCCTGGTCCACGGTCTACTCCCGTTTCAATGCCTGGGCCAAAGCAGGGGTGTTCCAGGTGTTGATGGAAGCTCTCATCGCTGAGGCCAGCATGCGCGGGCAGGTCGGGCTTGAGCTGGTCAGCGTGGACTCCACCATCGTGCGGGCTCACCACGAAGCAGCGGGCCTGGCGGTCGCCGGGGAGACCCTGGATGCGCTGGAGCAGGCGCTGACCGAGGAAAAGGGGGCTCCGCTGGACGATCAGCCGCCGGTGTGGAGGGTGGTGCGCGCCCGTCCGCGACCGGTGCGGACACGCCGCCGGGCCAGGACCGTGCTCGCGCACGCCGCCGCACCAGGGCCCGGGCCAAGGCGGCCGGACTCGGCCGGTCCCGCGGCGGGTTAAGCAGCAAGATCCACGCCGCTGTCGATGCCCGGGGCCTGCCGCTGGCGTTCGTCCTCACTGCCGGCCAGGCCGGGGACTGTCCGCAGTTGCCGACACTCCTGAACAAGATCCGGGTGCCCGGACCGGCGGGCAGGCCCCGCACCCGCCCCCGGTCGGTGGCCGCGGACAAGGCGTACTCGTCGAAGGCGAACCGGGCCTATCTGCGCCGTCGGCACATCACCGCGGTGATCCCTGAGAAGGCTGACCAGCAGGCCAACCGAAGGAAGAAGGGGTCGGCCGGTGGCCGGCCTGTCACCTTCGACCCAGAGCGCTACAAGCAGCGCAACACCGTCGAGCGCTGCTTCCAGAAACTCAAGACCTGGCGCGGTCTGGCCACCCGCTACGACAAAGCCCCAGAGAATTACGAAGCCGGACTCCATCTACGAGGCTCAATCATGTGGTTGAAGTACCTCACCTCCACCACATGATCCGAACCCCGAACAGCTCCTAGGGGTCCTTCGCCCGGGAGAAGCACCGATGCCGGGGTCGGCTCGGCGTCCCGCGCCCCGGATCCGCCCGCCGACGCGGACGGGTCCGGGACCTTTCACAGCTCAGCTCACAGAGGTCAGAGCGGCAGGCCGTAGTCCTCGCAGTCGGGCTGGAAGTCGGCCTTGTCGGGACCGAGGATGTTGAGGACGTTCTGGATCGTCGGGCCGTCGTTGAACAGGCCGATGTGGCCCACCGGGTCAGAGGGGCACTGGTCCTGGATCGTGATGTTCTCGACCCCGGGCCCGTCGAGGAACTGGCTCTGGTAGGGAGTGACGACTTTGTCGTACCGGGTCGCGATCACCGCGTAGCGCACGCCGGGGACGGTGTCGGGGTCGGAGGACAGGTCCTTGATGAAGTCGGAGTCGTTCAGCTGGTCCTTGACGCCGGGCATGCGTGCCAGGTCGAGCACGCCACGGACCAGGCCGAGTACGCCGAGCTTGTCGGCCAGCGTGGACAGCCCGCTGAACGTGGTGCCGTGGTTGTTGGGGGCCATGCCGATGTACGTGCGCACCTTGGCGGCTCCGCCCAGGCGCTTGATGTAGTAGTTGGCGAGTACTCCGCCCTGGGAGTGGCCGACGACGTCGACCTTCCGGGCGCCGGTCGAGGCGAGGACCTTGTCGACGAAGGTCTGCAGCTGCCGACCGGACTCCTCGGTCGCGGTGAGTCCGCCGATCCGGTTCAGTGAGATCACCGGGTCCATGCCGTAGTTGAGGGCGTAGACGCAGTAGCCCTGGTTGGCCAGAGTGGGCGCGATGGCCGCCCAGTTGGAGCCGAGGTTGAAGAAGGTGCCGTGGGCGAGGACCACCGGGTTGGGGTGCTCCTTGCTCGGCTTGCATGACCAGTCGTTGGCACCGGCCACCTGCCCCGGCGTCAGGGCATAGTTCCGCAGGGCCGTGAGCACGCCTCCGACGGGATAGGTCTTGGCGGGCGTGGTTTCCGCCTGTGCGGTGCCGATGCCGACGCCGCACAGAGCGGCAAGGGCAGTCCCCACGGCGGCGGCGCGAGTGGCGAGTGAGGTGATGCGGCTCATGTGCGGCTCCCTGTGAAACGGGTCGGTTGGCGGGTTCGCAGTCCTCGCCTCCGCCGAATCCCTGACCGGCTCGGTCCCGGTCCGTTCAGGGCGATCTGCGGCGGTGGGGGGATCGGTCGTCCTGCTGAGAGGACCGCCGCAAAGGCCCGAGGACTGCGGCGAGTTCGTGCCGTGGCGGCAGCGGCGTCAGATCTGCAGGCAACACAATGAATTGCTGCACCAATGATTGGCAATACCTACGACCGTATGGGTTTCGCCGGCCCCGCACGGGGCGCCGACAACAGTCCCTCAGGCCCAGGCGTCGAGTCGTCCGGTGAGTTCGGCGGATTCCCAGGGACCCTCCGTCGCCGCCGTTCCCGCCGCCGTCCAGCCATCCATCAGCGCGACGGCACCGCCCTGGACAGCGAAGACGCTTCCGGTGAAGGGGCACTTCTCCGAGGCCAGGTAGACCACCATCGGCGCGATGTTGGCGGGACTGAAGGCGCGGAACTGATCCCGCTCACGCTAGGCAGCTGTCGGCAGCACGCTGAATGACCGGGGCTCGCGAGGTTCGGGACCGTGGCGCGCATCGGATCTTGTACGGTCATCAGCCATGGCGAGCCAGACCGTGCCCATCCACTTCGTGCAGCGGCTGCTGAGGTATGCAGAGGCCCGCGGCCAGGATGTCCGTCCGCTGCTGCGGGACGCGGGTATTCCACCGGACGTTGCGGGCAACCCCCTGGCCCGTGTCACCGCTGCGCAGATGGCCCGGGCCACCCAGGCCCTGTGGGAGCTGACCGACGACGAGCTGTGGGGCCTCGGCCGTGCACCCGTGCCCCGCGGCACGTTCCGCATGGTGGGCACCTTGCTGGTACACGCGGCCGACCTGCGCGGTGTGCTGTCCCGCTTCGAGCACGCCACCAATGCCCTGCCGGGTGTACCTTCCGGCCGGGTGCTGCACGGCCGGCCGATCACCAGGGTGGAGGTCGACCTCAGCGATCTGGACGATCCGGAGCACCTGGGTGGCGAACTCGTCCTCTCCATGCTGCACCGGGTCGCCGGCTGGCTCATCGGCAGGCGCATCCCGCTGCAGGTGCTGGAAATGCCTTACCCCGAGCCGCGGTACGCAGCCGACTACGACAAGGTGTTCGGCCGGATCCCGGTCTTCGACGCCCCCGTGGCGGCCCTCGGCTTCGACAGCGCACTGCTCGTCGCTCCGGTGGTGCGGGACGAGGCGGATCTGGCCCGCTACGTCCGGGACTCCCCCTTCGAGCTCTTCCACACCCGCGACTACGGCTCCAGCACCTCCGACCAGGTCCGCAAGATCCTGGAGCAGGGTCTGCAGGGGAGCTGGCCGAACCCGGAGGACATGGCACACCGGCTCGGAATGAGCCTTCAGCACCTGCGCCGCCTACTGCGGGACGAGGGCACCTCCATGAGCGCGATCAAGGAGGAGATCCTGCGGGACGCCGCGATCGCGAGCATGGTGCGCGGCACCGAACCGGTCGAGGACCTGGCGACCCGGCTCGGCTACTCCGAGGCCAGCGCCCTGCGGCGGGCCTTCCGCCGCTGGACCGGCTCGAACCTCGGCGACTACCGCTCCGACGGCACCTCGCGCGACTGACCCACCGGGCCGATGAGCGCTCCGGTCCCGGAGTGTGTGCGCTCCGGTCATCGCGGTCGGGCCGTGTGCTCTTCGAGGATGAATCCGCACGAGGGCACACCACAGCGGAACGGAGCACACGATGGGCAGGCAGCCGCGCCGGGCGACGCGGGAGCACCTGGCTCTGCAGGACTGGACCGGGGCCGGTTCTGTCGAAGGCCGTCGAGTGGGCTCTGAACTGCACCGAGCAAGGAGCGCACCGCCCTCGGCACGGCGCTCATCGGTTTCCCGAGCCCCCGCTTCGTACTCGCCGGGTGCGAAACGATCGCCACCGTCACCCGGACTACCACGACGAGTCCCCAGCCCCCACTTCGGCTGAACCCCGGCAGGACAACCGGCGGGAGCGGGAGCGCGCCCGGTCGCCGATCACCCGGCGGACCGGGTGCCTTGCAGGTGAGAGCTGCGGGCAGCGCACAGGAGACCAGGAGGACCACTCATGAGCAACACTCTGAACGCCGCCCGCATGAGGCGCCTGCTCGTGGAGGCGTCGAGTCTGGCGGAGATCTTCCAGGACACCGTCTCCTCCGTACCCGACTCAGTGGCGGTCCGCTCGTCGGACGGCCTGCTCGCACTCACCTGGGCCGAGTACGGGCGCCGCGTCCGTAGCATCACCGCCGGATTCGCCGCGCTCGGGGTGAAACGCGGGGACACGGTCGCGTTGATGATGACCAACCGTCCCGAGTTCCATTTGGTGGACGCGGCGTTGTTCCACCTCGGTGCCGTCGCCTTCTCCGTCTACAACACCAGCACACCCGAGCAGATCGCCTACATCCTGTCCAACTCCGGGAGCCAGGTCGCGGTGTGCGAAAGGCAGTTCCTCCCGCGTCTGCCCGATGGGCCCGGCTCACCGGAGCGCATCGTCTGCGTGGACGACGATGTGGAAGGCACCCTCACGCTGGATGAGGTAGAGGAAGGCGGCGACGCCGACTTCGACTTCGACGCGGCCTGGCGTCGCGTGGGCAGGGAAGACGTTCTCACTCTCATCTACACGTCCGGCACGACCGGACCCCCCAAGGGGGTCGAACTCACCCACGCCAACATCCTGGCGAACCTGGCCTCGGTCGCCCACCTGCCCGAACTGTCCGAGCTGGTCATGGGCGGCAGGCTCATCTCCTACCTCCCGGACGCTCATCTGGCGAACCGGTACTTCTCGCACTACCTCGCGATGGTCACGGGCTCGTCCATCACGACGGTCCGCGATATCAGGACGGTGATCGACGTCCTCGGCGAGGTCCACCCCACCGTCTTTCTCGGCGTCCCCATGTTCTGGTACAAGGTCAGGACCGCCGTCGAGAACGCGGTGGCCGCGGAAGGCCGCCTCCGCGGCCGCATCGCCCGCTGGGCGTTGAGCACGGGCAGGAAAGCAACCCGGAACCTACTCGACGGCCGCCGCCCCTCGCCCCTGCTCCGCGCTCAGCACGCACTCGCCGAGCGACTGGTCCTGTCCGGGCTGCGCACGCGCATCGGGCTGGACCGGGCCGTCGCCCCGGGCACAGGGGCCGCGCCGATCGCCCAGGAAGCCCTGGAGTTCTTCCTGGCCATCGGCATCCCGCTGCTCGAAGGCTGGGGCATGTCCGAGTTGTCGGCCATCGCCACCATGAACCTCCCCGGCGACATCCGCCCCGGCACCGTCGGCCGGGCATTGCCGGGTGTGGAACTCCGCCTCGCCGAGGACGGCGAACTGCTGGCCCGCGGAGCCGTGGTGATGAAGGGTTACCGACGCGATCCCGAGAAGACGACAGAAACTGTCGGCCCGGACGGCTGGCTGCGCACGGGAGACATCGCGACCATCGACCGCGACGGCTTCGTGCGCATCGTCGACCGCAAGAAGGAGCTGATCATCAACTCGGCGGGCAAGAACATGTCGCCCTCCAACATCGAGAACGCGCTCCGGGTCTCCTGCCCGCTCGCCGCCTCCGTGATCGCGATAGGTGACCGCCGCCCGTACGTGACCGCCCTGGTCACACTGGACCCGGACGTGATGGGCGAGTTCACCGTCCAGCACGGCATCACGGACTCCTCGCCCGCAGCCCTCTCCGCTCATCCCCGCGTACGAGCCGCGGTGGAAGCGGCGGTGCACGAGGCGAACGCCAAGCTGTCCAGGGTCGAGCAGATCAAGCAGTTCGCAGTTCTGCCGGTGTACTGGGAGCCCGGAGGCGACGAGCTCACGCCAACGCTGAAGCTCAAGCGAAAGCCGATCAACGAGAAGTACGCCGAAGAAATAGAAGCCCTTTACGGGACTCCCCGCCCCTCGGACTGACATTCCCTCACCTGCACCGGCGAACGACAGCCGCTCGCGCCGGCATGCCAGGACCGACCTCCCTGACCGTGAACCCTTGCCGGGCTGTTACCAGGCGCAGGCGCGGTCAGGGAGTTTCCTGGTCTCACCCTGAGGCAAGTAACGACAGGACTCGACTCGGGCGCGGCCGCGCCGAACCCAGCAAGGGTGAACTTCTGTCGCCAGGTCCGAAACCAGCGGCTCTCCCGGGTACCGGAGGGGGCTAACCAGCGGAGCGCCACGGCCCGTTCGGCGGCGGTGCGTGCAGCCCGCATCGATGGTTGCGGCATGAATGCGCCGAATCGGTCGAAACTTATGGCGCGTTCCGGTACCAACCGAGACCCTTGGCCCGAACGTCACATAAGTGTGTGGTGCAACAGACACCCCACACCCGGCGCCGACGTGTCCGGCACGACGAGGCGTCGACCGAACGCACCGCATTCGACAGCGACATCGACAGTGACGGCCGCGACTTCACACAGCGCGCCGCCCTTGCGACCACGACCACGCTTACCGTTTCCGAAGGGCTACTTCCGCATGCGCACATATCCCTCGTACCGCTCCGTCGCCGCCGCCACCGGCGCTCTTGCCCTCATCCTCGGCGGTGCCGCCCTGGCGGCGCCCGCGGCCCAGGCCGCTCCGGCCGCGGCCGAGATGGTGTGGGAGGACGCCGAGCTCACGTTCGTCGCCGCTCCCGGCCAGGTGAACGAACTCACCGTGTCCGCCCGGGTCGTGGAGAACGGGCCCAACGACTCCGAGTACGTCCTCACCTTCCGCGACCGCAACAACATCGACGCCAAGGCCCGGGAGTGCACCTACCCCTCCGCGTCCGACCACAAGGTCGTCGAGTGCCGGGTGCACATCCCGGAGAACTCCGATGACTCGGACAACTACCGCGTCAACCTCGGTGACCGCGACGACACCTTCTCCGTCAACCCGAAGGACAGCGCCTACGCCACCATCCGCGGCGGCGCGGGCAACGACGTTCTGACGGGCAACGCCTCGGTCGTCATGCACGGCGAGGACGGCAACGACCGCATCCAGGGCGGCGGCGGAATCTGGGGCATCGGCTCCTACGGCGGCAACGGCGACGACACCCTCACCGACTGCTCGTACGAGTGCCACGGCGGCGCCGGGAACGACTCGCTGACCGGCGGCGGCGTCCAGGACCCCGACTACCCCGAGTGGCAGGAGAACCACCTCTACGGCGACGAGGGCAACGACGTCCTGCACGGGCGCGACGGCAACGACACGCTCTACGGCGGCAAGGACAACGACCGCCTGTACGGCGACGCGGGCGCCGACACGCTCTACGGCAACAGCGGCGACGACGTCCTGCGCGGCGGCGAGGGCAAGGACACCCTCTCCGGCGGTCCGGGCACCGACGAGGTCAGCCAGCACTGACCGGCCGTGGTGCGCGCGGAGGAACGCCACAACTCCGCGCGCACCACCCGCCGTTGGCAGGGCAGGAAGCTCGACGGCCGCTTCGGCGCGCGGCCCGCGACTCAGCCGTCGCCACCGCAGACACAGACCCAGACGCGGACGCAGACGCAGACGCGGACGCAGACGCAGACGCAGACGCAGACGCAGACGCAGACAGCGACACCGACACCGACACCGACACCGACACCGACCGCTACCCCTCCCCGGGCTCCCGCCCCAACCCCAGCCCCGGTTGAAGCACAGCGAAGACCCGCCCGAAGCGCGCGGTCATCTCGGCGGCGGTCTGCTCGGGGTGATGCCGCCACCAGGCGACCGCGGCGCTCACCGTGCCGTACCAGAGGTGCGTGGCGAAGTCCGCGTCGAGAGGGTCGGCGCGGGGGTCGGCGGCGCGGGATCCGCCGAGGAACGCGGCGACGCCCACCGCGCCGAGGCGGTTGAGTTCCCGCCGGTAGACGGCGGCCGCGGCACCGAGTTCCGTGTCGGCGGGCAGGGTCGAGTCGTAGACGAGTTCCCAGTCGTGCGGGCGGGACTCCAGCGCCCGGAAGATCGCCGCCATGGTGCGCGCGGCGTGCGTGAGGTCGGCGGGCCCCTCCGCCGCGGAGCCGACCGCTTCCACCAGGCGGGATCCGGCACGCTCCAGGCAGGCCAGGTAGAGGCCGTCCTTGGACCCGAAGTACTCGTAGATCAGCGGCTTGGTGATCCCCGCGAGCGCCGCCACGACGGCGGTCGAGCCGCGTGCGTGGCCCTTGTGACCGAACTCCTCGGCCGCCGCGTCGAGGATCAGCTGCTCCCGCTCCTTGCGGGGCATCCCCTTGGTGCCCACCCCGCTTCTGGTGCCCGCCCCGCGCGTGCCCGACTCCTGCTTGCCCATGGCGCCACCCTATGCCAATCTGACCGCCAGGTAACTTACCCCACGTTCAGATAGGTGGTGCGGCGATGAGCGGCAAGACACGCTCGTGGTGGGGATGGGGAAACGTCGAGGACGCGGTGACCGGCGCCGAGCGCGACGAACTCACCCGGCGCACCGCGCAGTTGCTGCCGTGCGCCGACCCGACCGTGCACGAGGCTCCGCCCATCGAGGCGTTCGGTGTGGGTGCGAGCAGGGTCGCGGCGCCGTCGGCCCTGGCACCGATTCTCTCCGAGGACGTACGTGACCGGCTCGCGCACAGTCACGGGCAGGCCTTCCGCGATGTCGTACGCGCACTTCTCGGCAAACTGCCCCACGTGCCCGATCTGGTCGCACGCCCGACGTCCGAGGCGCAGGTCGTCCACGTACTGGACTGGTGCACCGAGGCGAACATCGCTGTCGTCCCGTTCGGCGGCGGCTCTTCGGTGGTGGGCGGCGTCGAGCCACGGGTGGGCGGCGCGTACGCGGGCGTGGTCAGTCTCGACCTCACCGCGATGAACCGGGTCCTGGAGGTCGACCCGACCAGCCGGGCCGCGCTCGTCCAGGCCGGGGTCCTCGGCCCGCACCTGGAGGAGCAGTTGCGGCCCAGGGGCTACACGCTGCGCTTCTTCCCCCAGTCCTTCGAGTTCTCCAGCCTCGGCGGCTGGCTCGCGACCCGGGCCGGGGGCCATTTCGCCACGCGCCTGACCCATATCGACGACCTCACCGAGTCGCTGCGCGTCGTCACACCGTCCGGCACCTTGGAGACCCGCAGGCTCCCGGGCTCGGGCGCGGGCCCGTCGCCCGACCGGATGTTCCTCGGCTCCGAGGGGTCGCTCGGCGTCATCACCCAGGCCTGGGTCCGCCTCCAGGACCGGCCGCGGTGGCGGGCGGGCGCCTCGGTGGCGTTCGCGGACCACGACGCGGGTGTCCGGGCGGTGCGCGCGCTGTCGCAGTCCGGGCTGGACCCGGCCAACTGCCGTCTCCTGGACCCGATGGAGGCCCTGATCAACGCGGGCTCCCCGACCGCCGTCCTGGTACTGGGCTTCGAATCGGCCGATCACCCCGTCACGGCCCGGATGGACCGCGCGCTCGAACTGTGCCGCGACCACGGCGGCACGCTGCCCGAGCCGCCCCGCTACACCGACAGCGCGGAACAGGCGGCGCGTACCGGTGCGGCCGACACCTGGCGCTCCGCCTTCGTCCGCATGCCCTACCAGCGGGACGTGCTGGCGGCCCAGGGCATGATCGTGGAGACCTTCGAGACCGCCTGCACCTGGGACCGCTTCGACACCCTGCGCGCGGCCGTCGACGACGCCGCCCGCGATGCCCTGCGCCAGGTCGGCGCCAGGGGGGTGGTGACCTGCCGGTTCACCCATGTCTACCCGGACGGCCCGGCGCCGTACTTCGGCATCTACGCGGCCGGCGAGTGGGGCAAGACCGTCGAGCAGTGGGACGAGATCAAGGCGGCGGTCTCCGAGGCACTGCTCGCGAGCGGGGCCACCATCACCCATCACCACGCGGTGGGGCGCGACCACCGGCCCTGGTACGACCGGCAGCGCCCCGACCTCTTCGCCGCCGCCCTGCGCGCGGGCAAGGCGACCCTCGACCCGGCGGGAATCCTCAACCCCGGCGCGGTCCTCGACCCACTGCGCTGACCGCACCGACCCGGCGGTGAACCGTCCCCGGCCGCAGCCCTGCCGCCGACCGGCCACCGCCGGGGACGTGCACAGCCACCCCCTCACCACACACAAGGCGACGCGCCTCACCAGGTTCTTCGGAAATCAGGGTGAGACGAGACGCATCGTCTTGCTATGGTGGCGTCATGACTTTCTCGTACTACTACTTCCGCTGAGTCCGGGCCACGGCCACTGCCGCCGTTTCCGCCACCCGTAGACCCACGCACACTCAGGGAAAGTCATATGCGCGAACGCGCCCATACCGCTGTGCCCACTGCCGTGGCACAGCTGTCCGCCAAGGACGTCACCAAGACCTACGGCACCCGGACCGTCCTCGATCAGGTCTCCTTCACCGTCCGCCCGGGCGAGAGGGCGGCCGTCATCGGCGAGAACGGCTCCGGCAAGTCCACCCTGCTGCGGCTGCTCGCCGCCGCCGAGGTGCCGGACGCCGGGGAGATCACCGTCGGCTTCCCCGGCGGGACGGGCCATCTCGCCCAGACCCTCGATCTCGACCCGGACCGCAGCGTGCGGGACGCCGTCGACCTGGCACTCGCCGATCTGCGCGAGATGGAGCGCCGACTGCGTGCCGCCGAAGAACGGCTCGGCGAGGCCTCCGAGGAGGAACTCGACGAGTACGGCGAGCTGTTGATCGCCTACGAGGAACGCGGCGGCTACGAGGCGGACGTCCGCGTGGACGCCGCGATGCACGGACTCGGGCTCGCCGGAGTCGGCCGCGACCGGGTGCTCGGCTCGCTGTCCGGCGGTGAGCAGTCCCGCCTCGCCCTCGCCTGCGTACTGGCCGCCGCCCCCGAACTGCTCCTGCTCGACGAACCGACCAACCACCTCGACGCCACCGCGGTGCGCTGGCTGGAGGAGCATCTGCGCGCACACCGTGGCACGGTCGTCGCGGTCACCCACGACCGCGGCTTCCTGGAGCGCGTCGCCACCACGATCCTGGAGGTCGACCGCGACACGCGCACGGTGCACCGGTACGGCGACGGCTGGACGGGCTACCGCACCGCGAAGGCCGCCGCCCGGCGCCGGGCCGAGCAGCAACACACGGACTGGCTGGCGGAGTTGGCCCGTACCGAGGAACTTCTGGAAGCGGCCGGGAAGCGGCTGGCCACCACCGGCCGGGACCCGGGGCAGGGCTTCGGCAAGCACCGGCGCTCGCACGAGGCGAAGCTCGGCGGCCAGGTACGGGCCGTCCGGGAGCGGCTGGCCCAGCTCCGGCGCGCCCCGGTGCCCGCGCCGCCGGAGCCGCTGCGGTTCGCGGCGGCGCTCTCGGCGGCGGGCGGCGAGCACCCCGCCGACCGTCCGCTGGCGGAACTCGACGGGGTCACGGTCGGTCAACGACTGTGCCTGGACGGGCGGTTGGCGATCGCACCCGGGCAGCGCCTGCTGGTCACCGGTGAGAACGGAGCCGGAAAGACGACGCTGCTGCGCGTCCTCGCGGGCGACCTCGAACCGGACGCGGGCACGGTGCGCCGCCCCGCCCGGATCGGATACCTGGCCCAGGAACTGCCCGCACGCTCCACGCGGCTCCCGCTGCTCGCCGCCTTCGCGGCGGGGCTGCCCGGACTGCCGGACGAGTACGCCGAACGGCTGCTCGCCCTGGGCCTGTTCCGCGAGGAGGACCTGTACGTACCGGTCGCAGCGCTGTCC